>JAGAJN010000012.1 GCA_017828975.1 Oscillospiraceae bacterium | reverse complement strand
TGTTACCGATGAGGATCTGCAGCACGTTGTAGATATGATCAACAATCGTCCGAGAAAACGTCTCAATTTTCTTACTCCCTATGAGGTGCTTAAAAAGTTTTTTCAGTGATTTTGTTGCACTTGACTTGACAATCTATCATTATAAACTATGAAACCGCTGATTTGATTATTTTTTCTGTTTTACTGCCTGTGCAGCATATCCGATAAGTATTCCCCCGGAAAGCGCTTTTGTTTAACCAAAATTATTTCAGACAGTATTTTTATAATAAAGTATAGCTTTTTTTATGTCCCGAACAGGCAGCCAAATAAGACCGCCTATGGCAGCCAGTGTTGCGACACAATTCCAAAATTTTCCCAACCGTGAAATATATGTAAGTCCTGCCGAGAGTGCAAAAAAGATTATGAGAAAAACTATCGCCGCAACAATAAAATTCCCCGTTGCACGAAGCGAAAATCCAAAAAGCGTTGCAATAAAATAGCAGCCCACAAGCACAAATCCGCCTGTCATCAGATTCATAAAGAAGCCGACATTATCGGAAGCGCCCTGTTTTAAAAAAAGCACCATAAACCCTATGGAAAAAAGCATTTTCAGTAAAAATCCCGATGGATTGAACACCAAGGTTTTTACCTGAATATTTTCATTTTCATTATTCATTTTAATACCCCTTTTCATGTTATACTAATTTCCAATCATAAAGTTGACAAAAAAACCGTGTAAAAGCTTGTGTATATGGGTTTTGCGCGGATTTTTTGTCTATACTTTGATTAGAAATCAGTATTATGCTAAACACCATTAGAATTATGGAGAAGAACTCGCCGCAAAATCTTGCACATATGGATTTTGGGCGAGAGATTCCCATAATTCAATGGGTGTTTGGTATTAATAACGCCGCTTAACGGCTGTCTGTCAAACTCTTACCAGATGAACTATCTTACCCCTGAAATCTCCCCAAAATTGGAAATTCATTCCGCAGTTCATAAGCGCCTCACCGCTGAGAACAACGCCTGTTTCCTCGTTTCTGTACATAGCCTTGGGGTCAAGACCTTTCAGCTTGACATTTCTGCTCTTGTAATTGGGACGAGCCAGCACCTGAACGACCGTCAGCATTGCCTCGGACTTGTCCTTTGCAACGAACATCCAAGCGTCCCAAGTGTTGTCCTCGTTGACATTTCCGATACGGTACTGATCGCCGTTTCTTACGAGAGGATTGAACTTGTTGAACATCTCTATCTGACCGGGAATAGCATCTCTGTCCTCCTGCGGGATACGTGTAACGTCCAGCTCATAGCCGAATGTGCCGACCATTGCCACATATCCCCTTGTTTCAAAGGGAGTAACTCGTCCGACGGTATGATTGGGGCAATCGGAAACGTGCGCACCCATTGCAGAGGGCGGATAGCAGATAGATGTTCCGTACTGTATCTTCAGACGCTCCACCGCATCGGTGTCGTCGGAAGTCCATATCTGCGGCGAATAATACAGCATAGCGGGGTCAAATCTCGCACCGCCGCCCGAACAGTTTTCCAGCAAAATATGCGGATAATCGGTGGTCAGACGCTCCTGTAAATCGTAAACGCCCAGAACATATCTGTGCCAAAGCTCACGCTGTCTGTCCTTAGGTAAAACAGTCGAGCCAACCTCAGTAAGCTGACGGTTCATATCCCACTTTATATACTCAATATTTGCATTGTCGAGGATTTTTCTCAGCATTCCGTAAACATGGTCCCTGACTTCCTTTCTGGAATAGTCAAGAACAAACTGCGCCCTGCTCTGAGTCGATACACGTCCGGGTATCTGAATAGCCCAGTCGGGGTGCGCCCTGTAAAGGTCGCTGTCAGGGGAGATCATCTCAGGCTCAAACCAGATACCAAACTTCATTCCCAGCTTGTTCACCTCGTCAACGAGATACTTTAAGCCGCCTTTCAGCTTGTTTTCGTTGACAAACCAATCTCCGAGAGATGAATCATCACTGCTTCTGTGACCGAACCAGCCGTCGTCCATAACCAGCATTTCAATTCCCAGCTTGGACGCTTCCTTTGCAATTGAGATAAGCTTGTCCGTGTCAAAATCGAAATAGGTCGCCTCCCAGTTGTTGATGAGCACGGGACGGCGTTTGTTCTTATATTCGCCCCTGATAAGATGCTTTCTGTACAGGTCATGGAATGTTCTGGACATATCTCCGATACCGTTTGCGGAATATACCATAACCACCTCGGGAGCGGTAAAGGTTTCTCCGCTTTCCAAAAGCCA
This sequence comes from Oscillospiraceae bacterium, assembly GCA_017828975.1. Lineage (GTDB taxonomy): Bacteria > Bacillota > Clostridia > Oscillospirales > Ruminococcaceae > UMGS1889. Next base: position 124,758 of record JAGAJN010000012.1, on the reverse strand, counting down.
CGCAAAATCCAAAGGATTTATGCCCATAACCGCACGAGTACGCTCAAACTGCGTTACCTCTGCCTGTGCAAAGAAGTTTCCGCTGTAAACAAAGTTGAAGCCGTATGCTTCGCCCATATCCTCATCGGCATTGGGTGAAACGAGAGCAAAGAACGGGTTGCTCTGATGCGAGGATTCGCCCCTTGCGCTGTCAACAGACTGCTTTCCGCAATGCAGCCTTGCACGTTCAAGGGCACGTTCTCTTGCCCATGAGCCGTTCAGGGTTATCATATCGAACTTATCCGTTTCAAAATCCACGCACATGGAAAGAACTCTTGTAAGCTTGAAGGGGTCGCTGCCCTTGTTGGTTATCCTTACGGAACGTGTAATTGCGTTAAGCTCCTCAAACACGGTGTAAACGAGAACAGCTTCCATTCCCAGATGCTTGTCCAGCATGATTATCTCCAGAGTTTCAGCCTCATTTTCCTCGGCAAAGGTAGCGGGCATACCCTCAAGCTTGGGCTTGCCCTTGTAAATCTTGTGGGAAACATATCTCAGGTCGCAGGCGGACATACCGTCCTTGTCCATAACCATAAGGCAGGATTCACGGTAATCTCCCGTACCGTAGCAGGGATATTCAAAGGGCTGACAGTCCATAAAGGAGGCTGTTTCACGGCGGTTTTTCGAGGGATAAAAGGGTCCTTCGTCCAATCTCAGCAGATATGTAAGGTCGCTGTCGGGGACGGTCTTTCCATAATAAACATGGGAAAGATAGCCCTCATCAACAACAGCAAGTGCGTAAAGGGTATCCTTAGCGTAAAGCGAAAACATTTTTGACGCTTCATTGTAAATAATCGACATAGTATTTCTCCGTTCTCCCGTGTGTGCGGGCGATATTTCTAACTTATTATATCAGATATTTTTGATGATTTCAAGAGAAATCGGCAAATTTAGGATTTTTCAAACTGATCTGTTTATTCGGCTAATTATGTTTCCCCGTTTATCAGCCCGATACAATCAAAGCTGTTTTCCTTTCCCTTTCCAAAACCCTCATCGGGAATCCCGCCAAAATCGGGCGGCTCAATACCAAGCCTTTTGCAAACGCCCAAAATATCCGCAATGATCGGCATACGGTCACCGTTAAACATTTCATATGTTGAAGAATAGTCTGTTATAAGCATTGTGTCGTAAATCACCCGCAGAAGATCAATATCCGTTTCCATATAAAGGTCGTAATACTCCCTATACTTCCCCACCGAATATTGATTTTTATCGGGACGGTTATAACGGTAATGGTCCTTTACATAACCGCAGTTTTTGAAATTCAGACAGAAGGATTCATCTTCATACGCACCGTAAAGCCATTTCACCTGCCCGCAGTTATCACAGGGATAAAAGTTTTTAACATTATTCTTGGGATAAATTATGGGGATAAGGATTTCGCTTGGCGAATAATCGAACATCTCCCAATGCTTTGAAAATCTCCCGCCTATGGAATTTTGCTCGTCTATGAGGGTGTAATCGCTCATTCCCGTGAGAAATTCCCGCCATCTGCCCGGGTCATATCCAAAATGCTTTATCAGCCTTACAATGACCTTTAGCCCATAGCAGAACAAGCCTTTTACATTCAGCTCACGAAATTCCGTCCCGACTACCGACAAATCGGGCGTGGGAGCGGGTTCGTTGGGAATATTATCTATCCTGTAAACAACATTTCCGTCCTTATCCCTTGTAACCTTTACCGATAAAGCCATTTTCCGCCCTCCATTTATAAACGTGTTTTGCATATATGATATTATATCACATATAATAACCACTGTCAATAGTTTTTTCATAATTTATAGCTTTTTGCGGACAAAAAAATTGCGGACCGTCCGGTGAAACGATCCGCAAAATCAAATAAAAACAAGGAGTCCGGAAACCGACTATCTGCATTAGCCGGTCGGATATATCAATACATTTCAAGGCTCAGTGAAGCCCCAAAACGTTGATTGGCTTAAATTGACGGAACAGTCAGCTCAAAGCCCTGTTCACGGAAGCTGTCGATGACCTGAGGAAGAACGGCGCAGTTTGTTTCGGAAACGCTGTGCAGAAGGAATATCCCTCCGCCGTGGGCTGCCCCGCTTATCCTTTCAAAAGCCGCCTGACAGTCGGGCTGGTTGTTCACGTCCCAGTCCGCATAAGCGAATGACCAGAACAGCGTCTTATACCCCAGCCTTTGGGCAATAGCAACGGATCTCTCCGAATATTCCCCGCAAGGCGGTCTGAAATACTTCATTTCATAGCCGTAGGTGTCCTTCACATACTCGTGAAGCGACATTATTTCATTTTCCGCCTTTTCAATGGATTCGGCGGAAAGAGTTGGAATGGAAGCGTGCTTCATTCCGTGATTGCCGAGAACGTGTCCCTCGTCTATCATACGTCTGACAAGCTCCTGATTTCTCTCGGCATAATCCCCCGTCAGGAAGAATATCGCCTTAACGTTTTTCTCCTTCAGGGTATCGAGTATAGGTGCGGTAAAGCCGTTTTCATATCCCTGGTCAAAGGTGAGATAGATCTCATTTGCGGCTTTTTCCGATTCGTCCAGCGCATAGCCGTCATACTTTGTATAGTCGGCATTGAACATCAGCCCGCCTAAGGGACGGTTCAGTTCATCTACCTGCAAGCCCTGACCGTAGCCCTTTTTCTCGCAGTCGAGAGCGCATATCTCCTCGTCCGTAAGCTTCGGGGAGGTTTCGGCGGGTTCTTCAGGTTTGGTTTCGCTCAGCATTGGTATTCCCGCAGATACTATTTCTTCCTCGGGGACAGTCGTTTCGGCGATAACAGCCGCTGTCTGAGGGACATTTTCCGCAGTTTCAAAAACCGCCGCTTCGTCCTCCGTGACCGAACCGAGATCCATATCCGCAGCCGTACAGCCGCACAGCAGGGACGCTGCGGAAAGCACGGCGAAAAATCCTTTTAACTTCATTGCCTATGCTCCTTTGTGATATTCCGATTGATTTCGGTTAAAATTATCATCTCCGAAAACCATTTTCATATCACAAGCATATTATAGCATTTGCGGAATAAAAATCCAAGAACTTTTCGGTTACAAAGCGGTACAGTTTTGTAACCGTTGTAACTGTGCCGTTACGATAACACCGACAAAAAAGGGGGCACACCAACAATATTGGCACACCCCGTCAAAAATCATTCACCCAGATATGACTTAACTAACACCTGCAGCAGCTCATCTCTGTCAATATGACGGATAAGGCTTCGTGCGTTGTTGTAGGTCGTTATGTATGTCGGATCCTCTGAAAGAATGTAGCCTACTATCTGATTGATGGGGTTGTAACCCTTTTCGCGGAGGGCGTCGTATATGGTGGTAAGATTTTTTCTCAGCTGACCTTCTCTGTCCTCATGAACGGAAAAAGTCATAGTCTGTTCGTTCATTCAAATGCCTCCTTTGAAAAACACGGTACGGAAAACATGCCTTGTGCTACGATTATATTTCCGCTCCGATTATATTATAACCGATTTCTCAAAAAATAACAAGGGTTTTTTATGAATTTTCTTGAATTTATCACAGGAAAATTGTGGATATTAATAGCTGTCAGCTTCCGTAGACTATTTTCCTTATAATATCAGCCGTTTCCGAGAAATTTTCAAACAGCAGCTCATGACCCGCTCCTTCGATACGGGAGATCCTTTCGCCGCTGCCGAGATAAGGCTCTGCCGTTGTCACAGGCGTTATACGGTCATTTTCGCCGTAAACCAGATGGAAATTCACCAGCGCAAGGCAGGAAGTAAAGTTCGACCCGTTAAATTCGCCTATGCTCCTGAGATAGGCATCTGTCCGCTTTGGAGCAGTCTTGAACGCCGAATAAGCCTTTCTTCCGCAGAACGGCGATACGTCAATATCATACAGCGACGGTGCATACTTGCTGCCCAGCATTTCCGCCGCATTCCTTAAAGCCTCAGCCGAAATTGTTTTCTCCTCGGCATTTACCAGCTTTACGGCGTCAACATATTCGTTGAATTTCTCAACGCTGCCGCCGCTGAGCCTATTCTGTGCTTCGTCCATAAGTCCCGAGGTAATGCCAAGTCTGAGGTCGGCTATCTGCGAAACACCGATATAGGCACTTACATATCCCGAATACCGTCTTGCGAAATCCGCAGCCGCAGCCGAACCCCATGAATATCCCAGCACGATAAAGCGGTCGTCCTCTCTGCCCAGCCTTGTGCGAACGTAATCGCAGATTCCCTGTGCATCATCGGCAATGTCGGTATAAGTAAACTCACTGCCGCTGTCAATACCGTTTTCGGCATTCAGCACCTCTGTCTGACCCGTGCCCCGCATATCCCATGTAACCACGGTAAAGTAGGATTCCAGCTCACTTCCCAGCAGATAATCGGAAGATGCGCAAAGATAGCCGGGATAATCGGGAAATATGAGCAGCATCGGCATATTTTTATTCTGTCCCCGAATATGTACATACTGCTTGATGCCGTTTACATCAGCCTCCAGATAACTGTCTATCCCCGCCGATGAAAGCTCGTTTCTCTGCGACAAAATGCTGTGCCCCTCGGCAGCCTTGAACGCCCAAAGTCCAACGACCAGCATTACCGCCGCAGCAGCAAAAACGCCTACTATTTTCAGCAGGTCGGACATCGGCATCTTTATGTCCTTTTTTGGCTTATCCGCCTTTTTTTCGGTGACCTTTTTATTTGCATCGGCTTCCCTTTTGCTGGCAGCTGCAGCCCTTTGCTTCTTTAAAGCCTTGCTGCGCTTGGAAGCCCTTGATTTTTTCTTACTCATAATACCCTCCGTCGGAGAAATTATACTTATATTGATTATAAATGATTTCATTCAACTTGTAAATACTTTTTCATGAATAAGCTCCTAAAAACTAGAAAATCAGCATTTTATTGACGAATTTTATAAAAATGTGGGATAGAATTTGTTGAATATAACGGTGTAAATGCTGTTGCAATCGTCCGTCAAATATGCTATAATAGATAAATAAATGGAAAGCGCATATTGCGCAGATCCGATATATAGGTGTGCGGGCCCTGTGCAACGGAACACCGTGAACCATGTCAGGCGGGGAACCGAGCAGCATTAAGCGGAACGTTTCGTGTGCCGCAGCAAGCCTGCACACCTATGTATCGGATTTTTTATGCCTTTCGGAACATCGGGAGCCGCCTTGACGACTTCCGTAAAATAATTTTGACTATGATGAGATTTTTATTGCGGCTGAAAAAAATACTGACGACCTTTGCACCCTACGCCGCAGGTGCCTTGACAGCCTTTCTGCTGGTAACGTTCGTCAGATATGAATATGCAGACAGAGATTTTTCCGAGATAACCAAGCTTTCGCTCATACTTTCGGGCGCCGCCCTGCTGCTTTTGTTGTGCTACATAGCCTTCGGCGAGATATACGGCGGGGACATTGCGGACGGTCTGCTGAACAACGGGCAGTTTTCCGGCTTCAAGCCCGCATCCAGATACTTCCACAAGGGTCTGGCGGCAATGGAGGATCACGACCTGGGAATGGCGATAAGCTATTTCAAGCAGTCGGAGGAAAAACCCATGACCGACGATGAACACGCAGTTCTGTCAAATATTCTCGGCGTATGCTACAAGGTCAGCGGCTATCCCACCAATGCCGCCCTGTATTTCAGCAAGGCGATAGACCTCGGTCTGGATACAGCTGAAATTTATCTGGACGCCGCACGGTGCTATACCGCAGCAGGCTCATATGAAGAGGCTCTGGAATGCTACGGCCATCTTTCCTCGTTGGAGCCCGTTCCCGAATGTGTCTACAACGACATCGGAATGCTCTGGCTGAAAAGGGGCGACGGAAAAAAATCGCTGGAATATTTCACTCTTTCCGCAGAAAAGCATATGAATTACAGCTTTGCTCTGGGCGGCTGTTCCCTTGCCTATCTGCTGATGAAGGATTTTGAAAAAAGCCGCAGCTACTATTCGCTGGCTGTTTTAAGCGGAGTCCCCGACATCAGCGGATTTAAGGAATATTACGCAGAAATCGCAAATTCCGTGGATTTCAAGGCAGATTTTCTGGAGCTTAACACCCCCAAAAACGAGGAGGACGAAGCCGTCAGCCCCGCTGCCCGATGAGATGAAAGGAAGGTGTCCGCTGTGTATACGGCTCTTTACAGAAAGTACCGTCCTATGGTGTTTGACGACGTTCTGTCCCAGCCCCATATTACGACGACGCTGAAAAATCAGATCATAAACGGCAGAACAGCTCACGCCTACCTGTTTACAGGCTCAAGGGGAACGGGCAAGACCACCTGCGCCCGAATCCTCGCAAAGGCGGTCAACTGCCATGATCCCGTAAACGGAAACCCCTGCCTTCAATGTGAAATATGCAGGGACGCCGATAATTCGGCACTTTCAGATATAATCGAGATAGACGCCGCCTCCAATAACGGCGTTGCGGACATCAGAGATCTTCGTGAAGCGGCAGCCTTTATGCCCGAGCGCTGCAAATACAGAGTGTACATCATCGACGAGGTGCATATGCTGTCCACTCCCGCATTCAATGCACTGCTGAAAATTATGGAGGAACCCCCTCCCTACGTTAAATTTATCCTTGCCACCACCGATTTGCATAAGGTACCGCCCACGGTGCTTTCACGCTGCCAGCGGTTCGATTTCCGAAGGATAGCTCAGTCGGATATTGTGGACAGGATAAAAACAGTCGCCGAAAAGGAAGGCACCTTCACCGTCAGCGACGAAGCGGCAAGGCTCATTGCAAGGCTGTCCGACGGCGGCATGAGAGATGCGCTCTCCCTTCTCGACCAGTGTATCGCATTTTCCTCGGAAATAACACCCGAAACGGTATCCTCCGCCGCAGGGATCGCAGGCAGGGATTACCTTTTCGATATTATAGACGCAGTTTCCGAAAACGACATAAGCAGAGTAATTTCCGTAACGGACAGGCTCTACGGTATGTCCAAGGATATGCAGAGGCTTTGTGAGGAGCTTATCTCCCAGTTTCGGAATATGATGCTTATCAAAACTATTCCCGGACAGAGCGAGATACTCGCCTGTATGCCCGACGAGATAGACAGACTGACCGAAATAGCGGGCAGAATGACCCTTCCCGATATTCTCGAAAAGCTGGACATTCTCCAGACCTGCTGCGACAGGCTTTCCCGCTCGCTCAACAAACGTACGGAGCTGGAAATGTGCTTTGTCAGACTTTGTATGAAGCTTCGCACCGAGAATACCGCTGCCGTGACCGCCGCACCTTCGGCGGATATTACAGCCATTCAGAACAGGCTTGCCGCTCTTGAACAGGGTATGTCCTCACAGACTCCCGCTCAGCCGCAGTCCGACGTTCGGCGTGTTCCTATCATAAATCCCGAACCGAAACAGCAGCCCGCAGGCACATCTGCCGCCGCAGACCCGCAGAAGATCGACATGAGCAAATTTGTCCCCGTAAGCTGCTGGGCTGAAATCCTCGAAAGATACAAGCAGCTTTGTCCCCCCGCAGCAGGTTTTCTGAACGGCACCATGGCTGTCGAACATGAAAACCAAATGCTTATCCTGACAAACAGCGACACCTTTGCAAAGCTGTTTACCCTCAAGGATAATCAGGACAAGCTTAAACAGGCAGCTGCGGAAGTGACGGGAAAACAGTATGCCATCAAGTGCTACAAATCAAAATCCAAAACGGCGGAAAACAGTCCCGCAGCGGAAATAATCGCAAAAGCGCAAAGATCCGGTATTCCTACCGAATTACAATAAATTCTATATAAAAGGAGAAAATCACTATGAAAGCAAGATTACCCCAGGGAATGGGCGGCGGCCCCCAGAATATGAACTCAATGGTTAAGCAGGCTCAGAAGATGCAGGAGCAGATCTTAAAGCTCCAGGAGGACATTGAGCAGAGAGAGTTCACATCTACATCGGGCGGCGGCGCAGTTGAGGTCGTTGTTACGGGACGCAAGGAGCTTAAATCCATCAATATCAAGCCCGAGGTCGTTGACAAGGACGATATCGAGATGCTTCAGGACCTTATCATCAGCGCTGTAAACGAAGCAGTTAAGCAGGTCGAGGACACAAACGAAAAGGAAATGGGAGCTATCACAGGCGGCGTTTCCTTCCCCGGTCTTTTCTGATAAGCTATGAGAGCAAGCGGTACGGCACTTCCTCTGAAAATACTGGCGGAGCAGTTTGCACGTCTGCCGGGTATCGGAATGAAATCCGCTCAGAGGATAGCCTATTCTATGATGTCCTATACCGATGAAGAAGCCGAAGCATTCGCAAAGGCTATCCTTGACGCACACTATAATGTAAAGCAGTGTGCTGTCTGCCAGAATCTGACAGACGGAGAGGTATGCCCCATCTGCGCTGACATTGGAAGGGACAAAAGCGTTGTCTGCGTGGTTGAAGCCCCTCGTGACATTGCCGCCTTTGAGCGTTCAAACGAGTATAACGGCGTTTACCATGTTCTCCACGGACTTATCGCACCCCTGGACGGCATCACTCCCGACAAGCTGAGAATAAAGGAGCTTGTGGACCGTATCGGCAAGGGCGGTATCTCCGAGGTCATTATGGCAACAAATCCCACCGCCGAGGGCGACGCTACGGCACTTTACATCTCAAGGTTAATAAAGCCTTTGGGTGTCAAGGTAACACGTCTGGCGTTCGGTCTGCCTATCGGAGGTTCTCTGGAATATGCCGATGAGGTCACCCTTTATAAGGCGCTGGAAAACAGAAACGAGATATAATGTAAGGCTGCTGCGGATTTTCTGCGGCAGCCCTTTTGCGTTAAATGAAAAAAAATTGTTAATTAGCGGTTTATCCCCTTGAAAGCTGGGAAAAATGTGGTATAATAAAGGTTATAATACTTTTTTGGAGGAAATTTAAATGGATTTTTCAATCAATTATATGCTTATGGAGGCAACCGCTTCCGCAAACACCGCTGCAACCGAAGAGGTTGGTATGGGTGTACTGCTTCTGCAGCTTCTGCCTATGGTCATTCTTGTGGTGTTTATGTACCTTCTTATGATACGTCCCCAGAAGAAAAAGGAGAAGGAACAGAAGGAAATGCGTGACAATCTCCAGATAGGCGACGAGGTAACAACTATCGGCGGTATCACAGGCATTATCGTGCGCAAGGGCGAGGACACCGTTGTTATCGAAACAGGCGGCGACCGCAGCAAGATAAGAGTAAAGACCTGGGCAATCAGCGAAAATCTCACTATTCACGATATGCCCGAGGAATCCGCTAAGAAATAATCATAATCCGCTTTTTCCGTGAATATCATATAGTAACATCACCGAAAGGAATGATATTATGCGGAAATCGGCGGCGTACAGACTAAGGCAGGATAGGATAATGACGTTCCTCCGCTCGGCATTTGCGGGGGTGGGGGCGTTATTTGTCAGCGTCCTGCTTTTTTCGTTTGTTATCACAAGGATAGATGTCCCCGACGGCGTTATCAGGCTGCTTTCATCGGTGGCATTATGTGCGGGCTGCTATGCCGCCAGCTATACCTGCGCAAAGCATCGGTGGAAAAACGGGCTGTTGACGGGGCTTGCCTGCGGGGCGTTCACATTTGCGGTCATCTTTTTGCTCAGCCTGATAATTTTCAGAGGTGTGACGGGCGGAGGCGGATTTTTCTCAAAGCTCACGATGATACTCTCCTGCTCGGCTATCGGCGGGATAGTCGGCGTGAATTCCAATACCCTCAAAGAACCCAAATAAGCAAATTTACTTTTTGTTTGCAAAAAATTATGAAATTTGAACGTTTTTGTCGGATTTAACTATTGCAATTTGTCACGGATAGTGTTATAATAGCAATAGTGATTTTTAAAAAAAGGAGTGTATGATGATGAAGCATATCGTTACCATCAACAAGGCAAACCTTAAGAAGTCCGCTGAAAAGGGCGGCTGCGGCAAGTGCCAGGCTTCCTGCCAGTCTGCATGCAAGACCTCCTGCACAGTTGCAAACCAGAAGTGCGAGAAGTAATTCTTTATCGGCGCAGCTTCTAAAGGGACAGAAATGTCCCTTATTTTTTATATGTTTGAGATCGAGAGGATATTTAAATGATACATAAGTATAAGCTTAACGGCTATAACATTATTCTTGACGTAAACAGCGGCGGCGTTCACATTGTTGATGAGCTGACCTATGACCTGCTGGACAACGTAAAGCCTCCCTTTGAAAAGGAATGTCCCGCAAATGTTATCGAGAAAATGCAGAGATTTTATCAGGAAAGAGAGATACGCTCCTGCTATGAGGAGGTCGTTGAGCTTTACAACAGCGGCATTCTCTATTCCGATGATGACTACGAGAAATATGCGTCCTATGCGGTGGCATCTCCCGTTAAGGCAATGTGCCTGCTTATCTCTCAGGACTGCAATCTCCGCTGCGAATACTGCTTCGCTTCTACGGGCGACTACGGCTGCGGAAGAAAGCTTATGGACCTGACCACAGGCAAACAAGCTATTGATTTTCTCCTGGAAAATTCGGGCGACAGGGAAAATCTGGAGCTTGACTTCTTCGGCGGCGAACCGCTGATGAATTTCGAGGTAGTAAAGCAGATAGTCGAATACGCCCGCTCCAAGGAAGCCGAGTACAAAAAGCGTTTCCGCTTCACCATCACCACCAACGGTATGCTCCTGAACGACGACGTTATCGACTTTGTTAACAAGGAAATGTCCAACGTTGTCCTGTCCGTGGACGGCAGACCCGAGGTAAACGACAGGGTGAGAAAGCGTGTTGACGGCACAGGCTCATATGACCGCATTATGCCGAAATACAAGGAGCTTGTTGCAAAACGCGGGGACAAGGACTATTACGTTCGTGCGACCTTCACCAAGTACAACCTTGACTTTGCAAACGATGTTTTCCACCTTTATAAGGAGGGCTTCGACCAGCTGTCCGCAGAGCCTGTTGTGGGCGACCCCTCAATGCCCTACGCTATCACCGAAAAGGAGCTTCCCAGAGTGTTTGGCGAATATGAGCGCCTTGCGGAAATGATGCTTGTCAACGAAAATAAGGGCAAGAAGTTCAACTTCTTCCACTTTATGCTTGACCTGGACCAGGGTCCCTGCGCTATCAAGCGTCTGAGAGGCTGCGGAAGCGGAAACGAGTATGTTGCCATCACCCCCGACGGCGACATCTATCCCTGTCACCAGTTTGTGGGTATCGAAGAGTACAAAATGGGCAACCTTATGGCGGGAACATTTGATATGGATATTAAAAAGGAGTTCGCCGCAGCCCATATTTACAGCAAGGAAGAATGTCGCAAGTGTTGGGCAAGATTCTACTGCAGCGGCGGCTGCAACGCCAACAACTACATCTACAACCACGATATTCACGCCGCTCACAAGCTTTCCTGCGAGCTGGAAAAGAAGCGCCTTGAATGTGCGATCATGATGAAAGCCGCAAGAATGGTTGAGAAGGAACACTTTGAGGATTGATCTTCAAATCATATGAACAACGGCAGACCCATAGCTTTTGTGGGTCTGCCGCTTTTTGTTAGGTTAATACAAGATTATTCGCCGGGACGTCCCGCAATAATAAAGCTGTCAAAAAGCTCATTGTAGCGGATATTACCGCTTTCGGGAATTACAACAAAGCCCGCTCGGAGTGACACGGGAAACTCATTTCCGCCCGATTTTACGGTATTTCCGTTAAACGAAAGCACCTTGTCTGCCGCAGCCTGAGCCTCGGACATTTCGGAAGTGTTTGTCACCAACACAAACTCATCTCCGCCGACTCTGATAAGCAGCATATCCTCCCCCGCCGCATCATCGATCCGCCTCAGACCCTCCGCAATGGCAGCATCTCCCGACGCACGTCCGAAGGTGTCGTTAATATACATAAGGCGGTGCATATCAAAGCAGACCGCATATTTACCTCTGCGCTCGTTAATAAAATCATACAAATGGGAAACATCAAATCTTACCTTACTGCTCATGATCTCATTTCCTTTCTCGTCAAATAGCTGTTCGTTTCTGCCCAATTTCGGAAATATATCGGAAAATCCGCTGCTTTTGCGGAACTTCGCAGGCGTAACGCCCCACAGCCGAACAAATGCCCGTGTAAAGACCTCATGGGAATTGTACCCGTATTTCATGGCGATCTCCAGCACCGTTTTATCGCTTTCGATAAGCTCCCTCCCCGCCAGCGTAATACGTCTGCGGGAGATATAGTCGCTTATGCCTATGTGAAATGCGCAGCTGAACAGCTTCTGCATATTCGACAGCGAATAGCAGCAGACCTGCGCACATTCCTCGGGCGTAACGCCGTTTCCCAGATTTTCCTCGATATAGTCCAGAGCCTTGGACAGTATTTCAAATTTTTCCATATTATCACCGATGATGTATATTTGAGGTCCCTCTGTAATTATAATACCATAAGCAAAGAAAGAATTCTTGATGTTTTGAGCAAAAACGCCTCTTTCCTTATTCGGGAAAAAGGCGTTTGTTTTTTTAGGAAATACCGATCAAATCAATTAACCGAACTCTGTCCCCCAGAAATTGTCCAGCAGACTGTTAGGGTCAAAGGTGGTTTCTTCAAAGGGAGATGTGGTTTCTTCGGGCGGCGGGGCGGTTTCGGTATTCTCCTCAAAGGTCGGGAGAGTTTCCTCGGAGCTGTCGGACTCGGGAGGAAGCTCCGTTTCCGTCGGCTCCTCGGACGTTTCCGTGGACTCAGCCTCCGTCTGCTCCTCCTCGGGCTTGGTAGGCTCTGTGGTCACCATATCATCGGAAGATACACCGCTGTCGGGCAAATCGGCGCCGTCTGCCGAACCTGTTCCCGAACCGTAGGGATTGCAGCCGTTAAGTGCGAAATAGTTCTTGATGCCCGTAACTATGGCATTTGCAATACCGTCCTGATGCGTGGCGTTCGCCATTGCCATTGCTTCGGTGTAGTTGGAAACGAATGCCGTTTCGATAAGTATTGACGGGAACTCCTGCTGCAAGGTCACCCAGAAGACATTATACTTTGCTCCTCGGTTGGAGTCCTTGCCGTTGACATTTTTCGTGAGATAATTTCCCAGCGACTTGGAAACACAATCCGCCAGCGGCTGACTGAAGGACGTGAAATAGTAAGCCTCAGTACCGAACGCCGTTTCGCCCGCCTTATTGCAGTGAATGGAAATAAACAGATCGGGCTTATACTGCCTTGCAGTGTTGGAGCGTTCTTCGGTGGGATAGGTGTCTGTTTCGGTGTGGTATCGGATAACATTCGCACCCTCGGCGGAAAGCTTTTTCTCGACCAGCTTAGCCAATGCAAGATTTATCTCCTGCTCAACGACATGACCTACCGCACCCGGGTCGAAAGCGTCACGTCCCGTATTTCCGTGACCGGGGTCGATAACGATAGTCGCACCCTTTACGCCTGTTTCATAGCCGTTGAAACGGAACACAAGCTGTCCCGCATCGTTATAGCTTGCCTTCATGCCCGCATAAATGCCCTTCTGACGCAGCTGCAGAGTAAGGCGGTATTTGGTCATATTTCCCGACTGGAAACTGTCCCATATGCCCTTTGTGAACATTGAAGTGTCGGGGAAGGTAATATCTCCCGTACCGAGAGAGGTTATGTAGTCAAAGGTTATGGAGATGGACGGCACATTAAAGGAGTTTACGTAGAAATCCCCGTTTCCGCCCGATGTATAGGCAATGTTCGTGTAGCTGACATTGAACGGTATCTTCCTTGCCAGGTCAAACTTGATGACCGTGTCGGTACCGTCCTTGGCAATTGAGGAAACGGTCAGCCTGTTGGAACCCAGCGGCTCATTTGCCAGAACATAAACGTCCGATTTTTTCAGACGCTTGCCCGAATTGGTCAGATAATACTCCGTACCGCCGTAGGTAACGGACTTCACCAGATAGTCAAGCGTACCCGCAGGAAGCCTTGACATACTGGGCGCAGCCTCGCTGTTGGTGGTCTTGTAGGGGTAAACCATGGTGTTGTTGTTCTTCACCTGCAAAAGGCTTCCCTCATAGTCATTCTGTATCTCGGGGAGGGCGTTTACGATAATATGGCTTCCCGTCCTCGATTCGGTAAAGGTCTGAGTTTTGGTAGGATAGGACGCATATATCTTTACATTTCCAAGGTCGATGTCCTTACCCACCTGACCCTTGGGAGCGGTGTAAGTTCCCACATATTTAACATAGTTGGAGTTAGGGTCAATGTCGCCCGAAGCGTCCTGAGGTTTAAGGGTGATGCTCTTGCCGTTTACAGATGCCGTAACGGTGGAGCCCTTGTAAGCTACCGCACTGAGATTTACCGTTGACTGCTCCTCAATGTACATAGTGGCATCGGCAGGCTCAATGTCCTTTAATACCTGAACGGTGCGGGTTATCTTATAGGTAATGACCTTTGCCTTGCTCTGCCATTTAAAGGTATTCACGCCCACTTCAAGGTCAAGGACGTAGTAGAAACGTCCCGCCTCATTCAGCACAACAGGGCAGTCCTGGAAGAAAATAGGAAAATTCGGGTCAAAGGAACCTGCGAATGTGACTGTCGGCTCCTCGGTCGTAAATGTGGTGGAATTGGGGAGCGTCATTTCCAGCTCGGAATTCAGTCCCTCAACATCTATCTGGTCGTTGAAATGCTTAACAAGAACGGTAGTTGACGAACCGAGATTTGCCTCCAGCGAAGGCAGAGAGTTGAACACATTTCCCTTGCATACGGGGTAATCGTCGGTCTTGATGACCTGCTTTACCAGTTCATCGGGAGATGCCCAGCCCTCATAATCGGTGCATATCCTTTCGTTGATATGGTTGACGTAGATGGGAATGTTTGCTTCCTTTGCAGGCTCCGACCACCATCTCAGTATCTCCTCAAAGGGCACGGACGAGTCGGACAGCGACCCCTTTTGACGCAGGAAAATGAAATCCGCACAGCCGTTTTTGATATAGCCCAAGGTGTCCGCATAACCGTCGGTCAGCGCCTGAAAGCCTTCTGCGGTAAGTGAGCCGTTTTCCTCGGTGGTGTAATTTGCCCAGACATCTCTTATGGAAATTCCCACGGGAACACGGTTATTGGTCTTTCTCATAGCGTCGGAAACAAGGCTGAAAACGTAAGCGCCGTTGTCCAGCAGCCAGTTGTCAAAGCCGATAGACGAGCCGTTTTTCATATAATCATCGTAGCTCGTTCCCGATTTTGATGAATAGTATCCGTCCAGAATAATGCCGTCAACGGGATATTTTACAGTAAATGTGTGTGCGCTTATAGCCAGGGAATCTATCCTGTCCTGCAGCTCCATATCGGAAAGTCTGCCCAGAGCAAAATTGATGTCATAGAACAGGAAAACGTAAAATCCCCTGTCTTTGGCAGCTTCAATGGCATACTCAATAACAGGCGTTTCCACGGTCTGATTGATGTCCGAGCTGTAAAAGGCATTTTCCCCGTCATCCGTCCTGATGATAACGGTGTTCAGCTGATTTGCGGACACTCTGTCCATCAGCGACTCAGCCTCGGCGGACAGCTCCTCGGGAGATTTCTCCGAACCGTCCTCATTGGGGACGCCGTAATCAACCCCGGGAGTAACGCAGACACCTCTCATATTGTCGGGCAGAGAAAATGCGGGAGCATACTCAGGCTCAACGAATTCCTCCAAGTCCTCGTCACGGTTTTCCTCGGGCAGAGGGACTTCCTCATAGTTTGCCGCCTGTTCAGCCCTCGCTGTAATGACAGCAGAGGAGGTTTCCCCGAAAATCGGCACAAAAAGCCCCGCACACAGAAAAACCGACAAAATTTTTGCAAAAAAAGCCGATAGTTTTCTCTTTGTTTTCAATTTGCTCAGTCCTTTCTTGATACTTGTTCTGCACACAATTCGGTTTCCCTTATTTTTCTTTATCGGGAATACCATTATATATCGGGGGAGCAGCTCCCCCGTATCATCTCGGAATATTGGAAAGCTCCGCATTTACCGCCTTTGCCACATCATTTGAAGGCGCAAACAGCGAATCATAGCGGTACATGGCAACACCGCCGTAGTTTGAAAGCGTTTGTGCATAGCTCATCTGACGGGCAAGGGTGTCGGTGGAATTTGCCCATTCATATTTGCCGTCACCTGCCCAGTTGTCCGACGTACCTATCTTATAAGGTGCCAGACCGATGACCAGCTTGACGGAAGGGCTTGTGACCATTTTGCTCCACGCAAGGCAGGTGTCCTTGTAGGGCAGAGTGGAGTTATTGAAGCCATAGTATATCTGCGGCAGAATGTAGTCAACATATCCGCTTGAAGAGCACCATGTCTTAACATCTGCATACAGGTCGTTGTAATTATTTTCGATGCTTCCCTGGGGAGAAATACCGAAAACCGCCGTAGGGTTGGAGGATTTCACAGCCGAATAAAGCTGCCTTACCATATTGTTGATAATGCCCATTCTCCATTCGGACAGACCTTTGCCCGTACCCGAAGCGGCATATGCTGCTTTGTCGAAATAAGCCTCGGTGGTGGGATAGAAATAGTCATCTATCTGAACGCCGTCAACATTGTAATTGGAAACTATCTCTGAAACGCCGTCCGCTATCAGCTGAACAGTCGCCTTATATCCGGGATTGAGATACCATGTTCCGTTGACCTTGACGATATACTGCCCCCGAAGGGTATCGGAAGCGTACCACTCGCCTATCTTATATTTCGTGGAAATGCTGCCTATGTCGCTTTCGGACATAAGCCTCATGGGATTTATCCAGGCATGAATGGAAAGCCCCCTGTCATGGGCTGCCTGAATCATTATCTTCAGCGGGTCAAAGCCCCCCGACACGCCATAGGTGCCGTTAAACCGATTGGTAGCAGGGAAAAGCGAGGAGTCATAGTAAGCGTCGCCAAACGCCCTGACATGGGTATACACCGTGTTAAAGCCCAGTGCCTTAACATTGTCAAAGCACCGCTCTATCTCAGCGGTAAACTCCGCCTTCGACTTGTTTTTCAGCATATGGTCGAATTCCAGATAGCTTATCCAGAAACCCTTCTGCTCGGCAAAATTCAAAGCGTTGTATCTGTTTGCCTGAAAATATTCGGTGATCTCCGCAGCCGCCATGGACTCCGTCACCGAAGTGGTTTCGGCAGCAGATGTCACGGTCGTTTCCGCAGCGGTTGTTATCTCGGTTTCTGTGGTTGTTTGTTCTGCGGTCGTGGTGGTCTGCTCTGTGGTTGTCGTCTGCTCCGTGGTGGTCTGCTCTGTGGCTGTTGTCTGTTCCGTGGTGGTCTGTTCTTTGGCTGTCGTCTGTTCTACGGTCGTTTCGGCGGTCGATGTGACTTCTTCCGAGGTGGTTTGCTCGGAGTCGGCTTCGGCAGATGCCGCAGTTTGCTCCTCTGTCGTTTCTTCCGCTGATACTTCGGTAAAATCCGCTGCCGTATCTTCCGAGGGAGCTTCCGTTGTTTTCTCGGTCAAAGCCGTTGCCGTATCCTCGGAAACAGACGCAGTTGTCACAAGCTCCGAGGCGGTTGCGGCAGTTACCAAATTGCCCGACTGACTGTCAATATCCTTACAGCCGCACAGCAAACAAAGAGCCGCCGAAAAAGCCGCTCCGCATATAAAAAATCTTCTGCCGCTTAGTGAAATACCGAATCTATCCTTCATCTGATACCGCCCGAAATACCATAAAATTTCTCTATACTTATTATATAACATTTTGCTTTTCAAGTCAATGGAAATTCCGCAGATTTTTCGGATTTTTGGCGGACAATTTTTACCAATTGCCGCAAAAGATCGTCCTGTTTCGACTATAACGGCAAATTCCACAAGGTGAAGTTGTAAAATTTATGTGAAATGACGAATTTGAAACTAATGTTATAAAAATGTTTGAATTTTGTATTTTTTATGGTATAATAAAAATAAGAAAATCTTGTTTAGTGCATTTCCACATAATGGAAATTATACTGAATTCTAATGTTTCCGGGAGGAAAACTTAATGATAAAGCGATTTAAGGGATTCCTAAATACAAGCTTTGTGCGCAGGATAGTTTTTAAATTTGTCCTGATATACCTGGTTCTGCTGGCTTGTTTCGGGCTTATCACCTATATGCTGACCAGAATGTACATAATCTCCGATACGGAGAAAAATCTGAGAAGCACCAGCGGCTCGGTTTCCGCCGCCGTGGACGAATATATGACCTCCAAGGTATCTCCGCTGCGTATGCTCACCTCTAACAGGTCTGTTCAGGATTATCTTATGGCAGATAAGGAAGGCTCCGAAAGACCCCTTGACACGGCAAACGTTGTCTATGCGCTTCTTGACAGTGTAAACGAATACGACGGGGATATCAAAGGCGCATGGATAGTCAGCGACAAGGGCGGCAATATGCTCGGCAGCAACGGCATTTATATGTCCGCCGACGAATTCGAACATACAGGGAGAAGCTGGTACACCCCCCTTATCTCCAATCAGTCCGATTCCTACTATTGGTTCTCCAACGATTCCCAGGGAATTATTGCCACGGAAGCGGTCGTTACCATAGTCCGCACAGTTGCGGCAAACAGGAATATCATCGGATATGCCGGTATTGAGATAGACAGCAAGGCGCTCTTCGGCAATCTTGACGCATATTCAGCAATAAACGGCAGCTATCCCCTGCTTATCTCATCAAACAACAGCATTATCTATGCCCCGTCAAGTGCCGAATTTAACAGGATCTTCGGTATTGACACCCCCGAGGTCGCATCTGTCATTTCCAGATCATCCATCTCATCGGGTTCCGAGCCGCTGACTATCGGAAACGTTACTCACTACGTAAACTTTGACCGAAGCAGCGTTACCGGCTGGAACACGGTCATTCTCTTTGACGGAAATGTTATGAACGGAAATATGAACAGACTGTTTATGCAGGAGATCGGAATCCTTTCCTGCCTGTTCATAATCATGTTTATCATTACGGCAAATATCATCAAAAACGAGTCTAAGCCTATCGGTGATATAACCACGGGTCTTAACATAATCAACAGCGGCACCTATTCCGCAAGAATAAAATCTGCGTCCAAAAACGAGCTGGGAATTATCGGTTCGGGTATTGACGACCTTGCCGAGCAGCTTCACACCAAGACCGGGCTTATTGACAAATACTCCAACCTTGACCAGCTGACAGGGCTTATCAACCGTCAGAAATTCTTTGAGATAGTTGCGGACAGCATTGTCACCTGTTCGGAGGAAAAGAGCAGATTCGCCATACTTTTCCTTGATATCGACAACTTCAAATGGATAAACGACACCCTCGGTCACAGCTACGGCGACCAGGTACTCATAACCTTCGCGGAAAGGCTGTCCCTATCTCTGAGCGAGGGGACGAAAACCGCACGTTTCAGCGGCGACGAGTTCGTTGTCCTGCTGAAGATCGGTGAAAACAACGACGGTATCATCGAAGCTGTTTCCAAGCTGAAGACGCAGTTTGACAACCCAATTACCGTGCTGGGCGACCCTATCTATATCAAGTATTCCATCGGTATCTCCGTGTATCCCGAGGACGATGTTACAGCGGATATGCTTATCCGTGACGCTGATATTGCCGTTCAGAAGGCAAAGGAACGGGGCAAGGGCAGAGTTGCTTACTTCAACAACAAGCTCCACAAGAAGATCGTCAGCAAATCCGCCATTTCCCAGCAGCTCAACTCCGCTCTGGACAAGGGCGAGCTGTTCCTTAACTATCAGCCTATCATCTCGACGCAGACAGGCGATATTTACGGCTTTGAGGTGCTTATCAGATGGAATTCCGAGGAGCTGGGCTTTGTCCCTCCCGATGAATTTATCAATATCGCAGAGGAAACGGGCGCTATCATTCCCATCGGCACATGGATATTTGAGTCCGCCTGCCGCTTCCAGAAAAAGCTTTACAATAAGTGCCACAAGGACCTGATGATCTCCATAAACGCATCACCCGTCCAACTGAAAAAATCCAACTATCTCGACCACGTTAAGCGTGTTCTGGAAATAACCAAGATAAACCCGAAATTCATTCAGATAGAAATAACCGAAAGCACTCTGATAGACTTCACCAACAACAGCAGCGACATTTTCAATCAGATCTGCGACTTGGGAATTTCCCTTGCTCTGGACGATTTCGGTACGGGATATTCGTCCCTGAACTATCTGAAAAACTTCCCCATCAAGTGCCTGAAGGTTGACAAATCCTTTGTTGACGAGATCTACACCAACCGCAAGGACTATGCTATCACAGACTCCATTATCGACCTTGTTCACAACCTGAACATCAAGACCGTTGCGGAGGGCGTTGAAACTGTGGGACAGTTCAATGCTCTGAGGGATATGAAGTGCGACTATATCCAGGGCTTCCTGATGTCAAAGCCTCTCGGTGAGGACGAAATGATAGAGTTTGTCGAGAAATACGACGCTCTCCATAAGCCCGACGAGGAGCATATGGCGGAAAAGGAGCGAATCCTTGCCGTTGAGCGTGAGGAAAAGAAGCAGAAGGACGAGCAGAAAAAGGCAGAAGCAATTGCCGAAGCCACCGTCACCCCCGATGAAGAATAAGTGATTTTCTCCCTGCCCCTTGGCGGGGAGAAGTTTGTTTTAGGAGAATTGCTATGAAAAAACGACTTGCCGCAATACTGTCCCTTGCGCTTTTGCTGACCGCCTGCGGAGTTTCGGGAGATACCGTTGATACCGCTGCAGCGACAGAAGCCGTAACCCCCGAGGTAACATCAGCGGAAACAACGACCGCCGAAACCACGACTGCTGAAACGACCGCCACCGAAACCACAGCACAACAGGAAACCACCGTGTCCGAAGCAGAAACCGAAGTTCCGCAAAGCATTGACCTGTCTGACCATATAAATGCTTTTGATGATGCCGACCCGCTGCAATATTCGGTTTACGACCCCCTGTACAGCTATGAATATGAAGTCCCGCAGTCTGCCGAAAAAGCTGCTCTGGACGCTGTTCTGTCCTCGGAATATGTAAAGATCGTTACCGAGGAAGCCAAGAAAATGTTTGATTACAGTGACGGCGTTTACACCTATATCGGAGAGGAGTTTAGTTTTCTTTCCGATACATATCTCGAATATCTGGGCGAGAACTATCAAGTCGAACCAAGGCTTGTTATGACCCGAAACGCCAAATTTGACGGAGAAAATACAGAATATATTTTCATCTACGCCATTCCTCTGCACTATGATTTTCTGGAGTGGAGCGGCACCACCGAGTTTTTTATTCCCGTTTATGTAAACAGCAGCGGCGAAGCTTTCCTGCTTGAAGCTGCGGCACAGCAAACACTTTATAGACCCGACCTGCTTTACTATTCCGACGGAGTTATCCACGCCGCATTTACAAGCGGTCACACAGCGGGAACATCGTACTTTGCCATTTACAGCTTCAAGGACGGCAAGCCTAAGCTTGAAACCGAGGGCTGCGGACTCAGCTTCGATTCGCCTTACGGAACTTTGCTTTTCAACGACCATTCGGGCTTTTTCGGACACGGCAATCTCTTTTTCCGTGACGGACAGCGGGACTGCTACTGCGGCGTTGCGGGCGTTCCCGCTTCTGACGAGCTTAAAAATATACTTATGGAGAACGGCTGTATATCCGATGAAAATGAGGCTTGCGAAGTGTTCGGCGGCAGATATATTTCATTTGATATGGGCAGTAAAAAGGTGGAAAACGGCAGCTTTACCGACAGCGAATACGGCAGCATCTACACCGGTGAGGAATACTGTGACTATCGGTATTGGCTAAATATCGACCTGAATTAAATGGTCAATTTACACAATATAATCCCGAAATATTATACCCTATTGCTATTGACTTTTACCCTTTAAACCAATTATACTTATATTATGACAAATTTTGCGAAAGGAGCATATCCTAAATATGCCGATTACAGAAATACTTGAAGAAAACTGCCGAAAATTCGGAAACGATATTGCGTTGGTGGAGGTAAACCCCGATATTCAGGAGAACCGCCGTGTCACATGGAAGGAATACGAGCTTATCGAGCCAAACACCCTCAGCCACTACCGCCGTGAGATAACATGGAACGTGTTCAACGAAAAGGCTAACCGTTTCGCTAATCTGCTTCTCAGCCGAGGTGTGAAAAAGGGCGATAAGGTGGCTATCCTGCTGATGAACTGCCTTGAATGGCTGCCTATTTATTTCGGAATACTGAAAACGGGCGCACTGGCTGTCCCGCTGAATTTCCGTTATACCTCGGACGAGATCAAATACTGCCTTGACCTTGCCGAGGCTGATGTGCTGGTGTTCGGTCCCGAATTTATCGGACGTGTTGAGGAAATTGCCGAGGACATCAGCAAGCACAGACTGCTTTTCTATGTAGGCGGAAACTGTCCCACCTTTGCCGAGGATTACGACCGTCTTACGGCAAACTATTCAAGCACATCTCCCGACATCAAGCTGACCGACGACGATTACGCCGCAATCTACTTCTCTTCGGGAACAACAGGCTTCCCCAAGGCTATTTTACATAAGCATATGAGTCTGATGCACTCCGCAAGAGTTGAACAGGCACATCACGGACAGACCAAGGACGACGTTTTCCTCTGCATACCGCCCCTTTACCATACGGGCGCAAAAATGCACTGGTTTGGCTCCTTCCTTGTAGGCGGAAAGGCAGTCCTTCTGAGAGGTGTCAAGCCTAAGACTATCCTTGAAGCGGTTTCTACGGAGAAATGCTCCATTGTTTGGCTGCTTGTGCCCTGGGCGCAGGATATTCTGGACGCCATCGACAGGGGCGACATACAGCTTTCGGACTATCAGCTTGATCAGTGGAGATTGATGCACATCGGCGCACAGCCCGTTCCCCCGAGCCTTATTGCACGCTGGAAGAAGTACTTCCCCAACCATCAGTATGATACAAACTACGGTCTGAGTGAGTCCATCGGTCCCGGCTGTGTTCATCTCGGCGTGGAGAATATCCACAAGGTAGGCGCTATCGGCAAGGCAGGCTACGGCTGGGAAACCAAAATTGTTGACGAAAACGGAAACATCGTCAAGCGGGGCGATGTGGGCGAGCTGGCTGTCAAAGGTCCCGGCGTTATGACCTGCTATTTCAATGACCCTAAGGCGACCAACGAAGTTTTGAAGGACGGCTGGCTGTTCACGGGAGATATGGCACAGGAGGACGAGGACGGCTTCATCTTCCTGGTTGACAGAAAGAAGGACGTTATCATCTCCGGCGGCGAGAACCTTTATCCCGTACAGATAGAGGACTTCCTGAGAGGTCATGACGCTATCAAGGACGTTGCCGTTATCGGTCTGCCGGACAAGCGTCTGGGCGAAATTGCCGCAGCTATCATCGAGCTGAAGCCCGACCACAGCTGCACCGAGGAGGAAATAAACACCTTCTGCAACAATCTGCCGAGATACAAGCGTCCCCACAAGATAATCTTTGCGGATATTCCCAGAAATCCCACGGGAAAGATAGAAAAGCCCAAGCTTCGCAAGATCTACTGCGGCGAAAGCGTTGTTGCTGCTCAGAACAGAGGATAATTTTTCAAATAAATATCGGCTGATCTCCGTAAAAAGAGGTCAGCCGATTTTCATATTTCCATAAGGTATATTGCCGCATTTTCCTTAGGCCCACGGTAAAAATTCTTCCGAACGCCCCGACAGGTAAACCCCGACTTCTCATAAAGCCCCCGAGCAGCGGCATTGCTCTCCCTGACTTCCAGAGAGATCATTTTCACGCCCCGACTGCGGAGAATTTCCGTCATTTCCGAAATAAGCCCTTCGCCTATATGCTGCCGCCGAAACCCTTCGCCAACGGCAATGCTGTTAAGACAACCTTCGTCCAGAACGGTGGAAAACACCGCAAATCCGCAAAGCTCAGCATTTTCTGTCAGACAAGCAAGGACAAATCCCCCGTCCCGTCCGCACTCCTCGGAAAGAGTGTCCTCACTCCACGCATCTGCGCCCACCGAAAGCCTGTCAAGTGCCGCTACCTCACGGATAAGCGCAGTTTCCTCGGGGCGAACAAGCCGAAACTCAACCCTTTGCATCATACCAGCTTCTTCCCACAGCAACCTCGGCGGACATAGGAACGGCAAATTTCACGGCGTTTTCCATCTCCTCACGAAGTATCTTCGCCGCCGCTTCCTCGTCCTTTTTGTATGCTTCGATGATAAGCTCATCGTGTACCTGCAAGATCAGCCGAGCCTCGGGAAGCTCCTTTTTAAGCCGTTTGTAGACCTTTACCATAGCTATTTTGATAACGTCCGCAGCCGTTCCCTGAATGGGAGCGTTCATCGCCGCACGCTTGCCGAACGCCTGAACATTCTTGTTCGCCGCCGACAGCTCTGGAATGTATCTTCTCCGTCCGAACTCGGTTTTCACATAGCCGTTTTTCTTGGCAAATTCCACGGTGTCGTCCATATATTTTGCCACATTCGGGAAATTGTCGAGATAATTTTTGATATATCTGTCCGCTTCCTTGGTGGAAACGCCGATGTCCTTGCCGAGAGAAAATGCCCCGATACCGTAGATAATGCCGAAGTTTACCGCCTTTGCCGCACGGCGCATTTCGGGGGTTATCATCTCCTCGGGCAGACCGAAAACCGAAGCCGCCGTTGAGGTGTGAATGTCCTTGCCGCTGAGGAACGCTTCCTGCATATTTTTGTCCCCGCATACGGACGCAAGTATTCTCAGCTCAATTTGGCTGTAATCGGCGTCCAGCAGCGACATTCCGTCCTCGGCAATGAAGAATTTGCGCATATTTCTGCCGAGTTCCGTCCTAACGGGAATGTTCTGCACATTCGGTTCGGTGGACGAGATACGCCCCGTGCGGGTTTCCGTCTGCTTGAAAACGGAATGAACCCTGCCGTCGGGTGCAACAGCCTTTGTCAGACCGTCAACATAGGTGGAATTAAGCTTTGTCAGCTGACGATACTGCAAAATCAAATCGACAATGGGGTGCTTGTCTGCCAACTCTTCCAGCACCTCCGCATTGGTGGAATAGCCTGTTTTCGTCTTTTTCTTGGCAGGCAGACCCATTTCCTCAAACAGGATAACGCCCAGCTGCTTCGGGGACGAAATATTGAACTTTTTCCCTGCCATAAAGTAAATCTGATTTTCAATGCCCTCAATGTCCTTGGAAAGCATCTCACCAAAGCTTTTTATGCCGTCAATGTCAATTTTTACACCATAATACTCCATATCTGCCAAAACTTCCGTCAGGGGCTGCTCTATTTCGGTAAGAAGCTTTTCCATTCCAAGGTCGGCAATTTCCTTTGAAAGCCGCCTGTTCAGCGCAGGAAGTGACGCAATATCCGCATTTTTGCCCATTTCCGAATAATAGTGAACGCCGTACTCCGCACAAAGCTTTTCAATTGTATATTCCGCCGAGGACGCATTCAGCAGATAGCCCATAATATCCCCGTCACGAACAAGATTTTTCATCTTACAGCCGTTTTCAAAGCAGAAACGGTATGCGGGCTTTGCCTTGAAGGTGTTTTTGGGAATGTCGCTTGTAAGGATCTTCAGAATATCGTCCTTTTCCGTGAAACTGCAAAGCTTATCCCCCGAAGCTGCCCATAGGGACAGCTTTTCGGCATCAAAGATAAAGGAAAATTCAGCCGAAACAAGTTCATCGGCAGTCACAGAAACGACCTTATAGGAAACCTTTTCCTCGGGGACTTCCTCCGCCTTTTGCGGCAATGCCGCCGAGGGCTTGAGTCCCAGCTTTTCCAGCAGCTTGAACATTTCCATTTCCGTGAGGATACGGGAAAGCGCTTCGCCGTCCGTTTCCTTTACCCTGTAATCCTCGGGATTCTCGGAAAGAGGCGCATTTTTCACAATAGTTGCCAGAAACTTGGAATTTTCCGCAGCCGCCTTGCCGTTTTCCAGCTTGGTGCGGACGGATTTTGTGCATTCAACAGCGTCCAGATCTTCGTAAATTTTCTCGATAGTGAGATATTTCCCGATAAGCGCAGACGCCGTCTTTTCACCCACCCCGGGAACGCCGCTGATATTGTCCGAGCTGTCCCCCATAAGGGCTTTCAGGTCGATAAGATTGATAGGCGGGAAGCCGTAATCCGCTTCAAAACGTGCCTTGTCGTAGATGATAGTTTCCTTGGTGGTGGCAAGGCGGACGGTAACACAGTCGTTTATAAGCTGCAAGCTGTCCCTGTCCCCCGTTGAGATGAAGCACTGACCGCCCTTTTCGCAGAAAATGCGGGAGAGCGTTCCCAGAATATCGTCCGCTTCAAAGCCCTCACATTCCAGCACACAAACGCCCATTGCACGGAGAATATCCTTTATAACAGGCATCTGCATACGCAGCTCCTCGGGCATTCCCTTGCGGTTCGCCTTATAGGCTGCGTCCGCCTTGTGACGGAAGGTAGGTGCTTTCAGGTCGAACGCCACCGCAACGCAGTCGGGCTTTACCTCGGCGATAGATTTCAGATATATATTCATAAACCCCGTCAGAGCGTTCGTGAACATTCCCTGCTTGTTGGAAAGCATTTTTATTCCGTAAAACGCCCTGTTCATAATGCTGTTCCCGTCAATGGCAAGCAGCTTCATTGTACATTCCTCCGTTTATCATTTTTTCGGTGTGTTATTGTCATTTTTCCTTCGTCCCAGCGAAAGTGATGCTGACGGCTGTTCCTTAAATTCTTCCTCTTCATCGCATACAGGGGCTTCAAACCAGAAGGTGCTGCCCACGCCCTTTCGTGACTGAACGCCGTATGGGAACCCGTGAGCAACAAGTATCTGCTTTACAATGGAAAGTCCCAGACCCGTTCCCACGACCTCACGCTTATGCTTTTCCGCACGGTAATACCTGTCGAAAATAAGCGGCAGAAGCTCCTCGTCAATGCCGTCCCCCGTGTCGGTTATCTCAATTCGGACATTCTTTCCCCGCATAAGCTGAGTGATATACACCGTCTTGTTCTCGCCCGTGTAATTGACCGCATTGTTGATAAGATTGTAAAGCACCTGCTCTATCCTCTGCACGTCCGCCTCGATAATATGCGAAGCATCGATGGACAGGAAGAAACGGTAGCCCTTCTGCTCGGTCAGCACGTCATATCGCTTCATAACGTCCATCAGCTTTTCGGAGATGTCAAACTTCCGTTTTTCGGGCTTTGAGCCGTTTTCCAGCTTGGACAGGTCAAGAATATCGTTAACAAGGGACGCCAGACGGTCGCTTTCCTCGATGATAACACCAACGTGCTGTTCCCTTTTCACGGGATTATCTCCCGAAAGGTCACGTATCATCTCCGCATATGCCTTTATCATGGTAAGCGGCGTTCGCAGGTCGTGGGAGATGTTTGCGATAAGGTCACGGCGAAGGCTGTCCACCTTTGAAATTTCGTTGGACGCATAGTTCAGCGTTGCCGCCAGAGCTTCCGTTTCATCATAGCCGTAGCCGTCGAATTTCGCACTGTAATCGCCCTTTGCCAGCTTATCCGCAGACTTTGTTATCCTGATGATGGGCGTTGCGATAAGCTTTGCCAGGAAAAATGAGATAATAAGTCCCAGCACAAAAAGCACGATGGTTATCTGCAATATCTGCTTTTTGATGATTATCGCCGTGGACTCGATAGGCTCCAATGACGTGTTCAGATAGACAAAGCCTGTCGGGACACCCTCATTTTTCAGCAGCATAACGAAAAGCAGCGTCTTGTTCTTGAACTTGGGATTTGTCGCCTGATAGTAGATGAAGCCGTCCTCGCTTTCCAGCACCTTGTTTCGGTAATAGAAAAGGTTTGCGCTGTGGTCGTCGTGGATAAGACAGTTACCGCCCATTCCGTCATAGGAATACAGCGTAACTCCCCGAAGGTCGGTGATGCTTATGCACATATTGTTGTCAAACGCCATTTTATCAAGGTCGTCGGCAAAATTCTCGTCATCGCAATGCTTGATGATATAATTCGCCACGGTAGTAATATCCGCAGTTTTCATCACCTGATAGTTGGATTCCAGCGAAACTACGAAGGAAAGCCACAAAAGTATGAGTATTGCGCTGATAAACAGCATAAAATATACCCAGACGGTATATCGCAGGCTTCTTTTGACCGTGTGTTTCATTTAACTTTCCTGCGCCGAAGCGTCGAACTTGTAACCCATACCCCTCAGAGTCACGATGAATTTACGATACTGACCTATGGAATTTCGGAGCATCTTTATGTGAGTGTCAACAGTTCTGTCATCTCCGTAAAAATCGTAGCCCCAGACTTTCTCCAAAAGCTTATCTCTGGACAGCGCAAGACCCTTGTTGCGGACGAGATAGAAAAGCAGGTCGTACTCCTTGGGTGTCAGCGCAGCAGGAACGCCGTCCACAATAACTTCACGTCCCGGCATATTTATCTCCAAGCCCTCAAACCGCATAACATCGGGATTTTTCTCCGCTTCGGGCGCAGCAGCACGCTTCAGCACCGCTCTAATTCTCGCAGTCAGCTCCTTGGGCGAAAAGGGCTTTACAACATAGTCGTCAATGCCCAGCTCAAAGCCGAAAAGCTTGTCGTACTCCTCGCCCCTTGCGGACAGCATTATCACGGGTATCTGCTTGGATTTGCGTATCTCACGGCAGGCGGAATAGCCGTCCAGCTTGGGCATCATAATGTCCATAACTATAAGGTCGTAATCGTTTTTGCGGCATTTTTCCACCGCCTGCATACCGTCCTCCGCCTCGTCTGTTTCATAGCCTTCAAATTCGGCGTATTCCCTTACCACGTTTCTTATCATTTCTTCATCGTCTACAATTAATATTTTAGCCATAATAAGCACCTCTTTCTCGGAAAATATTCTTCCAAAATCATTTTACCATTAAAATGTGATATTTATGTGAAAAAACAACGCTGAATTGATAATTTTTATTGTTCATTATTGACAGATTGAAAATATTGGTATATAATAATTTTTGGATAATATTGCTTTTTTATCCGAACAATGTAATTTTCTTTCCCGTTTATCGGGAATTATACGAGTATATGAAAACGATTTATCTGAACAGAGGGGAAACTGATAAATGAAAAAATCGAAGCTGATAATCGCAACAGTTGTATTTGCCGTGTTTACGCTGATCATGGCTAAGCTGCTTGGCTCATATCCCGATAAGCAGACGATCATAGTTACCGTATACCTTACAGCCATTGCCGTAGGTGTGGGCGGTATCGTTGTATCAAATATTTACATCAACAGGGAAAGTGCCGCAAAGCAGAAGGTATCCCTTGAAAAAATGGCGCAGAATATCAACGCTATGGTCATTATCCGGGACACGGATTTTGAGTATATCCATGTAAATGACGAGCTTACAAGGGTAACGGGTTATACAGCAGAGGATCTGATGTCAGGCGATGCTATCCGCAGAAATCTCCTGCCCGAGGACGCCTTCAACAAGGAAAATTTTCAGGCAGTCATAAACTCCCGTGACGAGGAATTCCATATAACCTGCAAGGACGGCAGAAAGGTCACCGCTATCTGGAACACGTCCCTTATGAACGTTGAAAAGGGTACGTCCAAGATAAGCTATCTGATGATGTCTATCGGTATGGACCTGACGGAAACTCTCCGTCTGAAGGACGACCTTTTGCAGTATTCCAGAAGCCTTGCGGAAACGGAAAACAAGTACGCCCTTTCCATGGAGCTTTCCGAGATCGGTCTGATACTCAAAGAGCCCGACAGGGACGTTTTCTACCTCTCCGACCAGCTTCTCATTATGCTGGGAATGGACGAACAGTACGTGAAAAGCGCCGATCTGGAGGCTATCGTTCACCCGAAGGACAGAGTGCTGTTTGAAAGCTTTGCCAACGGCGCAGCGGGGCATCACCCCTCCGAAAACGATATGAACAAGACGCACAGCACCGAGCTTCGGCTTATGTCCTCGGACGATTCCTACCATTGGTATATGTTCCGCTACAAGATGATGCCCGCAACCTCTGACGGCAAACCCGCAGGCGTCGGCGGCGCTATTATGGACATCACCAAGGATAAGGAAAAGGACTCCCTTATCGAAAGAATGGCGTATATCGACGAGGTCACTCAGATATACAACAGAAACAAGTTCATGATGATCGGTCAGGAAGCCTTGGAATGTACAAAGGACGCTCCCGCAGGCAGCCCGTCCTACTGGGTCATCGTTCTCGACATCGACAAATTCCACATTATCAACGATACATGCGGTTATACTAACGGAAACAAGCTGCTTGCAGAGGTGGCTTCGGCTATTCTGTCAAACCTGTCCAGCGGCGGCTTCGGCGCAAGGATCGGCGGCGACAACTTTGCCCTGCTAATGCGTGAAACGGGCGACGACAACTATCCTCTGGAGGTCATCAAGCGTATCCAGAACCGCATCGCAAACCTGAATATCGACGTTTTCTCTACTCAGACCATTACCTGTTCTGCAGGCTACTGCAAAATGTCCGACGGCGGAAAGGACTTTGCCACCGTCCTCGAACACGCAGAGTTTTCTCTCAGCCTGAGTGACGGAACAAGGGGAAATATTATCCGCTACGACAACAATATCCACGAAAAGATACTTGCGGGTAACACTCTCGAAAATGAGCTCGCCGCAGCTATCGAAAACAAGGAGCTGGTGCTTTACTATCAGCCTAAGATCAATCTGTCCGACGGCGAGATAATCGGCGTTGAGGCTCTTATCAGATGGAGAAAGCCCGACGGCAGCCTTATCCCTCCCAGCGCATTTATCCCCGTTGCGGAGAATTCCCTGCTCATTACAAAGATAAGCGATTTCGTGCTTTACGAGGCTTGCAGGCAGAACAAGAAATGGCAGGATATGGGGCTTCCTCCCATAACCGTATCCATAAACCTGACCTCCGTTGACTTTTATCAGACGGACGTTAAGGAGTCCATTCAGAAGGCTCTGGCAAGCACGGGACTGTCCCCCGAATACCTTGAAGTAGAGCTTACCGAAAGCCTTGCACTCAAGGACATTGACCAGGCTATCCACCAGATGAAGGAGCTGAAGGACATCGGCGTTAAGCTGTCTATGGACGACTTCGGCACGGGATATTCCTCCCTCAGCTACATTCAGGTGCTGCCCATAACGCTTCTGAAGCTTGACCGTTCCTTTATAATGTACCTTGAAGAGGACGAGATCTCCCGTGAGATAGTTTCTGCCGTTATCAGGATAGCAAAATCCAAGAAGATAGAAACCATCGCCGAGGGCATTGAAACCATCGGTCAGGCGGAAATACTGAAAAAATCGGGCTGCGACCATGCACAGGGCTACTTCTTCGGCAAGCCCATGCCCGGTGACGAGTTTGAAAGCTTTGTCAAGAACAGACAGAAAATCGTTGTTTAAAATCGGCGAAAGCCGTTGAAAGGATTGAATAAATATGGCTGCAAAGAAAAGAATAGGCATACTCACAAGCGGAGGCGACTGCCCCGGACTTAACGCTACTATCAGAGGCGTTGCAAAGGCGTGCTTCGACAGAATGGGTACGGAAAACGTTGAGATCATCGGAATACAGAACGGTTATTACGGACTTATCAACAACATCTACAAGGTAATGCAGCCCTCCGATTTTTCGGGCATTCTCACTCAGGGCGGAACTATTCTCGGCTCAAAAAGGCAGCCGTTCAAGACTATGACCGTTATCGGTGAGGACAACGTTGACAAGGTCAAGAATATGAAGGAAACCTACAAGAACCTTAAGCTTGACTGTCTGCTTACTCTCGGCGGAAACGGCACTCACAAGACCGCAAATCTTCTCTCCAATGAGGGACTTAACATTATCGGTCTGCCCAAGACCATTGACAACGACATTTACGGCACGGACGTTACCTTCGGCTTCCACACCGCTGTTGACACCGCCACCGATGTTATCGACAGACTGCACACCACCGCTGCCTCCCACAGCCGTATCCTTATGGTGGAGATAATGGGCAACAAGGCGGGCTGGCTCACACTTTATGCGGGCGTTGCGGGCGGCGCAGATATTGTCATTATCCCCGAGATCCCCTATGACATCGACAAGGTTTGCGAGGCTGTTGAAAAGCGTTCCAAGATGGGCAAGATGTTCTCCATCGTTGCTGTTGCAGAGGGCGCATTCGATACCGAGGAAGCCAAGCTCAAGAAGAAGGAGCGTGCAAAGAAGAGAGCCGAAGCGGGAATTCTCACCGCAACCTCCAGAATTGCCGCTCAGGTACAGGCAAATACGGGTCTTGAATCAAGAGTCTGCGTTCCGGGACATATGCTCAGAGGCGGAAGCCCCTCCGCATACGACCGTGTTCTTGCAACAAAGTTCGGCGTAAGAGCCGCAAACCTCATCGCCGAGGAAAAATACGGCTACACCGTTGCGCTTGTTAAGGGAGAAATTACCGAAAACAAGCTGGAGGACATTGCAGGAAAGACCAAGTTTGTTTCCCCCGACGATCAGCTGGTGCTGACCGCTAAGCATCTGGGGGTGAAGTTTGGTGACTGAATCCAATAAGCCCTTCACCAAGGAAATGGCAGAAGAATTTATCAGAAAGTACGGAAAAAAGCACAAGCTCCCTATCCGCAGAAGGAAAAAGATCTACACTCCCGGGCTGACTCTGGGTATCATCGGCACTGTTTTTGCGTTTATCCTGCCAATAGTTACCTTTGCCTGCTCTATTCCCGGACTGGTGACAAGCGTCAAGGCGAAAAACCGCAGATATGACGCAAATGCGGGAATTGCGCTGAATATTGTGGCTATTTCTCTTGCGGGGATAAATTCCGTTATAGCAAGTATCCTTGTGGCGAGAAAATATCTCAAAAATAAAGATTGATTTCGGCGGACTGCGGAGCATCTGAAATTTCCCCAGCCCGCTTTTTTAAAAGGAGCGAAGAAAATGAGTATTGCCGACGAAATTTTCAGACAGAATGTCCGTGATATTCTGACAAACGGCAGCTGGGACACAAATATGGACGTGCGCCCCAAATGGGAGGACGGCACGCCCGCTCATACAATCAAGCTGTTCGGGCTGGTGAACCGCTACGACCTTTCCAAGGAATTCCCCATAATCACCGTCAGACGGACATTTCTGAAAACCGCCGTCAAGGAGCTTCTCTGGATATGGCAGAAAAAATCCAACAATATAAACGACCTTGACGCCCATATCTGGGACAGCTGGGCGGACGAAACAGGCTCCATCGGCAAGGCTTACGGCTATCAGCTGGGAGTGAAGCACCACTATCCCGAGGGCGATTTCGACCAGGTGGACAGGGTGCTTTACGATTTGAAGCACAACCCCGCCAGCCGCCGAATCATCACCAATATCTACAATCATCACGACCTTTCGGAGATGCACCTTTATCCCTGCGCATACAGTATGACCTTCAACGTTACGGGGGACAGGCTGAACGCCATTCTAAATCAGCGTTCGCAGGATATGCTGGCTGCCAACAACTGGAATGTGGTGCAGTACGCCGTCCTTGTGCATATGATAGCGCAGGTGTGCGGTCTGAAAGCGGGCGAGCTGGTCCACGTTATTGCAGATGCGCATATTTACGACCGCCATGTGGACATAATAAAGGAGCTGGCTGAACGGGAAAGCTATCCCGCACCTAAGTTTTCCCTTGATGAATCGGTGACTGATTTCTACGATTTTACCGCAGACAGCGTTCGGCTTGAGGACTACAAATATTGCGAGGGCGACGTAAAATTCCCTGTTGCCATCTAAAATTCCCCGAAAGGACGTACCAATATGAAGGACGGATTTATCAGATGCGCCGCCTGCACCCCCGAAATCAGAGCGGCGGACTGTTCAGCAAACACCGAAAGAATAATTGAACTTATCAAACAGGCGGAGGCAGAACAATGCTCCCTTGCCGTGCTGCCCGAGCTGTGCATTACGGGCTACACCTGCGGCGACCTGTTCTCATCTCAGCGGCTGCTTGACGCTGCGGAGGAATGTCTTATGAAGATAGCCGCAGCCACCGAGGATCTGAACATTGTTGCCGTTGTGGGACTTCCCCTTCGTTACGGCAGCAAGCTTCTTAACTGCGCCGCTTTTCTCCATATGGGACGATTGCTGGGCTTTGTTCCCAAGGAAAATATTCCCAACTATTCCGAGTTTTACGAAGCAAGGCATTTTGCTTCGGGACGGAATATCTGCGGAAACATTACACGCCTTGCGGGCAGAGCCGTTGACCCCATTCCGCTGGGACGGCTGCTGTTCTGCTGCGAAAATATCCCCGAATTTGTAATTTCTGCCGAGATCTGCGAGGATCTGTGGGTACCATGCCCGCCCTCCGCACAGCTTTCCATCAGCGGTGCGACTGTTATCTGCAACCCCTCCGCCTCCGATGAGGTGGTCGGGAAATCGGATTACAGAAGGCAGCTGGTAACATCGCAGTCGGCTTCTTGTATCTGCGGATATGTCTACGCAGATGCGGGCTTTGGCGAGTCCAGTCAGGACCTGGTTTTCTCTGGACACAATTTTATTGCCGAAAACGGTACAGTTCTTGCCGAAAGCAAGCGGTTCACCACGGGAATGATATTCTCCGAGATAGACGTAAAGCGAATTGCCGCCGAACGCCGCAGAATGGGCACTTTCAGCGGCTCGATAAACGAGGACGCTTCTGTCAGACGGATCGCCTTTGCAATCGCAGGCGGTGAGCTTACCCTTACAAGAAGCTTCTGCAAAACGCCCTTTGTTCCGCAGTCAAAGGAAAAGCTTGCGGAGCGATGCGAGGATATTCTATCCATGCAGGCAACAGGTCTGGCGGTGCGGCTAAAGCATATCGGCTGCAAATCGGCTGTTATCGGGCTTTCGGGCGGTCTGGACTCCACCCTTGCGCTGATAGTCACCGTCAGGGCGTTCGATATGCTGGGGCTTGACAGGACAGGCATCACCGCCGTTACCATGCCCTGCTTCGGCACTACCAAGCGCACAAAAAGCAACGCCTGCTGCCTTGCGGAGGCTTACGGCGTTTCGTTCAGAGATATTAACATTTCGGCTGCGGTAAGACAGCATTTTGCGGATATTGGACATAATGAGGACGACCACAGCGTTGTTTACGAAAATTCGCAGGCGAGAGAGCGAACTCAGCTGCTGATGGACATTGCCAATCAGACAAACGGCATAGTTATCGGCACAGGCGACCTTTCCGAGCTGGCTTTGGGCTGGGCGACCTACAACGGCGACCATATGTCCATGTACGCCGTAAATGCGTCTATCCCGAAAACGCTGGTGCGCCACCTGACCGCATATCAGGCGGACTGCTCCGAGGGAATACTGCGGGACACTCTGCTTGACATTCTGGACACGCCCGTCAGCCCCGAGCTGCTCCCTCCCGAAAACGGCGAAATTTCGCAGAAAACCGAAGATCTGGTAGGACCCTACGAGCTGCACGATTTCTTCCTTTATTACACCGTTCGTCTGGGCTTTGAGCCTGAGAAGATACTTCGTCTGGCAAAGCTTGCATTTAAGGGCGATTACGAGGAAGAGGTCATCGAAAAGTGGCTGAAAACCTTCATCAGGCGTTTCTTCACCCAGCAGTTCAAGCGTTCCTGTATGCCCGATGCGCCCAAGGTGGGCAGCGTTACCCTTTCTCCCCGTGGTGACTGGAGAATGCCCTCGGACGCTTCCTTTGCGGATTTTATGATATAGAAACAGCGGACGGTCGCATTAAAGTGACCGTCCGCTTATTAAATTTATATGTGTTTCTCCCCACCGAAGGCGGGGAGAAACACAGCAGCTTCATAATTCAGAATGTAAATGGCTCATTTTGGGAAAATCCTATTGCCAAAATCTCAAACTGCTTTCCCTCCGAACCGTCCGCCATTTTCAGCTCGATCTCCATTTCGGGAAGAGTTGAACGCTTTATGACCTGAACGGCGCAGGGATTGTTCCAGCCGTCGGGGTCGTTGGCGTTTATGGTGTACGCCTTGTTTCCGTCACGATAGACCTCAAGGCTGCCCATTTCATCGCTGTTTGCCTGTTTATACACGATAAATACGGCGTTTGCGGTGATTTTCAGCTTCATTGCTCCGCCCTCGCCCGTGTATTTCCAGCCGTTGTTGAAAAACGCTGCGGAAGTGCCGCTTTCGGAAGAAAATCCTCCCGTTTCGATCAGTTCTATCCCATCAAGGTCGGCAATATTTCCCGCTTCGGCAAGAGAAGCATTTTCGTAGCTCCAGCCGTTCAGGAAGATCTTAGGCATTTCAAAGCTGTCGGGAACGGTTTCGTCCGCTGCAAGCTTCTCGAAATAGTTCACGATAAACTCCGTCACCAGCTTGTGTCCCTCGGTGTGCGGGTGGGACCCATCATCGGAATAATCGTCCCAGACCATGCGCCCCTCGTTGAATTCGGGAGTCAGCGCATCGCCAACGCTTATCATAGGCAGACTGTAACGCTCCCCGATAGCCGACATATGCTCCTGACAGGTGTAGCCGTTTTCAAGAATTGTGAACAGCAGTATCACCGCAGGCTCATTCTCCTGCGAAAGGATAGTTTTCACCATGCTTTCGTAGGACTCCTTGTGGATAAGGTCCTGAGCGTCATTCACGGCAAATTCGATAAACACAATGTCGGGATCGTGTGACAGCACATCACGCTCCAGCCTGAGATTTCCAAGCACGGAGGGAGTTCCCGCAATGCCCGCATTCACATACTTAACATTATCGCCCGTGCCGTAATTTTCCGCCAGATAGTTGTAACTCAGCTTAGCGTAACAGCCCTCGCTGCCCGCATTCATTCCCTGCGTGATAGAACCGCCAATGTATGCAACTGTCGTTTCTTCACCCGACTTCATTTGCTCAAGCTTTGCCTTGACACGGCAGCTGTTTCCCATGCTTACAAGGGAACGCTCCACCATCAGCGTGTGAGTGTCCTTCTCAGCCATTTCCGAAACGGTCGTAGTTTCGGACAAAACCGTAGTTTCCTCCACAGGTGTGTCACCTCCGCAAGCCGTAATCATTGCCGCAGACAAAGCCACCGCAAGCATTTTCAGAATAGAATTTCTCATCGAAAATTCCCCCATTTACAGATCGGCAACATTTGTGAGTATGCCCGCAGGAGATATGTCGATCAGCCCGAAGGACGGCTTCAGACCATCTCTCGGCAGCGCACAGCTTCCGGGGGACATAACATAAATGCCGTTGTCATAGCTGTTATAACGTGCATGAGTGTGTCCGTAAAGTGCTATCTGACAGTCGTTGTCCATCGCCATATCACAGAGGAAATCCGTCCCAAGCTTAACGCCGTGGCGATGACCGTGAACAGCCAGGATATTTACCCCACTTTCCGTTTCGATGACCAGCGAGGGGGGCGCAAAGGAGCCGTGGTCGCAGTTTCCGCAGACATAACGAATATCTCTGTCGGGATAATCCGCCAGCATCTTCTCAACTTCACTTTCGCCGTCGCCCAGAAAAATGTACATATCCGCATCGGGGTTTTTGTCCATAATGCTCTGAACCGCCGCATAGCTTCCGTGTGAATCGGAAAAAACAATTATTTTCATAAAAATATTTCCCTCCGTGAACAATTTTTATATCCCGGCATATTATATTGATAAGAAAACGTCCTCCGTTTTTATTCGGGGGATATTCTATTTGACATTTACCGCCATAATATATAATGTTACCACAAATTTTGAAATTTTCTTAGAACATATTATATATTATGCTGTAAATTATTTATTAATAATGGGGAGATTTTGTTTATGAACAACAACATTGCCAATGCCGATCCCAAAAAAGTCGGGGAACTGCTCCATATTCTCGGCGCAAAGCTTGGGATACCGCCCGAGCAGCTTGAAAAGGAGCTTTCCGAGGGAAAATTTGATAGTGCGCTGAAAAGCATGAAGCCCGATGCCGCCGCAAAATTCAATCAGATACTTAAAAATCCCAAGCTGGCAGAGCAGATAATGTCCGCTCCGCAGGCACAGGCGATTTACCGCAAGCTTACAAGCTGATACCATAACCAAAAGGGGGCGGGAAAATGGAGGATATGGGCGAAAAGATACGCAGCATTCTTTCCGATGAGGAGAGCATGAAGCAGATCTCCGAGCTGGCGGAAATGCTTTCTGCGGGTATGGACAACACGCAGTCCGATTCTCCGAACAGCGTCCCCGACCTTTCCTCGCTGCTTTCGGGGCTGACAGGCGGAAACAGCGGCAGCAATTCGTCCTCGGGAGATATTGACATTTCCAAAATGATGCAGCTGATGTCCGCAGTTTCGGGGGCGGGTGCCGACGACAAAAACACCGCCCTTATCGCCGCCCTGAAGCCCTATCTCAGCGAGCAGAAGCAGAAAAAAGCCGAGAAAGCCATCAAGCTTCTGAAGGTGCTTGCAATTTTTTCGGCTTTGAAGGAGCAGGGGCTTCTTGATGATCTTTCATTGTAACGGAGGTGGGGAAAATGCCCGAAAACCGCAGACCGTCGGGACGGAATATGCCCAACCGTCCCCAGCCTCCTCCCCGCTTTGAAAGCCGCAAGACAGAGCAGCCAAATGTCCCGAAGCAGCCCGAGGAAAAACCGAAAAACATTCCCCCGCAAAAAAGCCCTGCGGTTTATCCAAGACAGTCAAATCCGCTGACTGAGCTGCTTTCGTCAAGAGAAAATATACTTATCCTGATGCTTATCTACATTCTCTACAAGGAAAAGGCAGACCCGAAGCTGCTTCTGGCGCTTGCGTATATAATGCTATAATTAATACTAATAACCAATCAAAGTGTAGATAAAAAATCTGTGCAAAAACCATATACGCAAGTTTTTGCTTGATTTTTTATTCACTTTTTAATCAGTTCTTAGCATAAGGCGGCTGAACCGTAGCTCAGCCGCCAAATATTTTATAGAAGAATTCTCTTGAACGTGTTGTAATTTCCCATATCCTTAGGCGGGCAATACACCGCAAAAGCCACCTCGTCAAACATTTCAGCCTTGTCTGCGAGAATTTCCTTGTATGCCCTTGCCACCACCTGCGGGTCATTCCGAAACGCTCCGCAGCCGAATGCACCGAGAACAAGCACGTCTGCACCGTTTTCGGCTGCAATATTAAGGATATGCGCTCCCCTCTTTTTGTGGATAGCCAGCAGCTCGGCGGGAGTTACCTTTGCCGCCTTTCCATGCCCGGGATTCATAGCATTATACGGATTCGGACGCAGATTTGGCGCTGCACAGGTAATAACGTCCACGGAAAACCATTCGCTTTCGGGGACGATCTCGGGAAGCGCCGTATCGCTTTTCAGGGAAATAACACCGGGCGTGTATAGGCAGGTGTCGGTATACCTTGCGTCGCCAAGGCTTCTGTGCATACCGTAATACTGCTCATAAAGCTCCTTTTTCCGCAGACAGGGATAAAGCGTCGAACAGCGGCAGAGAGCCTCCTCCTGCGCAGAGCTGCCCTTTGTTACGCCGCCGCCCGGGTTAGTCGCCGATGCGAAGTTCAGCACGGCGATTTTTTTGCCCGCATATTCCGAACTCAAACGCTTTGCCGCCTGCAGGGTCCGCTCGGCTGTCACGGAAATTCTGCCGCTTTTTCCGCCGTCATTGACCTCGGGATAATCGTCCGCCGCATAGAATTTCGTATTGTCCCGGGAATATTTTACAGCAGCCGCAAGACGGGAATTTTCCCTGCAAAGCCGCATGGTATTTTCAAAGATCTTAACCCGTTTCTCGGGAGAATTATCATAGCCCATTTTTTATGACCTCTTTTCTGAATTTGTCCAAACATTTCTCCAAGGCCTCACCGCTGACGCCGTTTGCTTCAAGGCATTTTTTATAGAAATCAAAATATTCGGGCGAGCCGCTGCGTTTTTGGCAGTATACAGACCCGTCGGCTTCACCATAAAGCTTATCGTATTCCTTATACTTTTTAGCTGCATTTTCGGGAGATAAAAACTCCACCTTACTATCATGCACCCACACTCCAATGTCCAGATTTTTCGTGAAATTAGGAAAAGAAGCGGGGGCTTCATAACCCGAGGTAAAGATCTTTTCAAATTCCTCAGGCGGGGTTTCGTCCCACCAAGTAATACCGATTATCAGCTCCAGAAACGGAAACTCTGCCGCCATGCTCACAAATTCCGCAAACAGCTCGTAAATATTGGGATACTTGCTCATTACCCCATTCATGCCCACAACACCGTTCGGATGAACAGGCCCATTGGAAAAGAAATTTGTAAACAGGTCGCTGTACATGCTTATTTGATAAAAGCTCCATTCCTCCTCGGGACGCATGGGGTCACAAAAAGCCATGTCTGTCCGTCGGATAAACTCCAGCGCCTGTTCCTCGCTTACACGCTTGCCGCGCAGCTGATAATACGGCCTGCGGGTATTGGTATCATAATCCTCCGTACCCTCATCAAAGGTGACCTCAATGCTTTTGAGCTTTTCCATATACTCCTTGCTGACAATATAGCACTCATTTCCCGCTTTGTCATTGTAAACGCCTTCCTTAAAGAAGCAATTGACCAAGTCGTATTTGTAGGAGTCCTTCGGGGACTCCATATTGAATATCTTCCTGCCCGAAAGCATATAAACATCGGGATAT
Source organism: Oscillospiraceae bacterium (assembly GCA_017828975.1). Lineage (GTDB taxonomy): Bacteria > Bacillota > Clostridia > Oscillospirales > Ruminococcaceae > UMGS1889. Next base: position 84,396 of record JAGAJN010000012.1, on the reverse strand, counting down.
TCCTCACCGACAAAGCTGTCCTTAACACTGTCTGCAATATAATCAAAGGCTGTCACATAAACACCTCTTTATTGTGCCTTAGGTGTGCTTACTGCACTCATGCGCCTGATAGTGCGTTCAGCCCAGACCCTGTCCTTCTCATTTTCATAGCTTATGCTGACGATAGACGCCTGCATATCGCAGACAACTACTGCGCAGGTGGTAAAGAAATCCTTCTTCATCAGCTCGTCATGACGGCGCATATTGCCCATTCTGCATCTGCCCGCACCGCAGTCAAAATCTACCGCAGGGCCTGTGCAGTCCTTGAATATCTCCGAATCCAGCTCGGGGGGCGTAGTTGTGCGGACCGCCTTCATTCTTACGGTAATGCGGTCGGTCTTTTCGCCGTTGGTGAACAGCTGGCACTCGTCCTCGGGGTCGGCGGCGGTCAGGAAATCGCCGGGCAGCGTAACATTCAGATTGCCCATTCTGTAAACAACATCGCTTCTTCTGTAACCTATGGGATATTCCGGCTCCATTTCGGGGACATCTTCAATATCCAGCGGTTCTTTTCCTGCAAGCGCACATATCTCCAGATATTCCTTTTTGGGGAACGGCAGAGTTCTGTCCAGCTCAAGAGCCTTTTCCAGATGTGCCAGAACAGCGCCGTTAGCGTTCTTGTCGGATTCCGAACGCTCTGAGGGCTTGAAGCAGCAAAGCGTCGCCATAAGATAAAGGGCGTTGTTTAGGCTGTAAAGTGCGTCCTTCTCACGGTTGCTCCAGATGAAGAAGTCCCTTGCAAAGTCCTCTATACCCTTTTCGGCAATTCGCTTTTTCAGTCCCGCTATGGAAAATCTGCCGACGGGAGTAACGACAGTCCCGCCTATATTTTCGGGCATATAGCTGTTTGCGTCATAGCCCATGCAGTACTGATATGCCGAAACGGGTCGCTCCATTGGGATCCTCAGTATACTTGAAAGCCATACGTTCATATGCTCCTTTTTCAGCCTGTTGAAATTCTTGTGCAGACAATATCCCGTCGGGTCGGTGATGTGTATATCCATATTGGTGTTATCCTCCAGCTCGCAAAGAAGGTCAACAGCTGCGGCATGGAAGCCCGCACCTGCGATATTTGTCTGAGCCGAACCGCTTATTCTTGTGTCGCCGACGGTCATTTTCATAATGCCGCAGTTGCAGAAAATGAGCATGATATTCTGCTCTCTCATACCCATTCTGCAGCCGTATTTGGCGGATAATCTTTTCAGTTCGGGGATAAGCTTGGATTTATTTCTGAGCTTTGCTGTAAATTCGATCTTTATTGACATATTTATAACTTCCTTTCGGGGATCATACGGCATATTACTGTCTTCTTTATTTTAGCATACTCCGTGAATTTTGTCAACAATTCCCGAAATTGACAGCAGTGCTCCTTTTTCTTTTTGCCGACTATATACCGAAAACGTATTCGATTATATATTTTACTGCGTTTCTTTGTGCAATTTGTACGTAAATGTCGGATTATATTAATATTTTTTCTATTGTAAAATTTAATTGTTATTCACAAATTACTTGACATTGTGCATAAAATAGTGTATCATAAAATTATGATAATTATTGCTCAAATACTATAATTTTTATATATTAAATATTGGGGGCGGATTTATGAAGGAAAGGAAATTAAAGGGTTTTACACTTATTGAACTGATAGTCGTAATTGCCATTGTTGCTTCTCTGGCAGCTATTCTGACACCCATGTTCTTTGGAATGGTAAAAGAATCCAGAGCATCAAAATATCAGGCTCAGGCAAGGCATGTTTACGAAGGGGCACAGCTTGCACTTACCAATCTTAACGCTGCCGGCGGCAGTTATTCTCCCAATGCGATATATACGGGAGCCGCTGACGGTATCGGTCACAGCAGCGGAAATGACGACTGCGATGTCAACAAGTATCTCGGAAATTCCTTTGACGGATATTTCGGCTTTAAGATAGACAACGCAGGCATCGGCTGCACATACGCCGTATGGAGTGACAGACCTATCAGCGAATCAGATGTTATAATGCTGACTCCCGAAGAGGTCTATGACAGTATGGGTTCAAATATGCCTTTGGGCTGCTATTATCCCAACAATGATGTCACCTACGAAATGAATCCCTGATCAAATCAATATCCGATCCGCTGTTTCAATGAAGCAGCGGATTTTTTCCGTTAATGTTGCAAAGATTATTGACAATTCCGCATAAGTATGGTATAATTCAATAGGTTAAAAACTGATAAATTATCAGTTTCAACGGATCATGTATCCATAAATAATAATATGAAATGAGGAAATAAAATGCCCGCAAATATTGTTATCGGTACCCAGTGGGGAGATGAAGGCAAGGGTAAGGTCATCGACATTCTTGCTTCCAGAGCAGATGTTGTTATCCGTTCTCAGGGCGGAAATAACGCAGGTCACACCGTTGAAAGCAACGGCGAGGTCTACAAGCTTCACCTTATCCCCTCGGGTATTCTCTATAAAGATACCCTCTGTCTTATCGGCGCAGGCGTTGTTCTCGACCCTAAGGACCTCCTCGGCGAGATAGACGGAATGAGCGCAAGAGGTATCTCCTTTGACAATCTGAAGATAGACCCCAGAGCGCATATCATTATGCCCTGGCACATCAAGCTGGACGGTCTGTCCGAGAAATTCAGAGGAGGCTCCGACATCGGCACAACCGGAAGAGGCATCGGTCCTACATATATGGACAAGTACGAGCGCTGCGGAATCCGTTTCTATGACCTTGTTCACCCCGAAATATTCGCAGAAAAGGCAAGGACCACAGGCAAGCTGAAAAACAAGATAATCACCGAGGTTTACGGCGGCGAACCCGTTGACATTGAAGCGACTATCAAGGAATATACCGAGTACGGCAAGCGCCTTGCAGGTTATCTGGCGGACGTTTCCGTTATGGCATACGAAGCTCACAAGACGGGCAAAACTATCCTCTTTGAGGGCGCACAGGCTACCCTCCTTGACATTGATTTCGGAACATATCCCTACGTTACCAGCTCCCACCCTCTGGCTGCGGGCGTTTGCGTAGGAACAGGCGTTGGACCCCGTGTTATCGACAAGGTTTACGGCGTTGCCAAGGCTTACACCACAAGAGTTGGCAAGGGTCCCTTCCCCACCGAGCTTAACGACGAAACAGGCGATTTCATCAGAAATCAGGGTCACGAGTTCGGTACGGTAACAGGCAGACCCAGAAGAACAGGCTGGTTTGATGCAGTCATCGTTCGTCACGCTGTTCGTGTAAACGGACTTGACTGCCTTGTTATCAACAAGCTGGATACTCTCAGCGGACTGGACAAGCTCAAAATTTGCGTTGCCTACAAGAAGCCCGACGGAACTATCCTCAAGGATTACCCCGCCGCTCTGGAGGAGCTTGCAGACTGTGAGCCTGTTTACGAAGAGTTTGAAGGCTTCAATGAAGATATTTCCGGCTGCAAGACCTTTGACGAGCTGCCCGAGGTCTGCAAGAAGTACATCGAAAAGCTGGAAGAGCTCTGCGAATGCCACATCGGTATGGTAGGCGTAGGACCCGACAGATCTCAGCAGCTGGAAAGATAATTTTCCCGAAATAACAATAACGCCTCCCCGTCACAATGATGGGGAGGCATTTTTCATCGGAACACAAAAACCGTCCAAGCCCGAAGGCATGAACGGTCGAATTCAATTCAGCACATAAATATTAACCTGACGTGCGCCCCAGTCGCAGGAAGCCTCATAGCTTTCCATAAACAGGTCAACAGCAATGCGTCCGTCAAGAAGGGCTGTGCCTGTGTCTGCGGCAATAGCGTAGCCGTAAACTGCGGAATTATCGGTGGTTGCGATATACAGCTCTGTACCGTAGGGAATGATCGCAGGGTCAACGGCAACATATCCCACCATGGCAGTCCTTCCGCTGGCGGTCTTAGCACCGGGCTTTGCGGAATATGCGCAGGATTTTCCCGTGATAACATGACTGTATGAAACAGGTGCGCCGTTCTCGTCAAAAACCAGACTGTCGGGAGCTTTCAGCTGAGAAATGGGCTTAGCGGGGCAGGTGCCGTTCAGAACGACCTTGTCAACAGGCTCGGTAACCTCCTTGCTGACCACCTGAGAATCGCTCTCCTTGCCGTCTATGTAGGTAACAAGCTCGGTTATCTCAACGGAGCCTTCCTCACCCTCAACAACGACCTCGCTGTGTCCCACAACATAGTTGGGGTCATTTTTGTAATTGGTCTTGTAGTCGATGGTTTCAACGGAAACCTCGTACTGCTTTTCCACACGGTTGATAACAATGTCGGTGTTCTTATTTATCTTCTCATTAAGTCCCACGTTAATAAGGTCATCGTCGTCAACGGTAACGCCTGCGCCTTTGAGAACGTCAGCGACAGTTGCGCCCGAACCCTCCTCGTAGGAAAGCGAATGTTCCTTGCCGTCCGCAGTGAGAGTTACCTCAAAGAACTGCGGCTCGGGTATTTCCTCAGGCTCCTCATAATAGTACGCAGACAGCCTATCCTCAATGGCGGAGGTGTCCGATGCGTCCTGTCCGTCGCCTGCGATGCCGCCGATAAATGCGGCAAGTGCCAGAGCGGTAAATGCGGAGCCTGCTATTTTTATTACAGCCTTTTTCTGTGCGGATTCTGTTTCAGCCGAATCGTTAATTCGTGTAAATCTGCTCATAAATCGGTAGTTCCTTTCAAATACAAAGCTAATGGACGCCAATAAAGCCTTTATCGGTACTCCATAACAGAACATCGTTCTGATAGTTACAGAAAAATTACAGCGGCCGCCGTTTTCGTAACCGTTTTGTAGTCTTTCGTTATTATAGCTAAATCAAGCCCATTTGTCAAACGAAAAACCGAGGGGCGATTTGTTGAACTTGCACAAAAGATACTTGCCTGCTCGACGGATAACCCCTGTTTTTAACTTTGTTTTCGTTGAACTTACACAGAAAATTAACATTAGCTTATGCAAAACAGACAAAACCCCGAAACCGTTTACCGCACGCCCAATTTTGCCTGTAATTAATTGTCATATTTAAGAACATTTCCCCGCTTTTTAGGTGAAATATTTTGCAAAAATCTTTAATCGATTGGTATATCTGCACAATTACGTCTTGCGATCGCTCCGATAAATATGCGAAAGAAACAAACTTTGCATTCACCGTCGGATACAACTGTTTGCTGCCTATCTTGATTTATTTTTCACATTATATATAGTATATACTATAATAAAAAAGCAGGACATCGCAATGACGATGCCCCGCTCCAATTTACGGGATAATAATCAAACGTCGTAAACGTCCTCGGGAGAAAGCACCTTGAAGCCGTTTTCCTCCAGAGCTGCGGAAGCTGTTTCGTTGTTCTGAACTCTCAGGATAACGTAAGCCTCGCTGTCACTCTTGGAGATGAATGCGTACATATACTCAACGCTGATGTTTGCGGCATACAGCACCTCCACAGCAGCGGCAAGTCCGCCGGGCTTGTCGGAGATACCGATAGCGATAACGTTGGTGATGGAAACTGTACACTCGGCTTCTTTAAGCACCTGACACGCCTTGTCGGGGTTATTCACGATAAGTCTGAGAATGCCGAAATCCTTGGTATCTGCGATGCAAAGTGCCCTGATGTCAATGCCGTTGTCCCTGAGAAGTGCGGTAACTGCGGAAAGCTTTCCGGGCTTGTTTTCTACGAAGATCGAGATCTGCTTTATAGACATAATGAATCCTCCTTTGTCGGTTGAATTTTGTTTTTGTACGTTAATGGGTTCTGTCTGTCGAGCGGAATACTAATTCATTCCGCTATTTTCCGAACGATTTGACAGAGGGGTCGCCCCTCCGCCCCTCAGTCGTGAAGCTTACGCTTGTCGATAACTCTTACAGCCTTGCCCTCGGAACGAGCAATAGTCTTGGGAGATACAAGATGTACCTTGGGACGGATTCCCAGCATCTGAGTGATAGCCGCAACAAGCTCCTTCTCCTTATCCTGAATATCCTTGATCTGGTCGGAGAACTGCTCCTGTGACATTTCAACGTAAACGTCCAGAGTATCGGTGTTGTTCACTCTGTCGACCTCTATCTGATAGTTAGGAGCATAGCCCTGCTTGATAAGTACGGTTTCTATCTGGGACGGGAACACGTTTACGCCCCTTATTATCATCATATCGTCGCTTCTGCCCATAGGCTTGGACATTCTGATAAGAGTTCTGCCGCAGGAACACTTTTCTCTTGTCAGCACGCAAATATCTCTTGTTCTGTATCTGAGAAGCGGGAATGCTTCCTTGGTAATGCTTGTGAATACCAGCTCACCCTTGCTGCCCTCGGGGAGAACCTCGCCCGTGTCGGGGTCGATAATTTCGGGGATAAAATTGTCCTCGTTAATGTGCATACCGTGCTGCTCGCAGCATTCAAAAGCAACGCCCGGACCGCTTGTTTCGGTCAGACCGTAAATATCGTAAGCCTTGATGCCGAGGGACTTCTCAATCTCACGGCGCATTTCCTCTGTCCAAGGCTCTGCACCGAAGATGCCTGCTTTCAGCTTTATGTCATCGGGGGAAATGCCCATTTCCTTGATAGTTTCGCCGATATATGCAGCGTAAGAGGGAGTGCAGCAGATGATAGTAGAACCGAGGTCCTGCATAAACTGTATCTGTCTTTCGGTATTTCCCGAGGACATAGGAAGTGTCAGACAGCCGACCTTATGAGAACCGCCGTTCAGACCGGGACCACCCGTGAACAGACCGTAGCCGTAGCAAACCTGACAAACATCGTCCTTTGTTCCGCCTGCCGCAACGATAGCTCTTGCACAGCAGTCCTCCCAAAGGTCAATGTCGTGCTGGGTGTAGAATGCAACCACACGTCTGCCCGTAGTTCCGCTGGTGGACTGAATTCTTACGCAGTCGGAAAGGGGCTTTGCCAGCAGCCCATAGGGATATGCGTCACGAAGATCAGCCTTTGTAAGGAAGGGCAGCTTGTGAAGATCGTCCACCGACTTGATGTCATCGGGGGTAACTCCCTTTTCGTCCATCAGCTTCTTGTAATAAGGCACATTGTCGTAAACGTGCTTCACCTGAGCGACCAGACGCTCGCTTTGGAGCTTTTTCATGTCCTCAAGGGGCATACATTCAATTTCTTTGTTCCAATAATTTTCCACTTTTTTGACCTCCATTAAACTCTGATTTACAGAGTAAGATACATTAGTTTTTAGCAGCCTGTCTGCCAAGTGCAAACGCCTTCTTATTCAACTCTAGGAATTTCGTGGGAACACATTCCTCCAAAGCCTTCTGCCAAGCCTCCTCGGAAAGCTCCATTTTCGTGGACACAACGCCCATCAGCACAACATTTGATGCCTTCGGACTGCCCGCCTGTTCAGCAAGACCAAGAGCGTCAACGGAAGTAACGTCCGCACCCAGATTTGAAAGCTTGCCGAGAATGTCCTCGGGATATTTCGCCGCACCCGTGATAACGGGCATAGGATCCATCTTCTGCTCGGAAACTACCAGATGTCCGCCCTTTTTCAGATAAGGCAGCCACCTTGCCGCTTCCAGCTGTTCAAAGGAAATGATAACGTCCGCCTCGCCCTTTTCGATAACGGGAGAACAGACCTCATCGCCGTATTTAACATATGTAACAACAGAACCGCCGCGCTGGCTCATTCCGTGCACCTCGGACACCTTAACGTCATAATTCTGTGCCAGCAGGACGTTTCCGAGAATCCTTGACGCAAGCAGCGAACCCTGTCCGCCTACGCCTACTATCATAATTGACTTTGTATTCATCAGAATGATCCTCCTTATTCGCAGATAGCGCCCGGCTTGCACATTTCCTTGCAGATACCGCAGCCTACGCACTGAGTATGGTCGATAACGCACTTTCCGTCGTGAATGGAAATTGCGGGACAGCCGATTTTCAGGCACATCTTACAGCCGACGCACTTTGCGCTGTCCACCTTAAGAGCGTGCTTGTGCTTAACATATTTCAGCAGCGCACAGGGACGTCTTGAAATGATAACGGACGGTTCCTCCGCAGCCAGTTCTTCCTTGACGGCCGCCTCAACCTCGCTCATCTTATACGGATCAACAACTCTTACACGATTTATTCCGCAGGAACGGCAAAGTGCTTCCAAGTCAATTTTAGCGGCAGGGTCGCCCTTGATATTGTAGCCCGTGGTGGGGTTTTGCTGATGCCCCGTCATACCAGTGATGGAATTGTCGAGGATAATAACGGTGGAATTTGTGGCATTGTATGCAATGTTCACAAGTCCCGTAATACCGCTGTGAATAAAGGTAGAATCTCCGATAACGGCAACAGCCTTCTTCTCAAACTCCGCTCCCCTAGCCTTGTTCATACCGTGCAGACCGCTGACGGAAGCACCCATACAAATGGTAGTGTCCATAGCCGAAAGAGGTGCGGACGCTCCCAAAGTGTAGCAGCCAATATCTCCCGAAACAACGCATTTCAGCTTGTTCAGCACATAGAAAACTCCTCTGTGAGGACAGCCTGCGCACATAACGGGAGGACGAACGGGAACATTCTCGGAAAATTCGGAGAACTCCTTCTTTTCACCCAGCAGCTTTTCTGCGATGATAGCCTGAGAAAGCTCGCCCGTAAATCCGAAAATCTCCTTGCCCTTTACGGAAACGCCTATCTTCTTGCAATGGCTTTCGATAATATCGTCCAGCTCTTCGATAACATAAACGGTTTCGCACTCAGCCGCAAAATCCTTTATCAGCTTGACGGGCAGAGGATTTACCATTCCCAGCTTAAGATAGGAAGCGTTCTTTCCGAAAACCTCCTTGGAATACTGATAGGGTGCGCCCGAGGTGATGATGCCTATCTTCTTGTCGTTGTATTCAACACGGTTGAGAGGACAGTTTTCCGCATATTCACGGAGAGCTTCCGTCCTCTCCTCAACCTTGACATGCAGCTTTCTTGCGTGTGCGGGGAGGGTGACATACTTTGCGGCGTCCTTGACATATTCCTTCAGGGGACGTTCCTCACGGTCGCAAAGCTCCACCACCGACTGAGAATGGGAAATTCTGGTTGTCATTCTCACGATAAATGGCGTGTCAAACTTCTCCGACAGCTCGTAGGCAAGCTTTGTGAATTCCTTAGCTTCGGAGGAATCCGCAGGCTCTACCATAGGCACCTTGGACGCAATTGCGTGATGACGGGAATCCTGCTCGTTCTGAGAGGAGTGCATTCCCGGGTCGTCCGCAACGCCGATAACAGCACCGCCGTTCACACCCGTGTATGAGAATGTGTACAGCGGGTCGGCTGCAACGTTCAGTCCAACATGCTTCATAGCGCAGAAGGACCTTGCCCCCGCAATTGAAGCGCCCGCAGCGACTTCCAGAGCGACTTTTTCGTTGGGAGCCCATTCGCAGTAGATCTCGTTATATTTGGCAGCAGCCTCGGTGATCTCGGTGGACGGTGTACCGGGATAGCTGGAGCAAACGGTAACGCCCGCCTCATAAAGACCTCTTGCAAAGGCTTCATTTCCAAGCATAAGCTTTTTCATAGTTGATATAGTTCCTTTCCGAAATGTGATATTATAATTATATCATATTTTTCACCAAAATGGAATACCTTTTGTCAAAAAAATTATGCAAATTTTTATAGCCGTTTTTATGCAGACAGCAAAAAGGCACAAGTCTGCCAAGAAACAGACCTGTGCCCTAATTGAGAAGCTTACAACTAATCTTCTAACGTCTTTTGAAGATTTTCAATGATTTTTGCCATTTTTTTGTTTCGTTTTTCTTCGTCCTTTTCTTCTACTACTTCCTTGAGTGCATCAAGTACAAAACGTATAAAAGCCTTAAACTGACAATCTGATTGTACCATACATCTCACTGCCTTGTTGCTTGTTGCTTATTGATCTGTAATATTATTTTACCATAGTTTATTCCTATTTGCAAGCGGTTATTTACAGAAAAATTGATGCTGACAGAAATTCACAAAGAGGCAGCATTTTGTTAAATCTGCACAAATTTAACTTTTCCAATTCATTCATTTAATAAAATGTTTCAGAAATAGTTGAAATTTGTTTGCGGATAGTGTATACTATTTAATAGATGATGTCCGACCGAACGGACAATCCCGTGTAAAGGAGTTTTTATCTATGGAAGATGCAAAATTTGCTATCGGCGCTATTGCCGATAAAATATGCGCACTGTTCAGCAGCGGTGAGGGCGATGAAAGTGCTGTTATCCCCGTAAGCATCAAGACCAAGCACCTTGAAAAGCTTTTCGAGGAGTACAAGGAAAACGGCGAGTACGGCGATGCTATGGAGATCGCCCTGCTTCTGTTCGACTATGACGGAGCAAAGAGCTTCACAAGCCTGTTCGAGCTGCTTATCGACGAGGAAATGTACGACGAGGCATCGGGCATTGCATTCCTGTTTATCAATAAGAGCGAAAGCAGATATATGTACAAGCTTTTCACTCACCTGTGCGACAGCGAGGAGTTTGAGCGTGCAAAGGCTATCGCAGAGCAGCTCAGCGACGAGGGCGACGACCACTACATAATCCAGCTCTTCGACGTTTTCTGCGACAATTCCGACTACGACAGCGCAGAGGACATTGCCTTCAAGTTCAACGAGAGAGGCGACGCAAGCTACTGGAAGAAGCTGCGTGAGGTCAAGAAGAGCAGAATGTGATTTTCGGCTTTTTATACGAAAAAATTACGCCCGACGGTTTTTATCTAAACCGTCGGGCAATTTTCGTTTACAGCAGTGCCTGTGCATTAGTCACCGGAATAATATCCGAATGCTCCGAAAGCATTTTGCAAAGCTTCTCTATCCTGTCCCAGTTATTGTCAACGTCAAACTCATAGCTGTGTCCCCAAACGTAGAAAACCTGTTTTTCGTCGGACCCTTCGGCAATGAATTTTTCTGCCAGCTCAAAAAGCTTCTCGTCCTTGTGGTGACAGGTGGACATAAACCGAAGCAGGTCGGTCTGAGGAGCAAAATTTGACGTAGTTCCGCAGGTACGAGCGTACTTAATGCCGTGCTTTTGAAGCGCAGCCACTACCCTGTCATCATATTGACCATAGGGATATGCGCAGCCGACTATCTCACATTTAAACATATCCGAGAGATTTTCAATATCCTTACCGATCTCATAGTCAAGAGTCTTGTCGTCCAGCTCAAAGGGAAACGGGTGAGTGAGAAAATGACAGGCTATCTCGTGACCGTCGTAAAGATTCCCTATCTCCTCGGCGGTCATTCGTCTGATATGAACGCCGTTGTTGTCCCAGCAGCTGTCCTCCTTCATTATCCCCGAATTGAGATTGAAGGTGCATTTCATACCGTATTTATTGAAAATCTCCACAAGCCGCTTATCCTGAGTAACGCCGTCGTCATAGCTGAATGTTACGTATTTCATAGCACCCTCCGTTATCTTCCCAGCGGGAAAACCTTATCCTCTGCCAGCTCAACAATTCGCTCAATAGCGGGCTTCAGCTCGGTCATACTGCCGCAGTTGTCAACGCCGTTGGACGTCCATGCCATAACGCCGTTCCAGCCGTTGTTATAGGCGTTTTCGTACTCTTGCACGATAGTCCTGCCGCTCTCGCTGACAACAGCACTTTCGCCGATAACGCAGGGCTTTGTGCCGTCCAGACCGAAATCAACGGGAGTTGTTTCAAAGGGATAGCCCATATACTGATTCTGCCAGAAGTAGTAGTGAGTTGAGTAAAAATCCAGATACGCCTTTTCGCCGCCCAGACTTTTCAGATATTCGTCGGAAACATAGTTGCCGCTGTGCTTGTCGGAGTTGTACTTTATCATTCCCAGACCGACAGTAACAAGCGTATCCTCGTCCTTTTCGTGGATAGCCGCCGCACATTTTGCAAAGAAGTTGGACATATATTCCCAGCCCACTCTGCCGCACTCGGCATTCTCTACCACCCAATCGGGCTCGTTCATCAGGTCAATAGCCCAGAGATAGGGTTCGTCCTTGTATCTGTCCATAAACGGATCAACATACAGATCTATGTAGCTTTGGATAAACGCATCGTCCTGCACCATCAGCCTGAACTGCTCTGCGCCTGTGTTGCCGTCCTTGAAATGGTCGAAGGACATAAGCGTCGGCATAAGATAGATCTGATGCTTTTCGGCAATGTCAAACAGCTTGTCAAGGTCCTCCCAATGCTTTTCGTTGACGTTCTTGACCTCACCCGTGGACTTCATTCGCAGCACTGTCTGACCTGCGCAGTTTATCCACACTCTGGACGCATTAACGCCCGTTTCGTGTAACATAGCAAAATGCTCGTCCCAGAAGGCTTCGTCAAAATTTCCGCCGAAATCGTTCCAGTTGTTCCAAGGGGTGTTTACGCCATTTATCCATATTTCCTTGCCGTCAACGACGAACTTTGTGCCGTCTACGGAAATTTTCACATTCCCCGTACCCGCCGAAGCCTCTGTTACAGCGGCAGACTCGGTATCTGCGGCGGTAGTTTCCTGCGGTTTTTCGGACACGCCGCAGCTTGAAGCGGATACGGAAAATATCATCATTAATGCAGCGGCAAACGCTTTTGTACGATTATTCATTACAACCCCTCCGAATCATTCAACCGAAATAATATAGTAATACACGGGCTGACCGCCGTTTATCAGCATAATTTCAACATGCCCGAACTTGGTCTTCATAATCTCCGCCAGTTCCTCCGCTCTTTCGTCGGAAACGTCCGAGCCGTAGATAAGTGTAACATACGCAGAATCGCCCTTTATCATACGCTTTGTCAGCTTGTAAGCCGCCTTGGATACGTCCCTGTCAAGGAACACAAGCTTGTTGTTTTCCAAAGCAAGAATATCGCCCTTCTTGATGTTTTTGCCCTCGTAAAGGGAATCTCTTGCGGCAAATGTGACCTGACCCGTGGAAACACGCTCGATAGCCTTGGTCATTTCCATGCGGTTATCGGAAAAGCTTGCATCGGGGTCGTAGGACATCATGGCGGTTATGCCCTGGGGGATAGTCCTTGTGGGGATAACGCAGACACGGCGCTCGGACAGCTTTGCAGCCTGTTCCGCAGCCATGATGATGTTCTTGTTGTTGGGCATAACAAACACGGTTTCCGCAGGAGTGCTGTAAACCGCTTTGAGAATATCCTCGGTAGACGGGTTCATAGTCTGACCGCCCCTAACAACGCAGTCTGCGCCCAGATTGCGGAACAGCTCCTCAATACCCTTGCCCGCAGCCACAGTAACAAATCCGAAAGGCTTCTCGGCAGCCACGGGGACCATACCGTCATTTTTAACAGCTGCCGCCTTGCTTTCGTGCTGCATACGCATATTGTCTATCTTCATATTGGTGAGCGCACCGAATTTCAGACCTTCCTCAATAGCCTTGCCGGGGTGGTCGGTGTGAACGTGCACCTTTATAATGTCCTCGTCATCGACCACAACAACGCAGTCGCCGATGGTTTCAAGATACGCCCTGAGAGCCGTTGCGTCCTTGCTTTCTTGGGACTTGTTCACGATAAATTCCGTGCAGTAGGTGAAGGTTATCTCCTCATCACCCGCCGAAGCAGCCGCAGATACGGTAACGGTGGAAGAGGACACCTCCACGGGAACAACAGCTTCTCCGCCGTTGAAAACGTCCCGCATTGCGTTCCATATAAGTGTAAGTCCCTTGCCGCCTGCGTCAACAACGCCCGCTTTTTTCAGTACGGGCAGCTGATCGGGGGTCTTTTCAAGAGCCTCCTCGGCAGCCTTGCAGACGTCCTCCCAAAGCAAAGCGGGGTCGTTTACCAAAAGTGCAGCCTCGGCAGCCTTTTCCGAAGCTACTCTGGCAACGGTCAGGATAGTTCCCTCGGTGGGATTCATGACCGCCTTGTAAGCCGCCTTAACGCCGTTTTCAAGGGCAGTTACGATGTCCTCGCAGTCTATCTCCGACTTGCCCGCAAGACCCTTTGAAAATCCACGGAACAAAAGGGATAGGATAACGCCCGAATTTCCCCTCGCACCTCTCAGCATAGCGGAAGCGGCAGTCTTGGCAATATCGGAAGCGGGCAGGTCGTCGCTGCTGACCATAAGCTCCTTCAAAGCGTTTGACATGGTCATGGACATATTTGTTCCCGTGTCACCGTCGGGAACGGGGTAAACATTCAGCTCGTCCACCTCTTTTTTCATATTCGAGATGGTAACGGCTGCGGAAATATAGGCATATTTCAGGGTTTTTCCGTCTAGCAATCAAAACATTCCTTTCATAGGGAGCTTACGAGCGAACGTCCTCCACGAACACGCTGACCTTTGAAACGGTCAGACCCGTATTCTCCTCAACGGTGTATTTTATTTTGTGAGCAAGGCTGTCGGAGGCAGCGGAAATATTCGTGCCGAGGACTACGCAGATGTGCAGCCCTATCTCCAGCTTTCCGTCCTTAAAGCTTACGGAAACTCCGTCCTCGGGAGCGGGCTTGTGCTTTATCCGCCTTGAAAAATCCTGACGGAATCCGCAGGGGCACATATCCGCAACGCCAAAGCAGGAGCCTGCCGTGTGTCCCACAAGCTTTTTGAGATATTTATCGGTAAGAGTAATTTTTCCGAGATGTGTTTCAAATTCAGCCATACCGGACGACCTCCTTATTATTTGCATAAATAGTATTATACCACATATTTTCCTATACTTCAATAGACATTGAGGAAAATTTTTAACAATTACGCAAACTGTGGTTTCGTCAACCTGTACAAAAAGTTTTCCCCGATAAAAATATTTTTATTAATAATATACCCTTGAAAAATATATGAAAACGTTTTATAATTAAAAAGGACAAATTGAATTCAGGGGGGATACCATTGAACGAGCTCAGAGCTATCGGCTCGAGGATAGACCTGACAAGCTGCGACAAGCTTGATTATTATAACCTTGTTTCCGACCTTCTCGACAATGAGCTGGTCATGAAAATGAAAGAATTCACCCATCACGGCAGCACTACCTGTTTCCAGCACTGCCTGAATGTTTCATATTATAATTACCGTATCTGCCGCCTGTTTTCGTGGAATACGAGAGCGGCTGCCAGAGCAGGGCTTCTTCACGACCTTTTCCTGTACGACTGGCACACCTACAAACCCGCCAAGGGCGAACGCCTTCACGGCTTCACCCACGCACAATGCGCCCTTGACAACGTTATGGAAAATTTTGAGATAACCGAGCTGGAAAAGGACATTATCGTTAAGCATATGTTCCCGCTGAACCTTGCCCTCCCCCGTTATCGTGAAACCGTTGTCATCATTCTTGTGGACAAATACTGCGGACTTATTGAGGTCGCCGCAAATGCAGCAGCTGTTATGACCTACACCGCCGCTTCAATGATAAGAACTATCAGAAGCAAGTGGCTGGAGGTTTTCTCCGCAGAACAAAATTGATAAAGTATCGGGAGATCTCCCGTATGATGCCGAAAATCGGCGTTGTACGGGAGATTTTTTTGTGCCTGTTTGAGCAAAAAAAGCTGCCTGATGGATATTGCGAATTTTTTGTCAATACTATGATCGGAAACTAATTGTTTTGCCAGAAAATGGTATTATTACCATATACAAGCCGCCGCTTTTGTGTAAATTGCATTAAAATCGGCATAAAATTTCTTTTTATTTTACAGATTAAATTGTTTGCGGACGGTTGCAATTTACCGGAAACTGTTGTATAATATATTCAGTGGTTAAAAGTGGTCAAAAGTGGTGAAACTAACCACAAATCATACGGATAATGAGGTCCGTTCCCTTAAACGATAAAGGGAGCGGCTTTCGGCGACTTTACGAAAAGGAGGGGGAAATATGCCGGGAAGCTCGTTAATGGGCACTTACAGCCATAATCTCGATGCCAAGGGCAGAATGAATTTCCCCACCAAGCTCCGTGAATCGCTGGGCGACAGCTTCATTATCACAAGAGGTCTGGACGGCTGCCTTTTCGTCTATTCCCGTGAAGAATGGGCGGTCATGGAAGAAAAGATAAGCAGTATGCCCCTTTCAAAGGGCAAAAACGTTCAGAGGTTCTTCTTCTCCAACGCCGCAGAGATAGAAGCGGACAAACAAGGCAGAATACTTATCCCCGCTCATCTCCGTGAATATGCGGGGCTTGAAAAGGACGTTATGGTAATCGGTGCAGTAAACCGTGCCGAGATCTGGGATAAGGACAGATGGAACAAGCTGAACGATTCCTTCTCCGAGGATATGCTTACCGAGGCGATGGACGAGCTTGGCTTCTGATGAAAGGCTTACTATGGAATTTAAACATATCCCCGTGCTTCTCGATGAAGTCATTGAGGGGCTGAATATAAAGCCCGACGGCATTTACATCGACGGTACGGTCGGCGGAGCGGGACATTCCTCCGAGATCGCAAAACGGCTCACAACGGGAATGCTTGTAGGCATCGACCGTGACCCCGACGCCGTTGTTACCGCCGCCGAACGTCTTTCCGCATATAACGCAAGGGTGGTCAGAGGAAATTACGACGAGATAAAGGATATTTGCAGACGGCTGGAGATCGACGGCGCTGACGGTATCCTGATGGACCTGGGCGTTTCCTCCCATCAGCTGGACGAGGCGGAAAGAGGCTTTTCCTATCACAACGACGCTCCCCTTGATATGAGAATGTCGCAGGAGGGCATTTCCGCAAAGGATATTGTCAACGGCTTCTCTCAGAAGGAGCTTTCGGATATTATCTTCCGCTACGGCGAGGAAAAATTTGCGGGACGCATTGCCGCAAATATCGTCAGAGAGCGGGAAAAAGCACCTATCGAAACCACTTTGCAGCTTGCGGATATTATCAGAATGTCCGTCCCCGCAGCAAAAAGGCGGGACAAGAATCCCTGCAAAAAGACCTTTCAGGCAATAAGAATTGCAGTAAACGACGAGTTTGCACATCTTGAAAAAGCCCTGAACGACGCATTTGATATGCTCAAAACAGGTGGCAGACTGTGCGTTATCACCTTCCACTCCTTAGAGGACAGGATAGTTAAACAGCATTTTGCGGAATTCTGCAAGGGCTGTACCTGCCCGCCCGACTTCCCCGTTTGCATATGCGGAAATACTCCGAGGGGACGGCTGGTGCTGAGAAAGCCCGCCGAAGCGTCCGAGGAGGAGCTGGAAAGAAACGTCAGAGCAAGAAGCGCAAAGCTCAGGATCATAGAAAAACTTTAAATAAAGTGTAGAATGAAGTAAAATATACAAGGAAAGGAGCCGGTGTTATGGCAGACAGAAATAATTTAGCCTATGACCTTTCAAGATTTGAAGAAAGAGCACCTGAAAAGAAATCTAAAATAAGGCTCACTCAGAAGAGAGGAATGGTCAACGCCGGCTCTGCTCCGAAAGCTATCGCAACCATCGCTGTTATCGGTCTTGCGATAAGCACTATCGTTATCTCCAAAGTAGAAAACGCTCAGCTTTACAGCGAGATACGGCTGCAAAATCAGTCCATCGCCCAGCTTCAGGACGAAAATAATCGTATGAAGTCCGAGATAGACGGAAGAAGCTCGCTGAAAAACGTTGAGAATTACGCCGAAAATGTTCTCGGTCTGGAAAAGCTGAACAAATCTCAGATAGAATACATCAAAGTCGAAGCAGACAGCGTTGTGGAGATACCCGAGGTCAAGGAGGATTTCTTCACCTCGCTCAAAAACAAGGCTGTGGAGGTCTGGGAATATCTCAACGGCTGATTTTTTCTCCGCCGATCGGCATTTAAACGCATATTTTCTAATAAGATTATAACGGGGCTGCATAATTTTTTTGCAGCCCGTGTTTTGATTAAAGGCATGGAAACCGCAGAATTCGGAAAGGACGGTAATGTCAATGTCGCTGAAGCCAACCTCAAAAATGGTCAACAGACTTCATCTTGTCGTTGTGCCTGTTATGCTCGTATTTATCGGCTATGTGGTTTTCCACCTGTTTACGGTTTCCGTTAAGGACAGCGCAAAATATCAGGCAATGGCAAATGACAAGCAGTTCCGCAGCATTACCGTAAATGCCAACCGAGGGAGCATCTACGACTGCAACGGAAAGATACTTGCACAGTCGGCGACCGTTTACACAGTCGCTATCGACCCCGCGGGAATTGACGCTATCAAGGACCCCGTCGAAAAGGAGCGCCAGAAAAAGGTCATTGCCGACTGCCTTACGGAAAAGCTGGGCGTTGACAGGCAGACTATTCTCGATAAATATGAGAAAACCTCCCGCCGTCAGGAGAATATTGCCACAAAGGTGGAAAAGCAGGTCTGGGACGAGATAAACGCCTATCTCACCGAAGAAAATATCGACTATAATATGGTGTTCGCACAGAACGACACCAAGCGATATTATCCCCAGAATGAGCTTGCCGCTGCCGTTATCGGATTTACCAATGCCGAGGGCGACGGTCAGTACGGCGTTGAGCTGCAGTATAACGATTATCTGGCAGGCGTGGACGGAAAGATAATCTCCGCCACCGACGCAAACGGCAAGGAAATGCCCTATAAAAACGACAAAATGTATGAGGCGCAAAACGGAAACTCCCTCTACCTCACTCTTGATATGACCTTGCAGCACTATCTGGAAAAGGCGCTGGAAAGCACAGTTTCCGACTTTAATCCGCAGAACAGAACATGCGGCATCATCATGGAAGCAAAAACGGGCGCTATCAAGGCAATGGCAAGCGTCCCCGGCTTTGACCTGAACGACCGCACGACCATTTACAGTGAGCTTGACAGGGCAAAGCTTGCCGCCGTCACCGATGAAGAGGAATATGACGAGCTTTACGCCGCTCTCAGAGAAAAGCAGTGGAAAAACAAGGCAATTTCCGAAAGATATTACCCCGGTTCGGTTTTCAAGGTAATTACCGGTTCATCGGCGCTGGAGGAAAAGGTCATTTCCCTGGGCTCCACCTTTAACTGCGGAAGAACTATAACCGTTGCGGGCACGCCCTTTAACTGCTGGGCGAACTATTCCCACGGCACACAGGATTTCACCGCTGCAATGACAAACTCCTGCAACCCCGCATTCGTTCAGATAGGACAGGCGCTGGGTGCGGAAAATTTCTGCAAATACTTCGCAGCCTACGGTCTTACCGAGCCTACGGGCATTGACCTGCCGTCCGAGGCAACAAGCCTTTATGTTCCTTACAGCAGAATGGGTCCCGTTGAGCTGGCATCCTGCTCATTCGGTCAGACAACTACCCTCACTCCCATTCAGATGATAACCGCATATGCAGCAGTTATCAACGGCGGTCAGCTGGTAACACCATATGTTGTGGATAAGATAGTTGACACAAACGGAAATGTTGTGAAAAAAACCGAGCCGAATATCAGACGTCAGGTAATATCCGAAGAAACCTCCGCTCAGATGCGTCAGGTCTTAGAGGACGTTGTAAACACGAAAAACGGTTCAAACGCTTACATACAGGGCTACAAGATCGGCGGAAAATCGGGTACATCTCAGAATCAGGAGGAAAACAACCGTCTGAACAGAGAGGATATTTATGTTTCATCGTACTGCGCATTTGCCCCCGCCGACGACCCCGAAATAATCATTCTTATTATGGTAGACTGGCCCACGGGCAAGGATTATTACGGAAGCGTCGTTGCTGCCCCCGCAGTTGCGGACGTTCTGAAGGAAGCTCTCCCCTATCTGGGATATTATCCCGAATATACCGAGGAAGAGCTGGCTCAGATGGACATTACTCTCCCCGACGTGGTTGAGCAGTCCGTCGCAACAGCCTCCGATACCCTTACATCTCTGGGACTTACCCCCGTTGTTATCGGCAGCGGCGAGGAGGTCACAGGTCAGGTCCCCGCACGAGGAAGCTCCGTCCGCAGAAATGGAAAGGTTATCCTCTACACCGACGAGGAATATGAGGAAAAGACCGTTGAAGTCCCCGACCTGACGGGCATGACCCTTTCTCAGGCAAACGAAACTCTTGCGGCATACGACCTGAACCTGAAGGTCAGCGGCGGTGCTGCACAACGTGAGGGCGCATTGGCAACTCTCCAGAATTACACTCCGGGTGCGTCCGTGCCCAAGGGTACTATTGTTGAAGTGGTTTTCGTTGTAAAATCCGATGGATAAAGCTTTCGCCTTTGGAAATAATATCCGCATAGATACGCCATTTGCGGGAAAATATCCCGATTGAAAGGAACTTTTTTATGAAACTCGCACAGCTTCTTGAGGACGCAGGAAAATACGCAGAATACAAGGCTGACAGAGAGCTTTTGACGGAAAACCCCGAAATAAGCGGCGTTTCCGATTTTACGGATGATATTGCCGAGGGCTTCATCTTCGTATGCGTAAAGGGCGGACGGTTTGACGGACATTCTGCCGCCGCCGATATGCTGAAAAAGGGCGCAGCAGCTGTTGTCTGCGAACGAGATTTGGGACTCCCAAGGCAGATAATCACCGAAAATTCCCGTTATTTTTACGGCTATCTGGTTGCCGCAATGCACGGTCACCCCGAGAAAAAGCTCACTCTCATCGGTGTAACGGGCACAAACGGCAAAACCACCATGACCACCCTTATCCGTGACATTCTGGCAAGGGACGGCAGAAAGGTCGGTCTTATCGGCACAACGGGCGTTTTTACGGGAACTGAGCCCATCGAAAGGGACGAATCCACCCCCACCACACCAAAGGTCGGCGAGCTTTACAGCATTTTCGAGAAAATGTGCAATGACGGCTGCACGGCTGCGGTCATGGAGGTGACCTCATTTGCCCTGCATCAAAACCGCATTGGTCCCGCATTTTTCGACTATGCCGTTTTCACCAATCTTACTCAGGACCACCTTGACTATCACGGAGATATGGAAAACTATTACCTTGCCAAGCGGCTGCTTTTTGACCGCTGTGGATTTGCCGTTGTGAATACGGACGACGAGTACGGCAAGCGGCTGTTTTCCGAGATTTCCTGCGAAAAATGCTCCTACGGTCTGCACCCCGATGCCGACGTAAACGCTCGGGACATTGCCGCAAAGGGCGATAAAATACACTTTATTCTCAGCGATTTTGGGACGGAATATCCCATTTCTCTCGGTATGATGGGACGTTTCAACGCCGCAAACACCGCAGCTGCCGTTAAGGTAGCCCTGAAAATGGGCGTTTCGGCGGACATTATCGAAAAGTCCCTTGATGAAAGCAAGGGCGTCAGAGGACGGTGCGAAATTATCCCCACTGGACGGGATTTTATGCTTATCTGCGACTATGCCCACTCCCCCGACGCATTGGAAAACGTCCTGCCTGCCCTCAAAGAACAAATTTCGGGACGGCTTATCTGCCTTTTCGGCTGCGGCGGCGACAGGGACAGGACAAAGCGTCCCAAAATGGGTGCGGCTGCAGAAAAATACGCAGATTATCTCATAGTTACGTCGGATAATCCCCGAAACGAGGACCCCGATGCTATCATCGACGACATTTTCACGGGACTGTCGGGAACAAAGCCCTGCGACCGTATAACCGACCGAAGGGACGCTATCTTCCACGCCGTAAAGATCGCAAAAAAGGGCGATTTGGTGCTGCTGGCGGGCAAGGGTCACGAGGATTATCAGATACTTGCAGGCGGCAGACATATCCATTTTGACGAACGTGAAATTGCTGCCGAGGCTCTTGCACAATTAACTTAAAAGAGGAACTGTTATGGAAAAAATAACTGTCGATGAAATCCGAAAAGCCGTAGGCGGAGAGCTTTGCGGCATATCTCCCGAAAGGTCAATAACCGCCGTTTCCTCCGACACGAGGAAGATCGAAGCGGGCTGCCTTTTTATTGCCATAAAGGGCGAACGCTTTGACGGACACGACTTTGCCGCTTCCGCCATCGAACAGGGCGCAGCTGCCGTTCTCAGCGAAAAAAAACTTGACGGAATCCCAACAATAGTCTGCGAAAGCACAAGAAAGGCGCTGCTTGACCTTTCGGGATATTACAGGCGCACTCTGCCCGTCAAGGTAGTCGGAATTACGGGAAGTGTCGGCAAAACTACCACAAAGGAACTGACCGCATTGGCGGTATCATCGGCATTTAATATGCTGAAAACCGAGGGAAATCTCAACAACGAGATAGGTCTGCCCACCACCCTTTTCCGCCTTGACAAAAGCTTTGAAGCCGCTGTCATTGAGATGGGAATGTCGGGCTTCGGTGAGATAGAAAGGCTGTCCAAAGCCGCAAATCCCGATGTCTGCCTGATAACAAATATCGGGCTTTGTCATCTGGAACAGCTTGGAAGTCAGGACAATATTTTAAAGGCAAAGCTGGAGATAATCTCAGGCGCAAAGCCCAATGCACCGCTTATCGTAAACGGCGATGATGAACGGCTTTTCCCCCTGACCCGCTCCGTGACCGACAGAAAGGTCATCAGCTTCGGCATTGAGAACAAGGATTGCGATTATGTTGCCGAAAATATCGTTCAGGAGGAAGAAAAGCTTCGTTTTGACATTGTATCGAACGGCAGATCTGTCCCCTGTGAGCTGCCCTGTATCGGAAAGCATTACGCTCTTGACGCTTTGGCGGCAGTGGCTGCTGCGGCGGAATTGGGTGCATCTCCCGAAAAGTCTGCGGCAGCTCTTGCAAGCTACATTCCTGCGGGAATGAGGCAGAAAATTGAGAAAATAGGCGGATTTACCGCTGTTATAGACTGCTACAACGCTTCACCCACCTCAATGAAGGCTTCCATTGATGCCCTCTGCGATATGAAATGCACGGGCAGACGGGGCGCTGTTCTTGCGGATATGCTTGAACTCGGCGAACGTTCCCCCGAGCTTCACGCAGAGATCGGACGCTATGCCGCCGAAAAGAAGCTTGACTACATCGCCTGCTACGGAAAAATGGCTAAATATATCGCCGCTGCCGCCGATGAAGCGGGACTTCACTCGGGCAGCACCGACGACCCCGCAATGCTGACAGAGTGGCTGAAAGCAAAAATTTCCGACGGAGATACGGTGCTTTTCAAGGGCAGCAGAGGAATGAAGCTGGAAAATATCATCAGTGAGCTTCGGAAAGGTTGAATAAAATGGCTTTATGGATAAACGTTGTGACCGCTGCGCTTGCGTTCGGAATTTCGGCGGCAACGGGAATTTTTCTCATTCCACTGCTTAAAAAGCTCCATTTTGGGCAGACTATTGAAAAGTTCGTCGGAGCAGCGCTGGAAAGTCAGAAGAAAAAGCAGGGAACGCCTATGATGGGCGGATTTATGTTCATTATCGGCTCGCTTGTGGCAGGTGCTGTGGGCTTTCTGCTCTGGCGTTCGACCTCGGAAAACGGAGTACCTATGGGAAAAGACCTGCCCCTGTACCGAATACTCACCTGTATGGGCTTTGCGCTTTTAAACAGCGGCATTGGCTTTATCGACGACTACATCAAGGCGGTAAAAAAGCAGAACAAGGGTCTGAACCCCAAGCAGAAAATGGTCATGCAGCTTGTTCTGACCTCCGTTTTTCTGTGGGTATTAAAGCTTCTCGGGGACGACACGAAGATACTTCTTCCCTTTTTCGGAGATGTTGATTTCGGTATCTTCTACTATCCTCTGATGATACTTGTGCTTATCTACATCGTAAATGCGGTAAATCTCACCGACGGCGTTGACGGGCTTTGCTCGACGGTAACGGTGGTTTCCTCCCTGTCATTTGTGATGATGCTTTCCGTTTTGGGACTGTGGGAATGTACGATTTTCGGCGTTGCGGTGGCAGGGGGCTGCGTGGGATTTCTTGTGTGGAATCTTCACCCCGCAAAGGTGTTTATGGGCGACACAGGCTCAATGTACTTAGGAGGTGCGGTGGCTGCCCTCGGTATGATGACGGGACAGCATCTGCTTTTCTTCCTTGTGGCAATAGTTTACATCTGCGAAGCGCTTTCCGTGGTTATCCAGGTGATAAGCTTCAAGACAACGGGCAAGCGTATCTTCAAAATGTCCCCTATCCACCATCATTTTGAGCTTTGCGGCTGGTCGGAATACAAGATCGTCATAGCTTTCTCTCTTGTGGGACTGCTGGCGGGCGTTATTGCAAATGTTATAATGATGATGTAAAAACCAACAAATTCAAGGAGGCGTATTGCATTGGCGGAGGCTGCCCGTAATATAAAATGGGACAAGAAAAATTCCCGCGGACAACAGGAAAAGATAATACAGGGACCAATGGATCTGGTTTTCTTTTCCATCGTGTTCATACTGCTTGTGTTCGGTCTGATAATGATGTTCTCCGCAGGCTATGCATGGGCTATCAAGGAGGAGAACGGCGATGGCACCGCTTACATCTCAAAGCAGCTTATCTTCTCGGCTCTGGGACTTGCTGCCATGTACTTTCTCTCCTACTTCGATTACCATAATTTCCGAAAGCCCATTATTGCTTACGGATTATATGTATTCCAGCTGGTGCTGCTGCTACTGGTAAAATTCTCGCCCCTTGGAAAAGATCACAACGGCGCAAAACGCTGGCTCGTCATACCCGGCACAAGCTTTGAATTTCAGCCCTCGGAGATAACAAAGTTTGCTATCATCATAATTTTTGCGTACCTTATCTCAATGAATTACTCAAAGTTGGATAAATTTTCCTACGGCGTTGCACCGTTTCTCATTCTGCTGGGAATTCCCGCAGTGCTTGTCCTGACGCAGACGCATCTTTCCGCAACTATCATCATCTGCGGTATCGGTCTTGTGCTGATGTTTGTAGGCGGTGTCAAGATAAGACATCTGCTGCTTCTGGCGGGAATAGCGGCGGGAGCGGTGTGCATCATCGTTGCCTATAAGATAAATGTTGACGGTATCGGATACTTTACCGACCGTATCAACGTATGGCAGAACCCCTTTGCGGGCACGTCCCCCAAGGAATGGCAGACTCAGAACTCCCTTATCGCTATCGGTTCGGGCGGACTTTTCGGAATGGGTCTGGGAAATTCCCGTCAGAAATTCCTCTATCTCCCCGAATCGAAAAACGACTTTGTTTTTGCGGTGGTATGCGAGGAGCTGGGCTTCTGCGGAGCTGTGCTGGTTATCCTTATCTTCCTGATGTTCGTTTTCAGAGGCTTCTACATTGCCACAAAGGCTCCCGATAAGTTTGGTATGATACTTGTAGTGGGACTCACCTTCCAGATAGGGCTTCAGGCAATGTTCAATTTCGCAGTTGTCACAAACGCTATCCCAAATACGGGAATTTCTCTGCCGTTTTTCAGCTACGGCGGCACGGCGCTTTGTATGCAGCTGGCACAGATGGGCGTTATACTGAATGTTTCAAGGCAATGTATCTTCTCATCGCCCCCAAAGCAAAATAATGCCCCGAAGCCAAGCGAATCCACATAATAAAGGACTGATAGACATTGTTAAAGGTACTTCTCGCCGGCGGAGGAACTGCCGGACACATTAATCCCGCCCTTGCTATCGCCTCGATAATCAAGGAAAAGCGTCCCGACGCTGAGTTCTTATATGCGGGAACTCCAAACGGAATGGAAGCAAGGCTTGTTCCCAAAGCGGGGATAGAGTTTGCACCCATTAAGGTCAGCGGATTTCAGAGAAAGCTTACTCCGAAAAATATTGCCCGAAACATTAAGTCCGTGGCATATCTCACCACTGCGGGACACCGTGCAAAGCAGATAATCGACGGCTTCAAGCCCGATATTGTCATAGGCACAGGCGGATATGTCAGCGGTCCTGTTGTAATGAAGGCTGCGCAGATGGGGATCCCCACCGCTATCCACGAACAGAACGCATACCCGGGAGTCACCACCCGTCTGCTGACAAAAAAGGTGGACGAGGTAATGCTTACCGTTGAAGCGGCAAAGGATTATTTCGACGCTTCCGTGAAATATACCGTGACCGGTCTGCCCGTAAGAAAAGGGTTCACCCACCGCAGCAGACAGGAAGCAAAGCGTCAGCTTGGTCTTGACGACGGAATCTGTATTCTCTCCACAGGCGGCAGCCTCGGTGCGGGAATGATAAATGAGACCGTCGCCGACCTTATCGCATGGTCGCAGAAAAACGGCAGGCAGATAAATCACATTCACAGCTACGGTCAGATGGGTAAAGATACATTCGTGAAATCTCTGACCGAAAAAGGCGTTGTCCTCGAAAACAATCCCCGCCTTATGGTGAAGGAATACATTGACAATATGGACGTTTGCATGGCGGCGGCAGACCTTATCATCAGCCGTTCGGGTGCAAATGCGCTTTGTGAGATAGAGTCGGTAGGGCGGGCTTCCATACTTATCCCGTCGCCCATAGTTGCGGGAAATCATCAGTATCATAACGCAATGGTTCTTGCAAATGCGGGCGCTGCGGTGGTTTTTGAGCAGAAGGACCTTACCTCCGAGCTGCTTATCAAAACCGTTGACGAGCTGTATCACGACCCCGAAAGGCTGGCAGAACTCAGCAAAAACGCTGCCGCACTTGCCATTTCCGACACTCCCGACAGAATTTACAGGGTAATTTCGGGACTGATTGACAAATAAAAGCCCGCTCGCATAGAATACACCAATAGATCGTTATTGGAGGGTTTTCTATGCAAAGGCTTGTTATTGACGGCGGAAGGCGGCTGTCAGGCGAGATAATCACTCAGGGCGCAAAAAATTCCGCTCTGCCCATACTTGCCGCCGCTTTTCTTCCAAGGGGACAGACGGTAATCAGAAACGTCCCCCGAATTTCCGATACATATTCCGCAATGCGCATACTTACCTCATTGGGGTGCAGGATAAGGGCGGAGGGAAACGTCGTTACCGTTGACGGGGACGGCTGCCTTTCGGAAATATCCGAGCAGCTTATGAGAGAAATGCGTTCCTCGGTGATATTTCTGGGGGCTGTCCTCGGGAAAACGGGGAGATGCGTCCTGTCATATCCCGGAGGCTGCGAGCTGGGTCCCCGTCCCATAGATATGCACATTTCCGCCCTGAAAAAGATGGGTGCCGTCATAACCGAGGAACACGGACGGCTATGCTGCACGGCGGACAACGGGCTGAACGGCGTTTCAATTGCCCTGCCGTTTCCGTCCGTGGGCGCAACGGAAAATATTATGCTGGCAGCCGTCTGCGCAAGGGGCGAAACGGTCATCAAAAACTGTGCAAGAGAACCCGAAATTGCCGACCTTGCCGAATTTCTCAGAAGCTGCGGCGCAGATATTTCGGGGGACGGCGGCGGGACTATCGTCATAAACGGCGGCAAACCCCTTCACGGCTGCGAATACACCGTTATGCCCGACAGGATATGCGCTGCCACATGGCTTTCCGCCTGTGCTGCGGCAGGGGGCGAGCTGTATGTGAAAAACGCCCTGCACCGTCATTTGGACTCGGTACTGTCCGTTTTCGAGGAAATGGGCTGTCAGCTGAGCTTTGGAAATGACGGCATCTATATCCGTGCAAACAAGCGTCTGAAAGCACCGGGGACTGTCCGCACAATGGTATATCCGGGGTTTCCGACGGATATGCAGGCGGTGGTAATGGCGGCTGTCTGCAAGGCGGAGGGCAGCACGGTGTTTATCGAAAATATATTTGAAAACCGCTTCAAGCACGTTGGCGAGCTTCGCAGAATGGGCGCAGACATCATCGCCGAGGGGAAGGTCGCTGTGGTGAACGGCGTCCCGACGCTTTACGGTGCAAACGTCGAAGCCTCCGACCTGAGAGGCGGGGCTGCGCTGGCTGTTGCGGCACTGTCCGCAGAGGGCAGGACGGAGCTTGGCGGCGTTAAATATATCGACAGAGGATATGAAAATATTGAGGACGTTCTGTCAGCGGCAGGTGCATCTGTAAGACGTATCGGCTGACAATTTCAACAGGAGAATCTCTATGAATGATGTTGTAAAACGGGACAACGGACGGCGGTCGAATTCCGACAAGGCAAGGCAGAAACGAAAACGTGTTATCCGAGTATATATGCAGATAATTTTCACTGTCGTTTTCCTGATAATGCTGATCCTGTCCCTGACTATTTTTTTCAATATCGAAAAGATAACCGTAACGGGTGACGGACAGTATGACGAATCCGAAATTATCAGCGCCTCGGGGCTGGAATTCGGCGAGAATATGTTCCTCACAAAAATGTCCGGCCACGCCGAACAGATAATGCAGAACGTCGTCTATCTGGAATCCTGCGAGGTCAAAAGAAAGCTGCCTACGGGCATTGAGATAAGCGTTACGGTATGCCAACCGCTGGCTTGCCTTGAAGCGGAAAACGACTACCTCATTATGAGCACCACGGGAAAAATTTTTGACCGTTCTCAAACGCCTGTCGAGGGACTTTACCTTATCAAGGGCTCCGAACCCGTCTATGATCTGGAGCCGGGAATGATTTTTGAATCCGCAGATGACGAGGGCAAGCTGAATGCAATGCTTTCCGTCTGCAATGCTATGCAGAGCCGCAATACGGAAAAGGTCTCCTACATCGACGTTACCGACAGATATAACATAAAGTACCTTTTCGACGACCGTGTTGAGGTACGTCTGGGTTCTGTGAATGAGCTGGACTACAAGCTGAAATTCACCGAGATAATCCTCAGCGAAAAGATCGGCTCAAAGACAGAGGGTGTCCTGACCATGTTCAACGGTTCGGCATCGTTTATGGAAAAAAGCGGCATTGAACAGTATTATCAGAACATCGAGGACAGGAAGAACGGCATCTCCGAAACGGAGGCTGTTACCGATGAAAACGGCGATCCTGTCGAAACGGAAAGCGGAAACAGCGGTTAATCGGAGTAAATTACACAAAAATTCCGTATTTTCATTAAAATGATTTATACAAGTTCGATAATCTTTAAATTATTGAAAAAAAACTGAATTTTCACTTGATATTATTGAAAAAATGTGTTATTATAATAGTATGTATTATCAGGTTAAAATTTAGAAATAATAGAGATGTTATATATAGGAGGATTTTCAAATGGGCGACTTTATGCTGGATAACGATACTTCTTTTATCCCCGACATTAATATAAAGGTTGTTGGTGTCGGCGGCGGCGGCGGAAACGCACTTAACTGCATGGTAACTTCGGGCATCAAGGATGTTGACTACATAGCTGTCAATACCGATGCCAAGGCTCTCAGCTCCTCTAAGGCAAGCACAAAGGTCCAGATCGGCGTAAAGCTGACAAGAGGAAGAGGCGCAGGAAATAAGCCCAATATAGGTTCCGATTCCGCACAGGAGAACAGAGATGAGATCGCTGCCGCTCTCAAGGGCGCAAATATGGTGTTCATCGCAGCAGGTATGGGCGGCGGCACAGGTACAGGCGCAGCTCCCGTTGTTGCGGAGATCGCACAGGAAATGGACATTCTGACAGTCGCTGTCGTTACAAAGCCCTTTAACTTTGAGCAGAAGGCTAAGATGCTCCAGGCGGAAAAGGGTATTGAGGAGCTTAAGAAGCATGTTGACTCCCTCGTTGTTATCCCTAATGAAAAGCTGCTGGTCGGCTCCGAAAAGCCCCTTACTATGAAGGAATCCTTTGCGCTGGCTGATAATATCCTGAAAACAGGTGTTAAGTCCATCGCAGAGCTTATTACCGTTGAAGGTATGATCAACCTCGACTTTGCTGATGTTGAAACTACCATGAAGAACGCAGGCTATGCCCACATGGCTATCGGTCACGGCTCGGGCAAGGATAAGGCTCAGGAAGCTGCAAACGCAGTTATCTCCAGCCCCCTCCTGGAAACCTCTATCAAGGGCGCAACAAGGCTGCTGGTCAACATCGTTATGTCCGAGGACGTTCTTTCCTCCGATGTGGATACAGCCACCAAGCTTATTTCCGAGGCTGCTGCTCCCAGCGTTGATATGATCTTCGGTACCTCCTTCGATGAAAATCTCAGCGACGAGATCAATATCACAGTTATCGCTACGGGCTTTGAGGACGAAGGCAGACCTATCGTTGATACTGTTGACAATTCCAGAGTGATCGAAAGTGTCAAGGAAGCTAAGAACACAAGCGCAGGCGCAGATTTCAGCGACCTTTTCAGCATTTTCAATGACAGAACATAAGGTGCTTTAACACAGATTTTCTCCCCCGTTTTCGGAACAGTTTTTCCGGGAACGGGGGTTTTGCTGTCTGTCGGAATATCTGTATATTTTTTATGTAAAATCACAGTTGAAAAAATGTGCAGACTATGGTAAAATATAATGTGCAGTGCTGTCGGTGAGATTTCGCAGCGGCAGCCGAACAGAGATATAAACCATCGGGAATTTCCCGTCAACAAAAGAAAGAATTATATGAAAAATTACAGCTACAAATCAAGACCAATTGCAAGAAGTGCCGCTTACCGCAGAAAGCAAATGCTCAAAGCACGGCTGAAGCTCACGGTTATGGCGGCTGTGTTTGTAACAGTTTCCGTCTTTGGCATAAACGGCGCAAAAAGGCTTATCCGAAATATGGAGGCAGAAGCCGTCACAGCAAACGATATTATCGCCGCCGAGGATTATCAGGCAGCCGAACCTGCCGAAACGGCGTTTGAGACCGTCGCTCCCGAAACAACGGCAGCCGTTGCCGAAAACGAAAAGACCTATCCCATTGATATGGAGATAAGCTCGAAATATGCGGTAGTTTACGATGTTACCACAAACACCGTCCTCTATGCGAAAAACGCCGAGGAGAAATGCTATCCCGCCAGCACCACAAAGCTGCTGACAGCCGCTCTTGCGCTGGATTATGCGGACGACGACTTCGTTTTCACGGCGGGAGATGAGCTGGATTTCGTAAATCCAGGTTCAAGCCTTGCATATCTCAACAAGGGCAGTCAGCTGTCCACAGAAATGATGATAGACGCACTTATGCTCCCCTCGGGAAATGACGCTGCTTACGTCACCGCCGCAAATATCGGACGGGTTATCGCAGATAACCCCAATATGTCCGACGAGGGTGCAGTCAAGGAATTCGTCACCATGATGAACCGCAAGGCAAAGCGTATCGGTGCAGAGAACACCCATTTCGCCAACCCCGACGGCTTCCACGATGATGACCATTACACCACCGCTATGGATATGCTGAAGATCGCTCTCTATGCAAAGGACTGCGATATGATAGCCGAGTCGGTGCAGAAAGTCGATCTGGAGCAGACATTTTTAAGCGGCGAAGTCATTTACTGGAAAAATTCCAATGTTATGATAAATCCGTACAGCCAGTTCTACTACTGCTATTCCAAGGGAATGAAAACGGGTATGACCGACGAAGCAGGCTACTGCGTTGTTGAGCTTGCCGAAAGGTATGACCATCAGATAATCGCTGTCGTTATGGGCGGCGAAAATGCAGCTGCCCGCTGGAATGACACTATTGCCCTGCTGGATAAGGCGTTTGTTATCGCTAAGGATTATGAGGTACAATGAACAACGCCACTAAAAAATTAGTTAATTATATTGAATTTAAATAGCGAACGGGATATTGCAAATTAAACGCAATATCCCGTTCTATTTCTTAATGACAAAACAATTTATCTATGTTTTGAATTGTAATCACTGATATTTGATTTTGCATTATAATACTCATCAAGTGCGTGTTGATACTGTGAATATGAAATTTCTCCATTTTGGTATCTTCTCTCCGCAGTCTTCAAAAATTCATCTGACTTCTTATCAGCTTGATCCACCAATTTATCACAAACTTTTTTTGTAGCCTCCGGATTCGATATGGCAATTGCCCCTATTGCTACAGCACCTAAAATTTCAAGTAACATTATTTTCACCTCTCATCATATTCAAGAATATACACTCAACAAAAATTCAAAAGTTTGATTGTATATTCTTGCTGCACCATTTACCTGCTGCATTAACTTAATTATAACTTATTAACAATGAAAGTCAATAGTTTATGATTATTTTTGTCAGATAAAACAAGTATTAATATATATATATATATATTGCACGAATATATTAATTTATATTCTAAATTACATTCTTGTTTAACTACGGAAACTTTCCTACCACTTAAAGTGCAGTCAAACGCTCATTTCCCGATATTTTTTCGGAAAGTAAATGTTTTGTTAATGTAAATTTTTATTGAACAAAACATTGACCATCGGGACGGATACCGTAAATATCCCCAAAAACCGCCCTTTGCAAAGCATACAGAAAACACCGCCGAAAAAAATTACTCAAACTTCGTGATTTTTTTATCAAAAAGACTTGATAAATTCTGCGAAATGGTGTAAAATAAGGATAGTAATAATTTTAGGAGGTAAAATCCCATGTCAGTTAAAGTTGCTATTAATGGTTTTGGCCGTATCGGCCGTCTTGCTTTCCGTCAGATGTTCGGCGCTGAGGGCTACGAGGTTGTTGCTATCAACGACCTGACCAAGCCTTCCATGCTTGCTCATCTTCTCAAGTACGATACCGCTCAGGGCGGTTACTGCGGAAAGATCGGCGAGAACCTTCACACTGTTACCGCTGATGACGAGGCAGGTACTATCACAGTTGACGGCAAGACTCTGAAGATCTACGCTATGGCTAACGCTGCTGAGCTCCCCTGGGGCGAGATCGGCGTTGACGTTGTTCTCGAGTGCACAGGCTTCTATGTATCCAAGGCTAAGAGCCAGGCTCACATCGACGCAGGTGCTAAGAAGGTTGTTATCTCTGCTCCCGCAGGCAACGATCTGCCCACTATCGTTTACAACGTAAACCACACAACTCTTACTAAGGAAGACAACATCATCTCTGCTGCTTCCTGCACAACAAACTGCCTCGCTCCTATGGCTAAGGCTCTGAACGACTATGCTCCCATCTCCTCTGGTATCATGAGCACTATCCACGCTTACACCGGCGACCAGATGATCCTCGACGGTCCTCACAGAAAGGGCGACCTGAGAAGAGCAAGAGCTGGTGCTGCTAACATCGTTCCTAACTCCACAGGTGCTGCTAAGGCTATCGGTCTGGTTATCCCCGAGCTGAACGGCAAGCTCATCGGCTCCGCTCAGAGAGTTCCTACTCCTACCGGCTCCACAACTATCCTCACAGCTGTTGTTAAGGGCAAGGACGTTACTAAGGAAGGCATCAACGCTGCTATGAAGGCTGCTGCTACTGAGTCCTTCGGCTACAACGACGAGCAGATCGTTTCTTCCGACATCGTTGGAATGAAGTTTGGTTCTCTGTTTGATGCTACTCAGACAATGGTTTCCAAGATCGACGATGATACCTATCAGGTACAGGTTGTTTCCTGGTACGACAACGAGAACTCCTACACTTCTCAGATGGTTAGAACTATCAAGTACTTCGCTGAGAACTGCTAATTTTCTTTTTGAACAACTAAAAAATTGCCGCCCCGTGCATATGCGCGGGGCGGTTTTTTGTGGCTGAATTGGTTTTTATACTAATTTCCTATCATAAAGTTGACAAAAAATCCGTACAAAAGCTTGCGTATATGGTTTTTACGCAGATTTTTTGTCTACACTTTTATTGGTTATTAGTATTAATTATAAGGTATGACACCGTGTCAAAGTCAAGAGGTTTCCGAAATATTTTCCTCATTATCGGAAAATAACAGCTTAAACTGCCTCTCCACCCTCTCCGCCGCCTGTTTCCGAAAATCCTCGGGACCGATTATTCTGAGGACAGGTCCAAACCCCAACAGGCGTATCAGCAGCTCCGTTTCGTCCTGACTGTCGTACCAGATGCGAACCATACATTTCCCCGCAGACATATCAAGCTCGGTCTGCTTTTCAAAGCTCGCAAACTCCATCATAAATCGCTCAATGCCGTTGCGCTCGCTGCTGACCTCCACCAAAACAGGCTCCTTACAGCGGCGTTCCCTGAACAATCTGTCGGTTTCATCAAGGTCGGCGTGAGGAACGGGAAAGCATATCCCCGTCGCCCTGACGCTTGTCATTCTGCCGATATTCAGCAGTGTTATCCCCGAAAAATGTCCGCAGCGCATACGATAGCAGAACACACGGAACTTGTCGTTTTTTCGGGAATACTCGATTTTTATGGGCAGATACTGACCGAACATCGGCTCGTTTTTTCCCGAAACAAAGTCGATTTTCAGTATCTCCCTTTTCTTGACCGCAACCAGCACCGTCCGAAAATTTTTCCTGTAATTCTCGTCGGAATAATCATCACCGTCAGCGTAAACGTCAAAGCAGCGGAAACAATTCGGGTCGTACAGCGGCTTCACATTTTCCAGACGCTTTGTCAATCGCTCCAATGTATCGTCCCCGAAAAACAGCGCAAATCTCGGGTCGGACAGCTTTGCTTTCAGCCAGCGTTTTTGCAGTTCCGTGACGATTTTCGGAGGTTGATTTCTCGTCACGGGCGAAAAGCTGCCGTCATCATTCCGCAAAAGCAGTCCCCAATCGGAGCTGTCAGCCTTTTTAGGCAGAAGCTTCGGCTCGATAAACAGCGCAGAATCACGGAAAGCCTCCTGTTCAATGGCGTCCGGTATCTCGCTTTTATCAAATTTTTCAAGGGAAAGAAGCCGCTCCACAACCCGAAAATATGCGCCGTAAATCTCGCTGAAAATGTTCATAATCTTTCCCCCTCCCTGCAATAAATACGGTGCATACGGGAAATATCGCGGTAAAAACGGCTGATAATTTCCTCATTTCCGCCCTCAATGCGGACTATCCTGCCGATAAAGCTTTTCACCCAATGCATCATTTCATTCACGTCGAACACCTCGGCGGTCAGCATAAAAAGATTGTCGCCCACCTTTTCCACGGTGCAGCAGCGTTTTTCACGATTCAGGCGGTCGATGATGAATTTCTCCCGTTCCTCGTCTGCGGAAAATGTTATCCGCAAAGCCTCCATACTGCCAAATTCCTGTCTGTTTCCGAAGGACACACCAAAGCATTTCCCCTCATTTTTGCCCAGAAATTCCGCATATTTGTCATAATCGGGACACTCCCCGCCGTCACGGACAGACTTGATAAAATCCAGCCGAAAGGAATTCAGCCGCTTGTATAAGGGCAGATACATCACCAGATACCGCCTGCCCGTCTGCGATGACGTGTAGATTTTCAGCGGAATACCGTAATTCTCCGAAGCGGCGTTCTGCTTGCCGAAATTTACGGCGGTTATGTAATGCTTTTTTTCTATGAGTTCGGTTATTTTCAGCAGGATCTCGTCCTCCAGAGCATGGACGATGTAGTTGTGCTTCATCAGGAAAATGTCGTTTTTCAGCCCTGCCGTTTTCAGCATACTGTTGCCCGCAACACCGAATTCCGACGCTTCCGAGAAGAATTTCACAGCATCGTCCAGGCCCTCGTATTCGCCGAAAAAGCTGTCCGACGTGTCGGGGGAAAGTGAAAAATAGTCGGTCTTTCCACGTTTTTCGGAGATAAAAATCCCCTCGGAAACATACTCTTTAAGCTTGTTGCGGACGGTCTGTTCGTCGAAAAAAGCGTCGTATTCCTCGTCAAGACGGTTTGTCAACTCCTTGACAGTAAGCGCTTCTCCGGCAGCGAGAATGTCCATCAAAAGGAAATGCAGCCGAATGTCATTGTCCGTAAAGCTTTTTGAGTAAAACGCCTTGTAAAGCGGATTTTCGGGGACACGTCCGCTGTCTACGGAGATAGAAACCTGCTTTCCCCTTTCGCTGCTGTCATAGCGGAGGAAATCGCCCAGCCAGCTTTCCACACGGCGCTTTTCGTCGTCATAGGTGCGGGCGCTTTTTCTGTCAAATTCGTTTCGCACCTTAAAGCCGTAGATGAAAAAGTCACGTACATAATCACGTGTTTTATCAAAGCTTTTTATCAGCTCGGAAAATCCGCTCATTTTATGACCGCCTTTCTATTGACAGATAAATAAATCTGTGCTATAATATATCAAACGATATATATCGGCTGATATATATCAGAAGCTATTTAAAGGAAGATGAAAAATGCCGCCAAAACAAAAAATATCCAAAGAAGAGCTTTTAAAATGCGCATATGAAATAATCCTGGAAAACGGCAGCGATGCCCTGACCGTAAGAAGCCTTGCCGAACGTGCGGGCTGCTCCATACAGCCTGTTTTCAGCCGATTTGAAACGGCTTCTGCGCTGAAAGAGGAAGCCTTCGACTATGTGTGCGCCGTCTGCGGGAAGGAAATTTCGGAGTATTCGGGAAATTCGGAAAACCTCGCAAAATCGTCCGAATGGGTGCTGCGATTGGCAATGGAACGCCCGAATCTGTTCAAATTTCTCTATCTCTCCGACAGCTACAAAAGCAAGGACCTGCTCACTCAGATGTTAAGCTACAACTGCAATATGGCGACCCTTGAACGAATGACGCAGCTGTACGGTCTTAGCCGTGAAAAATGCCTTGACATTCTCCAAAGAAGCTTTCTTCTGCTCCACGGAACAGCATCTATGATATGCGTAAACCACGTAGATTTCACACTTGAAGCAGGTCTTGACATTATGAAACGAACTGTTGCCGAAATGGTCAAAGCCGCAAAGGAGGAAGAAAAATGAAACAGATTGGACTACTGAAAGCTATCTCCGAAACCCATAAGGCGGACAAAATGCCCCTTGAAAAACGGCTTTTGCTTCAGCGAAAACGCCTTACGGAGCATATCGCATATGTAAAGGAAAACAGCCCGTTTTTCTCGGAATTGTACAGCGGAATATCCCCCGAATCGCCCCCCGACGCATTTCCCGTCACTAACAAGCTTATGCTTATGGAGCATTTCGACCGCTGGCATACCGACCCCGACGTTACCCTTGAAAAGGTCAGGAAGTTTATGACCGACACCGACAATGTTGGCAGAAAGCTGGACGGAAAATATCTTGTTTTCAGCACCTCAGGCTCAACGGGGAACCCTTGTATCGTCCTTTATGACGACAACGCAATGAATGTTTCCTCCGCCATCGGGATAACAAGAAGCTTTTCAAGCGGCGAAATTATGAAGCGTTTTATTAAGGCGGGCGGAAAATCGGCAGCCGTTTTCGCAGACAAGGGCTTTTATCTCGGCTGCGGCTCTATAAGGTATCAGCTTCACAGAATGCCTTGGAAAAAACGTCAGATGATGATAGCCGACGTAAGATATGACCCCGAAAAGCTGAACGCCATCCTGAACGATTTTCAGCCCACAATGCTGGGAATTTACCCCACCGCTGCGGAGCTTCTGGCAGATGAGCAGCTTGCGGGACGGCTGAATATCCGCCCCGTACTTATTATGACAGGCGGCGAATATCTGTCGGACGATGTGAGAAAACGCCTTTCCGAGGTGTTCAAATGTCACGTTCAGACGAATTATTCCTGCACCGAGGGCGGCACAATGGCGTGTGAATGTCCCGAGCGACATTTCCATATCAACGACGATTGGATAATCATCGAAGCCGTTGACGAGAACAACAAGCCCGTTCCTTTCGGCACACAGTCGGCAAAAATTCTGCTGACAAATCTCGCAAACAAAATTTGCCCAATTATCCGATTTGAGATAACCGACAGAGTTATTCTCCACAACGACCCCTGCCCCTGCGGAAATGACAGACCCTGGCTGGAAATTGAGGGCAGAACGGACGATATTCTCAGATTCTCAAACGGCGTGAAGATCGCTCCCCTTTCCGTTTACGCGATTTTGAAGGAGGTTCACGGAATGAAGCGTTTCCAGCTGGTGATGACCGGCGGGGACGTTTTGGAGCTTCGCATTATTTCCGAGGATAAACAGGCTGCATTTAAAGAAGCCTCTGCCGCTCTGACGAAATTTTTGTCGGAAAAAGGTGTAAATGCAGAGATAATTCTGTCCGATAAAGAGCCTACCGTAAACCCGAAAAGCGGAAAATTCAAGCATATTATCTGCAAATAAAGCGTTCCGTCCCGTAGATTTTTTCGTCTGCGGGGCTTTTTCCTTCCTATTTATAATAGCAGATATTTCATAAGATTGCAATATGGTTTTTACAGTTCGCAGATTTTTTTAAATGATTTTTTCCCGAATCGGGTGTATGATGTAATCACGCTAAGGAACACAAATCAAATCAAAACGAAAGGCGGTCAGAAAAATGTTCGTGTACAGCGATGAGAACTCAAAACCTATAAAGATATGGACAGAAAGAGATGCAATTGAGGACAGCTGTCTTGAACAAGCCAAGCACCTTTCGCAGCTCCCCTTTATTCACAAATGGGTCGCTCTTATGCCCGATACGCACACGGGAAAGGGAATGCCCATAGGCGGCGTTATTGCCTGCAAAAATGCTGTTATCCCCAATGCGGTAGGCGTTGACATCGGCTGCGGAATGGGCTTTGTTCAGACAAATGTCCCCGTCAGCCTCCTCCGTGAAACCGTTACGGGAAACGGCACTCTGCTTCAGGCAATTGTGGGCGATATTCTCCGAAATATCCCCACGGGCTTCAACCATTACAAGACTGCTCAACCCTCTAACGTCCTTGACAGGGCAAAGGAGGAGCTTTCCAAATATGAAACCGACACCGCTCTTGCCGAGAATATTTCCGACGGCTATTTCCAGATAGGAACGCTGGGCGGCGGCAACCATTTCATCGAATTGCAGGAGGACGAAAGCGGGCTTTGTACCATAATGCTCCACTCGGGCAGCAGAAATTTCGGCTACCGTGTCTGCGAATATTTCAACAATATCGCAAAGGAGTTAAACGAGAGATGGTACAGCGCTGTCCCCGCAGAATGGCGGCTTCCCTTCCTGCCTGCGGATTCCGACGAGGGCAGACGGTACTTAGACTGGATGCAGCTTTCCATGGATTTCGCTTACGAAAACCGTGCGGCAATGCTTGCAAAGGTCAAGGAGATTTTCGCAAGATATGTGGAGAAATACACGGGTATCGTCCCCGAATATTCCTCCGAGATAAACTGCCACCACAACTATGCCGCCCTTGAAAATCACTTTGACGAGGACGTCTGGGTGCATCGAAAGGGTGCCATAAGCGCACGGGACGGCGAGCTGTCCATTATCCCCGGGGCGATGGGCTCATACAGCTACATTGTCAGAGGAAAGGGCGACCCCAACAGCTTTATGTCCTCCTCTCACGGCGCAGGACGCAGATTTTCCAGAACTGCGGCGGTGCAGAATTTTGCGGTGGACACGGTCATCAACGACCTGAAATCGCTGAATGTCGTCCTCGGAAAGCACAAGAAATCCGACGTTGCAGAGGAATCCCGCTTCGCATACAAGGACATTGACGAGGTAATGGCAAATCAGCGTGACCTTGCAGAACCTATCAAAAAGCTCTTTACAGTGGGCGTTGTCAAAGGGTAACGCCTATACATAGAACGGCTCAGGCAGCAAATATTGAGGTCCCGGAGGAAGGGTCAAACTCCCTTGTACTATCTGACAGTATTAGCTCACGCAGAGCGCCGGATAAAAAACTGAGCCGTGTCAGGTGCGTACAGCAGTAGTTGGCAGCCTTTTTCAAGGTGGGTTCGAATCCCAAAAAGCACCTGTTTTAATCTCAAAATGCAAACGAATGATTTCAATATCCCGAACGGAAATGCCCCGCCGTCCGAAAAATTTCGGGCAGCCAATTCAATCTAAAAGCCGCATAATTGACGCTGAAATGCGGGCGGCAGTATTCGGTGCGGTGCTTTTCCCTCGGAGGACGGATTTTATTCGTTAAAGGCACAGACAGCAGATTTTTCACCCTTTATTATTTAACGAAAAATTTTAGTGACGTGCCTTGTTGCATAAATCCATTCCGTTGACCCTTTTAAGGTGCTAACAGCAATAAAAAATGATTTATGGGATAGCGTATGGCTCACACAGCAATTTCCCGACCTGTCAAGTCAAATAATAGAGCCGTGTATTCCGCTGCCGAAACGACAGCATTTCAGCCGGTTTAAATTGGCTGCTTAATATTTTTTATCGCACCTTGAAGGATAAGTAAGACACGCACAGCAATCGTGCTGAGGACCGCAAATCCTCGAGGGCGTGTCTTGAAGCCCCACGGCTCGTACAGCAAACATTTTTTTGAATGGCTTCGAAGCCTATTACGAGCCGAGTGGGTATCCGTTTCAAACCGAAGAAAGGAATGATTTCAATGCTTAATGCTATTAAAAATACCCCCAATACATACACCGAAAACGGTGCCGTGACCTATTCCACATCGGGCTCCGACTGCCTTGATTTGTTCTTCAAAGCAGGCGCATTCCGCAACGCCGATGAGAACACCATTGCCACAGCGGTTGTCCGTGCGTATGTGGAGGACCCCGACAAGGCAATGAAGATAGTCTTCTTCGCAAGGGACGTCAGGGGCGGTCTGGGCGAGCGCAGATTCTTCCGCATTGCAATAAAAACTCTGGCAGGAATTGCCCCGGAATCTGTCCGCGCGAACATAGAAAACATTGCCGAATACGGCAGATACGACGACCTCTGCGCCCTTCTTAACACAGTTTGCGCCGACGATGCCGTTGCGGTCATAAAGGAACGCCTTGACGCCGACACTGCGGCAATGTCCGAGGGCAAGCCGGTTTCCCTGCTGGCAAAGTGGCTGCCTTCCGTAAACGCATCTTCTGCGGAAACCGTCCGCATGGGCAGAATGCTTTGCAGAAAGCTGAAAATGTCCGAGCGTAACTACCGCCGCACACTTTCTGCGCTGAGAAAGTACACCGACATCATCGAAAACCGCCTGCGTGTTTCCGATTACAGCTTTGACTACTCAAAGCAGACCTCGGGAGCAATGTTCAAGTACAGGCTGGCATTTCTCCGAAACGACAAGGAGCGTTACACAGAATTTCTCGGCGCCGTTCAGCGTGGAGAAGCAAAGCTGAACGCCTCCACCCTCTACCCCTACGAGGTTATCCGCAGGACGCTGGGGGTCATGCCCACCCCCGATGAGCGTACTTCCCTCGACGCCACCTGGAACTCCCTTACCTCCTGCGGTGACGGCGAGGAGAATGCAAACGCTATTGCAGTTGTGGACGGCTCGGGGTCAATGACCTGGTCGGCAAACGGCGGCATACGTCCCATAGACGCCGCAATTTCCCTCGGCATTTACTTCGCAGAGCACAACAAGGGTGCATTCGGCGGACACTTCATCACCTTCTCCAAGCACCCCCGACTTGTGGAGGTCAAGGGAAAGGACATTACCGAAAAAGCCCGCTACTGCGCTTCCTTCGACGAGTGCGCAAACACCGACATTGAAGCCACCTTTGACCTGATACTCAAAACAGCCGTTGACAACAAGCTTGCACCCTCTGAGATCCCTTCGAGAATGTACATAATCTCCGATATGGAGTTTGACATCTGCGCAGAGGGAGGAAACAGCCTGACCCTGTTCTCTGCAATGAAGCGAAGGTTCGCCCGTTACGGATACAAGCTGCCCGATATAATCTTCTGGAACGTCAACAGCCGTTCGGGCTGCGTCCCCGTAAGGCTTACCAATACGGGTGCTGCACTGGTGTCGGGTGCTTCTCCCGCCATATTTGATATGGTGAGATCGGGCGAAATGTCCCCCTTGAAGATAATGAACGACATTCTTTCCTCCGACAGATATAAGTCCATAAAGGCTGCCTAATACTAATAACCAATAAAAGTATAGATAAAAAATCTGCACAAAAACCATATACGCAAGTTTTTGCTTGATTTTTTATTCACTTTTTAATTGGTTATTAGTATAATAACAGGTAAGCGCAAAAAATCCCGTATCCCAGAAAAACGGATACGGGATTTTTTTATGAATTGCAGTCGATTATTTCTTTCCTGATAGCTTCGTCTATCTCGGAAATGGGCTCAAAAACGGGGCGTCCCGTGTAATAGCCCTGAATGTAGTCAACGCCGAAGGATATAACAGTTTTCATCTCCTCAGAGGTCTCAACGCCCTCTGCCAGCACCTTGATGTCGTTGAGTCTTGCAAAATCAATGGTGCTCTTGATGAACATCTGCTTGTTAACGTCCTTGTCTATGCCGCTGATAAGGAACCTGTCTATCTTGATTATCTGGGGCGAATATCTCAGAAGATTTACGATATTTGAATGACCTGTACCGTAATCGTCAACAGCCACTTCATTGCTTCTGGAATCGCCGCCAAGCTTTTT
Organism: Oscillospiraceae bacterium; assembly: GCA_017828975.1. GTDB lineage: Bacteria > Bacillota > Clostridia > Oscillospirales > Ruminococcaceae > UMGS1889. Next base: position 42,580 of record JAGAJN010000012.1, on the reverse strand, counting down.
GATACGGTCAAGCTCATCGTCGGACAGCGTGTTCTGCTCGGTTATCTCGAAAACGAAATTATCCATATATTTGCCGTATTTGCTGCCAATAACTGCATAATCGGCTTCATTCAGGAAATAGCCCGGGATAAGGTTGATAAACACCTTCCTGTCCTTGAAAACATCGGCAGAATGGGAATAATGCTCCATAACATTAAAGAGCGTCGCCCGTTCAATGTCGTAAAGCCGTCCGCACTGAGAGGCAGCATTCAGTATCTCAAAGGGTGACATATGTATGCTCTCGTCCGTGCGCATAAGTGCCTCATAAGCGTAAATATCGCCCGTTCTTGCATCGACGATAGGCTGGAAGCAATAACGGAAAAGGTTCTGCTCAATAAGGAGAGTAAACGCCTCTTCATCAAATTCCACATTGTTTTCGGCGTTCTTTTTGCGCTCTGTATTTGCCTTGAGCTTGTTCATATACAGCTCGCCGCTGGCAGATTTTATAAAGCTTGCAAGAGTGCCGCTCCAGCCGGGGTCAACGACCGTACAGCCGCAGTTGACTTCAACATAATAGTCCTTTTCGTTAATGCCGTTGAAGCTTGCCATTAGGGTAAAGAAGTTAGACGTTGCCTTATTGATGGTCTTGGAGATCTGTTCCGATGAATCATAGTAATTGACAACAATGAATTCGTTTTCGGAAACCTGTCCCACAAAGCACTTGTCGGGATTTGAGGATTTCAGCCCCTCGGCAACGAACTTGACCGCATTTTCCACATCGGCGATACCGTAATTCTCGTAAATATATTTGTACTTGGCAATAGCATAAAAGGAAACGGAAATAGGCTTGTTCCTGTTTTCAGAATTGGCGGAAAACTCGGTAAACCATTTGCATGAGCCGCGCAGATTGGGCAGTCCCGTAAGGGAATAGGTGTAAGCCGCCTCCTCCGCAAGAAGCTTCATGGTTTTCTGCTTCTGACGGTTGTACATTTCGTTGAAGGAGATGTTTATCGCCTTGGTTATCCTCTTTATTTTATGCGCATCGGAAACTGCGCTGTCAACGACCGACGTATGATAGCCGCACACCGTTTCCCCTACAAATATGGGGCTGAGGATTATCATTCCGCTGTTATTCGGGTCATGCCCGGGAAGTGACGTACCGTCCGCCATAAAGGAGTAGCAGGGGTCTGACTCCGTATCATTGTTGTCGGAATGGGTGACAATGGTGTAATCCCCCTCATACTCTATATTTTCGGGGGAAAGCTGTGATAGACAATCGTTGCGGATAAACAGATAGGAGCCGCCCTGGATTATGTATGAGATTATCTTTATCGCCTCGGAAAGTGACGGCTTGTCAAGTATTCTGTCAAGCTTTGAGTAGATGTAATCCTCATGGGAATTCATCTCGCTCATAACATTGAACATTTCCCATACCGTCTGACGGTTTATTGCATGGGAACTTGCAGCACAGCCGCAGGATTCCGTGAACTTGGGAACAAAGCCGTTTATATAGCTCATCTCGGTTTCCCTGCCCTCTGTAAGGTCGCAGATAATTGAGATGACCTTTTCGGCAAGCCCCTTTATATCCTCCCGACAGGTGCTGACAGCGGGCAGGAACATATCCGCCTGTTCAATGCCGTCAAAGCCCGTAACGATAACATCATCGGGGACCTTGAAGCCATGCTCGGAAAGCCTTGAACAAGCTGCCATAGCCATTATATCATTTGCGCAGATAATAGCATCGGGAATTCGTTTTTCCTCAACGAGCCTGTCTATTATCTTTATAACGGGACCGTTCCAGTACCGACCGTAAGCAACGTTATCCTCGGAAAACTCCAGACCTTCCTCGGCAAGGACAGCCTTATAGCAGCCCAGCCTTTTAACGGTGTTTCCGTCATTTTCCTCATTTCCCGCAATAAAAAAGGCGTTTTTTGCCCCGTGGTCACGGATAACATGGCGGATAAGCTGCTTATAAGCTTCGGTATAATCATCGGTTATGGAAATGCAGCCCTCGGCCTCTCCCTTAATGATAATAACAGGGACATTATTCGCCTTTGAACTGCTTATGATGTTGTTCACTATCTCCTTGTCATAGATAGTTTCGTTCATGATTATCATAGCGTCAAGGATAGAATAGTCGATATTATCATAAACAAATCTTGAGCCGTTGAGATACACGCTTTTTTTGTAAAAATCGATAAAGCTGTTATAAATGACAAGACCGTACCCCAGCTTTTTTGCGGCAGAAAACAGGTAATCGGCAAACTCCGACCTTGTTCTGTCATGAATTTTTGTAAGGCACAGACCTATGGTTTTTTTGTTATTGATCAACCTGCTCACCTGTCTTTTCAAAATTATGACAAAGCTATACTTACATTATTATATCACAAAAAAATCCAAAATTCAAGGGGTTTTGCACATATTTATCGGTAATTTGTCAAACAAATATATATTGACAAAGCACTGCCAAACTGATATAATTATTCCGATGCGGAAAATATCCGCAGTAAATAACGGCACAGACGCATTATGCGTCCTGTACAGAGTCAGGGAAGCTTTAGCACGGTCCTGCCGCCGTAATGACCTCGGGAAACGTTACAATCCCGAACCTTTGCATAGGGCAAGTAATTTGCTTATGTCACTGTGGAATTTAGTTTATATCGGCGTGCCTTTCCCCCGGCGAAGGCAGGGGAAAGGCACAGAAAAACATTCTATGGGAAGGCTTGCAAAGGGGTCAAAGTCGGAATACCTGCCTGTACAATTCCGGTATTGTCCGGTGAGCTGTATTCCGCAGTGTACGGTTGATGCAGCAGGTGCGAGGTCATGGCTGTTACGGTTTTTTCGGGAAATCGGAAACGGCTTGCTTTGCATTTGTCTTTTTTCGGCACATTCGGACGGAATACCGCTCGAATGTGTTTTTGCCGTAGAGAAAGGAAAAAGAAAAATGAAAACAAGAAAGCTAACCGCACTTATCCTCGCAATGGCAGCAGCCCTCACCGCTGTTTCCTGTTCATCGGGAAACACCTCCGTTACCGACACCACCATATCCGTGACCGAAGCGGTATCTCAGACCGAAACGGAATCGGAAACCACTGAGGCACCATCTGAAACAACAACCGAAGAAACCGCCGAAGAAATCACAGACGACATACGTTTAGTAAACGACCTTGAAGGCGGCACAGTTGAGATAAAGGGCGAACTGAACGCTATCATCTCGGGCGCACCCGCAGCTACGGAAATTCTCACAGGTCTGGGCGTAGGCGACAGGATAATCGCCGCAGATATGTATTCCGCAGACGTTGAAGGCGTTGACCCGTCTGTCTGCACACTTGATTTCTACAATCTCGACATTGAATATATCGCATCTCTCGAACCCGACGCAGTTATCATCGACGGCATCTCCATGACAGGCGCAGACGACCCCTACCACACCTTGAAGGAAGCGGGAGTTACCGTTCTCTATCTCCCCTCCGCAGCATCTGTTGACGGACTGAAGGACGGAATACGCTTTATCTCCGAATGTGTTGACAAGGCTGACAAGGGCGCAGAGCTTATTGCGGACATCGACAGCTGCGTTTCCGAAATAACCGAAAAGGCAGCCGCTATAACCGAAAAGAAGTCGGTCTACTTTGAAATTTCCGCAGCACCCTATCTCTACACCTGCGGAAACAACACATTTATCAATGACATTCTGAATATCGTTGGCGCAGAAAATATCTATGCTAATGAGGAAGGCTGGCTCTCCAACTCCGAGGAAACGGTTATCGCCGCAGACCCCGATGTTATCATCACAAGCGTAAAATACGACGGCTACGACTTTAACGAAATTTCTGCCCGTGCAGGCTGGGAGAATATCTCCGCTGTAAAGAACGGCTGTGTTTATCAGGTTGAACCCAATCCCGTAAGCAGACCGTCCCAGAATGTTGTAAAGGGAATTCGTGAGGTGGCAGCGGCTGTATATCCCGAAATTTTCGGAGAATGAAGAAGCTTGGCAACACTAAGCCCGCAGCGGTGATAACAACTGTTGTTATCACCGTAATTTCGGTGCTTTTCGGCATATCGGCAGGCTCGGTGAGCATACCCGTCAGCGAGATAATCAGCGCTGCGGGCGTGCGGCTTTTCGGGCAGCCGCTCCCCGAGGGAATGTCCCCCACCACCGTAAATATCATTATGGACATAAGAACGCCCCGTGTGCTGCTGGCATTTCTGACGGGTGCGGCACTGTCGGCGTCGGGGGCTGTGGTGCAGTCGGCGCTGCGGAATCCGCTGGGTTCGCCCTATACGCTGGGAGTTTCAAGCGGTGCGTCCCTGGGTGCGGCGCTTGTTATAGCGTCGGGGGCGAGCTTTTTCGGGGGATTTACCGTTGCTGCGGCGGGGCTTGCGTTTGCCGTGGTCACAATGTTTATCACTGTGGGATTTTCCTCGAAGATAGACAAAGGCTTTGAAAGCAGCACGGTGGTTTTAACGGGAATGGTCATTTCCCTTTTTGCAAATGCCTTGGTAAATCTCGTTGCAAATCTTTCGGGAGATAAATACGCCCTCATTTTCAAATGGCAGACAGGCAGCTTTTCGGGACGGGGCTGGACAGCCTGCGGTATCCTTTCGGCAGTCCTGCTGATATGTATGGCTGTCTATCTTCGCTATTCAAGAGAGCTTGACCTTTTAAGCTTCGGTGACGAACAGGCAGCATCTATGGGCATTGACCCCGCAAAAACACGCCGCATACTGATGATAGTTATGTCCCTTTTAACGGGAACTTCCGTGGCATTTGCGGGCGTTATCGGCTTTGTTGACCTTATCGCACCGCAGATAGTACGGCGAATTTTCGGCGCAAAGCACAGCCTGTCAATACCAATGTCGGCGCTGGTCGGCGGAGCATTTACGGTTATTTGCGACATTGCCGCACGAACGGTCACAGCCCCCTCGGAGCTTCCCGCGGGAACGGTCACAGCGCTTATCGGCGCACCGTTTTTCGCCTATGTTTTCTTCAAAAGGAGGCGCAGAGCATGAGCGTTGCGTTATCCGTAAAAAACCTCACCTGCGGCTACGGCGGAGAAGATGTTATAGACGGCATTTCCTTTGACGTAAACGGGGGCGAGTCCCTGTCCGTCAGCGGAAAAAACGGCTGCGGAAAAACCACTCTCCTTCGGTGCATATGCGGAATTATCCCGAAAAAATCGGGTGAAATTCTCATTGACGGAAAAAACACCGATGAACTCAAACCCAACGAGCGGGCAAGACTTGCGGCAATGTTCTCTCAGACCTCCGCATCGGAAACGGTCGGCGCATATACCGTTCGGGACACCGTCCTCATGGGCAGATTCTGCCATAAAAGCGGCATATTTTCCTCGATTACACAGGAGGACATTTCCATTGCCGAGGACTGTATGCGAAGAACAGGCGCACTTTCCCTCGCCGACAAATATATCAACGAGCTTTCGGGCGGACAGCTTCAAAGGGTGCTGCTTGCAAGGACATTCGCCCAGCAGCCGAAGCTTATCCTGCTTGACGAACCCGCCAATCACATCGACCTTTCGGGGCTTCCCGAGCTTATCTCCATGATACGTGAATGGACGGAGGACGGCGGCGCAGCAGTGGGGGTTTTCCACGACCTGAATCTTTGCGCAGCCGCTTCCGACCGTCTGATATTAATGGACAGCGGAAAAATAGCCGCCGACGGCAGCTGTAAGGAAGTACTTAAAAGCAAAATTCTTTCCGATATTTACGGCTTTGATGTTCAGGCGTATATGAGAAAGATCGCAGAAATATGGAGATGATCTGACAAAGGAGGACAGTCCATGCCAAACGCAGCCAAGCTTTTGGAGCTTCACAAAAAATTCCGCCTTACCGTGCAGATAGTTTCCGTATTTGCCATTGCCGAAGCGGTTTTCAAGCTGTCGTTAGTTCCAATGCTCATAATAACGGCAGTCACATGGCTTCTAAAATGCCTTCCGAAATGGCTGTGGACGGTCTGGGCTGTCATGATAGGCGGCATAATTTTCACCAATATCGTTCAGTTTATCATCAAGCGGACTGCCTTTCGGTCATCGGGCTTTCTGTCCACAAAAACGGGCAAAAAGGTGTCGGAAGCTATGTCAAAATACGGCGCTTCTTACGAGCTTATCGCCGAGCTTGAGCGGATTCTTGCGGACACATCGAACGTCCGTCACCGTGTGAGCATTATCCATTCCATAGGCGATATTTACGTCGATCTCGGAGAATTTTCACGGGCATACAGCGTGCTTTCTCCGCTTGACCCCACCGCAATGACCGAACCCGACGGTTATTATATGACAATGCTTGAGATATACTCCGAAACGGGAGATATTCAAAGCGCAGACAGACTTCTTGCAGACTGCGTCCCTTACATTGAACGCTCCGCAAAACACCTTGACAGCTATATGGGCACCTGTATGTGCTATCAGAAATATCTTATCGCCTCAGGACGGTTTGACGAAGCCTTTGAACTGCTTTCTGCGCTGTATTTCTGCCGTCAGGATATGGGTTCTGCCGATGCGGGGCAAAATCAGACGGCGGGAATGATAAATTACGGACTTGCCCGCTGCCTTTATGAGCGGGGTGAATTTTCAAAGGGCTTTGAACATGCCGCTGCGGCGGAAAATCAGCTGAACGGTATTTCCTACCGCTGTCAGCTTGCGTCGGAACTGAAAATGAAGCTTGCGGAAAGGATAGATAAAAATGCCGTCTGAACTGAACTCCACACCCCGAGGAATACGTGTAAACATCGGCGTTTTCGGAAATGTCAATGCGGGAAAATCCACCTTTGTGAACGCCGTCACGGGCAGAAGCACCGCAATAACATCTCCCGTTGCAGGAACCACAACCGACCCCGTTTACAAAACAATGGAGCTGCTGCCCATAGGTCCCGTGGTTTTCATTGACACGGCAGGGCTTAATGATGAAACCGTCCTTGGTGAAAAGCGGAAGGAGAAAACCATTGAAGTTATGAAAAGCTGCGATATGGCGGTTTTTGTCCTGTCCGAGGGCGATAAAATTCCCGATGAATGTCCGAAAAATATCCCCGTACTTATAGTTGAAAATCTCAGAAATAACGAGCCTTATTCGGAAAATATCCCGAAAATACGGCTGAACCTTTTATCGGAAAATGCGGGAGATATTCTCCGAAATGCCGTCATAAAAGCCTACGGAACCCCCGCAGACCTGTCCCCCGAGCTTACGGGAAATCTCGTAAAATCGGGAGATATTGCCCTGCTTGTCGCCCCGCAGGACATTCAGGCACCCAAGGGACGGCTTATCCTCCCCGAAGTGCAGACTATCCGTGATCTGCTCGACAACAAGTGCATTGTAATGATGACCTCTGCGGACAAGCTTGAAGCGGCACTGAACGGTCTGAGCCGTCTGCCCGACCTTGTTGTTACCGATTCGCAGGTTTTCCCGCAGGTGAACGCTGTGCTGCCGAAAGCCGTCCCGCTGACGTCATTTTCACTGCTTATGGCAAAGATAAAAGGCGATCTCCCGAAGCTGATAAAAGGCGCAGAAACCATTTCCCGACTGGAAAACGGCGACAAGGTACTTATCGTTGAAAGCTGCACTCACCACCCTATGGAAGGCGATATTGCAAGGGAAAAGCTGCCGAAGCTGCTCCGCAAATTCACGGGAAAAGAGCTTGTCATTGACGTTATCTCGGGCTGTCCCGACCCTCGGACGCTTAGCGGTTACAGGCTTGCCGTTCACTGCGGAGGCTGTATGCTCAACCGCCGTGCAATGCTGTCCCGTCAGGCTGATTTTGAAAATTCGGGCGTCCCCCTGACAAATTTCGGTGCGGCTATTGCTTATATGAACGGTATGTTGGATAGAGTTTGCTATTAACGAAAAACACCAAAGCGGAGGTCTGCCTTGGTGTTTTTTTAATAAAATGCGGACAAAAATCAAGAGCTTTCCTTTTCGGTAAGCTTCCAGGGAATTATCTCGGAGCTTGCCTTTCTGCCGCCGATAATATCTGCAAGCTTCCCTGCGGCTATGCTGCCGATGTTTTTGTCCCCATAGGAAAGCGAGGTTATCTTTACAGGCGACATTTCGCTCAGACTGCTGTTGTCAAAGCTTACCACCGCAATATCCTCGGGGACCTTCTTCCCGCAGGAAATAAGCAGCTTTATAAGCATAAACGCTATCTCGTCATTATAGCAAACAACGGCAGTTGCGTCGCCAATGGAGGAGAGGATATTCCGAGGTTCGTCAAACAGCTTTTCCTTGGTTTCCGTTGTGTACCATATGGTCTTGCTGTCGGAAACAAAAAGCCCGCTGCCGAACATAGCTGAAATATATCCCGAATAACGTTCATGCCCCTGAATATCATCTGCCTTGAAAATTGACGCAATACTCTTGTGGCCCTTGCCCAGAAGATAGGTCACAAGCTCATATCCGCCCCTTTGGTTATCGGCGCACACATACAGCATATCTTTTAGAGCGGGATAAACGCTGTTGAAGAACACTATCGGTATCCCCCGCTCGGCAAGCCTTTCGTAAAGGTCGATATTGGGATTTGGCAGAGCGGTTTTTGTGCCCTCCACAAGTATTCCCGCAACGGGGTCATTGAGAATGTCCTCAAGTATTTTCCGCTCGCTGCATATACGGTTTTTTGTGGCGGAAAGGATAGCAGAAAGCCCGTTTTTCGACAGCACTTCCTCAACACCTCTCAGCTGTCCCGGAAAAATATAGTCATCAATATATGTTACAATAACCGATACCTTACCGCTGTCGGCGGCGGGATTTCTTATTTTTACCATAGAACCGCTGCCCTGTTTTTTCTCGATAATGTCCTTGTCTTCAAGAATGGACAGCGCTTTTCTCACAGTCTGTCTGCTTACGCCGAATATTTCGGTAAGCTGTTCCTCCGTTGGGAGAAGCGTTCCGCCTGGGTAAGCTCCCGTATTTATTTGCCTTAAAAGCGAATCCTCCACAAGCTCATATTTTTTCAATTTCGGTCACCTCAAAACCGTACAAATTCTCTGCTTTTTATGATACAACTTAGAAGGAAATTTGTCAAGTGTTATCCTCGATAAAATACAAATTTCCAAAAAGCAAAATATGTATGTACAAAAGCAATAAAACAGTTTGATTGGTTATGTGCGGTTTGTGCATTGCAATTGCAATGACCTTGTGATAGAATATTATCAAGCAATATTTTTGGCATAAATCCATTAGATTTGTATCATACGGCAAAATTTGTATTGATTTCAGAAAGGAATGTGTCCCAATGAACAAGCTATATTTCATAACAGGAAGTCAGGACCTTTACGGTGAAGCGACTCTCAAACAGGCAGCAAGCGACAGCAAGGAGATGTCAGCTTTTTTAAACGATAAGCTCTGCGGCATTGCCGAGGTGTGCTTTGAACCCGTGGTAACGACTACGGCGGAAGCGGAAAATGTCTGCGTAAAGGCATCTGCGGACAAGGACTGCATCGGCGTTATCATGTGGATGCACACATTTTCTCCCGCAAAAATGTGGATAAGAGCGCTGAAGGCACTGAGAAAGCCCATGCTCCATCTCCATACTCAGTACAACGAAAAGCTGCCCTATGACAGCATTGACATGGACTTTATGAACCTCAATCAGTCCGCTCACGGCGACCGTGAATTCGGATTTATCTGCACAAGACTGGGCATAAAGCGTGAAGTGGTTGTCGGCTATTACAAGCATGACGACGTTATCGGGAAAATACGCAGCTTTGCGCATGCTGCCGCTGCCGTAAATTTCGGCAGGACAATGAAGGTAGCAATGCTCGGAAACAATATGCGTGATGTTGCTGTTACCGACGGTGACAGAGTTGAAAGCGAGATCAGATACGGCTGGAACGTGAACTATTACGGTATCGGAGATGTTGTTTCCATGGCAGAAGCGGTCACGGACGCCGAGATAGATGCAAAGCTTGCCGAATATAACGAAAAGTACACCATGGCGACCGACAACGCCGCTTCCGTCAGAGAACAGGCTAAATACGAGGTCGCACTTGAAAAGTTCATCGCAAAGGAAAATATCGGCGCATTTACCGATACATTCCAGGACCTTCACGGACTGCGGCAGCTGCCCGGAATTGCAGTACAGAACCTTATGGCAAAGGGCATCGGCTTCGGTCCCGAGGGCGACTACAAGACCGCCGCTCTGGGTGCCGTACTGTTTAAGATGGCAGAGGGCAGAAACGGCGCAACAGGCTTTATGGAGGATTACACCTATGACCTCACAAGCGGCGAGGAGCTGGAGCTTGCTGCGCATATGCTGGAGGTGTCCCCCGTATTTGCTGCGACAAAGCCCGAAATACAGGTTCACCCCCTCGGCATCGGCGGAAAGGAACCTCCCGCAAGGCTTGTTTTTGACGGTATCGACGGCGAGGGAATCGCAGTTTCTATGATAGATATGGGCGACCGTTTCCGTCTGGTATGTGCAGACATTACTCTTGTAAAACAGCCCGCTCCCATGCCCAAGCTGCCCGTTGCAAGGCTTATGTGGAAGCTGAAGCCCGATTTCGCCACGGGCGCAGCAGCCTGGATATATGCAGGCGGCGCACATCACGCCGTTGTTTCCACCGCTCTTGACAAGGACGACATTCGCCTGTTTGCCAAGATGACAGACACGGAGCTTGTTATAATTGACGATAAGACGGATATAAACGCTTTTGAGCAGCAGCTTGCAATGCTCGATACTTTGGCTAAGTTAAAGAGGTAACTGTTATGGATATACAGAAAAAAATTCGGCACGGCAAGACCTATCTCGGCATAGAATTCGGCTCTACCAGAATTAAAGCAGTTCTTATCGACGACACCTTTGCCCCCATCGCATCGGGCAGTCACGATTGGGAAAACCGCTATGAAAACGGCGTTTGGACATATTCCCTTGACGACATAATGGTTGGTCTTCGGGACTGCTATGCAAATCTTGCCGCAGATGTAAAGAGCAAGTACGGCATTGTCCCCGAAACCTACGGCGCAATGGGAATTTCGGGCATGATGCACGGTTATATGGCTTTTGACAAGGATGACAATCTTCTCGTCCCATTCAGAAAATGGAGAAATACCATTACCGAACAGGCGGCTGCCGAGCTTTCCGAGCTGTTCAAGTTCAATATCCCCCAGAGATGGAGCATTGCGCATCTCTATCAGGCTATTCTCAACAAGGAGGAGCATGTCCCGAAAATTGAGCATATCAACACTCTTGCGGGATATATCCACTATCGGCTTACGGGTGACAGAAGCGTTGGTGTGGGCGAGGCTTCGGGCATTTTCCCCATTGACAAGGGACAGTATAACAAGAGCTATATTGAAAAGCTTATTCCCGTTCTTAAGGAAAAGGGCTTTGACAAGGATATAAACGAGGTGCTTCCCGCCGTTCTCACAGCAGGCAAGGTAAATGCAGTCCTTACCGAGGAAGGCGCAAGGCTTCTTGACCCCACAGGCACTCTCAAACCGGGCGTAAAGCTTTGTCCTCCCGAGGGCGACGCAGGAACGGGAATGGTCGCCACAAACAGCGTTCTTCCCGAAACGGGAAATGTTTCCGCAGGCACGTCAATTTTCGCAATGCTTGTTCTGTCCGAGCCGCTTTCGGGATATTACCCCGAGATAGATGTTGTTACCACTCCCGACGGTTCTCCCGTTGCAATGGTACACTGCAACAACTGCTGCTCCGAGCTTGACGCATGGGTGAATATGTTCGGCGAATTTGCGGCACTCAGCGGCGCACCTATGGATAAATCCAAGCTTTACGAAACTCTCTATAAAAACGCTCTGAACGGCGCTCCCGACTGCGGGGGAACGGTGGCGTACAACTTCCTTTCGGGCGAACCCGTCGCAGGTGCGGAAAACGGCAGACCTATGTACTTCAGGACTCCCGACGGAAAATTCAGCCTTGCAAATTTCTTCCGTGCCCAGCTTTATTCTTCAATGGCTGCACTTAAATTGGGAATGGATATCCTCTTTGAAAATGAAAAGGTGTCCGTCAAAAAGATAACGGGACACGGCGGACTTTTCAAGGTCGAAGACGTTGCTCAGCAGTTCCTTGCGGACGGTCTTAACAGCGCCGTTTCCGTAATGAAAACCGCGGGCGAAGGCGGCGCATGGGGCATGGCAGTGCTTGCCGCATATGCTTCCTTCGGTAACGGAAAATCTCTTCCCGATTTCCTTGAAACGCAGGTTTTCGCTTCTATGGAATCCACCACCGTTTTGCCCGAAAAAGAGGGTTCTGCGGGATTTGCCAAATTTATTGAAAATTATAAAAAAGGTCTGTCTGCCGAATATGCAGCTGCAAAATAACTGAAAGGAACATCTGAAAATGCTTGAAAAATTAAAGCAGGAAGTTCTGGAGGCGAATCTCCTTCTTCCGAAATACGGACTTATCACATTCACATGGGGAAATGTTTCGGGTATCGACAGAGAAAGCGGTATGATAGTAATAAAGCCGTCGGGCGTCCCCTATGACGGTATGACTGCCGAGGATATGGTAGTCGTAGAGCTGGCTACGGGAAAGGTCGCAGAGGGAAAGTGGAAGCCTTCCAGCGACACGCCCACACATCTGGAACTGTACAGGGAATTCCCCGAAATAGGCGGCGTTGTACACACTCACAGCCGCTGGGCAACATCATTTGCTCAGGCGGGAATGGGCATAATCCCCATGGGAACAACTCAGGGCGACTATTTCTACGGCGAGATACCCTGCACAAGGGCAATGACTCCCGAGGAAATTGCGGGCGAATACGAAAAGGAAACAGGAACGGTCATCATCGAAGCATTCAAGGGCGTTGACCCGCTCACCATACCCGCTGTTCTGGTAAAAAGCCACGGTCCCTTCACCTGGGGCAAGGACCCTCACGAGGCTGTGCATAATTCCGTTGTGCTTGAAGAGGTGGCATTTATGAACTACCATGCCATGTCCATGAATCCCGAAGCGGGACGTATGCAGCAGGAGCTTCTTGACAAGCACTATCTCAGAAAGCACGGAAAAAACGCCTATTACGGACAGGGCTGACCCGATAAAAAGCAATAACCCGAAAGGACGATCACTATGGAAAAATATCTTGATAAATCCCTCACCCCCGAGGAAAGAGCAATTGCCCTCACCGACGCCATGACCGTTGAGGAGCAGGCATCTCAGCTGCGATATGACGCACCCGCCGTCGAAAGGCTGGGCATACCCGCATATAACTGGTGGAACGAAGCACTGCACGGTCTGGCACGTTCGGGCATTGCGACAATGTTCCCCCAGGCTATCGGTCTGGCGGCTATGTTTGATACCGAGCTGACCCAAAAGGCTGCCGAGATAACCGCCCATGAAGCCCGTGCAAAGTACAACGCCTATACAAAATTCGGCGACAGGGACATTTACAAGGGTCTGACCTTCTGGGCACCCAACATTAACATTTTCCGTGACCCCCGTTGGGGACGAGGACACGAAACCTACGGCGAGGACCCCTATCTGACCGCCGAAAACGGCAAGGCTTATGTCAGAGGACTTCAGGGGGACGGAAAGACAATGAAAGCCGCCGCCTGTGCAAAGCATTTTGCCGTTCACAGCGGTCCCGAGGCTGTCCGTCACGAGTTTGACGCTCAGGCATCGAAAAAGGATATGGAGGAAACCTATCTCCCCGCATTTGAAGCGCTTGTAAAGGACGCTCATGTTGAGGGCGTTATGGGTGCATATAACCGTGTAAACGGCGAAGCAGCCTGTGCAAGCGATTTCCTTATGTCCAAGCTTAACGAGTGGGGCTTTGACGGATATTTCGTTTCCGACTGCTGGGCGATACAGGATTTCCATATGCACCACAGGATCACCTCAAATCCCGTTGAATCTGCCGCACTTGCATTAAAGGCAGGCTGCGACGTAAACTGCGGCTGCACATATATGTATCTTCTCGCCGCTCTTGACGAGGGACTTATCACTGAGGAGGATATCCGAAAAGCCTGTATTCACCTTATGCGGACAAGGATAAGACTGGGTATGTTCGATAAAAAGACGGAATTTGACGATATTCCCTACACCGTTGTTGCAAGCAAAGAGAACAAGGCTGTTTCCCTTGAATGTGCCGAAAAATCTATGGTCCTGCTGAAAAATAACGGCATACTTCCCCTTGATGAAAGCAAGCTCGCAACCATCGCCGTAATTGGTCCCAACAGCGACAGCCGCATTGCCCTTGAGGGAAATTACAACGGTACTGCCGATAAATACGTCACCTTCCTTGACGGTATCAGGGAAAGATTTGACGGAAAAGTCATCTATGCCGAGGGCTGTCATCTCTATAAGGACAGGGTTTCGGGACTTGCGCAGGCGGGTGACAGATATGCCGAGGCACTTGCAGCGGCTGACTGTGCCGACCTTATTGTACTTTGCGTTGGACTTGATTCCACCATTGAGGGCGAAGAGGGCGATACGGGAAATGAGTTTTCTTCGGGAGATAAAAATGATTTGCGTCTGCCCGAAAGTCAGCGTATTCTCGTTGACAAGATAATGAAAACTGGAAAGCCTGTTGTCGTTGTATGTGCAGCGGGAAGTGCCGTAAATACCGAGTGCGAGCCCGATGCACTCATACACGCATGGTATCCCGGTTCCGAGGGCGGAACTGCCCTTGCGAAGATACTTTTCGGAGATGCTTCACCGTCGGGAAAGCTGCCCGTGACCTTCTACGAACATTCCGAGCTGCTCCCCGAATTTACCGATTATTCCATGAAGAACCGCACTTACCGCTATGCGGAAAACAATGTGCTTTACCCCTTCGGATACGGTCTTACCTATGGAAATATCGTGTGTACGTCCGTGGAATATGCGGACGGAAGGGCAACTGTCACCGTCGAAAATACGGGTGACAAACCGTCCGAGGACGTTATCCAGCTTTACATCAAGGACTACTGCGAAAACGCCGTTCCCAATGTAAGCCTGTGCGGTTTTAAGAGGGTAAGCATTGCGGCGGGCGAGAAAATTTCCGTGGAGATACCCGTTTCAGAAAGAGCATTTACCGCTGTTGACGAGAACGGCGAGCGCAAACGCTTCGGCAGCAGATTTACGCTGTTTGCAGGCACTCATCAGCCCGATGGATTAAGCGAAAAGCTCAGCGGAACCAAGTGTGCCGTTACGGAGATAAATATGTGAGATTTCCCGTTACACAAAGCTCTCAACACTTTTTGATCCTCCCTTGAAAATTCGGCGAAAAAGTGGTATAATAAAAAAAATACCACCGAAAAGAGGCTTTGCAATGAAACTTTGGGGTCATTTGAAAACCGTGTCCCTACACAGAAGGCTTGTCAGGCAGTACTGCTTCCGTGCGGGACTTTACCGCCAGGGACTGCTCCACGACCTGTCCAAATACTCCCCTGCGGAATTTTTCCCCGGAGTGAAATATTACTTGGGCAAGCTTAGCCCGCACAGCGGCGAGCGCAAGGACAAGGGATACAGCGCCGCATGGCTCCATCACAAGGGCAGAAACAAGCATCACCCCGAATATTGGATGGATTACGGTCCCGACGGCGGCGGATACTCGGGCGGTAAAATGCCCGTGAAATACGTCGTCGAAATGTTCTGCGACAGACTGGCTGCCTGCCGTGTATATCACGGAGCGGACTACAAGCCCTCGGACGCCTACGATTATTTCGTAAAATCGAGAGAACGCTGTCCATTCCACCCCGAAACAGCGGAGCTTCTGGAAACGCTCCTTGTCAAGGCTATGAACGAGGGCGAAGATGCAGCCTTCCGATATATCAGAAATGAACTGTTAAATAACCCGAAAGGAACGTAATAAAATGAAGGTAATATCAAAGCAGGACAACAGCCGTATGTGCATTATCTGCGGAATGGATAACGAATACGGTCTGAAAGCGGGATTCTACAATATGGAGGACAACTCCGTGTTCACCCTTTTTGAGTACAGAGAGCAGCACCAGAGCTACCCGAGCAGAGTCCACGGCGGACTTATCACCGCAATGCTGGACGAGCTGGGCTTTCGTGCGGTTTGGGTACACGAGCCGAACATTTTCTCCGTGACCACCACCCTTGAAACAAAATACCGCAAGCCCGTCCCCTACGGTCAGCCGCTTCTCGGACGGGGCATAGTCACCTTTGAGAACCGCAAATTTGTCAAGGGACACGCCGAGATCATCGACATTGACGGAAATATCCTCGCCGAAGGGGATATGAGCTACATAAAGCTGTCCCCCGAAAAAATAGTCGGCCACGACATTGACTGGCACACGGAAATGTGCTACAAAGGCGTTAAGGACAAGGACGAGATAGTTTTCGGGGGATATTGATCTTACTTAAAATATAAAAAATATCCGACGGAGCATCTGCAAAATTTCCGTCGGATATTTTATACTGATTTCCTATCATAAGGTTGACAAAAAATCCACGCAAAAGCTTGCATTTATGGGTTTTGCGTGGATTTTTTGTCTGAACTTTGATTAGAAATTAGTATTTTTTGTATTTGTGTTTTCGCCGCTTTCAATAGCTTTTACGGAATCCTTGTAAACAATTTTGCCCTTTATCTGTACCATTCCCGTGACCTGAGAAGGTGTCTTTATCTTCGTAAGCAAGGATTCTACCGCTACGAATGCCATTTGTTCGGTGTTGACCTCGATGGTAGTTATCTTCGGGACGCTTATGCTGCTGTAAACGGAATTGTCAAAGCCCGTCACCGATATATCATCGGGGACTCTGTAACCATTTTCGTTGAGCAGCTTTATAAGAGTGCAGGCGGTTTCGTCACAGTTGCAGACAAAGGCGGTCGGCATTACTATGGGCAGTTCGATTTGGATAAATTTGCCGTCCTCCGTGCTTCGGTCGCTGATACAGTAGCGGTCTGTGAGCGGGATATTGTGCTCGATAAGCGATTTCGCATAGCCGAGATACCTGTCCTGAATACTGCCGGTCGAATGGATATTCCCCACAAAAGCGATCTTTTTGTGTCCGTTGCGGATAAGATAGTTTGTAAGCTCATAAGTGGCATAAAAGCCGTCGCAGACTATGCAGCTGTTAGAGGTAAGCTCATTGTAAAAATCCAGGAATATCACGGGTATGCCCGTTTTTAGCACAGCTTTTGTGTACTCGTCGGAGATCTGACCGAGAATTATTATGCCGTCAACTCTTTGTGTGGAGAAAATATCGGGAAGGATATTTTTCTGCTCGTTGACAGGCGTGAGCGTATGGAAGAACGCATAGTTCCCCTGCCTTTGGAGTGCCGTTGAAATGCCTCGGATAAATTTGAAGTAAAACGAGTTATCGGAAATATACCGCTCTGCAACTATTATGCCAACATTATTGCTGTAAACCTTTTTCTTGTGTGTGTTTTCTTCGTATTGATAACCCATTTCGGCGGCTGTGCGCTTGATCTTGTTCCGCATTTCGTCGCTGATACTTCCGTTTCCCGTAAATGCTTTTGAAACTGCGGCAGCTGTTATCCCAAGCTTATCTGCAATATCACGCATAGTAACATTTTTGCTCATTAGCTTTTCGCCTCCGAAATAATGGTGTTAATAAACCGGTTATTTTAATCATTTTATCATATTGTCGGATAAAAAGTCAGTAGCAGCAGCGCAAGTTAACACAGCTCGGGCTTTCAGTTAATATGCACAAGAGGAAACGTTTCCATTAACCGATTAAATCAGTTAACAAAGTTAATGATATTTCTTAAATGTTAATTTTACATACATTGTTTTATTAACTGAGGGTTATGAAAAATATAAACGTTTTTACTTGCGGTGTGAATATCTGAAAATATCGTGCAAAACACCTTATTTTAATAGATAATTTTGTGGATTATTTACGATTTTTTCTGACAAACCGGTTTGCATATTGTAAAGTTGCTAAAGATTAACAAAAATATCTTGTTGAAATCGCCGTAAAGCGATTTTTTTGTTGACTTTTTTCCTGTACGGATATAATAAAACCAACACAAGAACCATTTGCGGGTTACATAAACTCAAACCAAACGGAGGTAATTAACTATGAATAGCACAATTAAAAGAACAGCTGCTTTTTGCGCCGCATTTGTAATGACAGGCACAATGCTCACAGCCTGCGGCACATCGGGAACAGACACTAACAACACCACCGACCAGACCACACAGCCGATAACAGCGGCAGCGGCGACCGGACAACAGCATCCGCAGCAGACACCACAGGCGGACTGTCCGGCAGCATCAAGGTCCTCCACCACAGAACCGACCGTGACCAGGACGGCACTATGACAAACCTTACAGCAGGCTTCAATTCTCTCTATCCCGATGTAAAGGTAGAATATCAGTCCTTTACAAATTATGCAGACGACATTGCAACAATGATGCAGTCTGACAACTACGGCGACGTTGTAATGACACCGCAGGCACTCAAGCAGGCTGACCTTCCCAACTTCTTTGAACCTCTCGGAACCTATGAGGAGCTTTCCAAGAAGTATTACTGGCTTGAAAACTACACAGTTGATGGTCTTGTATATGCACTTCCCACAGGCGGTACAGCTTCGGGTATCCTCTACAACAAGAGAGTATGGGCAGAGGCAGGCATTACCGAGCTTCCTTCCACCACCGATGAATTTATGAAATGCCTTAAAATGATACAGTCCGTATCTCCCGACATATATGAGGCAGCCGAGCTGGACGGCGCAAACCGTTTCCAGGTGTTCAAATACATAATCGCACCAAGCATCAGACCTATTATCCTGCTTCAGATGATACTTGCGGTAAAGGGCGCTATCAGCGTTTATGAGATACCGTTCATCATCACGGGCGGACGCTTCGGGTCAAGCACATTCGTTATCCAGACCACGGAAACCGCATTCAAGTTCCAGAAGGTCGGACTTGCCTCGGCAATGGCGGTGGTGCTGTTCTTCATAATCGTTATCGTTACGATAATACAAAAGCTTGTTTTCAAGGAAGAAAAGTAAACGGGAGGCTGTGCTATGAATACAAAAACCAAAAAGAGCTTTTCTGTTTTTGATGTGCTCAAATATGCCATAATGATATTTGCCTGCCTCATAGTATTTATCCCGCTTATCGTGGTATTTCTCGGCTCGCTCAAAAATAACACGGAGTTTCTCTCCTCAAATGTTTTTGCGCTTCCGACAAAGATCGAATGGTCAAACTACAAGACTGCGTTCATAGACGGAAAGGTGCTTCTCGGACTGAGAAACACAGCCATCATTATAGTCATCTCCTGTACGGGAACTATCATAACGGGTACTATGACCGCATACGTCCTCCAGAGATTCAAGACGACCTTCGGAAAGGTACTGAAGGCAGCCTTTCTGCTGGCAACGCTGTTCCCTTCCATTTCCATGCAGGTAACTGTGTACAGGATAATGAACAGCTTCCATCTGGTGGGAACAATGGCAGCGCCTATTATCCTTTATGTGGGAACGGATATTATTTCCATCTACATATTCATGCAGTTTCTGGACAACATCTCATATTCTCTCGATGAGAGCGCACTGCTTGACGGAGCCGGCTATTTCACCATATACTTCAAAATAATCCTTCCCCTGCTTAAGCCCGCCATCGCAACAGTGCTTATCATAAAGGTCATCGGCATTTATAACGATTTCTACACACCCCAGCTGTATATGCCCAGCGAAGAGCTTTCGGTGGTATCTACCTCGCTGTACAGGTTTATGGGACCCTACGGCGCAAAATGGGAGATAATTTTTGCGGGAATCGTTATCTGTATAATACCGACGCTTATCATCTTCCTTTCACTTCAAAAATATATTTATGCGGGACTTGTAAACGGTTCTGTAAAGGAATAAAATATACGGGCTGCCACAATTCTGCGGCAGCCCGTTTTGCTTTTGCAGACAGTCATTTTCAGAGAATATTTTGCGAAAAGTCATTGCAGACCGAATCATACAGTGCTTCCAGCTGCGGACGACATTCCAGAAATATCCTTGCAAGCATAGGGTCGAAATGCGTCCCAACAGAGTCATCTATTATCGAAAAAGCCTTGTCATAGGAGTATGGCTCCTTATAGCATCGCTTGCTGACCAGGGCATCGAACACGTCAGCAAGTGCCATTATCCTTGCTTCTATCGGTATTTCTTCACCGACCAGCCCGTCGGGATAACCGGAGCCGTCCCATTTTTCGTGATGATAATGGGCAACATTTGCGGCTATCTCCACAAAGTCTAATTCTTCCACGCCTTCCAGGATCTGCTTGACTATCCTTGCGCCCTCGGCAGAGTGCTTTTTCATCTCCTCGTATTCCTCGGGAGTGAATCTTCCCTGCTTGCGAAGAACTCTGTCATCGACTGAGATCTTCCCCAGGTCGTGCATAGGTGCAGCCCTGATGACCATATCGAGAAAGCTTTTCGACAGGCTGTCATGCTCATTTGCGAGCCTTTCCGAAAATATCCGCACGACCATGCTTGTCCGCTTGATGTGTCCGCCTGTGGACAGATCACGGCTTTCTACCATTGTCGCCATACCTATGACCATCATTTCCTGAATGTACTTTATATGTCTGGTTCGTGCTTCAAGCTGCCCTTCAAGATCCTGCCTTAAAGCCTCCAGCTCCAGCGCATGGCTTATTCTGGAGATCATGACATTTTGTACAAACGGCTTCATAATGAAGTCCATAGCTCCCTCTTGAAGGCAGCGGCTTTCCACCTGCGGGTCGCTGTCGGCGGTAAGGAAAATTATGGGAATATCCGAAAGCATATCATTCTCCCGTATCTTCGCCATGACCTCAAAGCCGTTCATTTCGGGCATATTAATGTCAAGCAGAATAAGATCGCAGATGTTGTTTTGCAGAAATTTCAGCGCCTGTTCGCCTGAGGTCACAGCGGTGACCTTGTAGCTTCCCGACAAAGCATTTCTTGCGGCAGTCAGATTAATTTTGTCGTCGTCAACAATTAGTATATGATACATAATTACCTCGCAATTCAGTCAAAGAGTAATTCATGAAATATCAGAAGCTTCCTCGGGCTTTGATGCGAATTTTAACATAAATAACATTGCCGCAGCAGCAACAACAACGCCGACAGCACCTACAATATTGATGAACGTTTCGCTCTTTGTCTCAAAAACAGAAACAGTTACAGACAAATAGGTCACTGTCAGATCAAAGCTTTTCGGCAAATTTCTCCGCCAGCTCGGCAGCAGCTTCATACTCAAAATCGTTTGCAGCTGCCAGAATTTCATCAAGAACAGGCTTCAGCGGCTGACCGTTTACCGAACAGCTTGCTATCTCGCCGCAGAGTCTTTCCGCTTCATCGGCATCATATGCAAGACACGCTTCCTTAACAGCAAGAAGCTGTTGCTTTGCCCTTTCCAACCTTATCTCCTCAAGCTGCACGTCCTCGGAAGGCGTTTCCTCGGAATTATCGGGTTCGCCAAGATATTCCTGTCCAAGTCCTGCGACCTTTCTGTACAGGTCAAGCAGCTCGCCGTTCTTTTCTTCGATAACAGCGTAATTTCCCGCCTTGCCTGAAAGCTCCAGCTCCTTTGCCAGCTCGGAAAGCTGCCTTGAACCAATGTTAAGAGATGAGCTTTTCAGCGCATGGACTTCAATAACATAGTTCTTCCAGTCCTTCTCATTAAACAGCCTTTCAATGCGCTGTGACAGCTCGGGAGCCTTGCGGACGTAAAGCGCAAGTATCTCGTTGTAAGCCTCGGTATCTCCGCCCGTATATTTTGCTCCCGCTTCGGGGCTGAACAAAGCATTTTCATCCGTTTTATCGGAGCTGTTCTTTTCCTCGGCGGGCTTTTCCTCGGGGACTTGTATCTCTTCTTCGCAAAGGTCTGCGGGGATATGTCCGAAAAGACATTTCTCAATATCCATTCCCGTAAACGGCTTTGAAAGGTAATCGTCAAAGCCCGCATCAAGATAACCCTGCCTTGCTCCGTGGATAGCATTTGCTGTCAGTGCGATAAAGCAGGTATCGGGTGCAAGCTGCTCCTCTTTGATTTTTTTCAAGGTCTGTATGCCGTCCATTTCGGGCATCATATGGTCAAGGAAAACAATGTGGTAGCTGTTTTTCCTCAGAAGCTCAATGCACTTTGCGCCGCTCGGTGCAGTGTCAAGCTTTACCTTTGTCCGTTTTAACAGACTCTTTGCAACAAGCAGATTAGTTTCGTTATCGTCAACCACAAGCACTCTTGCATTGGGCGCAGTGCGTACAACACCGTCGGAATTATGCTCCGCCGCCGCTGCCTTGAACCGCTGCTCAAAATCTCCGATAGGCTCAGGCTTAACTATCTTCTGCTCAATTTCAAAGGAGAATGTGGAACCCGAACCGTAAACGCTGGACACCTTCAATTCACTGCCCATCATATCAAGCAGACGCTGTACGATAGACATTCCCAGTCCCGTGCCCTCGATACTGCGGTTTTTCTCCTGGTCAAGGCGCTGGAAGGACGCAAAAAGCTTGTCCATATCCTCTTCCTTAATGCCTATTCCCGTATCTGTAACGCTGACTTCAAGGCGCAGAATATCGTCCTCAATATGCACGACCTTCATTCTCAGCCGCACATAGCCCTCGGGCGTATATTTCACCGCATTGGTAAGAATGTTTGTAATTACCTGTCTTATTCTTACATCATCACCGTAAAGAATTGACGGGATATTATGGTCTATCTCGTAAATAAATCTGAGCTTTTTCTTCTCCGCCCTTATCCTTACCATGTTTACAATATCATTCACAAGCGAGCTGACATCGTAGGAAACGGGCACTATCTCCATCTTGCCCGACTCTATCTTTGAGAAATCCAGAATGTCGTTGATGATGGAAAGAAGCGTTCTGCCCGAGCTTTGGATATTTGCGGCATATTCCACAATATTCTTTTCGCTCGATTCACGCATTATCATTTCGTTCATACCGAGAACGGCATTGATAGGCGTTCTTATCTCGTGGCTCATATTTGCAAGGAAATCGTTCTTGGCTTTGCCTGCGCTGATTGCCTTATCCGCAGCCTCCTTCAACTCCTTGTTGACCGCCGACTGCCATACGGTAAGTCCGTACATAATAACATTTACGATTATTATACAAACCGCAAACACCACAATATATATGAACAAGGATGACATTGCGCTGCCCATGACGAAAAATATATCCTTCACCACGAACACATTAAATCCCGTGATCTCCTCATTCATAACAAAGCAAGCCTTGCTCATTCCGTCATAATCCGTTATGGATTCATAGTTGCCGTCCGTCTTTGAAAGGGCATCTCTGTAACAAAGCTCCGAAACATTTACCGAATGATCGGGCTTCATCTCATATTCATCATTGGGATGATTGAGGATATTTCCGTCAATATCGGTCAGGAAGGCATAGCCTGTGTCGGTGTAGCTCTCCCCGAGGATACCGATAAGCTTGTCAAGATAAAAATCTATTCCCAGAACGCCGACAAAGTTACCCTTTTCGTCGCAAACAGATTTGCTCAGTGTAATGCAGTACAAGCCTGTCTGCTCATCAAGATACGGAGCGGTCACACACAGCTCCTTGTTGGTCATTAATGCTTCGCTGTACCACTGACGCTCCCAGAACTTAAAGCCTTCATCGGGACGCCAGCCGTTATTCATAATGGTGGAGTTCTCCCATTCGGTATTGCAGATATATGCAACGGAAATATCGTCATACTGCGAAATTACCCTGTCAAGATAAGCAACAGCCGCATCGTAATCCTTCTCAAAGCCCGGCTGTGCGGCAATGCTGTCGGAAATAACATCGAGAACGGTCTTGTTTGTGATCGCCCATTCCTTCACCTGATCAAGGTAGACCCTAGCCTCCTGCTCCATCTTTCTCCTGCTAAGCTCTCCCTGTGTATTGGTGTTGGTAATGATCGCAAAAATACCCGTTGCAAGGAGTACCAGCGTTACGAGGGAGATACGCAGCACATGGTTGAAAGTCCCCTTTTGCTTTTTGCCGTTCTCCTCCTTTTGGGAAATTTTTTCTTCGTATGAGTCGGATAAAACCTCGTCCAGCATACGGTCAAGCTCTTTGGCGCAATCGGTTATTTCATCTCCCGCTTCAATGCCGTTTTCACCGTAGCTGCCTATAATATCCGCATGATTCATTATCCTTGAAATGGGACGCTTCAGCTCAGCGCTCATATCCCTGAGATACGTCCTCTTGTCAGCCAAAGCCTTTTCAGCCCTTAGCTTTTCACGGCAGGTCTGGTAAAACAGCAGCGAAACTGCACCTGCTGCGATCGCCATGAACAATGAAATATGAACAACATCGCTGTTGAACTTAGAATTCATTTCCTCGGATCTCATACATACAACAAGGTACCAGCCGTAATTTGTCTTCTGTGAGAAAATATTGTAATTATTGCCCTCCGACTTGTAATCAAAGGAATTGCCGTAAAGCATACGCACCTTGTTTACAAGCTCGTTGTAGAAGGTAAGCTCTCTGCTGTCCCTTCCGATATATTGGGGGTCTGAATGTCCTACAATAATGCCGTTGTCATCGACAATAAAGCTTACTCCTGAGCTGTTGGCGTTCATCTCCTCAATATACTTCTGAATTCCGCTCAGCTCAAAATCCAGTCCCACAATGGTTTCTCCGTCGGACAAAAGCTTTGAGAGAGTATAGCACATTTCGCCCGTGCCTGCGTCAATATACGGCTCGGTAATATTAACCTCACCCAACTGCATTTTTGCGCCCACATACCATGAACGCTCCTCAAGCACGAAATTCTCATTGAGATCAGTGTTTATGTAGAGATTCCCGTTATATGCGGCATATGCGTTAAAGCATTTTCCGCCTGACTGTTTTGCAATATTCTCAACAGTTTCGGTACAAAAATATTTATCCAGCCGTTCATCTACATCTCCGCCCATGGAGATAAGCTGCTCTATCTGCATTGCCACGCTGTCAAGCAGACATTCGGAGCGGTAAAGGCTGCTGTCCGCCCGCTCTGCAATGCTGCTGAGGCGCATCTGTCCCTCAGCCTCTGTGCGCTCCCTTTCGGCACGCTGTATCAATGCGATATTCAAAGCTATTACCGTTGCAAACGCAAGTATTATCGCAGCCAAAGCCGCCCGATAACCGCCGCTGAGTTTCATTCTGCTTTTCTTCAATCAGATCAGATCCTTAAATTATTTGTTTGCCATTTCGGAGAAATTTCTGTGCAAGATGCTGCTTGCTTCCATTTTGGCAATGTCATATTCGACTTTTATATGTTTGCCTATATAAAGCTTCTCAAAGCAGCTGATGATACGCTTTGCAACAAGATCGCCGTTTTCGGAATTTGCGTCCATAAGGATAACGATGGTCTGCTTGCTTGAATATCTGGTGGAAACGTCAACACGTCTGAGAGATGTGTAGATAGCCTTGTCCAGCATCTCCAGAGCTGCTTCGGTTTCTTCGGGCATGGGTTCGCCTGCGCCGTCGGCAGCACTTATGGTGAACAAAACCGTCTGCACATCTCTTCCGCTGCGGTCTACAAATCTTTTGATGAAATTGTACACATGATGGAAGCTGTCAAAGTCAAGCAGATATGCTCCCTTTCCGCTGTCGGTGCGGCTGAGTATCTCGCTAAGATAATCAAGATCCACATTTTTTGAGGAGCGTTTTTGCTCTGCCACAAGATGGTCGCTGAAGAAATGATAGGAATTTTTTCCGTTCTGCTTGACATGATAAAGTGCCTTATCCGCCGCATTGTACAGCTTGTTAAATTCCGTACCGTCCTCGGGAGTCTGCGCAATGCCGATTGACACGGAGGAATTTGTTTCAAATTTGCACTGCTCAAGCTTGTAGCAAAGGTCGGCTATAATATCGGAGGCACGGTTGCCTATCTCGCTCTTGGAGATGACGTCCTTCACAAATACCACGAACTCATCGCCGCCGATACGGCAGAGAACATCGCCCTCAACCGAGTATTTTCTCAAAGTGTCCGCAAACATTTTCAGCGTCTGATCTCCTGCGATATGACCGTAGTTATCGTTGATAGCCTTGAAGTTGTCCATATCTATCATCATCAGTGCGCCCCTTATTCCCTCGGACAGCATCTTGTTGACGGTTTCCTCGGTATGGGCTCTGTTCCAAAGCCCCGTAAGAGCGTCCTGACGGGACTTGTTCTTTATGTCGGAAACCTCCTGCGTTTTCTTTTCAAGCTTGTCCGCAAGGCTGCGGCGAAGCTCCTCAAGCTCCAGCACTCTGCCGATTCTCGAAAGCATTACCTCGGCAACAAAGGGCTTTGCGATAAAGTCAACAGCGCCCTCCTTAAAGCAGCGTGTTTCCGTTTCCGTATCGTTATCCGCCGTAAGGAAAATTACGGGGATATTCTTGCACTGCTCCATCTGCTTTATTCTTGACAGTACCTCAAAGCCGTCCATTTCGGGCATATTTATATCAAGCAGGATAATGTCACATTCACCGTGTTCAAGGTAGGAAAGAGCCTGTTCGCCTCTCATTACGGGAATGACCTTATATTCACCGCTGAGCGTCTTTCGTGCGGACGCAAGATTCAGCTTGTTATCATCAACTACCAGAATATTTTTCATGGATTCCACCTCAATTTTCATTTATATACAAAACACCAATGGTACCTTCGCCGCAGTTGCTTGATATTGTCGCAGATGCCTTTGTGACTATGACCTCTTCAAAAGCACAAAGCCTGTTTACCTCTGCCTTTGCCTCCGAGATCTTTTTGACCGTACAGCCTACATGGGTAATGAAAAGTCTGCGCTTGTCTATCTTTTTGCTGTGCCGAAGCTCCTGCCTTATGTACCTTTTTACCGAGTTGTCATAGTTGCCTATCTGAACACCCTTCAGTGTCATTCTACCGTTTTTAAGGTGCAGTATGGGGTGTATCATAAAGGTATCGCAAATATCCCTGACCGTCTTGCTGACCCTTCCGTTTCGGTAGAGATAATCCGCATTCTTTGCGATAAAGCTGGTGGAAACCCGCTTTTTCAGGCGTTCTGTTTCCTCAAGTATTTCCTGCACCGAGCTGCCGCCGTTACGCATATCGACAGCATTTATTACAACATGCCCCATGCCTGTGGACAGATGCTCCGAATCTGCAACGTGAACACGTTTTCCCTCATCGCCCATATCCTTCACCGCCTCAAGCGCATTCCGATAAGAAAGGCTGACCTTATCCGTTATGGAAATGTGTATGATCTCGTCGTATTTTTTCAGCTGTTCCTCAAAAAAGCTCTTGTATTCAATAGGTTCGGGAGCGCAGGTCTCAGCCTTTTCTCCGCCGTTTTCAAGATACTCGATTAGGTTTGCCGAATCTATTTCATAGCCGTCACGGAAACGTCCCGTGCTTGTTGTTATGTAAAAATACACAACGCCCACATCATTTAAGATAAAATATTCCTCGGGCAGGTCGCAAACGCAGTCGGTAGTAATTCCTATTTTTTTCATACGCTTACCTCCGTTTCCGCTTCAAGCCGTGCGATCTCCTCTAATGCGGTATCATATTCAAAATCCTCCGCAAGCTCCGCCGCCCTGCCGAAATATTCTTTAAGCGGCTTTCCATTGTAGGAATAATCCGACACCTCGTCTGCTATTGCCGTCATAGCATCACCGTCAAATCCCGCACAAGCGTCCTTTGCTCTGCCGATATATTCCGACAGCTTTTCCGCCGAAATTTCCGTAAGCTCGGCTGTTTCCTCTGCCGTTTCATTTTCGGTATCGTCGGGTTCGCTTTCGCCGAGATAATCGTTTACAATGTCAATGACCTCGCCGTAAAGGTCGGACAGCATACCGTTTTTCTTTTCAATAGTGCCATAGCTTCCCGATTTTCCTGCAAGCTCCAGCTCCTTGGCAAGCTCGGAAAGCTTTACCGCTCCTATGCTCAGAGATGTGCTTTTCAGCGCATGGACCTCGATAACATAGTTTTTCCAGTCCTTTTTCTCAAACAGTTTGTCAATATAGACCCTCTTTTCGGGACCCTTTTTCGCATACATTTCCAATATCTCACGGTAAGCGTCAATACTTCCGCCCGTGTACATAAGTCCCTTATCGGGGTCGAACATTACAGATTCGCTAACAGGCTTTCTGCCCTTCTTTCGCCTGTCGTTCTCCGCATAATCAGATGCTGTGGGAGCTTCGATGTATTTCTTCGGCAGATAATTTCTCAGTATCCTGTCCAGGGCTGAAAGCTCAATAGGCTTTGCAAGGAAGTCGTTAAGCCCCTCCTGTATGAACATTTCCCGCACACCGTTTACAGCATTTGCGGTAAGTGCAACAATAGGCAGCTTTTTGTAATAGTCGCCCTCCATATCTCTGATTATTTTTGTTGCCTCAATGCCGTCCATTTCGGGCATCATATGATCCATAAACACAAGGTCTATATCCCTTGAACGCAGCATATTTATAGCCGCAGGACCGCTCTCCGCCGTTATGAGCTGCATATGATAGGGCTGCATAAGTCCCACTGCGACCTTCAGATTGATAGCGTTGTCATCAACAATGAGCACCCTTGCCTTCGGTGCCGAGAAGCGTATATCCGAACCTCTGCGCTCGTTAAGACTTACCACCATATTTTCATTATTAAGCGCCGATGCCACAGAAATTGCGTAAAACGGCTTGAAAATACACTTGATATTTTCGGGAAGCTCTATTGCATCCAATCTTTCCTGAATGACAAAAACCTCAGATTTTTCGGCAAGCTGTCCGAAAAGCTCCGCATTATTTATGTATTCCTCTTTGCCCGCAAAGAAATGAGTGATGTTTCCGCCGTCTGACATTGTCTTCAGCTCTTCATCGCTTTCGCAGCATCTGAAATCTACATTAAGCTGCCTGCCTATTTCGCAAAAATGCTTGTTATATCGGTCATTATTGCCGAAATATCCCACAGCGTGAATGCTCTGCGGCTCTTTGATGGTAATAAAAGGTCTTTCGTCCGTGACCTTTACGGGGATAACAAAACGGAATTCCGAACCTACGCCGTACTCGCTCTTTACGCCGACAAATCCGCCCATCTGAGTGATAAGCCGCTTTGAAATAGCAAGTCCCAGTCCCGTACCCTCAACGGAGCGGTTCTTTTTTGTATCCACCTGACGGAAGCTTGTAAACAGCTTTTCAATATTTTCCTCGGTAATGCCAATACCCGTATCTGCGACGGAAACCAGAAGATTTATGCCGTAATCCTGCTTTGACTGAGAAACGGTCAGCGTTACATAGCCCTTTTCGGTATATTTGATAGCATTTGTCATAAGGTTGACGATGACCTGTCTGATACGCACCTCGTCACCGATAATGCCTCTCGGAATATCGGGGTCTGCCTTAACGATGATCTCGATCTTTTTGTTTCTCCTTCTTGCCTCGGACATATTGATAACGGTATTGAGAGTCGATGCGATGTTGAATTCATCGGGGATAAGCTCCAGCTTGCCCGATTCTATCTTGGAAAAATCCAGAATATCATTGATGATAGCCAGCAGACTTCTTCCCGAGGTCTGAATGTTAAAGCAGTTTTCACGGACACTTTCGCTCAGTCCGCTTTCACGGAGAATAAGCTCGCACATTCCGACGATAGCGTTCATAGGAGTGCGTATCTCGTGGCTCATATTGGCAAGGAAATCGGACTTGTAATGCTCCGCCTGTCTTGCTTCGGCAACGCTTTCTTTAAGCTCCTCCTCATTTTTGTTCATGCTGCTGATAAACACCAGCAGGAAAACCAGTGCTGTGAGCATAACGGATATTCTCACGATAAAATGCGTAATGTCTGTCATTGTATCAAAGCTTACGCTGCCCAGCACAAAAATGTGATAAAATGCACCACACACGATAAGCAGGGCATAGGTAAGCAGCAGCTTTACGTCCTTGTAAACGGAAATGAGAATTGCAGCGCCAATAAAAACCGCTATTGACTGATAAATATCATTTTCCATAATGCTGCACGAAAAAATATTTGAGAATGAAAACAGCATAAGAACCGCCGACTGCGCCTTCACGGGAATTTTCGGGTGAAAGGTCATAACCGTCAGCACGACCGCATGAACGGCAAGCATTATGATAAGCCAAGTTTCCCAGCCGCTGAAAATGCACATTGCTCCCATTATTACCGTGCAAAGCATAAAAATCAGCAGCCCCGCTTTTGCAGCAGTCTTTTTGTTTGTTACAACATCGGTATATTTCATTTTTCCGCTCCTTATCATTTGCTCAGATTTCTTTTTGTGAACTCATAAAACAAGGCGTACAGCTTGAATTATGGTAAGATGTACGCCTTTGTATGTTATCTTTATTTATCTTGTATGTCACAGCATCACAACCACTTAACCAAATATAGTGTGACGCTTTTGTTAATTTTTCCCGAAATAAGTATAACACACCTTGCAGGAAAAATCAAGGGGTTTGGCTGCTTTTTTCGACAACTTTGTATATTTTCATACAATTTGATGACGAATTTTACAATAGCTTCAGCTTTTTCACTGCCTGTCCAAAAAAGCAAACAGGGCTGACACGGACAGACCCGCTTCATTTGTAACATCGTCATATACTCCGCTTATGTACCGATAAAGGCGCAGCTCCGCCATCACCCTCTCCGACGACGGACGAGCTTCGGTAACGGCAGAATCCGACCATTTGATTTTTGAATTAATATCCGCAGCAAGTGTGTTGATAAATGTGCCCGAACCGCTGTCGTATTCGCAGATATAACCGTCCGCTTCTTCGGCAACGGTATACCGTCAACAACATTCGGCAGCAATATTTACGGGAAAGCTGTTGAATGTAGACATCGCCATTAATGCCGCAAGAAAGCCCGCAGCTTTACGTTTTATTGAATGGCTTATTTTCATAGTACCACACTTTCTGTAATTCACTGTTTTTCACATTTATACGACATTTTTGAAGATTTGCCACTATTTTATTAAAAGCCCCAAAATGCGTATTTCAGAGAGCATACCTTGCAGATAAAGCTTCTGCAAAACCTTTACTTTTTCAAATATTATAACAGAAGATATGGTGTTCAGTATAAAGAAAAAAGCGTATGCGCACCCATAATGAAGTCCTCATACGCTTTTCAGCTAATAAAATTATCTCAATATTCGATAACATCAACGGCAAATCTTCCGCTTGTTACAACTATTTTTACATCGTGACTGCCCTCGGGAACATCTGCGGAATAGAAGCATTGACGCGGCTTTACGCCCTTTGTTTCTGCAGCTTCAAGGAGATCTCCGTCAACGTAAACATCAAAACCACATTCGGAGGTCTTGCCGATAAGTGCGAAATGACCGCCCTCAAAGCTGAATTCCATACTCTTTTCTTCCGTGTCCTCCTCGGTTATATCCGCCTTTGAACGTGTGCGGTTGAAATGGATATAATCGTCGGGGACCTTTCTGTCCCAGTTTCCGTTATAGGCAACGGACGGCTCGTGGTCGTCCACTCTTGTGATGACAGACTTATATCCGTCAACGGGAGATATTTTCAGGTTGTCGAAAATGTTATTGTAAGGTCCGCTGCCGATAGAGATGCGTCCCGAATGTGCATATCCCGACTCATCGTCAAATGCGGCAATTTCCGTTCCGTCAAGCTCTGCGGAAATATGATTTCCCAAAGCAGTGACTTTGACGGTATGCCAAGCCGCCGAGCTCGCCGCCCGGCATAGCTTCGGTGTTCTTTTTCAGCTCATAATACCCGCTCGGACAAATTCTCAGGCTGTATCCGTTTTCCGCCGACCATGCGTCCAGCTCGGAGGTAATACTAAACACCCATTAATCACGGGAATCTCTCGGCGTAAAAAACCATATACGCAAGTTTTTTTACGCCGATTTCTTCTCCGTGATTTAAATGGTGTTTAGTATGAGATAGCGCACGCCGAAGGAAACATAGTTGTCCGACTTATCGCTGTCAAGCTTAAAGCTTATCTCCGCATAGCAATGCAGGTCACAGCGGATATAAATTTTCTGATATTCATAACCATTTCTCCCTAAAGGTCTTTACCTATATTTTAGCCTATTTAAAGAGAAATAGCATTATATTTTCTGCTGATTATTATATAAAATCTGCTGTATTTCTATTGCAATTCAAGGTAATATGAGTTATAATGAAAACGGGTGATACTATGTCAATTATCGAACACGCAAAATACTATGAAACTCCTCTGCATAAGGTGAGCCACGCACACACCTCCTGCGAGATAATGCACATCGTAAGCGGACGGCTTCATCTGACTGCGGGAGATGAAACGGTCACTCTTTCGGACGGCGACTCCGCACTTATAAAAAGCCGTCAGCACCACGGGGTCACCGTAGAAGCCGAACCGCAGTACAAACGGTTCATCACCGTAATAAATCCGTGGGAGCTGAAAAAACAGCTTACCCGTCCCGACCTTTTTTCAATGCTTATGGACACGGGCAAAAGCGGCATCATCGTCATAAAAAATAAGCCCGAGCTAAAGTCGGGCTTTGAAAAAATGGCTGAGATTTTTGCTTCGGGGGGAAATATTTATACGGAGCTTGGTGCGGCGCTTGAAATAGTATCGGAGTTTTTCGATATTGTCCGTCCCCGTGACGAAAAGTCTGCCGAACGTGCGGGAAAACTGCTTACCGAAAGGGTCCGTGAATACATCGAGCAAAACTATTCAGACAGCATAAAAATTGCGAATATTGCCGCCGAAAATTTCATCAGCGAGGGGTATCTTGCCCACGCATTTAAGGCGGAAACGGGAATGTCCCCCCGTGAATATCTTACCCATATCCGCTGCACAAGAGCCTGCGAGCTTATCCGCTATACGTCCATGAAAATCGGGGACATTGCCGACGCTGCGGGCTTCTGCTGCGCAAACGATATGAGCCGAAAAATTCGTGAATACTACGGTCTTTCCCCTACGGAGATACGGTTCAATTCTCCTTCACAAACTCCGTAAGCACGGCATTGGCGTGTTAATACAAATCGGGCAGCTCGTCAAGGGTGATAACATATTCGTCGTTATATATTTTTTTAAGATCATCGATATTATTATGGTCTGTAATATATTCGGTATGCCAAGTCATAAACCATACCCAATCGGCGTTTGCTTTTTCAAGCTGGTCAACGGTGGGTATGCGACCGCATTCGTGGAAGCAGATCGGCATTTCACCGCCGACGACCTTGCCCACGTTTTTGTAGAGATTTCCGTTTGCGCCGTCGTTATAGGAATCCGCACCTGCAATGTCAACATATTCGCTGCCGGGATACCAGCTTTCATAGCCCTTTCCGTTGCCCGAATAGCCAAGCACCCAGATGAGATTGTCAAGTC
The DNA here is from genome assembly GCA_017828975.1 of Oscillospiraceae bacterium. Lineage (GTDB taxonomy): Bacteria > Bacillota > Clostridia > Oscillospirales > Ruminococcaceae > UMGS1889. The sequence goes on along the minus strand of JAGAJN010000012.1, from coordinate 9,451 downwards.
CCCAGTAGTTTGTATAACGGTCGTACATCATTATCCAAAGCTTTTTGAAATTCTCTGCGCCGCCCTTGCCCCACCAGAACCACTTACCGTCAAATTCATGGAACGGTCTCCAAAGCACGGGAATATTCTTGTCCTTCAGTTCTTTCAAGGCAGCCGCAGCCTTATCCATACCCTTGATAAGTGTTTCATATTCGGGAGTGCCTTTTGTGAGAGCCTTGTCCCAGTCGGTAATTTCGGTTTTCATTGATTCTGCCCAGCTTCCGCTGAAATCGGAGCCGCAGTGCCAGCAGATAGTAACGATACCTCCCCTGCCGTGCCATTCGACAGCACGCTTGTTTACGCCGTTAAAATCATCGTTCATATAGTCAAGCCCTCGTATCGCAGGATATTTGCCCGTATTTTTATAAATATAGTCAAACTCGTATTGGTCACTGCCCATCCAGGTGGATTCCTGCTGACCCGAAATAATTCCGTTTTTATAGGTCTTGCATATGTAATCAAAAAGCGCACGGGCTTCCTTTGAAGCGTTGGGATTTGAAAGCTTCTGCGTATAGCCTGTATTTACGGCTTGTGTTTCTTTTGCTGTAACGGCAGTTTTTGCAGTTGTTTCTTCGGCTGTTACAGTGGTTTTTGCAGTCGTTTCTGCGGTTGTAACGGTAGTTTTTGCAGTCGTTTCTGCGGTTGTTGTTTCTGTCGGCTCGGGAGCTGCTGCTTCAGTAGTTTCGGTCAATTCGGAGGTCGTCTGAACGGTAACAGATTCTTCAACGGTAACAGCTGTTGTTTCTTCGGCAGCAGCTTCTGTTACAGCGCAAGTTGTTTCCGCCGATGTTGTTGAAGCAGTATCAGCTTTGGTTAATTCTGTTTCTTCGGAAATTGCAGATGTTTCCGCCGAAGCTTCCAAAACAGTTTGCTGAACGCCTTCGGTTTTATTGCAAGCTGTCAAATTCAGCGCAAATGCGGTAACGCAAAGAATGGACAATAGCTTCTTTATCATACTACCTCTCCTTCACAAACGCCATAATATCGTCATATACCGCACGGTAGCCGTCCTCGTTTATGTGCATACCCTCGATGGTGTATTCCGCCTTGAGCCTGCCCCGGTCGTCCTTGAGATTGCGGTTGATGTCAATGTAACGCTGACCGTGCTTTTCGGCGAGCTTTTTTACCTCGGCATTGGCAGCGTTTATCTTCTCATTGGTGCGTATTTTCAGGCACTCCTTCATCTCCTCGGAGGCAGCTTCGAAATTCACGGGATAATACGCCATAAGATATATTTTCACATCGGGAACAGCCTTTTCTATCGCCGTAATTATCTTATCGTAATTGTCCATAAGCTGACTTATGGGGATACTCGACCAGCTGAGGTCGTTGGTGCCGATATTGATAAACACCTTTGACGGCATCAGATCGGTTGCGCAAACATCTATAACAGCAAGCAGTTCATCGGATATAAAACCGCCTATTCCCCTGTTGTAAATTACAGTGTCATCACCGTGCTCTTTAAGCAGCTTGTTTATGGGGAACATTTCCATAAGGGACGAGCCCGTGAAAACTATCTGACCCTTTTGTGCGGTCTTGTTTTCCTCTCTGTAACGTTCGATTTTCATTTCCTTATCTGTCATTTTGGTTTACCTCCGAATTAATATTTTTTGTTAAAACACCGAACAATGTCCATTCCCATAAGATTATATCACACTTTTTCGGGAAAGTAAATTCCCGACGGAAAATTTCTAACCGACATTTTGTTAAAGATGTGGCTTGGAGCAGATTTTGCATCTTTCGGCAAACCTTCATGATTCGGTCATGAATACATAGAAAAAGCCGTTCGTTAGGGGCGACTCCTTTGTCAAATCGTTCTGTAAACAACGAAATGAGCAAAGTTCGTCGCTCGGTACTTCCCTAATGAGCGGCTTTTTTATTGCTGCGGGAACAATTATTTATTATTCATTATTTCCACAAGCTTGTTTTTCAGGTCGTCCTCGATTTTGCCGAGAGCCTTTTCGGCTTCCGCACGCTGTCGGCTGCCGTCTTTTTGTATCTGAATAGTTTCCTCAATGGTGCTGATAAGGTTCTGATTTACCTTTTGCAGGGTTTCAATATCAACAATTCCGCGGTTGGATTCCCTTGCGGTTTCCACTGTATTTGTTTTCAGAAGCTCGGAATTTTTCAGCAGCATTTTGTTGGTGGTGTCCGTTATCTCACGCTGCATTTTCAGCACTCTCTGCTGATTGTTAAGCCCCATTGCAATAACGAACTGACTCTTCCATATGGGAATGGTGTTGAGCACAGCCGTCTGGATCTTGTCCACCAGAACACGGTCGTTATTCTGTATCATCTTTATCTGAGGTGCGGTCTGAACAGCAATGGTGCGGCTCAGTTCAAGGTCGTATATCTTCTTTTCAAACCTGTCGATCTCGTCCTCAAAATCCCGTACAAGCTGTGCGTCCATGGGATTTCCGCTTGCCTGTGCTTCTGCTCTCAGCTTGGGGATAGTTTCCGTTCTTATCTCCTCAACACGCTCTTTTCCTGCCTGAATGTACAATCCCAGTTCACGGAAGCAGTCAAGATTCTGCTTGTACATAATATCAAGAACGCTGATGTCTTTGAGCATATCCATTCTTGCTTTTTCAAGAGCGGCTTCTATTTTGTCTATCTGAACTTCGGCTTTGCTGTAACGTTCCGCAAGCTTTTTAAGGCTTTTTACCGCATTTTTCACACCCGGGATCTTTGACAATATCCCGCCGTCGTTTGTAAGCGATGAGGGGTCAAGACTGTTTATTTCCACCACAAGGCTTGACAGCAGATCGCCCACCTGTCCGCCGTCCTTTGAGCGGACATTGTCTAAAATAGAATCGGTAAATTCCGTCAGTCTGCGCTGTGCGCCTATACCGAACTGCACCGTTGTTCCCGAATCGGTAAAGTCGATGGTTTCCTTTATTTCGGCGATTTTTGCTCTGTCCTCGGGCGAAAGATCAAGCTGAGTATTTTCGTTTTTAACCGCAAGAGAAGTGTCCTCCTCCACAGCTATGCTTTTTGATTTTGACAGCGTTGCCAGGCTTATTTCCGACATAATCAGTCCTCCAGTTCTTCCATTATTACCTTCATTACCTTGTAATCGGGCATATTTATTACCGCATTGAGCTGCGGTGCGATGCCGTTTACCTTGCCCTCCCCGCCCTCGGAGGAAATGTCGCAGCCGCTTGTTCGGAAGCCGTGCTTTTCCCATGCAAGCTGCTGAATTTTTTCATCGCAAAGAGCCGCCGCACCCTGCTTTCCCGTTTCGTCAAGGGCTATGTAAATATGTGTTGACCATATGGTAGGCGTCGGATAAATAATTATAATATCATCTTTAAGCTTTGCATATTGCTCGGGATTTTCCGCCGCATATTCAAGAAGCTGATTTTCATATCCCGCAATAATAGGCTTTGCGCCGATGCCCGTTCGGATAAACTGATTAAACAGGTCGGAGGACGAGGTTTCCATATATCCCAGCTCGGAAAAAATTGCTTTAAGCTGCGGCATTATTTCCTTTACGCTTGCTTCGTCAGCAGTTTTTCCGCCGCACAGCACATTTGCCAGAAGCGCCGCAAACATATTTCCCGAATTTGAGCGGACAGGGTCGGTGGTATCTACGGAAACATTTCCGTAAAGCTCGGGCAGACCTGCCTCCGCCCATGTAACTCCGCTTGTTATCTTATCCGTCAGCTTTATCATATCCGCATAATAAACGCCCTCCGACAAAGTGACCGTGCCGTCGGTCATAAATGCTTCGGCAACGGCTTTGTGGGAATAGAGTACAATGGGGGTGTTGAAGATTATTTCTTCGGAAACAGGATCTCCGTGCTGCTCCTTGTAATATTCCAGAGCAGTTCTGCTGGACGGAAACAGATAGTTTCTTCCTGTTTGGTCTGCCGTTACCATATCCAGCGAACCCGCACGGGAATAGTCAAAGGCAATATGATATTTTTTTGAAAGGATATCCGCTATCTGTTTGTCCTCAATAATGCCTATTTTTTCGCCGCCGAGATAGCCGTTTATTACGGTGACATCGGTGGATTTTCCGTAGAAATAATAGCCTGCCGCACAAACTATGACCACTATTAAAATGACCGCACCTATTATTTTAGCTTTCATCTGTCCATCTCCATTTTCACCGTTTGCTCCAGAAGCTCAATTTCCGCCTGCATATCGGTAATTTCGCCCCGCATCAGCTTTTCAAACTGTCCGCTGAACGCCTTGTTTAAGGTGGCAAGTGCACTTTTTGTATCCTTTTTCAACTGAATTATCTCCGAAGTTTCGATATTTGCGTCCTGCAATCCGATGTATTTTGACAAAAGCTTTGAAGCAGTGTCCTGATAATAGTCGATAAACTGCCTTGCCTGACGTATTTTTGAGGGGTTGTTTTCGAGATATTCTATTATCGCCGCCGACGTTTCCGCAAGCCCTTCAGCCTCGTCCTTTACCTGAGTATCGACTATTTTTACGATAGATCTTTTTATGTTATCATGATCCTCTTTTGCTTCAAGCAGCTTCTGTTCAAGCTCCTCGCCGTTTTCGATAAAATCAATGTCAATGCTTCCTATCCGCCGTTTAGGTTTTGTTATAAGATACAGCCCCGCATATGTTCCCACTGCAATGGGAATATCGATAAAAACAGACCATTCAAGCAGAAAAAGAAGCAGCACAAAAACTCCTCCTGCCGCCGCTGCGGAAATAATTGCGGCAATATTCTGACGAAAATCGTTTTTCACATTAATTATATCCTTTCACGCTGCGGAAAGCAGCTATAAGGTCGCTTCTTCCATCGAAAACTCTTGCATTTGTAAGCTTCGCTAGCTCGTTAAGCTGGCTGTCATCTGCATCCCCGAACATTATGGAGAACACGGGAATATCGTATCCGCACGCTTTATATCCGCCGATAAAATCCTCACGGCTGCCGGTTTTGGAAGCGCCGTCCGACATAATTATCACTGCCGGACAGTAATTGTTCAAATCGTAACCCGTTACCGCATATTCAACACCTTCGAGAGCAGCGGCATACATATCCGTACCGCCCCCGGGCTCCTCGGCGGCAATGTCCCCGTAAAGCAGCGGCAAATTTTCGCTGCCTTCGACCGTATAGATATTCCGCACACTTCCGTCAAATGTGACCACGATATTTACCTCGTTTTCCGACGCCTGCAAAAGGTTTTTCTCTGCATTTTCGGGGATAAGTATCTGTTCCATAGCCTCCACCAGCTGCCTGTTTCCTTCACCTGACATGCTCCCCGAAAAATCAAGGCAGTATATGTTCAGGGACGGTTTGCGGAATGCCGTCTGATACAAATTCAGCGCTTTCATCAGAGTTTCCTCGGAGGGCATCGTTATGGGGGACAGGATTTTTTCGGTATCAATTCCCCAATCCGCATTGAAAATATCGCCGTACTGCGAATAGTCCTCGGTAAAGCCCGTCCGTCTGCCCGTCCTGCGAATTTTTTCCTGCGCATTGTCGGAAAGAAGATATTCCTGCACCGCAAGAAAAGCTGTTTCCTTGTCCTTGTTTCCGTGGTCGGCATATGCAAGGGGCGAGTCCGCAACGGTCAGCCCGTCATAGGGATAAACTGCGTAAAGCGGCTCTCTGCCCTGTGAAATAAGCTCCTTATTTGCGGCGATCATAAGGGATTCGTAATTCACCATGGCGTCGTAATTTCCCGCAAGGAACATATCCTTCAGCCAATCGGAGCTGCCCGAGCTTCGTTCTATTCCCGAAAAAAGTGAGGATATATTTTCTCTCAGCAAAGGCGAATCAAGGTCGGCTGAGTTCAGTGCTGATGTTTTTCCCGTAAGTGCATACAGAAATCCGATATATGCGCTTGCACCCGAATTTGACTGCGTTGCGCTGGTCATACAGAAGCTTAAATTTCCCGAATTTATTGCAGCGAGAATATCATTTACCGAAACTTTTCCGCTTGTAAAACCGAGATTTTCCGCAACGGACTTTTTAATTCCGAAAACCACGGGAGATGATGAAATTGATTTATCGTGCTTGATGATATGCTTGTCATCGCCCAGAGAAAGCCATATGCTTGAAGCGGGCCACACAGCGTCATAATCCTCCGCACCGTTTTTCAACTCGTTCATAATGTCCACAGAGCCTTTGTAGGTCATTTCAATGCCGATGCCTGTTTTCTTTGAACATTCCGCAAGTATATCCGAAAGCTCCTTGTTTTCCGAGCCCGACAAAATTCTTATAGTTTCCTTTTCAAAAGCTCCGCCGCCGAAGCTGTTTTCCGAAGCAGATGAACAGGAAGAAAATATCCCTGCGGACAATACGGCGGACAGAATAATGCAAATCACCTTTTTCATACCAAAACCGTCCCTATATAAATTACATTTAACAAATTATATCTCCGCAATGTAAAATCAACTATCCGAGATTTGAAAAATCTGTGTGAAACACTTTATTTGCCGCCTTTTTCCGTAAGCAGGACACCACACGCCAACGCCGTAAGCGGTGCAACGCTCACAAGTCCGAAGCTACCCACAACGGTATGCACTATCTCCGCAGCAACATATTTGTAATTGAGGATATTTCCGAGAGGCGTACCCTGCGCCATAAACACCATAAGCAGCGCACAGCAGCTTCCCGAATATGCAAGCAGAAGCGTCGTGGTGATAGTACCCATAGCCGCCCTGCCCACGTTAAGCCCCGATTTAATTGCTTCAATTCGGCTGATGCCAGGTTTTTTCTGAATGACCTCATGCACCGCCGATGTAATATCCACCGCCAGGTCCATTACCGCTCCCGATGAACCGATGAAAATGCTCGCCATAAATATTCTTGTAAGATTCAAGTCATTGTAGCCGTTATACAAAAGGCTTTCGGAGAACGCCATAACCGCACCGTGTATCTTGAAAATATTCGTAAAAATAATTCCCGTAACGGCAGTGGTGACAATACCCGCTCCGACTCCCAGCGAAGCCGCCGCAGTCCGCCTGTCAAAGCCGTAAACAAGGGAAATTATCATCACCGAAAGCAGCAAAACGATAATTCCGCCCGTAATTATGGGGTCAAAGCCCTTGAGATAAAACGGCACAAGCACCTTCCAGATAGAAAGCACCGTCACGATAAACGAAAGCACCGCCCGCACACCTGTCTGTCCCGCAAATGCTGCAAGAAATATGACAAACACAGCCGCTAAAATAAGCTCGCCGGTAAGGCGGTAATGGTCAACCATTGTCACCGACAGTATCTCGCCGTCACGATAGCTTACAAGGACATATGCCTTGTCCCCCTCAGCAAAAATTTTATCCTGTTCAAGTGAACCGTTCAGCATATTAACGGCTTCCGTTTCCTGTCCCTTGAACAGCCCGCCGAGCAGCTCAACTCTGCAAACCTGCTCCCCCTGCCTAACAAGTCCCGTGTCGATTATTGAGCTGTTATCGCAGGAAATTACCTTTGCTGCACAGCGGTCGCTGCCCGTGTAGGTCGCCGCTCCCTCGAAGCCTGTGGGTATCAGCAAAAGTATTATTATAAGCAGTATTGCCGCTAAAACAGGTGCATTGTATTTTATTTTTTCAGACATTTGAATATATCCCTTTCAAATAGTATTAGCGTCCCCATACACTTACATGAAGACGCCTTAAGGAAGAATATAAAGAAGGATTTTTTCTGAAATCTCACTCTACATTTGTAAGAAGTGCAAGCTTATTGTAAATATCGGTGTTGTCATAATAGCCGCTGAAAAGCTCCTGACCTGCACCCTTTGCGAATACTGCAACGGGAAGTCCTGTGTGAGAATAAGAGCTGAAGTTGATACCCGACTTGTTGTTGAGGATATGTGTGATGGTTACGGAAAGAGGCTCATAAGTACCGTAAAGGATATATTCCTCATCGGTAAGCTCCTCATCGCCGCCGTTCATTGTCTTGTCGTATGCGGCTCTGAGCTTTTCCATTTCCCAGTCGGTAAGGATAAGATTTGCGTCAGTCTTATCGGTTGCCTTTTCGGGAGCAACAAGTCCGAAAAGACGCTGAACGTCATTCAGCACATTTTCAAAGGAAGTGCCATTTTCCTTGTACTTTGCAACATAATCGCTGTCGAATTTAGCGTAGGAAATTTTCTGATTTTTGAGATTTGCAAGGTATGTGTCGTAATTTGTTCCCGCATAGCCGATAGTCAGACCGCCTGTTTCGTGGTCTCCGGTTACAAGGATAAGTGTTTCATCGGGGTGTTCGTTGTAGAACTCAACTGCTTCTGCAACTGCAAAGCTGAGAGCCGCTGTATCGGAAATTGTGGAGCCTGCATCATTTGCGTGGCAAGCCCAGTCGATCTTTCCGCCCTCGACCATCATAAAGAAGCCTGTGTCATTATCAAGCACCTCAATGCCCTTGTCAACATAATCTGCAAGTGTCCATTCGTCTGCCTTGCGGTCCTTGTGGTAGGACATTGAATCACTGTCTGCAAGAGTTTCTGCAATTACGATAGACTTGCCGTCCTCAGCAGTGAGCTTCTCTGCTTCTGCCTGAGTTTTTACTACCTTGTAGCCTGCTTCCTCGGCAACCTTATAAATGTCCTTTTGGTCACCATCTGCACCTGTGGGCTTGAGAAGTGCGCCGCCTGCAAAATAGTCGAAATCGCTCTCCACCATTTCAAGACCGATCTCATAATAATTCTTTCTGCTTGCCTGATGAGCATAATATGCGGCAGGTGTTGCGTGGTTCAGATTAACCGTTGTAACAACGCCGACCTTGTAGCCGTACTGCTCCTTAAGCTTTTCGGAGATGGTCTCATACTTTGTTGTGAATGTTTCGTCCATATTGATGGTTCCGCTGTATGTCTTGTGACCTGTGGAAAGTGAAGTTGCAGTCGAAGCGGAATCGGGACAGAAGGACGTGGAATCGTATGTTGACGCAGAGCCTGCAACGGGGAATTTCATAAAGTTCAGCACCTTGGTATTGTCAAGAATGCCGTTGTTGTTCGTGTCGTTAAGTGCTGAATAATAATCCGCTGTTGCCTGTATCTGAGGATAGCTCATGCCGTCGCCGATGAACATAAAGATGTACTTGGGTGTCTTGCCGTTATACTGCGAAGTCTGAGCTGTTGTCTTTGCGGAAGAAGCAGTTTTGGTTCCTGCCGCACAAACTGTGCTTACTGTTGCTGTTGCCGCAACTGCGATCGCAGCGAGCATTGCTGCAGTTTTTTTGAAATTCATCATAGATCTTTCCTTTCATATTTGTACCGCAGAATGGTACGTATGTATTATAATTTCTTTCTGCAAAAAATATTATATTATTCTGTTGTAAAATTCTCTATCACGGATATGCGAAATCAAAGTAAAATGAAACACAATATGATATTGTCAATATCCCTTGACACATTTTCTACCCAAAATCCAAAATTGCTTTGGAATCAGCTCTCCGAAATGGAACAAATATCCATGGAGCGTAGCGAAATGGATATTTGTTCCATTT
>JAGAJN010000011.1 GCA_017828975.1 Oscillospiraceae bacterium | reverse complement strand
GGGAACTCCCGTTTCTATGTATAAATTTGGCAGACGGAAATAATGGTCTGAACATATAATTCAACTTTCAACTCTCAACACTTAACACTATAATCAAATGCTGTCCAAGCTAAGAGTAGCAATAGCATTCAGGGACTCGTCCGCACGTTTTCCCGAAAGATAGTCGTAATATCCCTGACATGCTATCATTGCCCCGTTGTCGCCGCAGAGGGAAAGGGGCGGAAGATACAGCTTTGCGCCGATTTTTTTGCAGCCCTCTTCAAGGCGGCTGCGTATCTCGGAATTTGCCGAAACGCCGCCTGCCGCCGCAATGGTCTTATATCCGAGAGATCTTGCGGCTTTTATGGTGGTGTCCGCAAGAATGTCCGCAACGGTTTTCTGGAAGGAGGCTGCCATGTCCGCCTTGTTTATCTCCTCGCCCTTCTGTTCGGCGTTGTGGACGGTATTTATCACCGCCGTTTTCAGTCCCGAGAAGGAAAAATCGAACTCGGAGCCTGCCGCCTTGGGGTGGGGAAGCTTGTAGGCAAGGGGATCACCCTCCTTGGACAGCCTGTCTATCTGAACGCCGCCGGGGTAGCTGAGTCCCAGGACACGGGCGGTCTTGTCGAAGGCTTCACCTGCGGCATCGTCCCTTGTTCTGCCGATAACACGGAATTTTGTGTAGCTTTCCACCTCGACGATGTGGGAATGTCCGCCGCTTGCCACAAGGCAGAGATAGGGCGGTTCAAGGTCGGGGTGGGCGATATAGTTTGCGGCGATATGTCCCGCAATATGGTGAACGGGTATAAGCGGCTTGCCCGTACTCATAGCCAAGCCTTTGGCAAAGCTGACGCCTACCAGCAGTGCGCCGATAAGTCCCGGGGCGTATGTTACGGCGATGGCGTCGATGTCGTTCATGGTGCAGTTTGCTTCGGACAATGCCCGTTTCACCACGTCCAAAATGTTCTCGCAATGCCGTCTTGAAGCTATTTCGGGGACAACGCCGCCGTATTTTTTATGCTCCTCGATCTGCGTTGATACGATGCTTGAGAGGATAGTTCTTCCGTCCTCCGAGATGGCTGCGGCGGTTTCGTCGCAGGAGCTTTCTATTCCTAAAATTTTCAAGTTAAACGTTCCTTTCGGTTTGGGATAATTAGAAGGATAATTCTGCCGCCGAAGCTTTCGGTAATGGCTTTTATATCGGTTTTGTCGATGAAAACGGTTGATACCGAGTTATTGTATCGGTTGAAAATTTCGGCTTTGTCCCCCGAAATTCTGATGACGACAAAGTGCATATAAAGCTGCTTTTTGTCCTGATACAGCAGGATAACGGGCCGACCGTCCGACAGGGCTTTGTCGGCTTTTTTTGCGCTTGCTGTGACGGCGCATTTTATCCCCATAATTTTCAGCACCCGTGCGATACCGAAGGCGTGTGCGCCCAGCTTTCCTTTTTTCATAAAGGGGAGGGAGATAAGTGCGTATTTTTCCGTCAGATGCAATATCCGTGAAAAGGACGGTTTCTGTCCCAGCAGCTGCATAAAATTAAACGCTGCAATGGAGCCGCAGGTGTTGTATCCGCCCGAAAAATCGCCCAAAACTGTCAGGGAGTAAGGCTCACGTCCCTGACCGTTTATGGGGACGGAAAATGCGGCTTTGTTGTCCGTTTCCACACGCCTGTTGCGGCGGTATTTTTCTGTATTTCTCATAATGTGCAGGCTCTTGTCGGGGTGATGTCGAAGTATATGTAAAGTGCCTTTTCCACAAGCTCCTCCTCGACGCCGAAGTGCTCCGCCAGCTGCCATATCTCGCTTTCGCCGCATCTCAATGCGCTTTCCAGCTCGGTCTGCGGGATAAGCTTTTTGACTGCCCATTTGTCCGCGCGGTACTCGTATCTCGAACGCAGCTCCAGATAGGTGGGGGCGGTGTAAAAGGTTCCTGTTTCGCAGTGGCCTATTTCGTGGGCGAGGGTGGTTTTCAGCTCTGCTTCGTCACGCATTTTCCTGTCGTCAACGGCAATTGCGCATCGGTCGCTGAGGGGAATGGAAACCGCTTTTACGCTTTTCATGGGGAACATATCAATATCTATTTTGTGTGAATCTGCAAAATCATACAGCTCGGAAAGTTCCAATAAATATCAGCTCCTTTGTGACTGCTTGAATTTTATATAACTAAGAACGTCATTCAGCTCCTCCTCGGTCAGGTCGGAAGCGGCGTCGTTTATCTGCCGTTTCAGGGCAAACTGCACATTTTCGGGCAATGCCTCAGAGGCGGTGAGGCTGTCAACGGGTACCCCGAAAAATCCTGCGATCGATGCCAGCGCAGACAGTGAAAGGCTCTTTGACCTGCCGTTTTTCAGTTCGGTCAGGGAGCTTCTGGAAATTTTCAGCTCCTTGCACATTTGGGTAACGTTGGTTCCGTTATCCTTGCAGAGCTTCTCAATTCTTTCGTACAATTCAGACATAAACAGTCGTTCTCCTTTGTGCGGTATTAACAAACTTTCGGAATTCCGAAAAAATCTTTCGGAAAGCTCTTGACAATTTCGGAATTCTGAAATATAATAGGCTTACAGTTTCGGAATTCCGAAACATATACAACCGATGCAAACGGTCAAAGAGTCGTAAGCGTTGGATATTATCACTATTATATTACATTTTTCCGAATTTGTCAAGTTCGGAATTCCGTAGAAAATACAGGAGGAAAATTGTTATGAAGATCGAGAAAAAAGCCCTTTGCGAATTCGGAGTATGTGTAAAGCACCGTCTTGTTGAGCTTAACAAGACACAGCTGTGGCTCATCTCCGAAACGAAAAAGCTGCTCCCCAACCGCTACCTTGACTCGTCCTATCTGCACAAGCTGATGGTTGGCGAAGTGCGTTCCGACGAGGTTTGCGGCGCTATGATGGAGGTACTTGATTCAGCCGGATCGGGTTCGGTGATCTCAATTGGTAAGCGATAATTCCTTGTGATCTATTGTAGCACAAATGTTCCGAAATGTCAATAGAATTTGCGAAAATTAATTTTATTTAACATTTTGTGAACGAACATTGAGAACTGTTGTTCTTGGAAGGAGGTGATCTGATGGACGAGAAGATCCAAAGGACGGCGGCTCTGCTGAAAGAGCGGATACCCCTGGGAAAATCCCTGAAAAATCTTGAAGCGGCGGCGGAAAAGCTGTATTCGCTGCCCGACAAGGACGCTGCTCTGGGGGAGCTTTACGGCAAAATATGCGCTGCTGCGAAAACTGTCCGCACATACATCGGGCTTATCGACAGTGCGGTGGACGGGCTGGACAGCTACTATGCCCGTCTGGTGCGGCTGGCGTATTATGACGGTCTGACAGCGGGGGAGGTCTGCGAGAAATATGGCTGGAGCAGCGTGAATTCCTACTATTACCACCGTCGGCTGGCGTTGCTCACGCTGTTTACCATATGGTTCGGAAAGGAGGATGCCTCATTTGAGAAAGAAGAAGGAGCAGAGGGAGATAATTGACGTCCTTCTTGAAAAGGCGAGAAAGGCAGCCGAGAGTCTGGACGTTTATCAGGTGTCGAAAAAGACGAAGGTAAAGAGCGTTTCGGGCAAGACCGATGACAGGGAGGAAACTGTTGTGGACACGGAGGAATTGTCCACTCAGCGGCTGGACGGGTGCATCGACGTGGCACGGCTGCGTCAGCTGAGTGCGGTCCTTAAGGAACTGGGAGATATGGAAAATCAGGACGATGAGGGCAGGCTCCGTGAGCTTATAGATGCCCTGTGGTGTGCCGATGATGAGGAAGGCAAGGTGAAGAAATGAGTATTGTAAGTGACGTTAGGACGGCGTTCGGGTCTGCACCCGAGCTGGACGGCGAGTACGGCAGGATAGACCGTGCGATGAAAATTTACAGGGGAAATGCGCCCTGGCTCAGGGTGAAGCGCAGCGGGCTCCATTCACGGGGCGAGCGGCGTATGTTTTCCATGAACACGGCAAAGGCGGCTGCGGACGAGCTGGCTGCGCTGGTCATCTGCGAGGGTGCGGAGCTTTTCACGGACGTTCCCGAGTACACGGCGTACATAAACGAAGTGCTGGAGGAGAACGGCTTTCATGCTATGCTGCCCGACTTTTTCTCTAAGGCGTTCATGTCGGGGGGCGGTGCGGTGACGGTCAGGGCGGCGGACGGTTTCCCCGAATTGTCCGTAATTTCTGCGGAGAATTTTCTGCCCGTTTCATGGAACAGCCGTGAGATAACCGAGGCTGTTTTCCGAACGGGATATTCCGAAAACGGCAGGCTTTACACTCTCCTTGAACGGTTCTCAAACGGCGAAAACGGCTGTCCCGTCACGGAGAGCAGGCTGTTTCAAAAGGAACGCTTTGGGGCTTCCCTTGGCAGCGAAATTCCCGAAGCGGGCGGCACTTTGGAGTATCGAGGGGTGACGGGGAAGCTGTTTTCCTGTTTTCGTCCTGCGGTTTCGGGGGGATATGACGGTTCGCCCGTGGGCTGCGGGGTGATGGACCTTGCGCTTGATACGCTCCGTGCGCTGGATATTGCCTTTGACAGTATGGCGAGGGAATTCATTCTCGGCAAAAAGCGGATAATCGTTCCTTATTCCTGCATAAGGACGGTCACAGACCCCGAAACGGGTGCGGCGGTGAGATATTTCGATGCGGACGACGAAGCCTTTGTTGCCCTTAAAGCCGATGACAGAAACGATTTACAGGTGACGGACAACACCTGTGTGCTGCGTATCGACGAGCATGTTTCCGCTATAAAGGCGCTGCTGAACATTCTCTGCTTTCAGCTGGGGATAAGCTCCGAAGCCTTGGCATTTGACAGCGTGCGGGGGTTAAAGACCATCAAGACGGCGACGGAGGTCATTTCTCAGGACAGCAAGACCGCACGTACCGTACACGTCAACCGCAAAATGGCTGACGTATTTTTCAAGGGGCTTGCGGAGGCGATAATCTCCGTGGGCATCTGTACGGGACGTCTGACACCGAAGCCGCACAGCGTAACTATCGGCTGGAAGGACGGCGTTATTATCGACGACGGTACTGTTATTTCCGAAAATATCCGTCTGGTGGAAGCGGGGCTGCGTTCCCGTGAGAGGGCGGTCATGGAGATAAACAAGTGCGATAAAACGGCGGCTGAGCTGGAGCTTTCCGCCGTTGCCGAAGGGAGGTGATAGTATGGACGAGATCGTTGAGATACAGCCCGAGGAAACGGAAGAAATTCCCGCCGAAAGCCCCGAAACAGAGCGGCTCAGAAAGCGCGTTATCTGTCTGGAAAACGGAATTCGTCCCGAATATGCGGACGATCTGACGGCTATTGCGGAGCGCATTTCCGAGGGCGGCGAGATGGATTTTGAAGCGGCGGTAAAGGCTGCGGCGGAGAAATACCCGCTGTTCACAAATGACGGCAGAGGTGTGTTCAAGTCCGGCGCAAAATGTCCGCAGACAGGCAGCGGTGACATCGGGGACATTATCCGTTCGGAACAGGTAAAGAGAAGAAGATAATCAGGAGGTAAAAAAATATGGCATATTTAAAGGATGAACTCAGCGGCTTTATTCCCGAAGAAATTTCTTCGGACATTATCAGAAAGGTGACAAGAGGTTCAAGCGTTATGCGCCTTTCCCGTATCGAAACTATGAAGTCGGACAAGAAGAAAATTCCCGTGCTGACTTCCGAGGCGGGCGCATACTGGGTCGGCGAGGGCGAAAGAATTCAGGCGAGCGGTGCTACATGGATACACCCCGAGCTGACCGCAAAGAAGCTGGCTGTTATCGTTCCCGTCACAAAGGAAAAGCTGGAGGACGCAGCTGTTGACGTGTTCGGTGAGCTGTCCGAAAGCATTGCCGAGGCGTTTTACACGGCTATTGATGCGGCAGCTATTTTCGGAAAGAATTCGCCCTTTGCGTCTGATCTGAAAAGCTCTGTTACAAAGTCTGCGTCTATCATCACCGCTACCGACCGTGCAGATGCGGACATTGCGGATATGCTGGCGAAGATAGAAGATGCGGGCTATGACCCCGACGGCATTGCTGCGGGAATCGGCGTGAAGAATTCCTTCCGCAGACTGCGTGATGCGGACGGTGCGCCCGTTTATCTGGAGGGCACGGACGGCAAGGAAATTTACTCCGTTCCCGTGGAATTCGTCCGCAACGGTGCATGGGACAAGACTGTTTTCTCTGCGCTGGCAGGTGAATGGAAGTATTCCGTTATCGGTATTCGCAGCGGTATTCAGTTTGAGATCCTCAAGGAAGCAACTCTTCAGGGCACTCTTGACGAGGACGGCAAGCCTGTTTCTCTGGCTGAGCAGGATATGATCGCAATCAAGGCGACTATGAGAATCGGCTATCTTGTTGTCAAGGACGACGCTTTTGCAGCTGTTGCCGCTAAGGTTTGATGACAACGGCGGAGAGAACGGACGATACCGTTCTCTCTGTCGCATAACGAAAGGACGGTGAACGGTATGGAAATGTTCGCTGACAGGGATTTTTATCTGAATGTTTACAAGGGCGAAAAAATCTCCGAGGAAAAGATCGATGTTCGTCTGGCGGAGGCTTCGGCGGTCTGCGGGGGCGTTTGCTTGGGGCGGCTGTCTGCGGATAGTATGGCAAAAATGTCCGATGGCTGTGCGGAAAAGGTGCGGCTGGCGGTCTGCGTTCAGGCTGACTTTATTGAGGAAAAGGGCGGGCTGTACGGGCTTAGTTCGGACAGCATAGGCAGCTATAAGCTGGGGGATTTTTCCTATTCTGACAGGGGCTATTATTCGCAGAAAAGGCAGGCGGAGGAGCTTATTTGTCCTGCGGCATATGCAATTCTTGAGCAGACGGGGCTTACCTTTCGGGGGGTGGCTGCCCTATGAAAAGCATACCTTCAAGGCTTCTTAAGGACAGCTGCCTGCTGATGACCGAGGTCAGCCGTGACAAATGGGGCAAGCCCGTTTACGAGGAAGCACGGCTGGAAAATGTCTGCGTACAGGTCGGGATCTCGGGGGAGGAAAGCAGCCTTTCGGAGGGAAATATTCCTTTCGGGGTGCTGTATTTTGACGCTGAAAAGAGCCGTCCTGCCGGGGTGGATTTTCTTCCGCTGAAACAGGTGGTGACATTCGGTGAAAGGTCGTTTCGGGTACTGTCCTGCGAGCGGTTTTGCTTCGAGGGCAGGCTTCATCATATGAAAGTGAGGCTGGGCAGGAAATGAGCGTTTCGGAAAATATTCTGACTGCCGCTGCCGAGCTGATAAACGGCTGCGTCGGCGGTCGGGCTATGGCGGATACTTCCGTCATAACGCTGTCCGAATACAGCGAGAGCGAGCGGTTTTTTGACGGGGGACGGCTGTTTTCCATGAAGCTTGCACTTCGGAGGATTTGCTCAGATGATGCCCGTCAGACCTATTTGCAGCTGTGCGGTGAGGCGGAAATGATTGAAAAGATGCCGTCCTCCGAGGGCTTGCTGTTTTTCTTTGTGCGTTCGGACAAGCCTGTTTTTACGGGATTTTCCGAGGACGGACGGGAGATATATCGGGCGGATATTTACATTGAAGCGGCAGAAAGGGGTGATTTGCCGTGACTTTTTCGGGATATGTCAAGAAGATAGAGGTTTATGTTTCCGAGGAGGAGCGTGCGGAGCTTTCTGCGGGATTTTCCGCTGCGGACGGTCGGCTGTCCGAAACTGTGCGAAGCTTTTGCTTTCTCGGTTCGGACGGACGCAAAGAAAGCTTTGTTACCGCCTGCGAGCCTGCCGTTAAGCTGACGGGTGTGCGGATCGTCGGGGACAGGGCGCAGGACTATATTTTTGCGGGGACACGGCTTTTCGGCAGCGGGTCATTCCGCAGAGTGCGGCTTCGTCTGACCTATGACGATGACAGCTTTTCCGATGAAACGGCGGTCATCTCCGCATACCGCTTCGAGGACAAGGCGGGAAAGCCCGAGAGGATCACCGTTGACATAAGGCTGACAGCGGGGTGAGAAGATGTATCTTTCGTTTGAAAACAGCGTAATTTCCGAAGAAAACTCGCTGCTTATCCCCGAGGTAAATGATGGTGTAAGGCTTTCGGACGGCAGTGATATTCGTGCAAAAGAACTGCTTGAGCTTATGGAAGCGGCAAGGATAAACGGTGACGAGTGAAAGGAGGTCATTTCATGGCAAGGCTAAAGGTCGGAAGCTTTGAGGCGGACGGAAGGACAGTTTCTCTTTCGGAGAAGCGTTCGGCTGTTGTTGACAGCTCGGGCAGCTATCGGGACGTGAACGGTGTGCTGCACGAGAATATTCTCGGGGTGAAGATACTGCTTGATTTCACGGTGGATATGCTTGATGACGGTCAGGCGGCGGCGCTTAAAGCCGAGCTTTCCGGGGGCAGCGTGACGGCTTCATACAGCGTTCCCACGGCGGCTGAGGGGGTATTCTCGGTAAATGCCGTTACAACGGAATTCTCCTGTGCGGACAGCGACGGGGCAAGGTGGCGTGTCCGTGCGCTGCTTGAAAGAACCGACTCGGACGGGGACTTCGGGTAGCGGCGAAAAGCAGAACATAATCATCAGGGTGGACGATAGCTGGGTGTTCACAAACGGCGATATTACCGCATTTCCCGTGCTGACAAAAACCTGCGGCGGCTCAAATAAGGGTTTTGCGGCAGGTCGGGCGGTATGTGCGGAGCTTCGCTGCGAGATACCCTATTACGACTATCCGAGAGGGGCTAAGGTGGAGCTTTTCTGCGGGGCAGGTGCTGCTGTGGGCACCTTTTACATATGCGAAAGGCGTATTCGGGGGAACCGTGTTGAACTTCGGGCGAGGGATATTATCGCACTTTCGGACGTGACCTTTGTCGTTCCCGAGGAAAGACCGCACACCGTAAATTCTCTGCTGGACTGCATTGCCGCTCAGCTGGACGTGAATATCCCGTCGGTGGAAAATGATTACGAAATTCCCGAAAATACGCCGCTTAAAGGCAGTATCAGAGATATGCTGGGCTGGTGCGCCGCATCTCAGGGCGTGAACGCTTACTCTCATTTGGGGGCGGTATGGGTGAAGCCGCCTGTTTCCGAGGGGACGGTCACTATCGGCATAAACGACCATTCCGTGGTGGAAATACGTTCGCTTTTCTGCGGAAATATCGGAAAAGTCCGCCTGAAAAGAAGCGGCTGCAAGCTGCCCGAGGAGCTTCGGACGGTGACTGTGCGAAAGGGCGGTGCGGTGTCTGAACGGCTTCAGACCTACGAGGATTTCGGAATATTTGAAAGCGGTGCGGACGGCAAAATGCTGGAGCTTACGGTGCCCTTTGCAAATGCGGAAATGGCGGGAAATGTGCTTTCCAAGCTGTCGGGGAAAAGCTTCGGCTCGGCGTTTAGCTGCAAGGTCTGTCGGCTGTCGGTCCTGCCGAATATTGCGGATAAGGCGGTTTTTGCGGATATGCCCGGCAGGACGTTCCACATTTCGGAAATGACCGTGAGATTTACCGGCAGGGGGATATTTGCCGCCCTTTCCTCCGAGGGGGACAGCGAAACAGAGGGCAGATATTTCACCCGTCAGGAACGTGCGCTTGCGGGAAAGGTCCAGCTGGACAGCGAGCTTGGAGGGGTGGAGGTCTGCTCCTTCGGGGAGATACGTTCGTCCGTTTCGGGCAGCGATTCGGCGGTTTCCTTCGGGGACGGTGCGCTGTCTGTCTATGCGTTGGAGGGGGAAGATGAACAGAGTTAAGATAGGTGAGATAGTGCCGCTCAACAGCGGTGATGTCCGTGGAATGGAGCTTTCCGGGGATTATCTGAAAATGTCGGGGCTGGTGGTGACTGCCGTTCACCCCGACAGGATAGATATTTCGGGTAATGCCATAGCCTTTAGCTATACTGTCGGGGAAAATGCTGTCACCCGCAGCTATGCTCTGGAACGTGACGGCAAAAGTATAACCGCCTTTACAAATCCCGACGGGACAAGGACGGAGGTGCTGCATATTGGTTGATGAGGATTTTGTGATAGGGTATGTTGTGGGACATAACAATGTAAAGATCATCGAAAAGACCATAACTCAAAGCGGCACATACCACGCTGCCGATGATGGTGCGGACGGCTTCGATCCCGTAATTGTGAATGTTAACGGGCTTTCCCAAAAGGACCTTGACGACCTTATTGATTGGGTGATCGACCAGATCATGCCGCAGCTGCCCGACGAAACGCCCGTGCCTGTTCTGCCTGATATAACTGTCGGAGATCTGCGCCCTACGATTGACGGTTACGACAAGCCGTTCCTTATGTCCGTATCCGCCGACGGGAAAACAACTCAGGTGATGTACGGCATAGGGGGGGCGTATGAAACAGGTCAGCCTTACAAAATGTACTATGTTGACACTTTTGTAAATGGTGTGTTATCGACTCATTTAAGAGTGCTTGAGGTACCCGATGAGGGCGTGAGCAATGCATCGCATATCAATTCCGATGGGTCTGTAACTGTTGTAACGACGTTTTCTAACGGTACATCTAAAACGAATGTCTGGGGTCCGTACATAGGCGGGTCTGACAGCACTACTGTATGGAGTATATAGGAGGTAATTTTTATGGCAACACTTACAAAATCAACAGGCACGGCAGTTCTTTCGGGGGCTGCCGAAAAGGTCACTCTTCCCGCCGTTTATGGCTGGGTGTGGATCAAAAATATGTCCGATTCGGATATTTTTGCGGGACTTTCCGCAGATATTTCCGAGGGTGCGGACGGGGTGATGACTATCCCTGCGGGCGAAGCTGGACGTATTCAGATGGACGGGACCAGCGAAATATATCTGCTTGGAACGGGCAATGCGCTTGTTGCTGCGCAGAATTATGCGGACTGCCCTTTTAAGGCGGGGGCGAAAGGGGGTGGCTCGGGTCAGGGATTGGTGCTGCTTAAACACGAAGATTCGGCGTATTCGTCATCATCAAGCTATGTATTTACGATTGACGATTTTAACGTTTCCGATTACAGAATGTTCATCTGCATAATCAAAAACAAAGGCAGCACTGCATTTTCACCCGAACTTCCCGTTGCGCTTTTTCACGGTGACGGTGAAAATATTTATCAGATACAGTGGCTGCGCAACGGTATGTTTGAAATAACGAATACATTGGGAACAGCTCTTTCGTATTTCAATTTTCAGCTGTTTGGCGTAAAGTGATGAGATTTGAAAGGCGGTCAATATGAACGGTATCGACGTTTCGCAGCATAACGGGGTGATCGACTGGGAGAAGGTCAAGGCTTCGGGACAGGCTGATTTCGCTGTTTTGCGCTGTGGCTTCGGAAAAGAACACCCTCGTCAGGCAGACAGCCGTTTCGAGCGGAATTACGCCGAATGTACAAGGCTGGGAATACCTGTGGGGGCGTATCATTACAGCTATGCTCTTTCGCCCGGGGATGCTGAAAAGGAAGCCGAATTTTGTCTGAAGCTTATCAAAGGAAAGCGGTTTCAGATGCCTGTCTGGTATGACATTGAAGAAAAAAGTCAGCTTGACAGAGGCAATTGCGACGACATTGCAAAGGCGTTTTGCGGCAGGCTTGAAGCGGAGGGGTATTTTGTCGGCGTTTACACGTTTGACAGTTTCGCAAAGACAAATCTGTCTGATAAGACCAAGCTCAGATATGCTATGTGGATAGCCCGCATCGGTTCCGAGCCGAGATATTCGCCGTTCGGAATGCATCAGTATTCGTGGGCGGGAAAAATCGGCGGTATTTCGGGGAATGTGGATATGAACCGCTGCTTTTTGGACTATCCCAAGGTGATCGTGGGTAAAAAATTCAACGGAAACTGAGGTGATTCGGGTGGAGATGTTCAAGAAGATAATGGCGTTTTTCTGTACTGTTATCAGCTTTCTTTTCGGTGACATTGACGGTATGCTTATCGCTCTTGTTTCGCTTATTGTCCTTGATTACATATCGGGGGTAATTGCGGCGGTCATCGAGAAGCGGCTTTCATCGGCGGTGGGTGCAAAGGGCATTGCTAAAAAGATTTTTATGCTGCTTATCGTTGCTCTGGCTAACATTATCGACATCAATGTTATCGGCGGTCACACGCTGAAAACGGTGACGGTGGTGTTTTACCTGTGCAACGAGTGCATTTCGCTTATTGAAAATGCGGGGAAAATAGGTGTCCCCGTTCCCGCAAAGCTTTTGCAGGTTCTGGAACAGTTAAAGGAAAAAGACAGGGGTTGAAAAACTTTCGCAGCTATGGTATAATAACGCCATAGCTGCTTTTTTTATGATGAAAAGAGAGGACAATTTTTATGAATGTACAGGAAATGCTTGAGGGCGTTGGCTTTGACGACATCTGGGTATATGTTATGGCTGAATACTGCCGTGAACGCACTCCCGACGAGGCGGGACGGGCTTATGTAAGCATGAAGAAGATGTACGGCGACCTTCTCAGCCGTTCTCCCGAGGAAAATACGGATAATATGGTGCTGATGGTCAGGCGGTTTTCAAACGGCGGGATAGCAGATTGGGACACGGCGGCTTACTGCGGTCGGGACGAGCAGATATATTCGCTTTCCTTTGTGGACTGGGACAAGGTGCTGGGATATGAAATGCTGACCCTTAGCATAAAGGAATACGGTCATGAGAGGACGGCGGCGCATTTTCTCTGGGAATTGTCAAAGGACGGATTTACCGAAAATGAGATGAGAGAGCATCGCAGACAGCTTGAAGCTGCCGTTGATACCGAGCCTGTTTCTTTGGAAGAACTTGACATTCTTTCCTTTTTGGGAGATGATGATACCGATTTCCGCAGCGCAGAGGACGAGGAAAACGAAGCGGTTTCCCGACGGTTTGAAAATGCCGCTGAGGAGCAGAGTAAACGGCGTTCATAACTGTTTACAGAAAACTGTTTACTTTTTCTGAAAACGGTGTTATAATAAGAAAAAAGTCCGACGGGAGGAACTAAAATGGCTTTGCCGAATGACCCTATCATTTTACTGAGCTATCTCAACACGCAGCTGAGAGATAAATATCCGAGCTTTGACGAGCTTTGCGCAGATATGCAGCTTGATGCTTCCTGCCGAAGCGATATAGAGAACAAGCTGGCGGCAGTCGGCTACGGCTATTCCGATTCGTCAAACAGTTTTGTAAGGATAAAGTAAGATGGCGTCGGAGATATTTGCCGCTTTTGCGGATAATCTTTTCGGATATGATGCGCTTATTTTCCTGACTGCCGCCGCTGACGGTGCTGCGTTTTTCTTTGCGAGAAGGTCGGCGAAGGAACTGTACGGGAAGCTGCATAAAAAGCTGTTCGTCCCCGAATATATGAATTCCGACAAGGCGGAGAAGGAGATAGGTTCAATTTCCGAAACGGAATTGGCGGCGATGAGGGAGAAGTCACTGAAACGGTACTCGCTGTTCTGCTCGCTGACTTCCATATTTCCTATGCTGGGAATTCTCGGCACGGTAATTTCGCTGCTGGGCGTTTCGGGGGATATGCAGACTGTCGGGACAAGCTTTATGGCGGCGCTGACATCTACCTTCTGGGGGCTGGTCTTCGGAATAGGCTTTAAGGTGGCGGACGGTTTCATCTCGCCCATAATGGAGGACAATGACCGTTCGGCGGCGCTGTTTCTGGACAGAAGCACCCGTGTTATGGAGAAGCGTTTGAAGCTGGAAAAGGAGCTTGAACAGGCGGAATCGGAGATAGGTGTCTAATGAAAAAAGAGATCTCTCTTGAACTTACATCGCTGCTTGATGTTATCCTGATACTGCTGTTTCTGTTTATGGCGCAGAACGGCAGGCAGACCGAGGCTGCGGAAAATGCGCTGAATGAAGCAAATGCTGCCTTAGATGCCGCACAAAACAAGCTTGCCGATGCGGAGCGTACCGCACAGGCATATGCCGAACTGGACAGCCGTGCGGACATTATCACGGTGACAGTTGAAAAGACCGCCGACAAACGGAGAATCTCGGTTATCAGGGAAAATGTAAGCGGGGACGGTTACCGCAAGGATATTGATTTTGACTGGGACAATGTTAAGTATGCGAAAAATGCGCTGAACACCGAGTTTCGCACACTTGCTGCGGAAAGAAGTCCCGAGAAGCCCCTGTTTGTTATGTTTTTGTACGATTCGGGGGAGATTTACAACAGCGATTTTCAGATGATAAATGAGGCAGTTTCAAAGCTGTCCGAAGAATATGACGGGATATTTACGGCGGCTTCGGATATTGGACGGAGCGGCGGGAAAAATACATACTGATCGGAAATGAGGTGCCGTTTTATGGCTGAAAAAAAGAATAAAAAGGAAAAGAAAAGCAAAAAGGGCGGTATGCTTTTGCTGCTTGTTATATTGTTTCTCATCTGCATTTGTGCGCTTTGGCTGAGCGGATTCAACTTTGGCTTCGGTTCGGGCGGGGCAAGTGTCGGGGGAAATGACGGGAACGAAACTCTCCCCGAGATGTCCGAAACACCTGTGAGCGTTTCGGAAACCGTAAGCGAAACGGAAGCGGCTGCCGAGGACGACGGGCTTATTGCTATCGTGGTTTCCGAGGGCGGAATTATGTACAAAAACGAAGCTGTTGCGGACGCTGCGGCTTTGAAGGAGCGTATTCTTGCGGATATGGACGACGGTGTGCTGTTCGTTCTGAGTGACGACCATGCGGTGAAATCTCTCTATGACGAGGTAAAGGCTGTGCTTGATGAAACGGGCGCTGTCTACTCGGTGGAACAGGGAGAGGGTCAGCAGTAAACCGTCATTACAATTAAATATACAGTTCGCTTGCACCATCCTGTAAAACTAGGGCTATTCGTTATCGGAAGATAGCGTGGTTTTTGTGTTGGAAAAAGCGTGTGCGTTTTAGGGATGTACCGATAAAGAAGTTTTACCGGTACCGAGCGGCAAACTTTGATCATTTCGCAGATGAATAAACGAAATGACAAAGGGGTCGCCCCTTCGTATGCGCTTTTATTTTTGGAGGTAGATTTATGTACAAAATAACTTCGGAAGCGCATTTTGATGCGGCGCATTTTCTTTTCGGATATAACGGAAAATGCAGGAATATCCACGGTCACAGGTGGGTAGTTTCTGCGGATATTGCTGCGGAAAATCTCAGGGACGACCCGCAGGAAAGAGGTATGGTCACGGATTTCGGCAGCTTCAAAAAATTTCTGAAAGCCGAGGCGGACAGGCTTGACCATTCCCTTATCTATGAAAAGGGTTCGTTAAAGCCCGAAACCTTGTCTGCGCTTTTGGCGGAGGATTTTGCGCTG
Source organism: Oscillospiraceae bacterium (assembly GCA_017828975.1). Lineage (GTDB taxonomy): Bacteria > Bacillota > Clostridia > Oscillospirales > Ruminococcaceae > UMGS1889. Next base: position 90,442 of record JAGAJN010000011.1, on the reverse strand, counting down.
AATGAGGTGGATTTCCGTCCCACTGCGGAGAATTTCTCGAAATATTTCTTTGATAAGCTGTCCGAAGCGGGATTTCCCGTAACAAGGGTGAAGGTGTACGAAACTCCCGAAAACTGCGCCGTTTACGAGGTAGATAACAATGGATAAGTTAAAGGTCTGTGAGATTTTTGAAAGCATAAACGGTGAGGGAACACGGGCGGGACAGCTTGCGGTTTTTGTCCGCTTGAAGGGGTGTAACCTGAATTGTTCCTACTGCGATACCAAGTGGGCGAATGTCCCCGATGCGGAGTTTACGGAAATGTCCCCCGAAGAGATTTGCGGGCGGGTAAGGGCGTCGGGCTTTGAGAATGTCACCTTGACGGGGGGCGAGCCACTTATTCACCCCAATGTCGAAAAGCTTCTCGAAGCACTTTGCAAAGCGGGTCTGAGCGTTGAGATTGAAACCAACGGAAGTGCCGATATTTCCGCTGCGGACGCTATGGAAAACCGCCCGCTCATAACCATGGATTACAAGCTGCCGTCCTCGGGAATGGAACAGCTTATGCGGACAGAAAATTTTTATTTGCTGAGATCCTGCGACACGGTGAAATTCGTCTGCGGTTCGCACGAGGACTTGATAAGGGCTTCGGAAATCATTGACGAGTACGGTCTGATAGGAAAATGTCACGTTTATTTAAGCCCCGTATTCGGAAATATTGACCCGAAGGATATGGTGGAATTTATGAAAGAAAGGAAGCTTTGCGGCGTTAATTTGCAGCTGCAGCTTCACAAATTTATCTGGGACCCTAATGAGAAAGGAGTATAACAATGGCAATAGATATGAATGCAGTCAGGGAGCATATCCGGGGACTGCTTATAGCCTTGGGTGACGACCCCGACAGAGAGGGGCTTCGGGACACTCCCGACCGTGTTGCCCGAATGTACTGCGAGGTCTTTGACGGTATGAACTACACCAATAAGGAGCTTGCGGAGATGTTCGACAAGACCTTTGAGGAGGATATTTCCTCGTCATCAAATGATATGGTCATTGTGCGGGACATTGAGTTTTTCAGCTACTGCGAGCATCATATGGCGCTGATGTACGATATGAAGGCGACGGTCGCATATATCCCCAAGGGAAAGGTCATCGGGCTTAGCAAAATTGCCCGTATCTGCGATATGGTGGGAAAGCGTTTGCAGCTTCAGGAGCGCATCGGTTCGGACATTGCGGAGATTATGCAGATGATAACCGGTTCCGAGGATATTGCCGTTATCATCTCGGCAAATCACAGCTGTATGACCGCAAGGGGAATCAAAAAGCCCTCCGCAAAGACCCTGACAACTACTCTTCGGGGACGGTTTGAAACGGACGGAGATATGCAGAACAGGCTGTTTATGATGACAAGATGATTTTTCCGAATATAATGTAAAGGAGCAAAAATTATGGAAGCATTAGTTTTATTCAGCGGCGGCGTGGACAGCACCACCTGCCTTGGCATTGCCGTGGATAAGTACGGCAGCGAAAATGTTCTGGCACTGTCTGTCAGCTACGGACAGAAGCACACCAAGGAGATAGACTCCGCAAGGGCTGTGGCGAAGCACTACGGCGTGGAGCTTTATGAGCTTGACCTGTCGGAAATGTTCAGATTTTCCGACTGTTCTCTGCTGAAAGGCTCGTCGGAGGAGGTCCCACACGAAAGCTATGCGGAGCAGCTTAAAGAAACGAACGGTTCTCCCGTTTCCACCTATGTGCCCTTCAGAAACGGACTGTTCATCTCCTCGGCGGCGGCTATTGCAATTTCAAGGGGCTGCTCGGTCATCTACTACGGCGCACACAGCGACGATGCTGCGGGCAACGCATATCCCGACTGTTCCGAGGCGTTCAACAATGCTATGGCGGAGGCTATCTGGGTCGGCAGCGGAAATCAGGTAAGGATAGAAGCGCCCTTTGTTTCAAAAACCAAGGCGGACGTTGTGAAAATGGGTCTTGATCTGGGCGTTCCCTATGAGCTGACCTGGAGCTGCTATGAGGGCGGCGACGTCCCCTGCGGAAAATGCGGAACTTGTATTGACAGGGCAAAGGCTTTTGCGGAAAACGGCGTTTCCGACCCCGCTTTACAGTGTTGAATTAAATGTGAAAAGTGGAGTTTCTTGACATATTACGGAAAATATGGTAGAATAAGATTGTTATTTTTCTTTAGTGGGTGATAATTTTTATGTGGGAAAAGATAGGTGAGGTATTAAGGCAGATAGATGATATTGTCTGGGGTGTACCGCTAATTGCGCTGATACTCATAACGGGTATTGTTCTGACGGTGCGTCTGCGTGGAGTTCAGTTCAGAAGGCTGGGGCGTGCGCTGAAATTTATGGTGCAGAATGAGGAAGGCGGCCACGGCGAGGTTTCCAGCTTCGGTGCGCTGTGTACATCTCTTTCGGCTACCATCGGAACGGGAAATATTGTGGGCGTTGCTACGGCTATCGGCGTTCTGTCGGGCGGACCGGGTGCGCTGTTCTGGATGTGGATAGCCGCTCTTTTGGGTATGGCTACCAAATATGCAGAGGGCTTCCTTGCCATAAAATACCGTACTATCGACAGCGAGGGACACGTTCTCGGCGGACCCTTCTACTACATAGAAAACGGTATGGGCGCAAAGTGGAAATGGCTTGCAAAGATCTTTGCGTTTTTCGGTGCCTGCGTGGGACTTTTCGGTATCGGAACATTTTCTCAGGTAAACGGCATTGCTTCGGCTGTTCAGGGGTTTTTTGACCCCGACAAGGCGAACACGGTCAATCTCCTTGGCAATGACTATTCCATCTCGGTTATCGTTACGGGAATCGTGCTGACAATTTGCACGGGGCTTGTGGTTATCGGCGGACTGAAAAGAATTTCCGGCGTATCGCAGGTAGTCGTTCCGTTTATGGCGATAATCTACGTTGTTGCCTGTCTGACGCTAATTATTTCAAATATCAAGCTGCTGCCCGCTGCATTTGCGGAGATAGTTGCCGATGCGTTCGGCGCAAGGGCTGTTGCGGGAGGTGTCGGTGCTTCCATTGCGATTGCAGTTCAGAAGGGCGTTGCCAGAGGAATATTCTCCAACGAAGCGGGTCTGGGTTCTGCTCCTATTGCAGCCGCTGCCGCCAAGACGAATGACACCGTCCGTCAGGGACTTGTTACCATGACGGGAACATTTATCGACACTATCGTTATCTGCACAATGACGGGACTCAGCATTGTAATGATGGGTTCCTGGGAAAATGAAGCCTTAGAGGGCGTTGCGGTCACTGCGGACGCTTACGAAAAGGGACTTTTCTTCCTGCCCGACGGTGTATGCACATTTATTCTGATGGCTTGTCTGGTGTTCTTTGCATTTACAACTATCCTCGGATGGGAATATTACGGCGAACGCTGCCTTGAATATCTCACAAACAGAAGCAAAACCGCAACCGTTGTTTACAAGGTGCTTTACATACTTGCCGTATTTATCGGACCTTATATGACCGTTGCGGCGGTATGGACGATCGCGGATATTTTCAACGGTCTGATGGCGCTTCCGAACGTCATTGCGCTGCTGGCACTCAGCGGTGTTGTGGCGAGGGAAACCAACGAATATTTCCGAAAAGAAAAAGAGAATTGATTTTTCCATAAAAACGGCTGCTGTCGGTGATTTTGTAATCGACAGCAGCCGTTATTTTTCATTCATTTGCCTTTTTGCGGACTTCATCTGCAAGCCTGTAAAGGTCGTCCAAGGTGCATAAAGTTCCGCACAGTCTGCGGAATTCCGCTGCGCCCTTCATTCCCTTTATATAGTGGGACGCATGGGCACGGGCTTCACGCATGGCGGAGTATTCGCCCTTGTTTTTCACCATCATTTCAATGTGATGAAGCATAATGTCCACCCGTTCCAACTGGGTCGGTTCGGGGAGAAGCTCGCCCGTTTCAAGGTAATGTTCGGTCATTTTGAAGAGATAGGGTCTGCCGTAGGTCCCTCTGCCTATCATTACAAGGTCGCAGCCCGTTTCGTCGTACATTCGCTTGACGTCCTCGGGGGACTGAATGTCGCCGTTGCCGATAACGGGGATATTTACGGCGTCCTTGACCTTTTTGATGTAGCTGATGTCGGCGGTTCCGTGATACATTTGCGCTTTCGTACGTGCATGGAGGGTAACTGCCGCTGCGCCGCTTTCTTCCATAAGCCTTGCAAATTCAACGCAGTTTATGCTGTTTTCGTCCCAGCCAAGACGGAATTTTACCGTTACGGGGATGGGTACGGCATTCACAGTCGCTTCGACTATTTTTGCCGCTGTTACGGGCGACTTCATCAGGGCAGAACCGCTGCCGTTTCCCGCAACCTTTGGCACGGGACAGCCCATATTTATGTCGATAATGTCGGGCTTATACTTCATCAGCTTTTTCGCCGCTTCCGCCACATAAACGGGGTCATCGCCGAAAAGCTGGAGAGCCATGGGACGCTCTTCATCGGTGACAATGCAAAGCTCCTCGGTGTTTTTGTCGCTGTAACAAAGCCCCTTTGCGGAGATCATTTCCGAAACGACGTAAGCAGCGCCGTACTCCTTGCAGACAGTACGATAAGCCCTGTCAGCCACCGAAGCCATGGGTGCAAGTGCGGCAGTTTTCCTGATAAGAACGCCGCCGATATTCACAAAGTCCATTAGCGGTTATCCACCTTTTCGGGGTATAGGTCGTGGTTGGCAAGACGGTTTTCGGCAATCTGCTCCCACTTTGTGCCGGGTCTGCCGTAGTTGCAGTAGGGGTCGATGGAAATTCCGCCTCTGGGGGTGAATTTTCCCCATACCTCGATATATTTCGGGTCCATCAGCTTGATAAGGTCCTTCATAATGATGTTTACGCAGTCCTCGTGGAAATCGCCGTGATTTCGGAAGCTGAACAGATACAGCTTCAATGATTTGCTCTCCACCATTCTCACGTCGGGGACGTAGGAAATGGTTATGCAGGCGAAATCGGGCTGTCCCGTAATGGGGCAAAGGCTGGTGAATTCGGGGCAGTTGAATTTCACGAAATAGTCGTTATCGGGGTGCTTGTTCACGAAGGTTTCCAGCACCTGGGGGGCGTAGTCGTCGGGATATTTCGTATGCTGATTGCCGAGGAGAGTAACGCCCTCGGTCTCGTTTTTGGTTCTACCTGTCATTTTATTTTCCTCCGATCAAATACAAGTAATTTTAACTCCGCTTGGCACCACAAATTTCAGCTTGCCGGGCAGCAGACGGACGGAAAAGGAATTCCGCTCCATAGGTATTGCTTCTCCGTCGCAGTTCAGGAAAAAAGGCTTGCTGTCGTTTACGGTAATATCCAGCTTTGCGGTGCGTATCATATGTATCTTCTGCCCCGTTTTCCCCGGGGAGATGTCCGCAAAGCTTGAGAACAGCCGCCTTCTGTCCGCAAACGGCATTTCCTCCGCCAGCAGGACGTCCATTATACCGTCATCGGGGACGGCATTGCGCACGGGTGAAAGGTCACCGCCAAGGCAGCGTCCGTTAAAGCAGGCGGCTAAGATGTAATTTCCGCTGTAATCCACGCCGTTTGCGGTAATGGTGCAGCTGTAATGCTTGTTCAGCATCAGGTCGGACAGTACAGCGATACGGTAGGGCAAAGTGGGGTTTATGAGTGCTGCGATCTCCATAAAGGGCGTTTTCCTCTCCGTCGTGCTGCCTGCGCCCAGACTTATGCAGTTTGGGACGCAAAGTCCGTTTGAAAGCTCCAGTAGGTCTAATTTGCGGGGATTTCCCGTAACAAGCGCCTCCACCGATGAAAATGCTTCGGCGGGCTCAAAGCTTTTGAGAATACCATTTGTCAGCCCCACGGGACAGAATGCGACCTCGCAGCTGCCAAAATCGGTTATGCCCGAAATCACGTTCAAAAGGGAGCCCGAGCCGCCAACGGCGTATATCCTGATCATCTCGTTTGAGAAAAAGGAGATCATCTTTGCGGTCATTTCCCGCTCATAGCCCTCGTGCTCGGAGATACAGATAAGCGGCTCAATGCCGTATTTTCCGCAGACCTCTTCAATGCTTCTGCGCATTCTTTCGCCGGCATCTGTCTTTCCCGCCAGCGGATTTATAATGAAAATATGACGCACCGCTTCCGCCCCCTTTACGTAATGTTATTCTATTTTATTGTAACACAACAAAATGTATTTTATCACACGGATTTTTTAGCGTTTTGGAATTAATAACTAAACGTTTTTTTAACGGGAAGGATTTCGGGGGCGGTAAGCTTTTCCCGATAAAGTTCCGAATTTGCACAAAAACGTTTCAGACATTTTCCATTAAAATGTTAAAATACTAAGCGCTCATTGAATTATGGGAATCTCTCGGCACAAAACCACATAGGCGCAAGCTTTTGTGCCGATTTCTTCTCCATAATTCTAATGGCGTTTAGTATAAAATTTTTCCTAAAAACCTATTGACGAAATATTAATTTTGCGATATAATATTATTAATTGGAAATGTGAACGTTTGAATGGAAGTGAAATTTTGGAAGGTTCATTTTACGATAAAAAGGGCGAGGATCTGCGCTCGGAAAGGACAAAGCAGCTTATCTCCAAGCTTATTTTCTGGATAATGGCGATATTCAGCTTCGGAATTGCGGTGCTCTTTTTTGTTCAGGGACAGAATATGGCGATAGCGGGGATTTTTGCGGGAGTGCCTGCGGTGCTGCTTATCCCCGTGTACAGCAAAAGGGTGTCTGCGGACGTGCAGTACTATATCACGGGCTTTGCGATGATGTCGCTTATCACGGTATATGCGCTTTACCGTCAGACGCTGGGGATAATGCAGGGAGTGTTCCTGACTGCCATGTGCGTCACCTCTCTGTCCCGTGACCTGCGGCTGGCAAGGCTGGAAATAGCGTTTACTGCGCTGGTCTATCTTATCTGTGCGCCGTTTTTCCCCGAATATGTTTTAAGCCGCGGAATGGCTATCCTTCCGTTTTTGCTCAGGACGGCGGTAATGTTTATCGGAATGATGATAATAACCGTCCTTGTCAGCTGGAACAACAGGCAGGTGCTTATCGCTACTCAAAAGACGCAGAATGTGGAATATCTCCTGCGTGTGGTGGAGATCAAAAAGAACGAGGCGGAGGCTGCGGCAAAGGCAAAGTCCGACTTCCTTGCCAATATGTCCCACGAAATAAGAACACCTATGAACGCTATCTGCGGCATGGCTGAGCTGATGTCAAGGGAGGAAATGTCCGAGTCCAACGCCGAATATCTTGAAACTATACGCACCTCGGCGGGCAGTCTTTTGGATATTATCAACGATATTCTGGATTTTTCCAAGATAGATGCGGGAAAAATGGAGCTTTCCGAGTCGGAATATATGCTGTTTTCCACGGTGAATGACGTTCAGAATATGATAAATTCCCGTTTGAAGGGCGGGAATGTCACCTTTGTGGTAAATGCTTCTCCCGATATACCGTCGGTGTTTGTGGGAGATGAGGTGCGTATCAGGCAGATACTTCTCAATCTTTTGGGAAATGCCGTGAAATTTACCGAAAAGGGAAAGATAACGCTGGACGTTTCCTTCAAGCGGGAAAATTCCGGGCAGGCAAGGCTTATCTTCCGTGTTTCCGACACGGGTATCGGCATAAAGGACGAGGACAAGGAGAAGCTTTTCAACGCATTTTCTCAGGTGGACAGCAAGAAGAGCCGCACCATTCAGGGTACGGGGCTTGGGCTTGTTATCACAAAGCGTCTGGCGGAAATGATGGGCGGCAGCGTCACTATGCAGAGCGTTTACGGCAAGGGCACGACCTTTACCGTCGAGCTGCTTCAAAGGTGTCCCGACCTTTCGCCTTGCATTGACAAGGAGATATTCAGCGGCGGCAGATATTTCATACTGGAGAAAAACCCCTATTACCGCGAAGGTCTGGACAAGCTGTTTGACAGCCTGGGTGCGGACTACGTTATCACGGAAAATTTTGCGGACATCGAAAGGGTGGAGTTCAAGGGAAGGTCGGATCATCTGCTGTACGACCATGCCGATTACGGAAGATCGGTCAAGGGGCTTGGGGACAGGATAAAGGACGTTGTCTGCACGGCAATGACCAACCCCGAAACTCAGCTGACTGCCGAGGAAAGGCTGGAAAGCACCTTTGTGCTGAGAAAGCCCGTTACGCTGTTTTCCCTCTGCCCCTTCGTAAACAACGGCATAAGGCAGCGGCTGATGGAAAAGGCACCGAAATATGAACGCTTCCGCTGCCCCGAGGCGAGAATTATGGTAGTCGATGACAATGAGACCAATCTCAAGGTGGCAAAGGGCTTTCTCGACCGCTATGAGGCGCAGTCCGTGCTTGTTTCAAGCGGTGAGGACGCTGTGCGGCTCATGGAGGACGGCGAGAGCTTCGACCTTATATTCATGGACCATATGATGCCCGATATGGACGGCGTTGAAACGGCTGTGCTTATCAGAAAGCTGCATGTCCCGACGGCAAAGACAGTTCCCATCGTGGCTCTTACCGCAAACGCTATCAAGGGCGTGGACGAAATGTTCCTTGCATCGGGAATGAACGGTTTCCTTGCAAAGCCCATCGACCCCGAGCTGCTCAACGAGATAATGCTGAAATTTATCCCGAGGGTGAAGCAGCTTATCCGTCCGCCCGAAAAGACGGGTGTTTTCGCTTCGGTGGAAACAGGGATACATATTCCCGGCGTGGACGCAGACAAGGCTGCCGAAAGGCTTGGCAGTGCGGAAATTTACCGTGAACTGCTGGCTGCGGCTTACAGCGAGGGCAGCTACAAGTGCGAGCGATTGGAAATGCTGCTTGACGCAAAGGACTGGAAAAACTATATGATAGAGGCTCATTCTCTGAAAAGCACGGCGGCAAATATCGGCGCTTCCGAGCTTTCCGAGCAGGCGGCAAGGCATGAGGCTGCGGCAAGGACGGGTAATTATGCGTTCATCGAGTCGGACGGCAGGAAGCTGACGGCGGGCTACCGCAGTCTGCTGGAGGCTCTCAGGGAGGTTTGCTCAAAGCCCGGCAGAAAGCCTCATACCGACGGCGAGGAGCTTTCCGAGCTGCTGGAGTTCCGCCTAGATGAGGATACCTTTGACAGAGTGCTTGCGGCTTCCGAGAAAATGTCGGGATTTTTCTACGATGAAGCGGCAGAAATATTGAGAAAGGACAGCTTATGAAACAAATATTGCTTGTGGACGACAGCCGCACAATCCTTGCGGAAATAAAGGCGCTGCTGTCGGGTGAAGAATATTCGGTCACTCCCGTAGCTTCGGGGGCGCAGGCTCTGAAATATCTTTCGGTAAAGACGCCCGACCTTATTATCTCGGACGTGCTTATGCCCGAAATGGACGGGTTTAAGCTTATCTCGGAGATACGGCGGGAGGGATTTGCGGACATTCCCGTTATGCTTATGACCGCCGATACCTCCGAAGAAAGCAAGCTGCGCTGTATTGAGGCTGGGGCGGAGGATTTTATCGCAAAGCCCATCGTTCCTGCGGTGCTGAAAAGGCGTGTTGCAAGGATAATGGAGCTTTCGGAGCTGAAAAGATCATCGGCAGATAGTTAATTTCCCCTAAATTTGCCGTTTTTTCGACGGATGTTGTTAATATCACCAAAAATCGGCGGGCTGTTTATGCTTTTTGCATAAACAGTCCGCTTTTGTGCAAAATCAACATATGCGTTTGCAAAAATCCTCGGTTTTTTGAGATTATGACGGATAAAGTTCCCGTTTACTTAAACGTTTTCTTAAGTATGACCCGCCTGTCCAAATATGTTACAGGGGGACACAAAGTGCGTTTAAATGCCGAAAAATCCCGTAAAATCGAGCTTTTTACACTTTCTGCCCTTCTTCGTCGGGGCAGTGGGGCAAAAACAATTTTTTTGAATTTGTTTAATCTAACAATTGAAAAAATCTGTGAAATACGCTATAATATACCATAAGGCAGCCCATAGCTGCATATTTCGAGATATATGAAAGGATTGAGTAACCCGATGATGGATAATCTTACCCGTGACGAGTTTGAAGGCCTTCTGAAACAGAAGCTTCAGGTGGAGTTCAACGTTACCCCCGACGTTGCCTCCGATAACCAGATCTACAAGGCTCTTTGTTCGGTCGTTGTAGAATACCTGAGAAAAAAGCGCAGAAAGTTCACCAACAAGGTAAATTCTCAGGGCAAAAAGCAGGTTTACTATATGTCTATGGAGTTCCTTATGGGACGTTCCCTTAAGACAAACCTCTTTAACCTTCAGATAAATGAGATGGTTGAGGACATTCTCAAGGATTGGAATGTAAGCCTTAACAGAATTTACGAGTACGAGCCCGACGCAGGCCTCGGAAACGGCGGTCTGGGACGTCTTGCCGCTTGCTATCTGGACGGTCTGGCTTCCGACGGCTATCCCGCAATGGGATATTCTATCCTTTATGAATACGGTATCTTCAAGCAGAAGATAGAGGACGGCTGGCAGACCGAGCTTCCCGATAACTGGCTGCCCGGCGGTGAGGTTTGGCTTGTTCCCAAGACCGACCAGTCCATCGACGTTCACTTCGAGGGCGAGCTGCAGGAATACTGGGATCAGCAGTATCACCACGTTTCCTACAAGAACTACTCCACCGTTTGCGCCGTTCCTTACGATATGTACGTTTCGGGCTACGGCAGCGAGGGCGTTTCCGTTCTCAGACTGTGGACAGCTAAGGCTCCCAGCTTTGATATGGCTATGTTCAATCAGGGCGATTACGCTAAGGCTCTCGGTCAGAACAATATCGCTCAGGCTATCTCCAAGGTACTCTATCCTAACGATAACCACCTTGAAGGCAAGTCCCTCAGACTCAGACAGCAGTACTTTATGTGCGCTGCTTCCGTGGGCGACATTGTTGAGCGTCATATGAGAGTTTACGGCACTCTGGACAATCTCCACGAAAAGGTTGCTATCCACATCAACGATACACACCCCACACTTGCTATCCCCGAGCTGATGAGAATATTGCTGGACGACTGCGGTTACTCCTGGTCCAAGGCTTGGCATATCACCACAAACACCTTTGCTTACACCAACCACACCGTTATGGCTGAGGCTCTGGAAAAGTGGGACGTTAACCTGCTTCAGCAGATCTGCCCCCGTATATATTCCATCATCGTTGAGATCAACAACCGTTACTGCGCAGACCTGTTTGAAAGACTGGGCGACAGCGGAAAGGTTTCCAGAATGTCCATTATCCAGAATAATCAGGTTCACATGGCACTTCTCTGCGTATGCGCCTGCCACAACGTAAACGGCGTTTCCAAGCTTCATTCCGAGATCATCAAGCAGAGCGTGTTCAACAACGAGTACAACGATACTCCTTATAAGTTCAAGAACGTTACCAACGGTATCGCATACAGAAGATGGCTGCTCCAGTCCAACCCCGGTCTGACAAAGCTGCTTGAAGAAACTATCGGTGACGGCTTCAAGAAAAATGCCGCAGAGCTTTCCAAATTCTCCGCATTTGCTTCCGACGAGTCCGTTCTCAAGCGTCTTGCTGAGATAAAGTCCGAGAACAAGGACAGATTTGCAGAGTATGTTAAGAAGAATTACGGCGCAGAGCTGAACAAGGACAATATCTTCGATGTTCAGGTAAAGCGTCTGCACGAATATAAGCGTCAGCACCTGAATGCTCTCAACATTCTTGCAGAGTACAATAAGCTGCTGGCTAACCCCAATGCGGATTATGTTCCCAAGACATATATCTTCGCTGCAAAGGCCGCTCCCGGTTACTACCTTGCTAAGCAGATAATCAAGATGATCTGGGCTATCAGCGAGGAGATCAGAAAGAACCCCGCTATCAACAAGAAGCTTCAGGTATTCTTCCTGGAGGATTACAGAGTTACACTTTCCGAGCTGCTTATGCCCGCTGCCGAGGTTTCCGAGCAGATCTCTCTGGCAGGTACAGAGGCTTCAGGTACAGGTAACATGAAGTTGATGCTCAACGGCGCACTTACTCTCGGTACTCTCGACGGCGCTAACGTTGAGATCAAGGAGCAGGTTGGTCAGGAGAACATCTTCACCTTCGGTATGACCTCCGAGCAGGTGCTTGCTAAGCAGGCTCAGGGCTACCGTCCCGAGGATTACTACAACAACAACGAGGTTATCCGTCAGGCTATTGACAAGATGTACCACGGCATCAACGGCTGCACATTTGAGGAGGTCGCAAACTCTCTCAGATACAAGGATCCTTACATGGTTCTGGCTGATTTCGATGCTTATCAGTCCGCTCAGCAGTACGTTTCCGAGTGCTACAAGGATAAGAGCAAGTGGAACAAGATGTCCCTTGCAAATATCGCAGGCGCAGGCGTATTCTCCGCTGACAGAGCTGTTGAGGATTATGCCCGCGACATTTGGAAGCTTTCCAAGTAATCTTTTTAAGCAAAACAATTGTCCCCTCTTCGTCGGTTTTGGCGGAGAGGGGATTTTCTGCATTTTCGGGAGATATTATCTGTGTGAGGATACATTTGAAGCGGTTTCCGTAAGCGGTGAAGATGTTGTTTCTTCGGGGACGGTGGTTGTTACCGATTCGGTGACTTCGGCGGGAGCGGTGGTTTCCGTTTCCGTTTCGGCTGACGTTCCCGCAAATTTGCCCGTCAGGTCGATGATATTTCCCTGGAGAAGGGGAAGCGTGAAGCCGTTTTCGATAGTCTGGGTGATGTCCGCACCCACAAGTCGGTCGTTTACGAAAATAAGGTTTGCGGTGATGTTTTCGGGATAGTCGGGGTAGTTCAGGACGGAATATGTAAATATCTCCGCTTCCTCGCCCGCAGATTTGGTCAGGTCAAAGCCCTGTTGAAGCTGTATCTCGTTGTAGGCGTTGTAGGCTTCGTTGAACTCAGAGGGAATGGTTATCTTCTCCTGCTCGATGGGGTCGGGGGCGACTATCCAGCCCGCTTTGTTGAGGAATATTACACGTTCCGAGTTGGAATTCATGGTCAGGGCTTCGTCAAGGTCGTTTTCCTTGTCCGCCCTCATAAAGATCCAGACAACACCCGCCGCTATCAGCAGGATTATGAGCATAACTGCGGTCTTGACTTTATCTTTCGGCTTGCAGGTCATTTGCAACAGCTCCTTTTCAAGTTTCGGTTTCCCGTTTACAGTATCATATGCGGGACAAACGGGCAAAATGACAAGCTGATAGTTTGTGACAAAATCCGCCCTGCGCCATAGTATAAAGTGGATACTTCTATATAACAAAGGAGCTATACTTATGAATGATACATCACATCTCAGCGGTCTTGCCGAGGGCGAAACTGCCGTTGTTACCGAGCTTCTGAACAGCGGCGGAATTCGCAGGCGGCTTCAGGACATTGGTCTTATAAAGGGAACGCCGGTCAGCTGCTTTCTGCGGGGTACGGCGGGGGACATTTCCGCATTCCTTATCAGGGGAGCGGTCATTGCTCTCAGGCGGGAGGACAGCGAACGGGTGCTAGTCAGAAAATGCTGATAAATAAGGCGTTTCGTTTCCGTTTTTTCGGCGGAGCGGGACGCCTTGTTTTGCTGTTTCGGAAATGTAAACGTTTTATTAAATTCCTCCGAAAATGTGGTTTAATGAGCTATTGTGCAAGATAAACAAAATTGTTGGATAAATCACATTCATTCCTACAATTTTGTGCATTATATAGAAAATTGATTTGACAAATTCGTAATTTGTGGTAAAATATTAAGTAACGGTATTTATATTTATAGCTGTATCGCAAATCGGTTTTTGAAGTGCCTATTAACGATAGCTGCAACAAACAGAAGATAGAATTTTGCCGCATTTCGGTGCTGTTTTGCGATGAAAGGAGATCATATGTCGAAGATAATTGCTGTAACCTCAGGTAAAGGCGGTACAGGCAAGTCGTCTATCTGCTCGGAGCTGGGCTTTGCCCTTGCCAAGCAGAACAACAGAACGCTTATTATCGAGCTGGACTTCGGTCTGAGATGCCTTGATATTATGCTGGGTGTAAAAAATGACATAAAATACGACCTCGGAAACGTTCTTAAGGGTGAGTGCGATATATATAAAGCTACCACTCAGGTCAAGATCGCCAGCAATCTGAGCATTGTCTGCGCTCCCGAGGACCCGTTTGCGACGGTTAATGCAGAACAGATCTCAAATATCTGCAACGAAATGAGAAAATACTATGAATACATAATCGTTGATACTTCTGCGGGTACAAACGCAAGCGTATTCGATGTTGTTGAGCAGTCAGACCTTATTCTGATAAACACAACGCCCGACCCCATCTGCGTGCGTGATGCTCGTACCATGTCCGATGAGTTTTACAAGAGAGGAAACAAGAAGCAGCGTCTTATCATCAATAAGGTGAACAGAGATCTGTTTAACGAGGCTCTTGTTGAGGATCTGGACGAGATCATCGATACAGTCGGCGTTCAGCTTATCGGCGTTATCCCTGATGATGATGCTGTTGTTGTCGCCACTGCTAAGGGACAGCCTTTGCCCTCCAATTCCCCCGCATTTAAGGCGTTTGACGCTATTTCCAGACGTATCAAGGGACAGGACGTTCCTCTTTCCGTAAAAATAGTATAATCGGATATTCGCAGCAAATTGATTATTACAACTACTTATTGATGATATTTCATACATCCGACTAATGAAAGGACTGTTTAAAATGAACATAGCACTTATAGCTCACGATTCCAAAAAAGAGCTTCTTGTACAGTTCTGTATCGCATACTGCGGTATTTTATCCCGTCATAACCTCTGCGCTACGGGGACAACGGGCAAACAGGTGGCTCAGGCAACAGGGCTTAACATACAGCGTTATCTCAGCGGCTCTCAGGGAGGAGATCAGCAGATAAGCGCAAGAATTTCCTGCAATGAGATCGACCTGCTTATCTTTTTCAGGGATCCTCTGCACCCCAAGCCCCACGAGCCTAATGAGATGAATCTGCTTCGTCTTTGCGATGTACACAACATTCCGCTGGCGACCAATATCGCAACGGCTGAGGCGCTTATCCACGCCCTTGAAAGAGGCGACCTTGACTGGCGTGAGATCGTTAATCCAAGGTGAATATTGCTTTATTGTCCGCATAAACTTCGGTTTGTGCGGATTTTTGCTTGCATTATCCGTCGAAATGTGATAGAATAAAGTAAACGACCGAATCGGGGTGAAGCAATGGCAGTTACCGCGCCTGTCCGAAAAACGGAACAGATCGAACCGTCAGAAAAAAAGCGGCGGATCGAAATTCTTGACGCTCTCAGGGGGGCGGGCATACTCTATGTGGTGATGTACCACGTTTTGTACGACCTTCAGAGAATATTTTTCCCCGAAATTGACTGCGGTATCTTTGACCTCGGCAGCCTTTTTATGCGGTTTACGCATATTCTTCTGGTGGGAATGCTTTTCTTTGTTTCGGGGATTTGCACGGCATTTTCCCGCTCGGTGCTGAAAAGGGGACTGTTCATTTTTGCGCTGGGAGAGCTGCTGACTGTCGGGACGTATCTTTTTATGCCCGATATGCTTATCCGTTTCGGAGTGCTGACATTTCTCGGAACGTCAATGCTGCTGTACGGATTAATAAAGCCCCTTGCGGAAAAAATTAATCACCCTGTGCTGTGCATTTTCTGGCTGATACTGTTTTTTATGTTCAGGACAATGCCTTATGACGGCTTTGTGCGGTTTTTTACGTGGAAAATGTCGGTTCCCGAGGGGCTGTATAAATACGAATTTCTCTATCCGCTGGGGATAATGAGCGCAAATTTCCGTTCGGCGGACTATTTTCCGCTGATACCTTACGGATTTATTTTTATGGCGGGGACGTCGCTTTCGGCGTACATAAAGGCAAAGCGGGACAGTCTGCCGTCCTTTTGCATGAAAAGAGTGCCACTTCTCTGCTTTATGGGAAGGCATAGTCTGATAATTTACTTTGCACATCAGCCCCTTGCCTTTGGGATATTGGCGCTGCTTGATATGATAATTCATTGATTTGAGGTAATATATGGAAAATTTGACGAATATCGGTGTAATAAAAGAGCTTTTTGAACGCCACGGCTTTTCCTTTTCCAAAACGCTGGGACAGAATTTTTTGGTAAATCCCGCTGTCTGCCCGAAAATTGCGGAGCTGGGAAACGCAAAGGAAGGCTTCGGCGTCATCGAAATTGGCACGGGCGTTGGCGTTCTCACTCACGAGCTGGCAAAGCGTGCGGACAAGGTGACTGCTATCGAGATAGATGAACGCCTTATCCCCATTTTACGGGAAACTCTGGCAGAGCACAGCAACGTCCGCATCATCAACGAGGACGTTATGAACGTTGACCTAAAAGCCCTTATCCAGAAGGATTTCGGGGGACTTGAGGTGGCTGTCTGCGCAAATCTGCCGTACTACATCACGTCGCCCATAATTATGATGCTGCTGGAAAGCCGTCTGCCTATCACGTCGGTGACGGTCATGGTGCAGAAGGAGGCTGCGCAGCGTTTGTGCGCCGAGCTTGGGACGAGAGAGGTCGGGGCGGTGTCCGTCTGCGTGAGATATTTTTCAGAGCCTGAGATACTTTTCAACGTGTCAAGAGGCAGCTTTATGCCGCCGCCCAACGTGGATTCCTGCGTTATCAGGCTGAATGTGCGAAAGGAGATACCGTGGGAGGTAACCGACGAAAGGAAGTTTTTCAAGGTGGTGAGAGGGGCGTTCTCTCAGCGTCGGAAAACTATGGCAAACTCCCTTTCTTCGGCACTTTCCTTGGACAAAGCCTATGTGACTTCGGTCATAGAGGAGTGCGGACTTTCCCCGTCGGTGCGCCCCGAACAGCTTAAAATGGAGGACCTTATCGCAGTTGCCGAAAGGATAGTTTTGAAATGATGAAAAAATTTGCTGCCCTGACAGCTGCCGTTCTGCTTTTGTCGGGCTGTCGGAAAATAGAGGACACTCCCGTTTCCGCCGATCTGCCAATGCCCGAAACAACGACAGTTTCCGAAACAGAGCCGACTACCGTCACCACGACGGAAACGCTGCCCCCCGAGCCCGAATATGCGGAAATTTCCTTTCTTGCGGTGGGGGACAATCTTATCCATTCCAGCCTTTACAAGCAGGCGGCGAACCGTGCTGCCGAAAAGGGAGAAACGGGATACGACTTTGATTATGCGTATAAAAATGTCCGGGATATGATTGAACCTGCGGATATTGCGGTCATAAATCAGGAAACGCTTATCTGCAACGGGATTTACGAGCCGTCAACCTACCCTTGCTTCAATTCCCCGCCCGAACTGGGGGATTATATGCTGGATATGGGCTTTGATGTGTTCACCATTGCCAATAATCATACGCTGGACAAGGGTACGAAGGGACTGTCCGCCTGTCTTGACTACTGGGACGCCCGTCCGCAGGCTGTTGTGGCGGGCGCATACCGTGACAAGGAGGACGAAAGCCGTATCAGGACGCTTGAAAGGGAAGGCGTTGTGTTCTCCTTCCTGTCCTACACCGAGTCGCTGAACGGGCTTTCTCTGCCCGCAGATTCGCCGCTTGTTATCGGCAGGACGGAGGACGTTGAGCTTATTTGCAGTCAGATAAAGGCTGCAAAGGAGGTTTCCGACCTTTGCGTTGTGTCCCTCCATTGGGGCGTTGAAAATTCCGATGTTATCAGCGATTATCAGCGTCAGACGGCGAAAGTACTGGCTGATGCGGGGGCTGACATCATTATCGGAAATCACCCGCACGTGCTTCGGGACATTGAAGTTATTGAGCGTGAGGACGGCGGAAAGACCGTCTGTGCGTATTCTCTGGGAAATTTCATCTCGGCGCAGAGCGTTGGACAAAACCTTATCGGCGGGGTGCTTACCTTTGACCTTACCGTTAAGCTTGACGATATGACCTATGAGCCGTCAAACATTCGGCTGACGCCCGTTATTACCCATTATGACGGAAATTACGGGAATGTCCGTGTTTATAAGCTTTCGGAATATACTCCCGAAATGGCGGCGTCAAACGGTGTCAGAAATTTCTCGAAATTCAGTTATGACTACATATTTGCGGTTCTCGAAAAAAATATCAATGCGGAATATCTTAATGCTGAAAGGATAGATGAAAATGGCGAAATCCAAGGGGGGCAAGACCAAACTGCTGTTTCTTGAGCGGCTTTTTAAGGAACGCACCGACAGCACCCACACTATCGGTCTGAGCGATATAATGAACGAGCTTGACAAGCTGGGCATCACCGCCGAAAGAAAGGCACTTTACGACGACATTGACGCTCTCAGGGCTATGGGCATGGACATTCGCCTTAAAGGGCGGGGGCGGTATTATCTGGCGGAAAATGTATTCTCCGCTGACGATTTAAAGCTGTTGGCTGAACTTATTGCGTCCTCACGGCTTATTTCGGCGAAAAAATCTGCGGAAATGTGCGGAAAGCTGGAAACTCTGGCGAGCATTTACACCGTTTCCGAGCTGAAAAGAAATGTGTTCGTTGCGGACAGAATGAAGGCGTCCGACGGCGATGTTATGGGCTGTGTGAACGCTGCGCAGGCGGCTGTGGCTGCGGGCGTGAAGCTCAGCTTCCGTTATATCTCCTACATTACGGGAACGGATATTGTTCTTGCGGAAAATGGCAGGCTGTTCACCGTTTCGCCGCTGGGCGTGATACGTTCGGGGGGAATTTACTACATTGCTGCCGATATGGACGGGGAGGACAGGCTGTTCCGTGCTGACAGGGTGACAGAGCTTGTTGCCGAGAAAGAGCCGTCCGTTAAAAGAAAGTACAATCCTGCGGAATTTGCGGCGAAAATTGACCCGCTTTACTCGGATGATCCCGAAACGGTCACAGTCGAATGCGGTGCAGATGCTCCCGCAAGGCTGTATGATATTTTTGGAAAGGATATGAGCGTTGTATCTCCCGACGGGGAAAACTATCTTATCTCCGTGAAAACCGCTCTGAACCGTGAATTTTTCGGCTTGATAGCGTCCTTGGGCGGCGGCGCAAGGGTAATTCTCCCCGAATATGCGGCGGAGGAATATGAGGATTTTGCAAAGGGACTTCTGCTTGCCGAGGACGAGGAGGACGAGCTTATTTTCTCTTGAAAGAGGTAAATTTTACAGAAAATGTCAGCCTGACCGAGAGCACAAATGTTTTGTGAAAAATGCCGTTAAATAGGGCTGTTTTAACATTAAAAATGTCTGAATACGATACAAAAAAATACTTTTATTTTTACTGCATTTGTGATATAATAAAATATGCTGGCTGCACAGAGATGAAAATTTCTCGTTCGGTCAGGCGGTTTTCAGAAAATCAATATCCGTGCGATATTTCACATAATATTCAAGGGAGTAATAACTTTGGAGAAATTTATTATCAAGGGCGGACGCCGTCTTGAAGGCGAGGTCGTTATCAGCGGCGCAAAGAATGCAGCTGTTGCCATTATCCCCGCTGTAATTCTGTCCGACGAGCCCTGCGTGCTTGAAAATGTTCCTAATATCAGCGACGTTTCCATCAGCCTGCGTATCCTCTTTGAGATGGGCGCAGACGTTAAATATATCGGCAAAAACACTGTCCGTATCGACGCTACGGGCATTAAGGAGCCTATCGTTCCCTACGAAATGGCTAGACATATGAGGGCTTCCTACTATTTCCTAGGCTCACTGCTGGGAAAGTATAAGTGCGCAAGAGTTGCTCTGCCCGGCGGCTGCTATCTGGGCGACCGTCCTATTGACCAGCATTTGAAGGCATTTTCCGCTTTGGGTGCTGCCTGTGCTATCGACAGGGGAATGGTGGACGCTCAGGCTGAGATGCTGCTCGGTTCTCAGATCTACTTTGACATTGTTTCGGTTGGTGCTACCATCAATGCTATGCTGGCTTCTGTAAAGGCTTCGGGCTTGACAATTATCGAGAATGCCGCAAAAGAGCCGCATATCGTTGACCTGGCAAACTTCCTGAACTCCATGGGCGCAGATATTATGGGCGCAGGCACCGACGTTATCAAGGTAAGGGGCGTTAAGAAGCTCAAGGGAACTACTTACGCAATTATCCCCGACCAGATAGAGGCGGGCACATATATGGTGGCTGCCGCAGCTACAAAGGGTAATGTGCTTATCAAGAATGTTATCCCCAAGCACCTTGAATCCATCACAAACAAGCTGGAAAAAATCGGTGTGAATGTTGAGGAATTTGACGACAGCGTTCGTGTTTCCGTGGACGGTCCTCTTGTTAAGACAAGCATTAAGACTATGCCTCACCCTGGTTTCCCGACGGATATGCAGCCGCAGATCTCCACGCTGCTTACCTTGGCGGAGGGTACCAGCATTATCACCGAGGACATTTTCGATAACCGTTTCAGATATGTTGACGAGCTTCGCAGAATGGGCGCTGACATTAAGGTGGACGGTCACGTTGCCATTATTGAGGGTGTGGGACAGCTTATGGGCGCTCCCGTGACAGCCCCCGACCTCCGTGCAGGTGCGGCTCTCGTCATTGCGGGACTGGCTGCCAGCGGCGTTACGGAGATAGATGACATTTACCACATCGAGCGCGGCTATGAGGACATTGAAGAAAAGCTTCGTGCTCTGGGAGCAGATATTGTCAAGAAAAATATTCCCGGCGCAGCGGTCAGAAAGGCGCTTTAAGGGCATGGCAAGGTTTTATCCTTTATTTTCATCAAGCAAGGGAAATTCCGTGTATATAGGCGGACGGGAAAGCGGCATACTTATTGATGCGGGCGTTTCCTGCGCAAGGCTCACCGCTGCTCTGGCTGCCAACGATATACCTATGTCCACTGTAAAGGCGCTGTTCATTACACATAATCACAGCGACCATATCAGCGGCGTGAAAAATTTAACAAAGAAATATCCGATTTCCGTTTTTGCGGAGGCGGGGACACTTGATTACCTGTTTGAAAACGGCTGTATCTACACCGACGGACAGGATATGAAGGGCGTTGTCACAGCCGCAGGAATGGAAATTTCCTGTTTTCACACCCCTCACGATGCCCCCGAAAGCTGCGGTTACCGCATAAAAACCCCAGATGGGCGGATATGCTCGGTCTGCACCGACCTGGGGTATGTTACGGAAACCGTGGAGGAAAATCTCACGGGCAGCGACCTTGTGTATATCGAATCAAATTACGACGAAAATATGCTGAAAATGGGTTCCTATCCCGCCTATTTAAAGGCTAGGATACGTTCAAAGATGGGGCATCTTTCCAACTCCGACTGCGGACAGTTGGCGGCTCGGCTGGTGAAAAACGGCACTACACGGCTTATCCTAGGGCATTTATCTCAGGAAAATAACCGTCCCGAAACGGCGGAACAGGCGGTTGCAAACGCTTTGTCGGCGGAGGGCTTTCGGCGGAACATCGACTACATATTATCCGTGGCAAAACCTCAGACTGAGGGCGGTTTTGTTGCGTTTTAACGGAGGGACAGACATATGATGACAGTACATCTTGTGACCGTGGGCAAGCTGAAAGAGAAATATCTTGTTTCTGCCTGCAATGAATACATAAAGCGGTTGGGTGCGTACTGCAATATCTTTGTGGACGAGCTGCCCGAGAGCCGTCTGCCCGATGACCCGTCCCCGAAGCAGATAGAAAACGCCCTTGCCGATGAGGGCAAGAAGATGATGAAGCTGATTGAGAGCAGAAAGTGCTGCTACAATATCGCCATGTGCATTGAGGGGAAAATGCTGTCCTCGGAGGAGCTTGCGCTGAAAATAAAGCAGGTTTCCATAAACGGCATGAGCTTTATGAACATTTTTATCGGCAGCTCCTTTGGAATTTCCGAGGAGGTCAAAAAAGCGTGCGATATGCAGCTGTCAATGTCGCCTATGACGTTTCCCCATCAGCTGGCAAGGGTAATGCTTCTGGAACAGCTTTACAGGGCATTTTCCATTAACGGCAATGGGAAATACCACAAGTAATGTTGAGTGTTGAAAGTTGAGAGTTGAATTTAATGTGGAGTTTTATTGGTTGGGAATATTGAAAAATTTCCAAAAACACTTGACAAACGTTAAAGGCTGTGTTATAATCGGTTTCAGCGTTTGGAAAAATTTATATGAAAGGAAGTGAACGGCTATGACAAATATTATCATTATCAAGAATCGGGTAAAACTGAAGGCTGTTCACGTATTTTCGGAGAATTTGTGATTTCCCGCTGTAAAATACTGACATTTGCGCTCCTTCGGTTTCGTCCGAGGGAGCTTTTTATTTGCAAAAAGGAGGCAACAGAATGAGCATTTTCGGAAAAAAGTCCGAGAAAAAGGACGAGAACACCGACGAATTTCACCGTGAATACGGCGTTATCAGCAATATCCGCTACGTACTTTCGGCGTTTGTAAAATACAGAAAATCGCTGATATTTTTCCTCATAGCGGGCGGTGCGGCTGCGGCGTCCATGTCCTATATTTGGAGCTTTATCGGCAAGCTGGTCATTGATATGATAGAGCGGCAGATGAGGTCCCCGGGCAGCGACATAAAGCCGCTTTTGATGCTGGTGGGCATTTCGACGGCGGTTGAGCTGTTCTTTATGTGGCTGAACACCCTGTCCCAGACGAAGCTTGGCATTGGATTTACCTATGTCAGAATGATGCTGGTGAAGGAGCGTATCGCAAAGAGCCTGTCCATGGAATACGAGGCGCTGGAAACCCCCGAAATGCTGGACCGTTTACAGAAGGCAAAGCGGGCAACGGCAGGCGATTGGCAGGGCGTTCAGGGCATGATGACCTATATGCAGACCATGGCGACCTACATTGTGTCGGTCATTGTTTCGACGGTCATAATGGCGACCTACAAGCCCATGATAATCCCCATAGTAGGCGTTTTGGCGCTGATACAGTTCCAATTTTTCGAGTATATCCGCAAGAAGGACAAAAAGGAAATGTGGGACGCTATGATGCCCCATTGGAGAAAGCTTGAATACATGGAAACCGTCACCACCGACTTTTCCTTTGCAAAGGACATTCGCCTTTTCGGAATGAAAAACTATCTCAGCAAAAAGCAGAAGCAGGTGTTTGACACGGAGCTTTCCCATTGGAAAAAGTCCCGTCAATACTGGATATACAACTCGATTTTTTCCCATGGAATGGTGCTTATACAGAATCTTATCATTATGGGAATGTTAATTTACAGCGTGGTTTACGAGGGACTTTCCATCGGTAATTTCTCGCTGTATTTCGCAAGCACGTCGGCGTTTTCAATGGCGGTCAATCAGATACTTATGGCGATTTCCGCACTGAGGGAGCGTTCTGCACATACAGATGATTTCAGAAGCTTTATGGATATTCCTTCGGCGGACGCTTCGGGTACGTCGAAAAAGCCGCCCGTGCCCCGTTCGGACAGATACGAATTTACCTTTGAAAATGTTTCCTTCAAATACAAGGGACAGGAATCCTATGCTCTGAAAAACGTGAATATAACCATTTCCCACGGCGAAAAGCTGGCTGTTGTGGGACTTAACGGAGCGGGTAAGACTACCTTTATCAAGCTGCTGCTTCGGCTTTATGATGTCACCGAGGGGCGTATTCTCATAAACGGCGTTGATGTTCGGGAATATGACAGGGCGGACTATTTCAGCCTGTTTGCCCCCGCTTTTCAGGACGTGATGGTGTTTGCGTTCCCCATGGCGGAGAATGTTTCCATGAAGGAGCCGTTTAACACGGACAAGGAGCAGGCGGAGAAAATGCTGCGTTCGGCGGGTCTTGGAGAGAAGATAGACAGCCTTGAAAAGGGCGTTGACACGGAGCTTTTGAAGGTTTTATACGATGACGGCGTTGACCTTTCGGGCGGCGAAAAGCAGAAGCTTGCTCTGGCGAGGGCGCTTTACAAGGACACGGACGTGGTAGTTCTGGACGAGCCTACCGCTGCTCTGGACGCTCTTGCGGAGTACAGGCTGTATCAGAGCTTTGACGGGCTTATCGGCGGGAAAACGGCGGTCTACATCTCCCACCGTCTGTCATCAACACGGTTCTGCGACAGGGTGGCGATGTTTGCAAAGGGTGAGCTGCTTGAAACGGGAACTCACGACGAACTGATGGAGAAAAACGGCGCATATGCGGAGATGTTCCGTGTTCAGGCGCAGTATTATGTGGAGGACAAGGACGTTATACTTTCGGAAGAGGGAGGTGTTTCGGTTGAATAAGGCTAAAGAAAACAAGACGGCGGCGGTCATAAAATATTTCTTCCCCGATGCGTGGAAAAGGACCAAGGGCTACTTTATTCTGTCCGTTGTAAATCTGCTTATTGCGGCGGCGGTACCCTTTGTGGATATTTTCTTTCTGCCGCTGCTGGTGGACTCCATGACCGCTGAGGTGAAGGACATTCGGACCATACTTTTTTACGGCGGGGCAATGGTGCTGCTTGACATTCTTTTGCAGGTGTTGAACAGCACGCTGTCCGTTCAGCTGGAAAAATATGCGGACTTCTTTCTGAATGAACATTCGGTGGAGATCTCCCGAAGATGTATGGAGCTGGATTTTGCCCTGACGGAAAACAAGGAAGCCCTCGACCAGATAAAAAAGGCGAGGGAGGGGCTGAACTGGTCGGGAGGCGTTCACGAGATAGCAAAGGCGTTTTTCGGCATCATTTCAAACGGTCTGAGGATATTCGGTGCGGCTGCCGTGCTTGCGGTGAATGCGCCTTTCTTGCTGCTTCTCATAGCCGTTCTGTTGACGGCAAGTACGCTTATCAACCGCAAAAAGAACGACATCGACATAAAGAATTTCACCGAGCTTTCGGGAATAAACCGCATTTTCGGGCATATCTGCTGGGAGATGGAGGATTTCCGATACGGCAAGGACATTCGTCTTTACGGAGCTGCGGGAATGATGATCGAAAAGGCGTCCCAGCAGATAAACAGGCTCAACGATTACTGGAAACGGATAAACGACAAGAAGTTCCCGCTGAACATTCTGGACATTATCGTTACGGCGGCGAGGGATTTCGGGACATATCTTTATCTGGGATTTCTTGCAATTACGGGGAAGATAACTATCGGAACATTCTCCCAGCTGCTGACGGCGGGCGGATCCCTGAACACCGCTTTGCAGGGAATGGTGTTCGGTTTTCAGGACATTGTGAAGCGCAGCAGCTATGCCTATGAGATAGTGAAATTTATGGAATATCCGCCGTATATGGAAAAGGGTGACAGGCGCATTGAAAACCCCGAGGGCGGTCACACCATTGAGTTTAAGAACGTCAGCTTCACCTATCCGGGGACGGACGTACAGGTGCTGAAAAACACATCTATCACCCTGAGAAGCGGCGAGCGTCTGTCGGTCGTGGGACTGAACGGTGCGGGAAAAACCACCTTTATCAAGCTGCTTTGCCGCCTGTACGATGTGACCGAGGGTGAGATCCTCCTTGACGGCGTAAACATCAGGGACTACGATTACGAGGAATATATGAAGCTGTTTTCCGTGGTGTTTCAGGATTTCCGACTGCTGGCGTTTTCTGTTCGGGACAATGTTTTTCTGGGAAATGACGAGCCGGACGAAACGGCTGACAGTCTGATGGAAAAGGTGGGATTGTCCGAGAAGATAGCGTCCCTGCCGAACGGAAAGGACACTATGATGTTCAAGCAGTTTGACAAGGAGGGCGTGGAGCTTTCGGGCGGCGAGCAGCAGAAGCTTGCCATTGCAAGGGCGCTTTACAAGGACGCTCCCGTGGTCATTCTGGACGAGCCGACCGCCGCTCTCGACCCCGTTGCGGAGTATGAGATATACAAGCGGTTTGACGAGCTGGTGGGCGGAAAAACGGCGGTTTACATCTCTCACAGGCTTTCCAGCTGCAAGTTCTGCGACAAGATAGCGGTCTTCTCCGAGGGAACGGTGAAGGAGTACGGCACTCACGATCAGCTGCTTCGGTTGAAAGGCGGTATCTATGCGGAGATGTTCAAGGCACAGGCGCAGTACTATATTTAGTGTTGAGTGTTGAATTAATGTAAAGAATGGAATACTTCTGCTCTTTGAAAAAACACAAGCATATAAAAACCGATATTGCCTGTTTTGGCAATATCGGTTTTTTCATATGGTTATTAGTTTCCACTTTTCAGACTTTAAACTAAATTCAACACTCAACTCTCAACACTCAACACTACTTAAAACTTGCTGTCGAATTTGAATGAGGACATAAGGTCTTTGAGCATATTGGCTTGTCCCGAAAGCTCCTCGGAGGCTGCTGCGGATTCTTCAGCGGTTGCGGAGTTCATCTGGACAACTGCGGAGATCTGGTCTACGCCGATGGTTATCTGTGTGATGGAATCGGCTGCGTCCTTTGAAGCGGTGTTTATCTTGTCGTTTATCTGTGCGACCTTGCCCGCTGCGGCAGCAACGGCGCCCATCTTTTCGGCAACGGACTTTGCAAGGGCTGTACCGTTTTCGATAGCGGAAACCGTTTCACCGATAAGTGCGGTGGTATTCTGAGCGGCTTCTGCGGATTTTCCCGCAAGATTTCTGACTTCATCGGCAACGACTGCGAAGCCCTTGCCCGCCTCGCCCGCTCTTGCTGCCTCTACGGCTGCGTTAAGGGCAAGGATATTGGTCTGGAATGCGATATCCTCGATAGTTGCGACGATCTTCTTTATCTCGTCGGAGGAAATGCTTATCTTGTTCATTGCCGTGGTGAGGTCTGCCATTATGTCGTTTGCGGACTGCATCTGAACACCTGCTGCGTTGGTCTGATTGCTGGCATTTTCTGCGTCCTCGGCGTTTTCCTTGATCTGCTTTGCGATGACTTCGATAGTTGCGGCAAGCTCTTCGATGGAGGAAGCCTGCTCCGTTGCGCCCTGAGAGAGTGCCTGTGCGCCGTCGGAAACCTGTTCGGAGCCTACGGAAACCTCGTCTGCGGCAACGGTTATCCGCTGCATGGTATCTGCAAGACTTTCCTTGATATCCTTGGTGTATTCAAGAAGATTTTTGTAATCGCCCACATAATAGCCTGCGTTCTGTTCCACATCAACGGCGAAATTGCCGCTTGAGATCTCTCCGAGTATACGTTCAATATCCCCGAAGATATTGTTAAGGTCGTCAACAACGGTAGCCGTTGCGTCGGTGAGAGCCTTGGTTTCGTCCTTGGTATTTATATCGGGAACGGGTGTGGTAAGGTCGCCCTGAGAGAGCTTGACTATACGGTCGGTGCAGTTGGTGATGGGTGCTGTGATCCTCCGTGCGAATACGGTAGATACGATTATAATGACGATAACAGTGCCGAAAACAAGCCCCAGATTGATAAACAGTGCAGTATAAACACCGCCCATGAATTCGTTGCGGACAATGTTTATGCCTATGCTCCAGCCGTGACTTCCGGGAACGGGGGCGTATGCAATTAATTCCAGATTGCCGTTATATTTGTACTGGTCAAAGCCTGTTTCGCCTGCTATCATTTTTGCTTCCACTGCGGCAATGTCCTTCAAGGAGGGGTCGTCCTTGACGGCTTCCTGATTGTTTTCGCCCACAACCGAGGAGTCTGTATATGCGATGGTGTTGCCCTTTGAGTCAAGCAGATAGGCAGTTCCGCCTTCGCCTACGGTGATTTCTGCCATAAGCTCGTCCAGAAATTCGTCGGAGGGGATTATGTATGCGACACCTGCAATGGTGGTGCCGCTGCGTCCGTCCTGCCAAACGGGACCTGAGATGACAACGGCGTTTTTGCCCGTGAGCTTGCTGTTAAAGATAAAGTCGGAGCAGAAAACCTCGCCCTTTACGGACGCCTTGAAGAATTCTTCCCCCGAAAGGTCCTCGCCTGTTGCAAGATTTCTTCCGTTTGCATCAAGCAGACCGCAGCCCGAAAGGTTGTATCTGCCGATACGTTCATCTATAATGCTTGCTCTTATTTCCTCGGACAGATTTTGGTTTGTCAGGGAGGAAATGCAGCCTATCTCGGTAATGGCAGCTTCGTAAAATCTCAGCTCCGATTCAACGAGCCTTGCGGATTCCGAAGCGGTTTCCGAAAGAGTTTTGTTCAGTACGTCCATTGACGATTGATAGTTCAGCATAGTCGCCACAGAGCCGATAAGGTAGGAGGTAAGTGCGCCCATCAGGAGCATTGCGACCAATATTTTTCTTTTTATGCTTTTCATTTTACACACCCCATATTAACAAAGTAAAGCTAAACCACTCTAAAATTATTATAGCATTGCAATCCATAAATGTCAATAAGGATAATGACAATTTTTTGTGGGATTTGCGAAAAAATGACTTGATAATATACTTATTTTGTGGTAAAATATCAGTATATGGCAGGTTTTTTGCGGAAATTCTGCTGTAAATAGCTTATAAGGACTGATAAAATGTTATACGATACTGTTATTATCGGAAGCGGACCTGCGGGACTTTCCGCCGCTGTCTATGCGGGACGGGCTTCTATGAGATTTATTGTGATAGAAAAGGTGTTTATGGGCACGGGTCAGATAGCCGAGAGCGAATGTGTGGACAACTATCTCGGACTGCCCGCAACAAACGGCTTTGATATGGGCGAAAAATTCAGGAGCCACGCTGAAAGCATGGGCACGGAATTTGTTGAGGGCGATGTTTCGGAGATAAATCCCGAGGACGGCAATTACCGAATAAAGCTGTCAGACGGCGAAAGCTATCTCACAAAAACCGTCATTTACGCTGCGGGCGCATCTCACAGACGGCTGGGAGTTAAGGGCGAGGAGGAATTTTCGGGAAAGGGAGTTTCCTACTGCGCTGTCTGCGACGGTGCGTTTTACAAGGGAAAGACAGTTGCGATAGTCGGCGGCGGCGATACGGCTCTGGGCGAGGCGGTGTTCCTGTCAAAGCTTGCCGAAAAGGTGTATCTTATCCATCGGCGTGACAGCTTCCGTGCTAACAAGAGCTTACAGGAAAAGGTGTCGAAGATAGAAAATATCGTGCCCGTAATGAGTGCTGTCCCCGCCGAGATCTACGGAGATAAAAAGGTCGGTGGGATAGAAATTTCCCGTGACGGAAATACCGAAAGGCTTGCAGTTGACGGCGTTTTCGTGGCTGTGGGAACAACGCCCAACAGCGAGCCGCTTCGGGGTGTTGCCGAGCTGACCCCTGAGGGCTACGTTATTGCGGGGGAGGACTGCGTGACTTCCGCAAAGGGCATTTTCGCTGCGGGAGATGTCCGCACAAAACCGCTTCGTCAGGTCATAACCGCCGCTGCGGACGGTGCCTGCTGCGTTTATGAGGCGGAGAGGTATCTTGAAGGCTGACGAATTAAGGCTTCAGTTTACAGTATTTTTGAAATGTGTCGGCGTGATGCCTTCGTATCTTTTAAACAGCTTGCAGAAATAGCTTGCCGTGCAGAAGCCCGTTGCGGCGGCTATCTCCTCGATGGTCATATCGGAACCCGTAAGCAGCTCCTTTGCTTTCTGTATGCGGCATTTTGCGATGTATTCCATAGGGCGGGAGTTAAAGGTCTTTCGGAAAAGCAGGCACAGATACTGCTTTGATACTCCCGAAACCGAGCAGAGGTCGTCCATGGAAATGGGAGAAGCATAGCTGAAATTGATATGGTCAACAGCCTTCATAAGTGCGGTGTTGGGTGCTGCGGACGTTCCGAAACAGGCTGTCTGATGATATATTTCAATGAGAAAATCGTACAAGTACCCCGATGCGCGATAGTTTCCGAAAACTCTGTCCGAGCGGACAGCTTCGTGCATTTTTCGGAAAATATGCTCCAGCGTTTTGACCTCGTTAAGCTCAAAGACCTTTGGTTCGGAAAGCCCGAAATGCTTTAGGATATTCTCTGCGGCATACCCTGACGGAACTACCCAGTGAATGTCCCAGATATCCTCCTTGGGATAATATTCATGTGGATAAAAGGCGGGCAGAAAGATAGCTGTGCAGGGCGGTACAGGTATTTTTTCTCCGTCTGTTATAAGAGTTCCGCTTCCCTTCGTGCAGTACAGTATCTGCGGACAGGGGTAGCCCTCCGCCCTGATGATATGGTCCTGACAGTAGTGCTGCCCCATATTTAGGAGGAAAAGGGGCAGCTCTTTTTCGTCCCGTATTATCGGGTAATCGCAGAAAAACAAAATATCATCTCCATATTCATATTGTTATATAATGATAATATCATTTATTGACGTTCAAGTCAATAGTGTGTATAATTAAGGCATCACCGGTCGGCGATAAGGATAACCGATTAAAAAAAAGAGCCGCTTCCGGTTTCCCAATAATTTGCAAAGGAGAATGACCATGGACATTTCTAAGATCGCAGCCGAGGGTTCGCCAAAAAGCAAAATGATATTCCACGAGGACACCGAACAGCTGCACATCAACACACTTGACAAGCATTGCTATTTTATCCCCTTCGGAAAAGGCGAAGACCCCTTTGAAAGCAGGGAAAAATCAAGTCGTTTCGAGCTTCTGAACGGCGAGTGGGATTTCAGATATTACGGCAGCATTATTGATATGGAGGACGATTTTATCTCCGTCCACTTTGCCGGGAAGATCCCCGTGCCGTCCAACTGGCAGCTGCACGGCTATGACAAGCCGCAGTATACGAATGTATGCTATCCTATCCCCTATGACCCGCCCTATGTTCCCGATGATATTCCCGTGGGCGTTTACAGCCGCAGTTACGACTATGTTCCCGACGGGCTTGATAAAATTCTCGTTTTTGAGGGCGTTGACAGCTGTGTTTATCTTTACATAAACGGTGAATTTGCGGGATATTCTCAGGTGTCACATTCCACCTCGGAATTTGATATTACGCCGCTGCTTCGTGAGGGAAAAAACAATATCACCGCTGCCGTACTGAAATGGTGCGACGGAACTTATCTTGAAGATCAGGACAAGTTCAGGCTGTCGGGAATTTTCCGTGACGTTTATGTTCTGTCCCGTCCGAAAAAGCGGCTGGAAAATTATATCATCAAAACAGAGCTTTCGGAGGATTTTTTGACTGCAAAGCTTATGTTCACTGCTTACGGCTGTGATGTGAGTGCGGTGCTTTCGGACGCTTCGGGGAATGTCATTGCAAGGCTTTCGGCAAAGGACGGAGAAACCGTTTCCGAGGATATTTCAGCACCTGTTTTATGGTCTGCCGAAAAGCCGTTCTTGTATTCCCTGACAATTACAGCGGGCGATGAAATTATCGGAGAAAGGGTCGGTTTCCGAAAGATCTGCACCCAAAACGGCGTTGTGAAGATAAACGGAAAAGCCGTGAAATTCAAGGGTGTGAACCGTCACGACAGTTATCCCGACACGGGCTATTACGCTTCTGTGGAGCAGATGAAAAAGGACATTACCCTGATGAAGCAGCACAATGTAAACGCCGTGAGAACGTCACATTACCCCAATTCTCCGCTGTTTTATCAGCTCTGCGACGAGTTCGGACTGTATGTTATCGACGAGGCGGACATGGAATCCCACGGCTGTGTGGAGGTATATAATGATTTTAAGTGGAGCAGGGGATATAACGGCATTGCGCTGCTTGCGACCGACGAGCGTTTTAAAAAGGCTATACTTGACCGTGCCGAATCGCTGGTGAAGCGTGATATAAACCGTCCCTGCGTTGTTTTCTGGTCGCTGGGAAATGAGAGCGGCTACGGCACAAATATGCTTGCTGCGGGCGAGCTTGTAAAGTCGCTGGACGATACAAGGCTTCTCCATTACGAAAGCACCCATAAGCTTGACGACACCTCAGACGCTGTGCTTGACGTTGTTTCGGAAATGTACACATCGCCCGAGGATATGAGAAAATTCCTCGAAAAGGAGGAGGAAAAGCGTCCCTTTATCCTCTGCGAATACTGCCACGCAATGGGCAACGGACCGGGCGATCTGGAGGATTATCACAACATTTTCTATTCAAATGAACGCTTCTGCGGCGGCTTTGTATGGGAATGGAGCGACCATGCCTGTCCTCTGGGAACAACTGCGGACGGCAAAATGAAGTATGGTTACGGTGGAGATTTCGGCGAAAAGCACAACGACGGCAACTTCTGCATGGACGCTCTCACATACCCCGACAGAACGCCTCACACGGGACTGCTTGAATTAAAGCAGGTATATCGTCCCGTTCGTGTAGGAAATGGGGAAAGAGCAGGCAGCTTTGTATTTAAAAATATGCTTGAATTTGAAGATGCGGGAAATATCCTCGGCTGCCGTTTTGAGATAACCTATGACGGCGGAGTTTATGCGGAAGGTACGGTCGATTTCCATATCCCGCCCATGGGAAAAACGGAGATAACTATCCCCGAAGCGGCGGGAGATTTCACAAATGAAACCCATATCCGCTTTATATTCACGGCGAAAAACGACACTCTTTTCTGCGAAAAGGGATATGAAATGTGCTTCGACCAAGTTAAGCTTTGTGACGGTGAAAGGTCTGAAGCTGTCCGTAAAAATTCGGAAAATGTCACTCTTGATGATACAACGTTTTTCGTGAATGTTACAGTCGGAAATGTTGCCTATCGTTTCAACAAAAGGCTGTCGGCGTTCGATTCCATAAAGTGCGGCGGAATGGAGATTCTTGACAAGCCTATGGAGTTCAACTTCTTCCGTGCGCCCGTTGACAACGACATTATGAAGGGCGACTGGTACAGGGCGCATCTGAACGATTTCACCGTTAAGAATTACGGCGTGACCGCAGAAAAGACGTCAGACGGTGCGGAGATAACCTTGCGTCAGTCCTTTGGCTGGAGTATTCATCAGCCCTTTGCGTATATGGACGTGAAATATGTTATCTCAGATGACGGTCTGGATATTGACTGCAAAGCGGAATTTTCTGACAAGGTGACATTCCTGCCCCGTTTCGGAATAAGGCTGTTTATGCCCAAGGGATTTGACAGAGTTGAATACTTCGGATACGGTCCTTGTGAGAGCTATATCGACAAGCATCAGGCAAGCTATATGGGCAATTTCTCTGCGAAAATATGCGATATGCACGAGGATTATATCCGTCCGCAGGAAAACGGTTCGCACTACGGCTGCAAGCATATGACCGTTACCGACGGCAATGTGAATGTCAGATTTACCGCTGCCGAGGATTTTTCCGAAGAGATTTTCTCTTTTAATGCTTCCGAATATACCGAAGAGGAGCTTGCGGGAAAGCGTCACAATTTCGAGCTTGAAAAGTGTGCAAGCAATGTTATCTGCGTTGACGGGAAAATGGCGGGCGTCGGTTCAAATGCCTGCGGTCCTGCACTGGCGGAGAAGTATCGTCTGCCGCTGCCTGTTGTTTCGGCTAGACTGCATATTGAGATAAATGGCTGATTTGCGGCTATCTACAAACCAAAAACTCCGAGGGCACTGAGCCTTCGGAGCTTTTTGTTTGTCACAGCAAATCAGCGTTCCCATACAGAAACGCTGATTTAACGGATTATATATTTTAGGAGAAAAAATGAAGAAAACTTGATTTAAAAGAGGAGTGTGTCAATTACCTTGAAGGTGGAAGCTTCTGCGGAAACTACACGTCCGTCGCCGATAGCGTAGAATGTGTTCCCGATAATGACACCTCTGCGGAATACCAAACTGTCGTCCAGGTCGGCATATTCCAGCTGACCTATCTGTGTGAAGCCCATACTGTCATCATAGCTCCAGACTGTGTAAAGCACTCTGGTGCCGAATTCGTCGTGGCAGTAATAGGGGATTCCCACAAGTCCGTTTTCGCTGTCTGTCAGGATAGCGTTGGGGTTTGTGAACGCTTCGGAATTGCAATCCGCAAATCCGTCCGTGGATATTTCGTGAACGGGTGATAGGTCTGCGGCGTTATATACCGTAAGCTTCAGGGACTGACTGCCGTCCTCGTTTACCGCTTTTTCGGCACCGAGAAGTCTGCCTGAGCCGAATTCTATCTTTGATGCGGCGGCAGGGACCTTGTCTGTCTGTACGGGAGCGGCTTCATTGGTCAGGTCAATGACCATAAGCGGTTCGTCGGAATCTGCGCTGTAAAGAGCGGCGCAGCCTTCGGCAAATCTCACGTCGGAAACCGTTGTACCCGGCAGAAGCTTTCCTGCACTGCCGGAAACTATCATATTATCATTGAGGATATAAACTGCTGTGGAAACCTCGCCCGTTTTGCTGTCACGGGCTGACGCTGCAAGCATAAAGCTGCCGTTTCTGCTGCCCATTGATGTGGGACTTATAACAGTACCTTCCACAGCGCCGCTTGCACGGTAGACTGCGGTACCATTCTCAAGCCCGAAGCTTGTTACGACGGTATAGGCAGTATCCTTATAGCCTGTTCCCGCAACATAAAGCCTGTCGGCGGAGCAGTAAACGTAATCGCCTGTGCCAAGCACTGCGGAAACGCTGACCTCCTTGGGACTGTCTGCGCAGTTTATTCCCGAAATAAGAGTGTAATCGGTATTGGCGGCGTTGGAGGGGATAACAATATCCTCTGCCGAAACGTGGCGCTTTTCGCCGTTTACATAGTACACGGGAACGAAATTGTCAAGATCCTCCTCGTTTTCGAGGGGCTTGTGCTGGTATTTATTATATGCGGTAACCATATACAGAGAGCCGTCAACCATTCTTGCAGATGTATAGCTGCCCGGCTGTGTTACCGTGGAGATGGGACTTGCGCCGTCCTCGCCGATACTGTAAATATCAGCGACAATACAAGGCACATCGTCGGCGGAGGAATCCGAAACCTTTATACGGCTTTCGGATATAAGCACAAGACGTCCTGCGCTGATAAACATATCCACGGGAGTTTTGCCTTCGTTTTCTATCTTTTGGCAAACTTCCATAGAACCGTCCGCAGTTTTGATGACATTCAGCACACCGCCGCTGAGATAGTAGATATTGCTGCCGTCGGTCTTAATAATATCCGAGGAAGAAACTCCGTCGGGAAGCTCGGTAAAGCGTCCCGCAGTTTTGCTTGTCGGTGCAGATACGACAAACGCTGCCGACGGATCTTCACCGCCGTTTAAATAAATATCTCTGATGTAACCGTAAAGGTCGCCGTAGGATTCGGGCTGCTTCACGTCTGCATAGCTGATTGGCTCACCGAAGTCGATGGATTCCTCATCAGTTCCGTCCCTATACAGCCAAACGCCCGTAACAAGTGCCAAACACGCTGCGGCGACTGCCACAGACCGCATTGCAATATGCTTTCTTTTGTTCTTCACTGAAGCTGCTTCTGTTTTCTTTATCTTTGTTTCGGCTGCGGTCATTTCTATATGTCTGCCGCTGTTTTCTTTGTTTGCCGTTTTGAGCAGCTTTGCAATATTTTCGGGTTCAAGCTCGGAAGGTATTTCTATTTCCTCTGCCAGCATCGATAATTTTTCATCAAATGTCATGCTTATTCCTCCTTTCCCAAAGATTTCCTGCCTGTTATCAGCTCTTTCAGCTTCAGCTTTGCTCTTGCCGCCTTTGATCTGACAGTATTAGCGTTCATACCGGTCATCTTGGCGATCTCTTCGCTTTTATAGCCTGAAACTACGCTGAGTGACAGCACAAGTCTTTCATCCTTATCAAGCTTCTTAAAATCCTCCGCCAGCTCACCGCCGCTGTAATTCATCTCATAGGACAGCTCTGTATCTTTATCGTCCAAATCGTCAAGGCTAATTTGGTCATTTTTTATCTGTACATATTCCTTCTGCTTATTTTTTATCTTTGCAGTAAGGATCTTCATGATCCAGCCCTTGAACGCATCTTCATTTCTGAGATTTTTTATGGAGGAGAACGCATCGAGCACCGTTTCACTGACGGCATCGGAAGCGTCGTGCTGATTGTTCAGGTTAAAGAGAGCTACTCGGTATAAGTCCTTATACACAAGGGAGTAAAGTTGAGCGAAAGCATCTGCGTCGCCGTTTCGTGACTTCTGCACTAATTCGGCAAAGTTATTTTCCATTCTGAATATCACCTCGTTCTGCATTTAAAATACAGATTGATAATGACATTATACCACATTTTTTTCTCTTTTAAAAGACCTGTCATTAAATTAGTGCAAAAGAAA
The DNA here is from genome assembly GCA_017828975.1 of Oscillospiraceae bacterium. Lineage (GTDB taxonomy): Bacteria > Bacillota > Clostridia > Oscillospirales > Ruminococcaceae > UMGS1889. Next base: position 54,634 of record JAGAJN010000011.1, on the reverse strand, counting down.
TTGGGTTTTGTTGCACGGAAAACTTTAATTTGTAGGATTGCACAAAAAAACTTTTATCAAGCTGTATCATTTGGATATTTTGCCATATTAAACCGCATTAAAATGTTCAACAGGGCTTGTTTTGAAAAATTTCTCGTGAATTTTGCCATTATTCAGAAGATTTCTCTTGTTTTTTTCTCCGAATTGGTATATAATAATAAGGTATGCCAACTAATGCAAATTTGAATTTAGGAGGATCATTGTGAAAAAGCTGCTGGAAGCCGCTAAAAGAAACCGCCTGTATATCTGTGCGTTTTTTATACCTGCGGTAATATTGTTTGCTGCATACGCCTGCTTCGGCGTTCACCCGTTCGGGGATAATTCCGTGCTGGTGCTTGACCTGAACGGTCAGTATGTTTACTATTTTGAGAATCTAAGGGATATTTTCCATTTTGACGGAAGTCCGTTTATCTCGTGGAGCAGAAATCTGTCGGGCGAGATAATGGGAATATTTGCCTATTATCTGGCAAGCCCGTTTACACTGATAGTAATGCTTCTGCCACGGTCCATGATAACCGAGTCGCTGCTGATAATGCAGCTGTGCAAGGTGGGAGCGGCGTCGGTGGCTCTTTGCTGGTATATGCGCCGCTCAAAGGAGGCGCACAACTCCACGGCGCTTATCTTCGGCATCTGCTATTCGCTTATGTCCTACGTTATTGTGCAGCTGATGAATCCCATGTGGCTGGACGGTCTTGTGTATCTGCCCTTTATCTGCTACGGCATAGAAAAGCTTGTGGAGGAGGGGAAAAAGCTTTGGTTCATTATCCCTCTTGCGCTGATGTTTATGGCTAATTTCTACATTGGCTGGATGATAGCGTTTTTCTCCGTGCTTTACTTCCTGTACTATTTCTTTTTTATCAGAAAGGACAGGGAGGCTGCCCTTTACAGCTTTATTACAAAGGGCTTCTGGTTCGGTGTCAGTGGAATTACGGCGGCACTTTGCTCGGCGTGGATACTGCTGCCCCTTTACAATTCTCTGAAGCTTGGCAAATTCGATTTCACCGACCCCAAATTTGAGTGGAAAACTCAGTTTGATATGTTCGACTTCTTCACAAATCTCCTGCCGAACACCTATGACACCTGCCGTCCCGAGGGCTCTCCCGTGGTATTCTGCGGCTGTCTGACGCTTATCCTTATCCCCCTGTTCTTTATGAACAAGAAGATACCCGCAAGCCGCAAATTCGGCGGAGTTTTCCTGCTGACGGTCATTCTCATGTCCATGTACATCTCCAATCTGGATATAGCGTGGCACGGCTTCCAGGTACCAAACTGGCTGCCCTACCGCTATTCGTTCACCTTCAGCTTTGTGCTTATCCTGATGGCTGCGGACGCTTTTGAGCATCTTGACGGCATATCCGCAGGGGAAATAGGCGGCGTTTTCTTCGGACTGTTTGTTTACGTCATTCTCCTTGACAAGGAGGAATTCAGAGAGCTTGACCTTATTTACACGGTATGGTTTGCCATCGGCTGTCTGGCGATATACGGAATTGCTCTGTATTTCCTCAGAAAGAATTTTGGCAAGGGTTCTTCGGCACTTGCCCTTGTGATACTTGTCTGCGCCGAAATGTTTGGTACAACTCTCTGGAATCTTGACGCTATCAACAAGGACGTTGTTTACTCAAAATATTCCTCCTATAACGACTATATCACCCTTGGTCGGGCTGTTGTGGACGACATTCAGACCATGGACAACGGCGTTTACCGAATAGAAAAGAACTATCACCGCACCGTAAATGACGCTATGGCATTCGGCAGCTTCGGAATTTCCCACTCAAGCTCCACGCTGAATGCGGGACCTATCCAGATGCTCCGCAAGCTGGGCTTCTCCTACGGCGGACACTATATAAAGTATAAGGGCGCTACCTACGTTACCGACTCCATTTTCGGCATAAAATATGTTATGGAAAAGGGCGACAAGAACGAAAGCGGAGTAGTTGCCAAGGAGCCTGTTTCCAAGCATTACACCGAGCTTGTGACCACAAAGGAAAACGAAAAGACCAAGTTCTATGTTTACGAAAACCCCTATGCTCTGCCCATCGGATTTATGGCGGATAAGTCCATTCTGACGGTAAATATCGAGAATGAGAACCCGTTTATCAATCAGAATAAGCTGCTTTCCGCACTTATTTCGGCGGATTATACGGAATATTTCAAGCCTATTGAGGTTTCGAGAGTTGTTCCCGAGAATGTCAAGAGTTCGACTTACGGCGACCATTCCAAGTATACGCCTATCGTTGAGGGGGACAATGCGCAGGTTGAGTTCTTTATCAATGCGCCGACCTCCGATACTATCTATATGTATCTTCCCAGCTCCTACGAAAGAAAGGTAAATCTCTGGCTGAACAAGGAGTTTCTGGACTACTATTACAAGACGGGAAATATGGTTATCCAAAATCTGGGCAGATATGAGCCGGGGGAGGAAATTTCCCTTATATGCACCCTTGCCGACGACAAAAACGAGCTGCTTATGAAGGACCAGTGGTTCTACTATCTGGACGAAACAGCGTTCAAGGCGGCTTATGAGAAGCTGGCGGCAAATCCCTTTGAGATAACCTATTTCAGGGAGGACCACTTAAAGGGCACTATCAACGCCGACAAGGACGGCTATATGTTCACAACCATCACCAACGAGCCCGGCTGGACGGTTTGGGTTGACGGCGAAAAAGTGGATACCGTTAAGCTTTGCGGTGCGCTCATAGGCGTTCCCATGAAAGCGGGACAGCATACCGTTGAAATGCGTTTCTTCCCTGCGGGACTTGCGCTGGGTATGGTGCTTTCCGCTGTGGGCATTGTTATCGTGGTGCTTATGGGCATTTACGAGAGAAAGCATGAAAAGCGTCTGCTTGACCGTGTTTATGAGGAGGGCGATGACGGCGAACAGCTGCCTGTTGTTCCCGAAGCTGAGGAGGTTCCCGAAAAGGCTGAGGAAGCTTCCGAAAACAGTGAGGAATAATTTCAAAAAATATGAGGTCGCTGCAGAATAAATGCTGCAGCGACCTCTTTTTTTCACGAAAGATAAAATCAGCCGTTAATTTTTGCATTTATAGCTTTGATACGGCTTTTTAAGGACAGATACTGAATGACCCATACAAAAACGAATGAAGCCGCAAATATTCCTACATATCCGAGTACGCCCGATAATGAATGTTCCATCCAGCTTGTGAAATATGCAATGGGGAGGGTGGCGGCGGCATAGATCGCAAAGCATATTCCCGTCTGTGCGGCAATGCTCAGTCTGTCATTTTCCCATATGAGCGACGCAGATGCGTAACCCATGCCCATAATTCCGCAAAGAAGGGTCTGTATTGCGGCTGCGTCAGCTTCATTTCCCATAAGCGCCGTAAATTCGGGAGCGCAGATGAGAAATTCGCCGTTTCCCGCAATAAGAGAAATAAGGACGCTGATTATCTGACCTATTGCAATTCCGATAAAAAATCCAAGCACGGTTCTTTCAATAATTTTCTTTTTCATAATAACACCTCATACACCTAAAATTTTCTTGATCTTTGAAACGTATCTTCTGGAAACATAAGTAACGGTCGAATCGGAAAGGGAAACGCATATTGTCCCCACAAAGCTCAGATCGAAGCTTTTGACTCTGCCGAGATTGATTATCTCCGAATTGGAGATCCGCACAAATCTTGCTCTGTCAAGCCGCTCCTCGATCTCGTAAAGTCTGCTTCGGAGGAAAAATTCTCCGCTGTCGGTCACTGCAATTATCTTTCCGCCGCTTGAATACACCCGTATTATCTCTTCCTGCTCAATAATACGAAGAATATTGTCCCGAAAGCCTGCTATCACCTGCGGAGCTTCTTCCGATATTCTTGACACAAGGGCGTTTATTTCATCTGTCACCTTATCGGTCAAAACTATTATTTTCGGCGTCTTATAATTCGGGTCGAGCTTTATCTCAATATCCATTGCTTCACCTCCTGTTGTGATTACATTATAACTTTTATTTTCGGTAATTGCAACAGATTTTATATAAGTGGTCGTTTTTGGGATATAAACGGTATTTTTGGGGAATGGTTTTGCAGTAGTGTTGAGCTCAATGTGACCCCCAACTTCCAAATTTAAATCAACACGTAACATTTAGAAGTTTATTCATAAAACCTTTAAAAAATCCACTATTATTCAAAGGCACAGATAGGTATAATGTATATATGAACAGTTATTCATATGATGATATGAACGGAGGATATAATATGACAGATAAAGAGAAAATGCCTGTATGTGCCGACGGCGAACATTCTCACCCCGAAATAGTGGAAAGCGTTGCCGACAGAATGGCTGACGAGGAAATACTGATGGACGTTGCCGAGCTGTTCAAGGTGTTCGGGGACAGCACCCGTGTGCGGATAATCTGTGCGCTGTTTGAAAGCGAGCTTTGCGTCTGCGACATTGCGGAGCTGTTGAATATGACCCAGTCGGCTATCTCACATCAGCTGAGAGTGCTGAAACAGGCAAGGCTTGTTAAATATCGCCGAGATGGAAAGTCTATCTTCTATTCGCTGGCGGACAGTCATATCCGCACTATTTTCAATTCGGCGTTTGAACACGTAATGGAATAAGGAGGACCAAAAATGGGTTTCTGGGATATAGTTGCTCCCGTTTACGACCTTCTCGAGTCGGCAAACGGACGTGTTTACAGGAAAATGCTGGGATATTCCGCATCGCTGGTCAATGAGGGCGACAGGGTGCTTGAGTGTGCGGCGGGGACGGCTGAGATTTCCATTGCCGTTTCCGAAAAGGCGTCCCATATTCTCTGTACGGATATGTCGGAAAATATGCTTGATGTTGCAAAGGAAAAGTGCCGCAAAAAGGGCATTTCAAACATTGATTTTGCGGAGAGAAACATTTTTGAGCTGCCCGAGGAGGACGAAACATATGACGTTGTTATCGCCGCAAATGTGCTTCATCTGGTGGAAAACCCCGAAAATGCGGTGGGAGAGCTTATGCGTGTGCTGAAAAAGGGCGGCAAGCTGCTTGTTCCCACATTCATCACCACCAAAAAGGACGGTGCGCCTATGGGGATAATAAAGCTCTATGGGCTGTTCGGCTTCAATCCCGCAAGTCATTACACCCCCGACAGCTATCTGCAAATGCTCAAGGGCTGCAAAACAGGCTGTCGGGTGAGAATGAAGGTCATTGACGGAATTATTCCGCTGGCGTATGCGGTCATTTACAAAAACTAAGGAGAATTGCTATGGAACTGCTGCTAAACGGTCTTGACTGCGCCCACTGCGCCGAGAAGATACGCTGTGAGGTGGAAAAGCTCCCCGAGGTCGAGGGAGCGGAGATGAATTTTATGGCGAAAAAGCTTACTGTTCGGGCGAAGGGCGAAGTGTCCGAGGAGCTTTTTGAGCGTATCAAAAAAATAGTTTCGGAGATTGAGCCCGATGTTGTGGTGACGGAATTCGGCAAATATCCCGAGAAAAAGGAGTCCGACGAGGAAGAAACGGACGGCAGGGTGATGATAGTCCGCATAATTTTGTCGGCAGTGCTGGCGGCGGGCGGAATTATCGCAGAGCATATTATCTGGAATGAGGTCGCTGCGCTGATACTGCTGCTGGCGGCGTATCTCACGGCGGGCTATGACGTGCTTTTGCTGGCGTTCAAAAACCTGTTTCGAGGTAAGATGCTGGACGAGCATTTTCTGATGGCGCTGGCTTCGGTGGGAGCGTTTGCTATCGGGGAATATGCCGAGGGTGCGGCGGTCATGCTTTTGTATCAGATAGGCGAATATTTCCAGGATTATGCCGTTGAAAAGTCGAGAAAATCCATTGCGGGGCTTATGGAGCTGCGTCCCGACAGCGCTTCGGTTAAGGATTCCGAAGGTAAGATACAGCGGGTTTCTCCCGAAAATGTCAGGGTCGGCGATGTTATAGTTGTTGCTCCCGGCGAGCGTGTTCCGCTGGACGGCGTGCTTCTCTCCGCCGATTGTTCCGCCGACACATCTGCGCTGACGGGCGAAAGTGTCCCCAGGACATTCCGCACGGGCGAGGAGGTAATGAGCGGCGTTATCAATCTGTCTGCGGTCATGGAGCTGGAGGTTTCCCGTGAATATGGGCAGTCCACCGTTGCGAGGATACTTGAAATGGTAGAAAATGCCAGCGCAAGAAAGGCTCCCGCAGAAAGCTTCATCACCAAGTTTGCGAGATTTTACACCCCTTGCGTAGTGGCTGCTGCGGTTCTGCTGGCGGTCATTCCCATGATAATTGACGGGGGATTTTCTGCCGAGCGGCTTTATCCTGCGCTGTCATTTCTTGTGGTTTCCTGCCCCTGTGCGCTGGTAATTTCTGTGCCGCTGTCCTATTTCGGCGGTATCGGGGGAGCGTCAAAGAATGGTATCCTTATAAAGGGAGGCAGCGTTATTGATGCGCTTTGCAAGGCTGACACGGTGGTTTTCGACAAGACGGGAACACTCACCGAGGGCGTTTTCGAGGTAACGGAAATTTCCCCCGCCGAAAATGCCGACAGGATACTCACTCTTTGCGCAAAGGCTGAGCGTTACTCCACGCACCCCGCTGCTATGTCGGTAAAGCGTAAGGCTGAGGAGAAATTCGGGGACATTTTTTCCGCCGAGATCTCCTCCGAGGAGCTTTCGGGAATGGGCGTGAAGGCGGATATTGACGGGAAAACCGTCCTTGCGGGAAACAAGCGGCTGATGGACAAATTCGGCGTTCCCTGCGAAAATCCCGAGAAGGCGGGGACTGTCATTCACCTTTCGGAGGACGGCAAATATCTCGGTCACATTCTCATTTCCGACAGGATAAAGCCACGTTCGGCGGAGGCAGTGAAGCGTCTGAAGCAGCTTGGTATGAAAACCGTTATGCTTACGGGCGACCGTGAAGCCGCTGCCCGTGAGATCGGCGAAAAGGCGGGCATTGACAAGGTTTTCAGCGGACTTATGCCCGACCAAAAGGCATCTATTCTTGAAGAGCTTCAAAAGGACGCAAAGGGTGTTATCTTTGCGGGGGACGGTATCAACGACGCTCCCGTGCTTATGGCGGCAGATGCGGGCTTTGCCATGGGCGGCATAGGTTCGGACGCTGCCATTGAAGCCGCAGACGCTGTTATCATGGACGACGACCCCATGAAGATAGCCCATGCAATGGACATTTCCGCAAAAACGGGGCGGATAGTTAAGCAGAATATCATCTTTGCTCTTGCGGTAAAGCTGGCGGTGCTTATCCTTGCGGCGCTCAGTATCGCAAATATGTGGGCGGCGGTTTTTGCCGATGTGGGCGTTTCCATGCTGGCAGTTTTGAACGCTATGCGGGCGGGAAGATATAAACCAAACCGCTGAAAAAAACGGCGCACCTTGCGATTTGCAGGGTGCGCCGAAGTCATTATAAAGAAAATTGCTTAGAAATCGCCTTTTTCGGGCTTGGGAACTTCATTTGCCGTGTCAACGTCCTCAACTTCGTCGTCGATAGCGTCAAGCTCCTTTTCAACATCTGCATCTGCCTCGTCCTCGGCAGCTTCTTCGCCGCATTCCTCACAGCCGCAGCAGCATTCTTCGTCGTCATCGTCGAAATAGATCTCGTCGTCATCGTCAAAATCGTAGTCGAACTGCTCAAGCTCTTCCTGCTTCTTCATTGCAAACATTGCAACAGCAGCACCAGCAGCGGCGGAAACCAGCGCCAGAACTGCCAGACCAAATCCGTTCTTCATTTACATCATTCTCCTTTGTGTTGGTTTAATACTAATTTCTAATCAAAGTATAGACAAAAAATCCGCACAAAACCCATATACGCAAGCTTTTGCACGGATTTTTTGTCAACTTTATGATAGGAAATTAGTATACTGTTTTTCAACGTTATACGTTGGTTTGAGTATAGTATACCACATATTTTCCAAAAATACAATGCTTTGTCGAAAATTTAAACTGAAAATTGTGTGAAAATCGCCCGTTTCCAAAGGGAAATGCCTTTGAAAACGGGTGATAAATTCTCTGAAATGTGCGAAATTATTCGCCGCAAAGCTCTCTGTAAAGTCCCATATAAAGCTCGGCAGAGGTTGCCCAGCTGAAATCACACTTCATAGCGTGGGTAACAAGCTTGCTCCATGCGTCCTTGCTCCAATAATAGTCCTTTGCACGGCGGCAGGCGTCCAGCATATCGTGAGCGTTGTAGGTCTTGAAGGTGAAGCCGTTTCCGCCCTCGGAGCCTGCGTCCTTGATACTATCTCTCAGACCGCCTGTTTCACGGACGATAGGCAGTGTGCCGTATCTCAGGGAGATCATCTGCGCAAGTCCGCAGGGCTCACTCTGAGAAGGCATGAGGAACATATCAACGGCAGAGTAGATACGTCTTGCCAGCTCGGAGTTAAATCCGATATAAGCGTAAACCTTATCGGGGTGACGCCAAGCCATCTCACGGAAGAAGTCCTCATAGATCTTCTCGCCTGAGCCGAGGATAACAAATTTATATCCAAGCTTGAGAATATCCTCAAAAACATACTTGATAAGGTCGATACCCTTGTGAGAAACAAATCTCGTAACGATACCGATAACAGGCTCGTCGCCCTCTTGGAGATTGCACTCGGCAAGCAGCGCCTTCTTGCACTCTGCCTTGCCCTTGTGATTTTTTGCCGAGAAATTCTTTGTAATGATGGGGTCCTTCTCGGGATTGTACAGGTCAACGTCGATACCGTTCAGGAAGCCGCAGAGCTTATACTGCTTGTTTGCCAGCGCTCTGTCCAGACCGTGAGAATACCACGGGTCGAGAATTTCCCACGCATAGCTGGGGGAAACGGTGGTGATCTTGTCGGCGGTTTCGATAGCACCCTTCATCAGGTTGATGCAGCCGTCGTAAACAAGTATCTTAGAATGGTACATAGGAATACCGATTACCTCGTTGAGTACCTCCATGCCGTATTTTCCCTGATACTGAATGTTGTGGATAGTGAAAACGGTCTTGATATTGTCGTAGCCGTACTGGTGGCGGTAGAATACCTCGTAATAAACGGGAACGAGAGCTGTCTGCCAGTCGTTGCAGTTGATGACCTGGGGCTTGAAGTCGATATGTCTGAGCATTTCGAGGATAGCTCTGGAGAAGAATACAAATCTCTCGCAGTCGTCATAGAAGCCGTAAAGGCCATCTCTGCCGAAATAATACTCGTTATCCAGCAGATAGTAGGTAACGCCGTTAGCTTCGCCCTTGAAGATACCGCAGTACTGCTTTCTCCAGCTTACGTCAACGGTGAAGTTGGTAACGAAGGTGAGCTTTTCTCTCAGCTCGGGCTTGATGCTCTTGTAAAGGGGCATAACAACTCGGCAATCATGACCTGCCTTGCAGACTGCTGCGGGAAGTGAACCTGCAACATCGGCAAGTCCGCCCGAAGCTGCAAAGGGGAGTGCCTCACTTGATGCGTAAAGAATGTTCATATATGATCATTTCCTTTCGATGATTCTTGCCGTCTTATGCCGCAGAAAATGGGCGTTTCCTGCGGCGGACGGAAGTTTGTATCCCGAAAAATGAGATTAGATTATTGCACCTTTTCCAATATACAGGGGATAATTCTGCGAGCCTGTCAGCATGCGGTGGCTTGCGATCTCCACCTTCTTGTCGGTGATAACGTAGCTGATGTCGCATTTCTGACCGATAACGCCCTCCTGCATAATAATGGAGTTCTTGACCTCTGCGCCCTTTTCGACCTTGACACCTCTGAACAGGATGCAGTTTTCAACCTTGCCCTCGATGATACAGCCGTCAGCGATAAGGGAGTTCTTAACGGAAGCGCCGATGCCGAATTTAGCGGGAGCATTATCTCTTACCTTGGTGTAGATGGGAGTGTCGCTCTTGAACAGCTTAGCTCTGTTGTCGGAGTTCAGCAGCTCCATATTTGCCTTGTAGTAGCTGTTCATGGAGTCGATCTTGGAGAAGTAACCCTCGTGGCGGTAGCCCATGATCTTGTACTCGTGGCTTCTTGCCTGGAGAATGTCCTTCTCAAAGCTGTACATACTTCTGGAAGCAGCTTCAAGCACGATATTCTTGAGGAATTCCTTGGAAAGTACGAAAATGTTCAGGCTGAGATTGCAGGCGCCGCTCATCTGAGGATTGATGAGAACGTCAACAATGCGTCCGTCGTCATTTACGCCGAGGATAGTGGACTTCTGAGTCTGTTCCAGAGAGAGAACGTCCTTTGCGTAAACTACGGTAATATCAGCCATAGTTTCGATGTGACGGTCGATAACAGCGGAGAGGTCCATATTAGCAACAACGTCACAGTCGGACAGGATCACATAGTCCGCATCGGAAGTCTTGATGAAATCCCAAACGCCGTAGAGAGCCTCAAGACGGCCTCTGTACATACCGCTGGCAACGTGGGAAAAGGGAGGGAGCAGATGCAGACCGCCGTTCTTGCGGGCAAGGTCCCACTCACGTCCTGAGCCGAGATGATCCAGCAGGGACTGATAGTTTGAACGGGTGATAACGCCGACCTCGGCAACACCGCTGTTTACCATATTGGAGAGAGGGAAGTCGATAAGGCGGTATCTTCCGCCGAAAAGTACCGAACCCATAGTTCTCTGCTTAGTGATGTCAAATACTGTTTCGTCGTGCATATTTGCAAAGATAAGTCCTAAGATCTTGTGTTTAGCGCTCATTGTAATGTTCCTCCCTTATATATTTTCCGAAATTATCTGCTTAGGAAGAACCTTGGCGTTCTCCGAAACGTTGACGTTATGTCCGACTACGGCGATGCCCCATTCGTCCCTGTTCTCAACCGATTCGGGTCTTGCTCCTACCTGAGCATTTGCTTCTACTACTGTGTTTTCGCCGATGATAGCGTACTCTACAACTGCGCCTGCCTTGATAACGGAGCCGGGCATGATGATAGAGTCGGTAACTGTTGCGCCCTTTTCGATCTTAACGCCTGCGGAGATAACGGAGAAATCAACCGTTCCCTCGATCTCGCAGCCCTCGGCGATCATAGAGTTCTCAACAACAGCGTCCGAGCCGATGTACTGAGGAGGCATGATGGGATTTCTGGAATACATTTTCCACTCGGGGTCGTACAGGTCGATAGGAATGTTGGGATTGAGAAGGTCCATATTTGCTTCCCAAAGGCTGTCCAGAGTTCCAACGTCCTTCCAGTAGCCGTCGAAGTGGTAAGCTACCATCTTTTCGCCGTTTGCCTTCATATCGGGGATAATGTTCTTGCCGAAGTCCTTGGAAGCGGATTCGTCATTTTCGTTGTCGATAAGGTACTGTCTGAGCTTCTTCCAGGTGAATATGTAGATACCCATTGAAGCAAGGGTGGAGCGGGGGTGCTTGGGCTTTTCCTCGAAGTCGATGATGTTATCGTCCTCGTCGGTTATCATAATGCCAAAGCGGGAAGCCTCCTCCATGGAAACCTCCAGAACAGCGATGGTAGCGTCTGCGTTCTTCTTCTTGTGATATTCTAGCATATCATTATAATCCATCTTATAGATATGGTCACCCGAGAGGATAACAACATATTCGGGATTATATCTGTCAACAAAGCTGATGTTCTGATAGATAGCGTTTGCAGTGCCCTTATACCACTGAGCGCCCAGAGCGGTCTGGAAAGGAGGCAGGCTGTGAACGCCGCCGTGAAGCTTGTCCAGATCCCACGGCTGACCGTTTCCGATATAGTCGTGAAGCACGAGGGGCTGATACTGTGTCAGTACGCCGACGGTATCAATACCCGAGTTGATGCAGTTTGAGAGAGGGAAGTCGATTATCCTGTACTTTCCTCCGAAGGGTACGGCAGGCTTTGCCATATCCTGGGTGAGCGCATACAGACGGCTGCCCTGACCGCCTGCAAGAAGCATTGCCACACATTCTTTCTTGATATACATAGATTTTTCCTCCAGTCGATTTTCGGGATTACAGGTAAACTGTCACCGTTTCTTATGTCGGTTGGTATAATAACGGAATTTATCCGATATTAGCTTTCTGACTTAGGCTTTCTGCCGCGCTTCTTGGGAGCCTCTGCGGGAGCGGCTTCCTTCTTTGCTTTTGAAGTTTTCTTTTCTGCTGCGGGAGCGGTTTCAGCCTTTGGTTTTCTTCCACGTTTCTTGGGAGCTTCCTCGGTCTTTTCAACAGCTGTTGTTTCGACCTCTGCCTTCTTTGTGCGGGGCTTTCTCTTCTTAACGGGAGTATGCTTGAAGTAAAGCACCGACATAGGCGGGATATTTATGGAGATGGACTGCTCATAGCCGTGCATGGAGTAATCGTTGGTCAGCACCTTGCCGTTCTTGGTTTCGCCGCTGCCGCCGAACTCTGCTGCGTCGGTATTGAACACTTCCACATATGCGCCCTCGTAGGGAACGCCGATGCGGTAGCCCGTTCTCTTGACGGGAACGAAGTTGCAGACTACAACTATCTCATTTCCGTCGTTGTCTATACGTCTGAAAGCGATAATGCTCTGTGTATAGTCATCGTTGGAGATCCAGGAGAAGCCGTGCCAGGAGTAATCGTCCTGCCAGAAGGGAGGATTCTCCAGATAGAACCTGTTGAGTGTTCTCACGCAGTTCTGAACGCTTCTGTGAGTTTCATACTGCAAAAGCATCCAATCCAGCTCTGTCTTGAAATCCCACTCCTTGACCTGAGCAAATTCCTGACCCATGAACATGAGCTTTTTGCCGGGGTGAGCGGTCATGAACGCATAGAATGCCTTGAGGGAGGCAAACTTCTTCTCCAGAGTATCGCCGCCCATTTTGCCTACCATGGAAGCCTTTCCGTGAACCACCTCGTCGTGGGAAAGCGGCAGAATGAAATTTTCGCTGAATGCGTAATAGAACGAGAAGGTCAGGCAGCCGTGATGGTCTGCTCTGTAAATGGGGTCCATGCTCATATAGTGGATCATATCGTTCATCCAGCCCATGTTCCACTTGAAGTTGAAGCCCAGACCGTTATTATGTGCGGGCTTGGTAACATTTTCCCAAGCGGTGGACTCCTCTGCGATCATCAGGGCGTTGGGATACTTGCCGAATACTGCTGTATTGAGCTTCTGAAGGAACTCCACAGCCTCGTAGTTGCGGTTTCCGCCGTCCTTGTTGGGACGCCAGTTTCCGGGTGTTCTGTCGTAATCCAGATAGAGCATTGAAGCAACAGCGTCAACTCTCAGACCGTCTATATGATACTTATCCATCCAGAAGAGTGCGTTGGAGATAAGGAAAGAGCGGACCTCGTTCTTGCCGAAATCGAAAACTCTTGTACCCCAGGAAGCGTGCTCCTTTTTGAGGGGGTCGGAGTACTCGTAGCAGCAGTCGCCGTCGAACTCGAACAGTCCCGCAGCGTCCTTGGGGAAGTGAGCGGGCACCCAGTCAAGGATAACGCCAATGCCCGCCTGATGGAACATATCCACCATCCGCATAAACTCCTCGGGAGTTCCGTAGCGGGAGGTAACAGCGTAATATCCGATTATCTGATAGCCCCAGGAGCCGTCGTAGGGATATTCCGCAAGGGGCATAAGCTCGATGTGAGTATATCCCATATCCTTTAAATAGGGGATAATGGACTCGGCAAACTGAACATAGTTATACAGATAACCGCCTGCGTGCTGCTTCCATGAACCCAGATGCACCTCGTAGATATTTACGGGACTCTGGTAAATATTTGACTTTGCCTTATTGTCCTGCCACTTTTCGTCGCCCCACTTGTAGCCGTCTATCTCATACACCTTTGAAGCGGTGTTGGGACGTGTTTCCATATGAGTGCCGTAGGGGTCTGCCTTCAGGACAACATTGCAGTGGCGTGTTTCGATGCTGTATTTATATGTAAAATACTTGTCTGCACCGGGGATAAATGTTTCCCAGACTCCGCTTTCGCCAAGCAGGTCCATGGGATTTTTGTCCCTGTTCCAGTCGTTGAAATCTCCGACGAGGGACACCGAAAGTGCCTTAGGCGCCCAAACTCGGAAATAAACGCCCTTTTCTCCGTCCTTTTCGCCGCTGTGAGCACCGAAGAAGTTGTACGCTTCGGTGTTGTTTCCCTCATGGAAAAGGAAAACGGGGACTTCATAATTTTCGGGTAATTCTCTCTTCATAATTCTCTATCCTCCGTGCCGCCTGCAAAGCGTCGGACGGTGTTTTTGCGGTAATTTTTACGGCGAAAACGGGACCTTCGGGCGCGATACGGCGGTCATAATTTATGGCTTATATATATTTTAACAGATTATGTATTCAAATGCAATACCTTTAGTAATAATTCTATAAATATGACGTAAAGGCAAAATTATTTTTGGTTAAAATGACGATTAAATTTTGGCAGGAAACTTGAGAAGCTGTCGGAATTATAAATATTTGGTCGACGATATTGGTAAATATATGATAATATGGATATAACTGTAAATTTTGCGGTGTAAAATTACCCTGTTGTCTGACCTTGTTTGTGCAATTCGCAGAATTTGTTTACGGGAGAACGCTTTACTGTTCCGCCGCCTGCCTGTGCTTCATTCTCCGCCAGCTGACAAAGCAGTAAAGGTCGTTTACGAAAAACACGACAAAGCAGACCGTTACCGACAGATAGGAAATATCCGTCATAGCCGCCATTATCCACATTATAATAAGTACAAGGTCATTGAGGGCATAGGCAGCCGAAAAATATGCCGTCCGCCGAAAGGTCAGGTACGCTGCCGCAAAGCTGGTCGCCACGGAAAATGTGCTGGGGATAAGGTTCGCCGTCCCGAAGGCTTTCAGTATAAAGTAAAACAGGACGGTCACAGCGGCGGTCAGGAGCAGCATAAAGCCCGTTTCAAGGCGGCTGATGCTGTTTACCTTGACCTCGGCTTTGCTGCTGCCATAGGGATTTTTCAGCCATGAAGCAAGGGAAAAGGCTGCCATGGGAGCGGTCATTCCCAGATAGGTCATCATCTCCCCGTAATATGCGAATCGGTAAGAAATGACGCCGTACATTCCGCTGAAAATTATCATCAGCAGCTGCCCGACGGGATTGCCCTTTGCGGAGAAAATAAGCGAGGTCACGCCTGTCAGCGAGGCGGCAAGAGTGAGAAAATTTTGTCTGTCGAAGATGCAGAACATTATGATTATCAGCCCCGCCGAGCTGCACCAGAGCAGCTTTTCAAAGGCGGTGAAATATGCGAAAATTGACTTCATTGGTGGGGTTCCTTCCGTGGATTTGTATCAATAAAATTATATCAGACGGAAGATAAAAAGTCAACTTTGCAGTGACAGAAAATGTGCCTTCGGCGTATGAAGGCACACATATATCAATACAAAAAAATCACCGTAACCGTAACATCATCGGCAGGTTTTCCGCCCGATGTGGGGACAAGCTCGCATATCCTCTGAGCGGCGGTCTGAGCGGAAACGCCTTCCTTTCGGCAGAGGGCAAGGGTGTCCTTCACCTTCGGATAGACCTCCTCGGGAACTCCGTCGGTCATCATCAGCACCGTATCTCCCGCCGAAAGATGAAAGCTCCTTTCCTCGCAGAACACCTCGGGGATTATCCCCAGCGGCGGGGTGCAGGCGGACAGCTCGGTGAACCCGCTTTTGGTCATCACCGACGTAAACGCTGCGCCGTACTTGAAAAGCTTAGCCTCTCCGTCAAACAGATCAACGCAGAAAATATCCGCCGTGGCGAATATCTCGCTCTCCGATTTGGTCAGCAGAATGGAGTTGGTGTATGCCGCCGCAGCTTTCGGGGGAATTCCCAGACGGACCAGCCTTGACAGGAGGGATACGGTCATGCTGCTTTCCACAGCTGCTTCCTCGCCGCTGCCCATTCCGTCTGAGAGGATAGCCCACAGCCTGCCCGAACCGTCGTAAAAGCACTTTGCGCTGTCCCCCGAAAGGGCTTCACGTCCGCTGAGCGCAGCTGTACCGAAATCTGCGGCAATGTCCGTCAGGCTTGTGCAGGCTATTCGCAGACGGTTGTCATATTTTGTTATCTCCGCAGGTTCTGTTTCCGTACCGAGGACATCTGACAATGCTTCGGAGATGGCGTTCGGCTCTGTGCCGGGCAATGCTTTGCAGTAGGCTTCTATGTAAAATTGTCCGTGATCTCCCGAATAAACGGCTGCCGACAGATCGTCCGCTCCCATATCCGAAAGCGCCCTTTCCGCTGCCGAGGATAATTCTCTGCAAATTTGTCCGTGTCGAGCGGACATTTCCGAATATCCAGAAAAGGAATCAGCCGACGCTTTTATTGCCGAGCAGACGGTAAGGCGCATTGCTTCAAGCTTTCGTCTTTCGTTTCTGATACGGTTAAGACGTCTGTATGCAACGCAGAAATACTCTGCAATCTCCTCCCGATGGCGGCAGTCCGAAAAGCCCTTCGGCAGCTCCGCCGCAGTAATGTAACCTTTATCCGCAGCAATATTTTCCGCGCGGCGAAACTCATCGCTTCTTCCATGAGATACAGCGTGGCGGCAAATTTCACGGCAGCGGCAGTTTTTGCATACCGCCTTGCAAACCTCTGAAGACAGCTCATAAACGGGTATTCTCCTTTCAAATATTCTTGCGGCGGCTGCGGAATCCTCGGCTGCGGAATTCAGCGCCGACGATATGGCTTCCATGGCAAAACGGCTTGTCCCGGCGGTTTTTCGGGACGAGAAGGAAAACATTCCCGTCCACAGCCTTTCGGGGATAACTATGTATGCCGCCAGACCGATAGCCGAGGACATTATAAATCCCGACGAGGCTGCGGGAAATCCCAGCAGAGCCAGCACCGCCGACATGGTGAACAGTCCTGCCGCCGCTGACGAGAACCGTCCTTTAGGGGACATCAGCCCCATTGCCGTACAGCCCATGCAGGCAGCCACAGCCAGCTTTGCGCCGCCGCCCCCCGCTTCGGAAATTCCCGAAAGTATCAGGGAGAAAGATGCAAGTATCCCAGCCGCCGTTCCGCCCCGAAGTCTGCCGATACCCGACGCTCCGCCGCAAACCATAATCAGCAAGCATATGCCGAAATTAAAGGACATTTCCGAGAAAAATGATATGACCGCCGCCGAAAGCAGCGCACAGGCAACGGCACAGGAAATGCCGGTGCTGTCCCCGCAAAACATCTGCCTGCCCGACAGAAATGCGCTGTGTGCCGTTCGGAAGAAGAACGCCGCCCCGCCGCACACAAGGCTTCTGAACACCGCCGCTGCTGCCGCCGTTGCGGACATTCCCGAGATGACTCCCGTAAAAATCGAGGCTGCCAGATAAGCCGTTCCCGCAGTCAGGGCTGTACCGCTTCGGGAACGGCAGGCGGGGAGCATCGCCCTTGCGGCGGTTATCAGCAGGAGTGAGATAAGCTCCGCCAGCCGGTCGTTAAATTTTTGGCTGATAATTGCCGAAAGCGCCGCACCGACAAACGCCGCCCCCGCAGAATAGGGCGACAGGCACCCGCAGAAGGCTGCGCAAAGAGGCACTTTTCCGCAGGCAAGCTCGGCGTTTGACAATGCTATCCCCGCCGCAAAGGACAGGGCTATCCCCAGAGAAAAGGCGGTTCCCGAGCGTATGGGGGCTTTCTCTTCGTATGGCATTTCTGCTTCTGTTGCTGCACGAACGTTCATATTTTCAAGTCCTTTCTTTTGACGTGTTCCGTTTTTATCCGTAAATATTATAACATTCGCTAACAGGAAAATTTTGTCAATCTGTGATATTTGGAAATATTTTCCGAAACAAAAACACCCACTTGCTTATTGTGCAAATGGGTGTTCATTCAATTATGCGGTTCGTAAAAAAATCTCCAGTCAAACTCCGCCCCGCCCTCGGGAGAATTCCTTGCTTGAAGGCTGCCGTTCTGGGACACGACAACCGACCTTGCAAACGCCAGCCCGATGCCAAAGCCGTTTTTTTGGTTATCGTGGCAGAACCGTTCAAATATGTGGGGCAGCATTTCCTCGGGAAATCCTCCGCCCGTATCGGTAACGGTTATCCCCGAATAGAGCGGGTTTTCGTACGCCAGAACGGTTATCATGCCGCCCTCGGGAGTGTGCTCCATACAGTTTTTCAGGATATTTGTAAGCGCTTCGGTGCAGTATCTCAGGTCGGCGGTGAAATGGGGGTCGCCCTCTATTTCGGTTTTCAGGGTGATGCCTTTGAGTTCCAAAGAGATAGCTATGGGTTCGGCGGCGTCGCTTATGAGTTTTGCGGCACTTATGTCCTGTTTCAGGAATGTGACTGCGCCCGCCTCCATTCGGGAGATGTTCAGCAGCGTTTCCAGTATCCACTGCATCTGGGACAGCAGCGAGGTCATTTCACGGATATGCTTTAACCGCTCATTCTGCGGCAAATTGGGGTCACGGAGCATTTCCAGAAGCAGCATTACAGAGGTAAGGGGCGTTCGCAGCTGGTGGGACATATCCTCCAGAGCAATTTTCATAGCCGCCTTTTCGCCCTTTAGCGCAGAGTTCTGTTCCCGCAGGCGGATAGTCATTTTATGTATCTCCGAGGAGAGAATGCTTAGCTCGCCCTCTTTGAAATCGTCAAAATCTACCGTTTCCGCACCGTGGAGAATTTTGTCTATCTCGTCGCACAAATGAAGTATCCTTTCGCCCCGCTTTTTCTCGGAGATATGCCGCATGGTCAGCATAACTATGACGGTAACAAGCATGACCGCCGCCGCTTTTATGCTTAAAACTGCGCAGAGTATCACGCCGACGGCTGCCGTTGTCAATTCGGCTTTCTTCATTCGTCCACCGCCTTATAGCCCAGACCACGGACGGTTTTCAGTATCTCGGGGTTTTGGGGGTCGTCCTCAATTTTGTCACGCAGACGTTTTATGTAGACATTCAGCGTGTTGTCCCCGATAAATTCCCCCGAAAATGTCCAAAGCTCGTCCGCCAGACGGTCACGGCTGAGGACCGCCCCCTTGTTGGACAGAAACAGCAGAAGCAGCCGATATTCCAGCGCAGACAGAAAAACCTCTTTGCCGTTTTTGGTGACAAGCCCCTTTGACGGGTCGGCGGTTATGCTTTGGCATTTTAGCAGCTTCGGCGTTTCGGGGGTGCGTCTGCGGAGGACGTTTTGTATTCTTGCGACTAATTCACGGGGACGGAAGGGCTTGCTGATATAGTCGTCCCCGCCCACCTCAAAGCCCGCAACGGTGCAGCCTTCCTCGGCGGAGGCTGTGAGGAAAATGACGGGCACCTGCGAAAATTCCCGTATAGCCTTGCAGAGGGAAAAGCCGTTGCCGTCCCCAAGGGTCAGGTCAAGCAGGACACAGTCAAAGCTGTCGGACAAAAACAGCTGCATACCCGCCCGCTGTCCCGAGCCGTGCTTTACGGAAAATCCCTCGGCGGTGAGAAACTGTGTCAGGTTTCGGGCAAGGGCTTCGTCGTCCTCAACCAGTAATATTGAAGGCATTTTTATCGCTCCTTAAATGGGTTTGATTTATTATATCACAAACGGAAAATTATTTCAATATTCAGCCCAATTATTACGATATTGTAAGATAAGAGAAATGAAATTGTTATTCGGATATGTTATAATGATGTCAAACGAAAGGGGCAATGACAATGGAACTTCTGAAAATAGAAAATCTTTGCAAGACCTACGGCAAGGGCGAAAATGAGGTAAAGGCTTTGGACTATGTTTCCTTTACCGTCCCCAAGGGGCAGATGGCTGCGGTGGTGGGACCGTCGGGTTCGGGAAAGTCTACGCTTTTGCATATTCTGGGCGGAGTTGACCGTCCCACAAGCGGAAAGGTCTATCTTGACGGTCAGGACGTTTTTTCCCAGAATGCGAAAAATCTCGCTATTTTCCGCCGCAGACAGGTGGGACTTATCTATCAGTTTTACAATCTTATCCCCGTTTTAAATGCGGAGGAAAATATCACACTTCCCGTAATAATGGACGGCAGAAAGCCCGATACCGAACAGCTTGAGCGGATTCTTGATATGCTTGGCATCAAGGACAGACGCTTACATCTCCCGTCCCAGCTTTCGGGGGGACAGCAGCAGAGAGTTTCTATCGGACGTGCGCTGTTCACATCTCCCGGAGTGATTTTGGCAGACGAGCCTACGGGAAACCTTGACAGCAAAAGCAGTTCTGAGATAATCGAGCTTCTCCGAAAATCTAACAGGGAGCTGAATCAAACTATGCTCATTATCACCCACGACGAAAATATCGCCCTGAAATGCGACAGGATAATCACTGTTTCCGACGGAAAAATTACCGCCGACAGGCTGACGGGACAGGGGGTACAGCAGAATGTTTGAACGGTTAATGGCAAGGCGTTACATAACCGAGCAGAAACGCCATTCGGTGCTGACGATTTGCAGCATTGCCGCCGCACTTTCGCTTATGACACTGCTGTTTACCTGCCTTTCAACAGGCTTAAGGATAGCACGGGACGTTAGCTTTGATATGCAGCCCAGCCACCTTGCAATAGTCGGTCTGACCGATGAACAGCTTGGCATTGTCACCGATTTTGTGGGCGAAACGGGCAATATCACGGTCGTTGAGGAGAACGGCGAAAAGACGGCGCACATTATGTTTACCGAATATATCGGAGAAAATATTTCCGTCTATGCCGAAAATCTATCGGAGCTTATGGGTCCGGTCAAGGAGATGAATATCAATTCCCAGCTGGTATTCTCGGATATGATAGACCTTAACTCAAGGGCGGATTTTGCCATACTGTTTTCCATGTTCTTTGTAGTGGTGCTGTTTTTTGCGGTAATGCTAAGGCTGGTCATAGATACGGCGTTTGAGATAAGCTCAAAGGAGCTGGAGCGGCAGTTCGGCGTTTTGCAGTCTGTGGGCGCAACGCCTTCTCAGATAGTGAAGATCATCACGCTGGAGGGGCTTATGCTGTCGGCTGTGGGCATTCCCTTGGGGCTTATCCTCGGTACGGGATTCGGTTACTGCGTTTATCGGGCGGTGCTTTCGTCGGGAATTGCCGAACTGTATCTTACGTCCGAAAAGGTAAATGAGCTGATACATTTCCATATTGACCCGCTGTATTTGGCAATGGCTGCGGTGACGGGGCTTATTTGGGTGCTGTTATCCGCTTACGGTACGGGAATGAGAGTCGTAAAAATGTCCCCCATTCAGGCGATAAGCAATCGGTCGAATACTGTCAAAAAGGTGAAAAGGCATTCGCTGTTCGGCATGATTTTCGGCTGGAAGGGGAAGATGGCTGCACGGAACAATTACCGTCAGCCCAAGCGGTTTATAATAACCGTTCTGTCCCTGACCCTTTCCATAACGCTGTTTTCGGCAATGAAGGTTATTACGGATATTTTTGAGGAGAGCCTGACGGAATTGTCCATGGTGGAATATTTTAACAGCGATCTCTACATAAAATACGAGGGCTATTATGAGGACAGCACGACCTACCGTGATGCTATGTCAGAGCTGAAAAATTCGGGATATTTCAGCAGCGTTACCACCGATATTTGGCTTGTGGGACGGAAGCATACAGCCGATGATACCGATTATTATGCAGACATAATATACCGTTCTCCCGATGAATATGCGGAATTGTTCGGCGGAAAGCCCCCCGTGTCCTATGACGAGCTTACTGAAAGCGGCGGATACTGTCTGCTTGTTCCCGAAAATGAATATGCCTTTGCAGAACGTGTCGGGGAGATCTCCGTTGGCGATGTTCTGGAGCTTGAAATAGTAAAAAATCTCATGATATTTCCCGATGAATACGATAGCTTTTCGGCTGAGGAAAGGCAAGGTATCATGCCTGTTTTGGACGATGACGGAAATACAGTATACTATGTCAAGCACGACAGCAGCATCTGCGATTTTAAGATAACAGCAAGCGGAAAATCGGAGAAGCTCTATGCCGATTTTAACAGGTCCTATTCAATGCACGATGAAGAGGGCACACCCTCACAGTACATTCTGATGGTCGGTACGCTGGACACCTACGACAGCACTTTCGCTGAAAATTCCGATATACTCAGAAGCATCGGCTTTAACTGTAATGTGGCAGAGGACAGCTACATTTCGGCAGTGGGGTTTATCGGAAATATTCCCGAGCTGAAAATTGATTTTGACAATTTTGAGATTAGGCGGCAGGTAAACACGGTCATTACCGCCGTAAGGATATTCTTTGTTTCCGATATTGTCCTGTTTTCGCTTATTGCCCTTGTGAATATGGTAAATATCCTGTCCACAAGTGTGCTGAACCGCCGAAGCGAGCTGGCTTCCATGCAGTGCATAGGCATGACCGACGGGCAGCTTTACGGTATGACGCTTATTGAGTGCTTGCAGTATGCGCTGTCGGCGGCGGTGCTTTCGGCAATCGCATGTACGCTGCTGATCTACGGCACCGAGCAGCTTATGGGGTATATGCAGGTGACGGAATACTCGTATCTGGTGCCCGATTATTTTGCACCTGTTCCGAAGATACTTATTGCATCTGCCGTGTCCTTCTTTGTGGCAATGTGCTCCTCGTTTATACCGCTGATGTCTATGCAGAAAAAACCGCTTGTGGATATGATAAGAAAAGTCGATTAAAAACGGGGCTGATACTTTGTGCGGTATCAGCCCCGTTTAGCATTATTCGTTTACTTCAAACAATTCCTTAGGAAGTTCATCTCTTGTGATGATAACATCGCTGTTATAGACCTTTTCCATCATCTCGAGAGATGTGTATTTGTCGGACAGAGTTGTGGTTCTCAGCTGAACAAGATAGTCGCCGTTCCACACTGCAAACCACAGCCAGTAGGCGTTGTCACGGACAATAAGCTCGGGGTCAGGCATGGTGGCACATTCGCTCATGGTAACAAGCTTGCCGTTATTTGCCCAGCCCGAAAGCTCGGCGAAAACATCGGGGCTGACGCCGTAATCGTGGGCGTCGCTGTAAATGTCTATTGCCACAATGTCGCAGTATTCGTCGCCCGGGTACCATTCGGATGACTGACCGTTCCATACCCAGATAAGGTTGTCAAACTGATAGTAGTCGGTCATACGGTGATAGAGCAGCTTCCACAGCCACTTATAGTCATCTGCACCCGATGCTCCCCACCAGAACCAGCCGCCGCTTGCCTCGTGAAGAGGACGCCACATTACCGTAACATTTGCGTCCTCCAGCTTCTGCATAAGGGTGGAGATATTGTCAATATCCTTGATTATCCACAAGGCTTCCTCGCTTATTTTTCCCTCGTCAAACAGCTTCTGTACCTCGTCGGGGGAGAGGCTTGCCAAGTCAATATCGGTCACGGCATTGCTCAGCCTGAATGAGGTCTTGTCGGTATAGAAAGCAGTTTCCTTGCAGGGGGCATGCCAATGCCAGTCGAATACGGTAAGTCCGCCCTCCTTGTCCCACTCAATTGCAAGGTCGGCGTCCTTGCCTTCGGGATTGCCCTTGCTGAGAGCTATGGAATCGAAGATAAAATCGAATGTGCGGACGGCGGGGTATTTGCCGAATTTCTTGTAAAGTGCTTCGGTCTCGGTGTTTTTGCCGTGGTCGGTGCACTGTCCCGAAAGGGTGCGCTTTCCGTAGACGGCTTTCAGATACTGATAGATGTTCTGGGTTTTCAGGTTTGCGTAGGGGTTGCAGAGTGTCCCCGTGACATTTTCGTAAAGGCTGTCGCTTATAGATTCGCCCGTTTCGATCTTGATGGAATCTATGCAGAAATAGCTCCAGCCCTCGCCGATGGTGATGGTGTTTTCGCCCTTTTCCAGGAATATTCCGTCAGCGGTGGACTCCTGCCAATCGCCCGCTTCGGAGTAAATGTTCATGACCTTTGTGCCGTTGAAAAGCAGGGGATTTTCCTTATGACCGCCTGCCATATGTCGGACGGTCAGCTTGTAATACTGACTTGCGGGAATATCCACAGTCAGCTTGAAATCGGCGTTATTGGAGATGGACGCATATCCCTCGCCCGAAAATCCCGGCTGATCTGCCAGCATTACGACTCCGCTTGCTTCCGGTGCGTCCTCACATTCGACGGTTATGGAGCAGTCGGTTTTTTCGATATTTGCGGCGGTGAGCTTTTCAAAATTGTAGCTGTCAGCCATAGTTATCTTTGATGGGTCTACCTTTGTTCTGCCGCTTTCTTCCTCGGCGGAAACGGCTTCGGTTTCGCTTGACTGCGGTTCTGCGCTTGTTGATGCGCAGCCCGTAAGTGTCAGTCCTGCCGCTAAAATGGCGGCGGTGTATCTTGATGCTTTTGACTTCATTTTGTTATCCTCCCGAATATTTGGTTGAGATAATTATAACATCTTTGGCTGGTGTTTTCAATAGGAAATGCAATAAATTGTTGTAGGGGAAAAAGAATAGCCTTGGTTGCCTTTCACTAAAATTGACGGAATTGCTTTTTGCGAAAAAAAGCGGACGCTCTGCTGAACGTCCGCTGAAAATCTTTCTTAAACAATTATCTGAAAAGTGCCTCCAGAGAACCTGCCAGCTTGTCCAGCTCGGTGGCGGTGGAAGCAGCATTGTTGGAGATCTGCGCATTCTGCTGGATAACGCCCGAGATGTGCAGCATGCTTTCCGAGATCTCCTCGAAGGACGCTGCCTGCGCTTCGGACGCTGTGGCAATGCCTTCGATAAGCTTGTTGCTTTCGGAAACGCCGTTCATCATGGAACGAAGCTGCTCGGCGGTCTCGTTTGCTATGCGGCTGCCGTCGGTAACAGCACGCTTGGTTTCCTCAATAAGGTCTGCGGTGCGGGTGGTAGCCTCGGCACTCTTGGTAGCAAGTGTGCGGACTTCATCGGCAACAACAGCGAAGCCCTTGCCGTGCTGTCCTGCTCTTGCGGCTTCTACGGCTGCGTTCAGGGCAAGGATATTTGTCTGGAATGCGATGTCCTCGATGGTCTTGACGATGTTGCTGATCTTTTCGGAGGATTCCTCGATCCTTGCCATTGCGACCTGCATCTCGCCCAGCTTTTCGGCGCCTGCGTCAAGCTCCTTGGTAGTGCGGTCTGAGATCATGCTGGCATTTGCGGCGGATTTTGCGCTGTCCTTTATCTGCTCTGCGATGGCGTTGAAGGAAGCAGTTATCTCCTGAACGGTAGCCGCCTGTGTAGCGGAGCCGTCGGAAAGCTTGGAAGCAATGTCCTGCATTTCGGAGGATCCCGAGCCGATGTTTGCGGAGATCTCGTTGACCTGTCTGAACATACGCTGCTGTTCCTCGCTGTGCCTTTCGGTTTCCTCCATATTTTCACGGATATTTGCAAGCATGGAATTTATGTCGCTGCTGAGGGTTTCGTATTCGGGGCAGGTGGCAATGTCGAATACAACGTCCATATCGCCCGAGGAAACAAGCTCCAATTTTGCGAGAACAGCGTTGATGCCGTCGATGATGACCTTGTTTATCATGCCATTAAGCTGTATAATAATAGTGGAGATCATAATGAGAACGCATACTGCGAAGATCACCATAAGTACGCCTCTGCCGTAATAAACCTCGCTCATGGGGATAGCAGCGATGAAAACGTACTCGTCATTTTCTTCGGTGTAGCAGAATACACGGGTCCCGTCTATTACACAGATTTTTCTGTCTGCACCGTCCAGAATCTTTTGGCTGATGCCCGATTCCAAAGCGGGTGTGCCGATAAGGGACTCATTGGGGTGTGCGGCAATGGTCCCGTCCTCCTTGGAAACAGCCATAACATATCCCGAGCTGCCGACCGTAAAGGAGCCGAGAACGTTTGCGATGCTGTTTTTATCTATCTGATTCTGAAGTCTGTCGGGGGTATTTCCTACCTGAACGATACCCGACTTATCTCTTCTTGACACGCCGATATACTGGAAAAGCTTACCTTCCGCACCGTTTGGCTGGGGTTCCTGAGCGAGCTTTACGGAAGAGTCCTTGAGTATGTCCAGAAACGGCTTAGTCTGGTCGCCGGAGGAGAAATCAAAGCCTACATATGCAGGTACGGTAGTCCACTGAATAATGCCCTTTTCATCGGTAACGTGCAGCTCGTCAACGTCCAGCAGAGTTTTTATCTCATCAAGCTTTTTGGCGTCGTCGAGGATAGACGGGTCAAGCTCTATCATTTTTGCGAAGGCTTCTGCCTTTGCGATGTAGTCGGAATTCAGCTGGTCAACAAGCTCCGCCGTATCGGCGTCGATAGTGTCAAGCTTTTCCAAAACATCGACCATACGGTTTTTGGCGGTATTCTGTGCTGTGGACTGCATAACGCCCGTCTGCACAAAAAGCAGCACTGCCAACATAAATATAAGTGCGATATTGCAGGCTGTTATCATACGCTTATTCAGAATTTTCCTCACTTAACAGACCCCCTGATACTTGTTTATGTTTTTTAGAATTATATCATCTACCGAATAAGCAGATTTTAATTAAATGCTGTCAAATTATGTCGATAATACTATTATATCACAGATTTTTTTAAAATGCAAGAGTATTTTTGGATTTTTTGCAAAAAACGCATAGAAAAAAACAAGTTTTTTCAAAAAAAGCTTGAAAACTTATTAAACCTATGTTATAATAGTAAATAGTAGGCAAATCTATTTTATGGGAAAGGACCTGAACTGTATGAAGATCTCCACAAAGGGAAGATACGCTCTCAGAATGATGCTGGATCTGGCGGAAAATCAAGGCGACGGTTACGTTGCGCTCAAGGACATCGCCGAACGGCAGTCTATTTCCAAAAAATACCTTGAACAGATAGTGCCCCTGCTGAACAAGTCGGGAATGTTAAAGACCAACCGCGGCTATCAGGGCGGGTATCGGCTCTCAAAGGTTCCGTCCGATTATACGGTGGGTGAGATACTCAGAGTGACCGAGGGCAGCCTGTCGCCCGTTGCCTGCATAGAATACGAGGTAAACGAATGTCCCAAGGCGGACAGCTGTCCGACACTGGGAATATGGAAGGGGCTTTATGACGTTGTGAACGAGTACCTTGACGGCATTACGCTGGAGGACGTTATCACACGTTCGTCGGGCGGGGCAGACAGTGCCTGCCTGTGACCTTGAAGATACAACAAAAACGGCTTGCTTTCGGATAGGCATCGGAAAAGAAGTTTTACCGATACATCCCTTGCAAGCCGTTTCTTATTTTTTCCGTGTTTTTACCTTTATCATATCCGAAAGCTTGAAGCCTCCCATATCCTTGGAATTAAAGGTCACTCTTGAACGGGACTTCAGTTCGTCCATTCGTTTGCTGTCGCATAGCATAGCAAGGATCTGTGCGGTGTTTTCGGCGTCTGCCAGGGCGGAATGTTCCGCACCCACAAAGGTTATCTGAAGAATATTCAGCGCAGTAGTAAGATTTGCGGGACGGGTAAGTCCCATTTTCCTTGAATAGATCCTTTGCAGGTCTATCCAGCGGGGAAAGACCGCCTGTGCCTTCGGGAGAAAGCCCTTGAATTCGGCTTCTCTCATTATCTGGAGCTTGTCGGTCTTGCTCCAGCTGTAAGCGGTTATCTTTCTGTCCCCCACCCATTCGATGAAGCTGTCAAGCGATTCCTCGTAGCAGTCGGCGTCCTTGACATCGTCGTATGTAATGCCTGTAAGCTTGGTGATCTCCGGAGCGATGGAGTCGGCGTGCTCCGGCCTCACATAGCACTGAAACCTGTCACAGGTCTTGTTGTCATCATCGAGAATAACAGCAGCAATTTCTATTATTTCGTAGTTTAGCAGGTGAGAGGGATCCTCTTGTTCGGGCAGCCTTTTCACGGGATTGAACTCAAGGTCTATCACCAGCCTGCGGTAGCCTGTCATTTCATCAGTCCTTTCAGAAGGTGCATTGTCAGCCTACCTGACACTCGCTGAGCAGGCAAAGCTTGTTGACGCTGTGCACATTCTGCATTCTGTATTTCATTCTTCTGACGGTCGCTTCGTCGGGCTCGAGGTAGACTGTTCCCGTGAAGCCGTCGATAATAGCTTCCTTTCCGTCGTCATTTTCGGAGATAAGCTCGCTTATGCCGATAATGGACGGCAGCTGCATATTTCTTGCAAGAATAGCGGCGTGAGAGCCTGACGATCCGTTTTCGGAGATAAAGCCCAGTGCGTCCTGCCTGCCCAGCTCAATGGTCTCGCTGGGGACAAATTCATCTGCGACTATAATGGACGGTTCCTCCGGCGCTTCTATCTTGTCGCTGATACCGTAAAGGATACGTATCACTCTGTCGGAAACGTCCCGTATATCGGCGGCTCTGCCCTGCATATAGGGGTCGTCTATCCTAGCCAGCATATTTGCAAAGTTATCCGAGGTAAGCTTAACGGCATACTCGGCGTTCATATCGAAGCCCCTGATCATGGCTTCGGCGGAATCCACATAATCTCTGTCGGAAAGCAGCATTAAATGTATCTGGAAGATGGCAGCGTCTTCTCTGCCGACACGTTCGAGAGCCTTTGCATACAGCCTTTCAAGCTGAGCGGCGGCAGCCTCCCTTGCCTGCTGAAATCTCAGAACTTCCTTTTCGCCGTCCTCAATTTTGGTAAGCGACAGCGGAGCCTTATTTTTGTTGAAAAATGCGATCCGTCCCATAGCGATACCGCCCGAAACTCCCGTACCGTGCATAGTTTTCATAGCTTCAAACACCCCCTTGCGGATATTGTTTATCAAGGGAAAACCCTTGCTTATACGTCGTTTTATTGAACATTCTGCCTGCTTACGGCGGTGAATCCGAACAGCCGTAATGGCATAATTTACTTGCAGATTATTCTTCAATCATATAATAACATATTTGAAGATAAAAGTCAAGCATTTTCACAAACTTTTCACGATGAATAATGTGTCGATTTGTGCATAGTGTATAAATGAGTCAAAAGATTTTTGTTTAGTGGGAAATTTTTGGAACTGTGGCAGGGCGGCGGTCGTTATTCCTCGCCAAGGCTGTACTTTTTCATTCTGGACGGCGGGAAATTTCCGCAGACCGATTTGTAATCGCAGTAGGAACAGGGCAGGGATTTTCCGTCGGAGTCCAGCAGGGGGAGAGAGTCCACATCGCCTTTGTAAAGCCGTTCTGCGGCTTCGGTGAGAAGCTTTTCGGCGTGTTTCCGAAGCTCACGCATATCGTCTGCCGAAACCAGCTTTGAATACCGTTTGTCGTAGGCTCTTTCATCATCGCAGGAGGCGGCGCTTTCGGAGGCGGGGATATACTTACCCTTGATGGCTGTTCTTTCCTTGTCCTTGGCTGTGGGTGCGGAAACGGGCTGTTCCATGGCGGAAAGAACGCTGTAATCCTCCAGGACGAAGCCCTTCATCTTATAGAATTTATCATCTGCGTCGGTGATGTCCTTATCATCGGCGGAGCGTCCCAGAGAAGGCGGTACAACGCCCGCAGGCTGATAAAGCACTCCCGCAGGCTCTGCATCGGAAAAGGCGCCCCGTTCATCATCGGTCAGCATAAAAAGGTAGAAAAGCATCTGCATATTTACGCCGTTATAGACATCTGTGAGCTTGAAGGTCTTTTTGCCCGACTTATAGTCAACCACACGGAGATACCTGCTGCGGCTGTCCTTTTCCCAGATGTCTATGCGGTCTGCGATCCCGCTGAAAAATACGGAGGAATTATCTCCGACGGGCTGACGGAATTTCACACGGAATTCAAATTTTTTCGGCACAAAGGAGGACTGTGCCAGTTCTGCCCGAAGATGTATCGCCAGACTTTTCACCGTGTCAAAGATACGGCTGTAATTGGAGTTGAAGCGCATAGTTTTTCCGTAGTAGCCGCACAGTCTGCTGTCACGGTATTCGGCAAGGGCGGCTTTTATTTCGCTGTTCATCATCTCTGCGGATATTTCGGGGAAATCGTTCGGGTGTGCGGATAACAGTCTGAACAGGCAGTGGTGTATCGCCGAGCCGCTGACCGACGGTTGGAGATCAAGCTGCTGTCTTGCGAGTATGCCAAGGCAGTATTTACAGAAATATGCAAAGGGGCAGCCGCTAAAGGCTTCAAAGCTTGAAGCGGACATATAGATGCTGTCGCCGAAAAATTCCGCCGTTACGCTGCCGTCGCCTATTCTGTGGGGCGTTTTCCGTCCCGCCCTGTCCAGGGAATCCACCAGCGGGGCGGTGGTGGGATTGCTTTTCAGATAGGCTTTCAGGGAAGCTGTTTCCGTGTCCTTCCGTTCGATGTTTTTGGCATAGGAATAGAACGCCGCCTTGTCGGTGGTGGCGAAGAACTGCTGCGGCAGCTCCGATATTTTTATGGGGGAAATGCCGAGAATTCCGCAGGTCTGACCGATTATGGAGGAGGGGTACTGCGCCGCTCCCGATGCGTCGGCAAGGGTGTATGTAAGATACAGCTTTTCCGATGCCGCCGAGATCATATTGTAGGCAATGAACCGTTCCTCGGCTGATTTTGCTTCCGTGTCCCCCGACAGCTTCAGACCCTTTTGTTCAAGCTCCGTCCGCTCTCTTGCGGTGAACAGTCCCGATGCTTTTGCGGGCATGGGGAAGATACCGTCGTTTACTCCCAGTATAAAAATCACCTTCGGGTCGGCAAGGCGGGCGGTTTCCGCAGGCTCCACAGTCACGCAGTCCAGCGTCTGGGGCGGTTCGGAAAGCTTCAGCTTTGAAAGTCCCGCCGAGAAAAGTGTGCAGAAATCCGAAAGGGTGAATTTTTCGCTGCCTGCCGCACGTCTTATGGCGGATATGTATCTTGCCAGAGCCTCCAGCAGCTGCTTATGCTCCCTTGCTGCGGTGAGCTTTTCTGCATCGGGGACGCCGTCTGCACTGTCTGTAAGTTGGTTGATAAGGGCGGCGGTGTTTTCTGTCAGCCTGACCTCTTCGAGATACCGGCAGAACAGCATACATATCTCGTCGGCGGTTTTTCCCTTGGCGGCGTTTGCGAAACGTTCTATCGGCTCCATAACCGCTTTTCTTATTTTTTCGGGCAGGAATTCCTCCAATTCTTCGGCGGTCAGTTCGGTCATATCCGACTTATAGACAAATTCCTGAGATAACAGCTTGCCATCTATACTCAAAGTATAAATATAGTTCTCAAACTCCGAGATCTCCTCCCCGGAAAATCCCGTAAGCCCCGTTTTCAGCAGACGGAGAATATCCTCCGCCGACGGTACTGACGCCGCCGCAAGCTTTAGCGCAGCTGCCGTAAACACCGCCTCGGGACGGTTCCCCGCAGCCTGCTTTCCGCTTTGGCTGCCCACAATTCCGTAACGCTCAAAGGCACCCTCCAGCACAGGCCGATAGCCGGGCATATTTCGTGAAACAACGGCAATATCCGAAAACCGATAGCCCTCCTCGGCGGTCAGACGGCGTATCTCGGCGCAGACATAATCGGCTTCGCTGTAAATGTCCTCACCCTCGGCGATCTTGACATTTTCGCAGCCTGCGGAGAATTTTTTTCGGACGGGACGAAGTATATTTTCCGAAAGAAAGCGCAGGTCATCGGAGCAAAAGCGCACTGTCCCGTCAATATGGTTTCTCACCAAATCTGCGCCGACCTCCTCAGCAAGTGCGGTCAGTGACGACACGGTTTCATTGGGAGTGTCAAAAAGCCCGTATTTCTTCTTGGGCTGCTTTTCGGCGGAGAGAGCCACCGTTACCGAACGGGCAGAGGAAAGCATGGCGGCGATCATTTCGTACTGATCTCCTGTAAAGCTTTTGAACTCGTCGATGAAAATATCGGTATCCTTGAAGAAAAGCTTTTCCCGTGCGATCAGGGCTGCATTGTAAATATCCGCATGGCTGTCCTTGAAGCCCGACGCTGCCAGAGCTTTCACATATTCGGCGTATATGAGAGAAATATCCGCCAGCTTTGCGTCTGTCTGCGAGTTGCTGCTGAAGGAGATAAGGGTTTCGGGGGTGATGCCCGCAGTCATCAGCTCCTTGATGGTTTCAAGGCAGCTTTCGGCAAAGGCGGGGGAGCCTGCCTGCCTTGAATAGCAGCTGAGTGCGCCTTCGTTTTTCAGGCGGGAGATGGTGCAGTGTATGATTATGGTACGTGTCAGGTCGTCGGCAGAGCGTCCGCCCGAACCGCCGAATTTGGCGAAAATATCGGCGGCAATACGGGAAAACCCTGCCGCCTCAATGGAATTATAAAGCTTTATGCCCAGTCTTTCGTACATCATACGGTCATATTCAAAGGAAAACTGCTCGGGGATACAGGCAATGACGCTGCGTCCGCTTTCGGCAGCCAGCTTTATCTTTTCTGACATCAGCGTGGATTTTCCGCTGCCTGCACCGCCTGTTATAATGGTAAGCTTTGTTTGCATGGCTGCTCCTTTCAGCTGTCCGTCCGTTTCAGGATAAATACCGCTGTTCGGTACGGGTCGGCGTTGATCCTGGTTTCTATCTCAACGGAAATGCCGTCCTCAGCAAGCTGTGCGTTTGCAGTTTCCAGGGCGGATTTTATGCTCTTGTCGCTGTTGTTTATCTCGTTGAGGAAGAAGATGTATTCGTCGTTTTTCGAGAATTTTATCATGGCAAAGCGGCTGTTTTCCCTGACCGCTTTCACAATGCTTTTTGCAAGGACTTCGGGGAAATCGCCCGCTGCGTCTGCCGTCAGCCCTTCCTTTATGAAGTATTCGTACTCTCCGCCCTTTGCCTCGGGGGGGATAAATATGGTGCTGTCTATGGTGCGGTTTTCCTTGACCGTCTTATCGGGGACAAGGAAAAACTGGTATGACACAAAGTCGGGAAGTCCGATGTTTACGTCGTCCCAGGTAACATCGACGTGATACCAGCTTCCGTCCAGCCTGACCATATTCCACATATGGGGGACATCGGTAAAGCCCGTAACAATGATATTTTCTATCCCCAAAAGGTTGCAGAGGTAGGAAAAGGTCTTTGCATATCCCTCACACAGAGCAGTCCGTTTTACCAGAGTTCCGTAAACCGATGCTGCGTATTCCGACTCGGTGTCCTTGCGGACGTTTTTCACCAGCCAGTCGTGGATATACAAAAGCTTTTGGTAATCGTCCGCTCCCGTGGGTATGGACGAAAGCACATTCTGCGCTTCAAGCTCCGTGAGATTGGTCATCTCCTCCACCTGAGTTGAGGAATATCGGTAGGAAAAATCCACATTGAAATATTTCCCCCTGTCGTCAAGGGACGCCGAGGTGCTTTTCAGGTAGAATATCCCCAGCTGTTCAATGGAAATAAGGTTAAGTATCCGCCTGTAATTTCGCTCGTCGGTGTAGAGGGGCAGCTTGGGGGACAGATTTTTCATAGTGGAAACGGTGGCGTCGTATATCTTCCTGTCCTCCTCGGTCAGCTGAAAATAGCCGAAGCGGGTCTCCCAGTCGGAGTATTTGTTGTAGTCTGCGTAATAATCGCTGAGCGGGGGCATTTCGTAGGCAGTTTCCGCCTGAGTCCCGTCGGAGATGACAGTCACCTCTTCGATGTTGTTTTCCTCCACCGGCTCACTGTCCGAACAGCCGCACATGCTGTATATTGTCAAAGCCGCCGCGGAGAGTGCGGCGGCTATTCTTTTGTGTTTGTTTATCAATGCAGCCGCCTCCTCTCATGGGTGCGTTATATTAGGACAAATATTTCAGATATATCTTGATAACAAGCGTTCCCTCGTCGGCAGTGTAATAGATGGATTCCGTTTCGATAACTCCGCCTCCCGCTGCGGCATTTACCTCTTCAAGAATGGCAAATCCGTCTGCATTGGACGCAGTGAGCATTTTTGAACTGACTTCACGGAAAAGCTCGGGCGTTGCGCATTTTATCTGGATACCATAGCCCTTTTCCTTGACGCAGTTGTAAAGCTCGTTTGTTACCATCAGCTTTGCGCCCTCATAGCTGTCCGCCAGCAGCTTGCTTTTTACAAAATAGTTGTATCTGTCGGAGGTGGCTTCGGGGAGAGAGTAGGAGTAATTGTCGATGGTACGTAGCTTTTTGATGGTTGCGGTGTCAAGACCGAAATAATCGTATCGGCAGAATTCGGGGTAATCCTCCTTATCGGGGTCGTCCCAGGTCAGGTCGATATGGTACCATTCGCCGTCTATCTTGACCATATTCCACATATGCGGCTCATTGGTGGAGCCTGTGATGCTTAGGGCGGGAATTCCTGTCAGGTTGCACAATCTCAGGAAAGCGCCCGCATAGCCCTGGCACATTGTCCGTTTTTCCACCAGAGCGCCGTAGATATTGTTGGTGGCTTCGGTGTCGTAAACGCAGGTGCGGATTATCTCGTCATGGAAAAGCTTTACCATGTCATAATCGCTCATACCCGACGTGACCTTTGCAAGTATCTCCTGAGTGGCTGTGTTCAGGTCCTGTTTTTTCTTTTTGATATTCAGCTTGGTGTCGGTGTAGCCGAGCTTCATTTTTGTGGCGGGAGTGCCTGAGTAATAGAACTTGTTGTCCAGATAGAAAAGCTCTATCTCCTCATTTACAAGAAGCTCATAGATCTTGTAAATGGTGTCAATATCCTTAGGCTCGGAGAATGTGAACTCTATATCCAGGTTCATTGCGTGGTCATATATCTCGTCATAGACAGCCTGTTCCTCGGCGGTCAGCTTGTAATAGCTGTACGGACGGGTGATGATGGTTTTTCCCGTTATGGGATTTACCTGTGCCTTTGACTGATTCTGACTTGCGGCAGTTGTTTCGGGGACTTTCGTTATTATTTCGGGGAGTGTGGTGGTCTGCTCCGTGGTCGTTTCCGTGGGAGGAGCCGCCGTTTCCGAAGATGCCGTTGTTTCGGGCGGTGCAGTGGTGGTTTCTGTGGGCGGTGCCTCGGTTTCGGGGGGAGTTACCGTCATTACTATGGTGGACGGTGTGGTTTCGGGAGCCTTTGTGCCCTCTGTGGGGACTGTGGTGGTTTCCGAACTGCTTTCCGTTTTCTCGGTGG
Source organism: Oscillospiraceae bacterium (assembly GCA_017828975.1). Taxonomy (GTDB): domain Bacteria; phylum Bacillota; class Clostridia; order Oscillospirales; family Ruminococcaceae; genus UMGS1889. The sequence continues at coordinate 19,963 of JAGAJN010000011.1, read as the reverse complement.
TGGTTTCGGAAGTCGTTGTTTCCTTTTCAGTGGTCTCCTCGGTGGTTTCGGAGGTTGAGGTTTCCTCGATAGGAACGGCAGTTACCTCCGCTCTCAGGGTCTCCGACTCAGTTGTTGTAAGGCTGGGCAGCGGGTCCTTTGAAATGTCGGGCTCGTTTCTCTGCATACAGGATGTCAACAGGGTAACAGCAGCCGTCAGAGCGGCAATTACTGCAAGTATTCTTTTGCGCAATGTCAATCAATCCTTCTTTAACGGTATAGCCAATGGTTTATTTATACGAAAATGAAACATTTATGATAAGCAGGTCGCTGTTAAGGCTTCTTGCATATGCGCTCTCCGAGATGACATTCCCACCAGCAGCCGCATTTGCAGCCTTCAGGACGGGTGTTATCCCGCCGTTGTCAAAGAGCTTTTTAACAGCAATGTCATATTCTTCCTTTGATGCAAATCTCACCTCTGCATTTGCGGTACCCGATTTTACCGACCGAATAGCCGCCTCTTTCAGCATTTCTATGCCGTTTTCTGCCGAATAAGCACAGAGGTGTTCCTTGTTGAAGTAGTTTTCGCTTGTGGAGGTACATTCGGGGGACTTGATAATTTCCTCGGACAGAGTATGTGTCAGCCCGATAATATCGCTGTCGGGCACAAGGAAAAAGTCGTACCTTATGTAGGTGTCCTTTCTGATGGAGCTTGACTTGATAACGGGGTCGTCCCAGGTGGCGTCAAGATTGTACCATCTTCCGCCGCATTTGACCTTGTTCCAGGTGTGGGAAACGCCGTTGCTTTCTCCGTCGGCAATGGTGTTTTCGATACCTGCCCGCTCGCACAGCCAGCGAATGGTTTTTGCGTATCCGCCGCATTTGAGCGATTTTCCCACCAGACCGCCGTAGATAGTGCCTGTGGTGTAGTCGCTTTCATCGGAGAAATCCACCCGAAGCACCAGAAAATCGTGAAAAAGCTTTAGCTTCTCATAATCTGAGGACATTGCCTCTGCCTTTTTGAGGACATCTGCCGCCGCATTTTCGATTTCCTCGGACATTTTTTTACATTCCTCTTCCGTGAAATCATAATGCAGATAAAGCTCCGACACCAATTGTTCGGGCTCTGCGGGACGGAGGAGTGAGCTTAGCCAGAAAATATCCGTTTCCATACGGAAAACGGCGATATACGCCTTTCTGCATATCTCCCATTTGACGGGCTCGGGAAAGACCGCCTTTTTCTCGTGGTTTTTGGCTGCGTCCGCAATGATGGTGTATATCTGCTGTTCCGTTTCGGTCAGGTTGTCGAAGGCATAGCTTTTGTAAGGGCTTTCTTCGGCTTGTGAAGATACGGGGGCTGTTTCCGATGAGGTTTCCGCAGGAGTCGTGATGTACTCGGGGGTGTCCTCGGTCTTGGAGCAGCCGCACAGCAGCAAAGCGCAGGCGACAAAAAGTGCGGTAGTTCTTTTCATGCTATTTCTCTCCGATATTCGCTGTTTTCGGGAAATCGGCAAAGGCTCTGATCGGCTCTCCGCAGCTTCGGAGAGCCTATCACAGCCCTGCCGCCGACACCGTTTATAGGCATCGGCGCAAGGCATCAGACATATCAGTAAGCCAGGTCTATCTGAATGATCTGAAGTGCATCATCGGTAACGGCAGAAACGGAGGTCACCGAAGAATTCTGCTCCTTTATCCATGAGGAGTAGGATTTAAGATTGTTCTTCATTGCGTTGTAAGCATCTGCGGAGCTGAGTCTTACCTCAACGCAGCGTTCCTTTTTGTCGGCAGCTGCCTTCATGCCGTCCTTGAGAGCAGCTTCTGCGGACGCCTGATCTGCAAAAAGCTTGCCGGACATGGTGAAGTAGTTGTACTTGTCAGCTGTGCAAGCGGGAGGATCGAAATATCTGATCTTGCTGCCTGTGCTGAGAGTTACCTCATTGATGCTGAAATGGGTGATGTTGTGTATCTCGGAGTCCTTAACGAGGAAATATCTGTGGGAGAGGTTGTTGTCTACCTGAGTTTTGAGAGTGGGGTCGTCCCAGGTGGAATCCAGGTTATACCATTCGCCGTCAATGTTGACTACATTCCATGCGTGAGATGCCTTTTCGCCTGCGCCTGTGATGATCATAGAGGGAATTCCCGCCTTGTCGCAGAGATACTGCATGGTCTTTGCATAGCCTGCACACTGTATCTTCTTTTCAACAAGAGCGCCGTAAATGGTCTTGCAGAATTCGGTCTGGTCCTCATAGGAGCAGTTAAGCACGAGCCAGTCGTGGAAATAGAGCAGCTTGTCATAAACGGTGGGGAGCTGATTTGCCTCGGCGACCAGCTTGTCTGCCACCTGATTTATCTCGGCAGTCATGGTCTTTACCTGGTCATTGGTAACGTTCTGGTAAGAGATCTTGCCGTTTTTAGCTTTGGCGTTGACATAGAACAGCTGAGGCTCCTGAGTGTAAACAAGTCCGAAAACCTTTATCCATGTTTCGTCATCAACATTTGTATCGACCTTCCACTGGAGTATCTTTGCAGCGTCGAAGATCTGATTGTAGAGCTGCTTTTCCGCATCGGAAAGGGTGTCATAGGCATATCTCTTGGAGATGTCTACGGTAACTGTTCCCAGTTCCTCGGGAGCGGTGGTTTCTGTGGGGACGAGCAGCTGCTGCATCTCCTCCTCGGAGCGGGTGGGAGCGGTAGTTCCTTCGCTGTCGGCAGAATTGTCGGGAGAGGTGGTCACAATATTTCCCTCGGCATCTGTTTCGGACGCAGCTGTGATAACTACGGGTGTGTCGTCATCTGTCTTGTTCTTCTCTCCGCCGCAGGCAGTACACATAATAGCTGCGGAGAGAAGCAAAGCAAGAACGGCTGTAAGCTTTTTCTTCATTTCAAATTTCCTTTCTTATTCTATCAATATGCCAGGTCTATCTCAATGACCCAGAGAGTATCGTCACAGGCAGCACCGACAGTAGTGACCTTGTTGGTGGTCTGAGCTTCCTTGATCCACTTGGAGTAGGTCTTGAGGTTAGCCTTCATTGCCTCGTAGGTCTCCTTGTTGGAAAGTCTGACCTCCGCAACACGTCTGCCTGCATTGGCGGTATTGATCATTTCGTTGTAGAGAGCGGTTTCAGCCTCGGACTGATTGTTGTACAGCTTGCCGTAGATGGTGTAGTAGTTTGCTGCTGTGTTGGTGCAGGCGGGGGGAGTGAACATCTTGATAACAGTACCGTCGCTGAGGGTCAGCTCGTTGATGCTGAAATGGGTGATGTTGTGTATCCATGCGTCGGGGATAAGGAAGTATCTGTATCTCAGGTTGTTTGCAACGGGAGTTTTCAGAATGGGGTCGTCCCAGGTGGTATCGAGGTTATAGTAAGCGCCATTGCAGTAAACAACGTTCCATGCGTGGGAATCGCCCTTGTTTCCGATACCGATAACTACCATTGAGTAGATGCCCGCCTTATCGCAGAGCAGCTGCATGGTCTTTGCGTAACCGCCGCACTGAAGGCCGCCTGTGCAAAGTCCGCCGTATGCGCTGACGTTATATCCGCCGTCCTCTGCAAAGCCGTTGTTGAGAACGATATAGTCGTGGAACACCTTGAGCTTTTCAACGGTGGTGGACTTAGTGTTTGCGGTATTTACCAGAGAGTTTGCAACAGACTCCATAGAAGCCCATTTCTGTGCGATCTCGGCTCTGTCGCCTGTGAGATATTTCAGCTTTCCGGGAGATGATGTGGACTTGAGGTAGAACAGCTGAGGCTCCTGGTTATATACCATTGAGAATACCTTATGCCATGTCTTGGAGTCAACATTTGTGGAAACTCTGCCGCGGAGATGTCTTGCAGCGTCAACGATGTCGGCATAGAGCTTCTGCTCCTCTGCATTCAGCTGAGTGTAAGCGTATCTGTTCTGAATGTCAACGATAACGGGAACACAAGGCTCATCGTCTGCGGTAACATCAGCCGAAACGGAAACGGTGGTGATGGTCGTTGCTTCGGTTGTGGTGGCAGGGGGAGCGGTTGTGGTGGCAGGGGGAGCAGTAGTCGTCTGCGGAGGAGCGGTTGTGGTTTCGGCTGTGGTGGTAGTTTCCTCGGTGGTGGTTTCCTCCTCGGTTGTTGTTTCTTCCTCGGTGGTAGTTTCCTCCTCGGTGGTCTCCTCCTCGGTAGTAGTTTCTTCCTCGGTGGTGGTTTCCTTTTCGGTGGTAGTCTGCTCGGTGGTCGTCACCTCGGGAACTTCGGTCTCGGCTGTTGTTTCCTCCTCGGTGACAGCGGGGAGAGTAGGCAGCTCAGCTGTGGAGTCATCAGTGCTCTTGCAGCCTGCGAACATTGTGCAGCACAGTACTATTGCAAGCAGTCCGCTCAGGGTCTTTTTCATCTTATGTACCATTCCTTTCTGATAATGGATAATCAATCCACCGGTTCATCGCCGGTATTTTCCTTTACTTTTTCGGGGACAGTGATCTTCAGCTTTTTGATGACCATATCCTCGGTAACCAGCACGGCTAATTCTGCGCCGTCCCATTTTACGACGGGTTTTTCGTCCTCGTTGGGGATATGACCGTCCAGCAGGCTGATAACAAAGCCGCTGACCGTATCAAAATCGCCCTCCTCGGGGAGAGAAATGCCGATGCTTCCCAATGTTTTATATGGGTCGGCAGTTCCGTCTGCGATATAAACTCCGTCTGCGATCTTAACGATGTCCTCTGTTTCGTCGTCGTATTCATCTCTGATGTTTCCGACGATAGCTTCCACCAGGTCCTCGGTGGTGACGATGCCTGCGGTACCGCCGTACTCGTCCAGCACCACCGCCATACCCAGACGTTTAGCGGTAAGCTCCTTGAATATGTCGTCACAGCTGCCCGATTCGGGGACATAGCAAACGTCCCTCATAAAGCTTTTCAGCTCAAAGGCAGAGGCGTCCTCCGAGCCGATCAGGCAGAGCAGGTCCTTAACGTTGATGATACCCGTAATTCTGTCAATGGTGTCCTCATAGACGGGGATCCTGGAAAATCCCGTGCTTATGGCGATATTCACCACATCTCCGATGCTGGAGCTTATTTCTGCGGCGGCAATATCGGTGCGGTGAGTCATAACGTCCGATGCGGTCAGGTCGCCGAATTCAAAGACGTTGTTTATCATCGTTCTTTGGCTTTCCTCGATAACGCCTGTTTCGTTGCCTGCGTCCACCATCATAAGAATTTCCTCTTCGGTGACGGCTTCCTGCATATCCTCCGAAGCGCCCGCCAGACGGAGAAGTCCTCCCGTAATAGCGGAAACGGCGGCTGTGAAGGGTCTGAGCAGGGCAAACAGCATGGATATCGCCCTGCTGTGTCTGAGAGCGAAATCCTCGGCATTTGCCTTGACCAGCTGCTTCGGCAGCGTTTCGGTAAAGGCGGAGATGATTATCCATGAAGGGATTATCACAATTATCGCAGCGGCGGCAGCGGAGATAATTTCGGCTGTTTCATTGCCGACTGCGGAAATGAGGGCAGCTATCCTGTCCGAAAAGCCTATGACATAAGGCGAAAGAGACACCGCCGCATAAACAGCGATAATAATGACCGAAAGCACCCTGAACAGGGAGAAGGTCATCAGCAGCCCGGAGGGGGAACCTGTTATCCCGGCAAGCTTTTCGGCGCGCTTGTCCTTTTCTGCAAGCAGCCGCAGCTTTCGGTCGTCTACTTCCGTGAGAGCAGCTTCGCAGGCGGCAAAAAATGCCTTAACTGCCAGCATTACCGCAATTATCAGCAGAGGAACAGCTAAACCTTGTTGCTCGGTTTGGGCGAGGGTTGACGCAAAAATACTTCGACTCCCGTCAGAATCCATAATCAGCATCCTTTCAAGCTTTTTTTTGACACACTATTAATTATATTACATTTTCGTCAAAAAGTCAATGGTACATAATGGCTTTATGGGTGTGATTTTCAACAATAAGTTGCCCCGAAAACGGCGTAAAACAGGGACATTTTACTGTTGTAACCCAATCTTAGCCGTATTGTAAGATAATTGTAATCTTTTCGGCGGCAGATCATTTGCAAAAAATATGCGCACCTCCGACCCACTCTAAGATGCGCATTTTCGTTTATATGACCTCAAACAGCCGTCCCGAAAAAGCGGGAAGCTCTGCTTTGAGGATATTTTTTCCGTCGGATATTTCCGATGTGATGACGGCGGCTTTCTGCGGCTTCGGAGTATTTCCGCTGAATTCCTGCCAGTCGCTGTTCAGAAGTTCACGCAGACTGACAGTACCCTTGTCCGCATTGCCGTAATCGAAGGCATAGGCAGACTGCGGCTTGTCGCTGAAATTGAATGCAGCCACTATGGTGCTGTCCCCGCTTGTCCTGCGGAAGATGTAGACGCACTCCTCGGCAGCGTCCACCTCAAGCCATTTGAAGGATTCGGAGGTGTAGTCCTCGGCGTAAAGAGCGGGGTGCTTTTCACTAAGCTTCATAAGCTTCGTGAAATACTTTTGGAAGGAGTCGTGGAGGGGATATTTCATCAGCTCCCAGTCCTGACTGCGCTTTTCGTCCCATTCACGGAACTGCGCAAATTCGCCGCCCATAAAGTTCAGCGTTTTTCCGGGGTGAGCTGCCATATACATATAAAGTGCCCTTGCCTGGGGGAATTTCTGCTCGTAATCGCCCCACATTTTTTGGATAATTGTCGCCTTTCCGTGGACATTTTCATCGTGGGAGAAGGGCAGAAGATACAGCTCATTGTAGAAATACGCCATGGAAAATGTCAGCTTGTGATAATGGTTTGGACGTTCGGCGGGAGGGGTGCGGAAGTAGTCAAGAGTGTCGTTCATCCAGCCTAAGTCCCACTTGTAGTCAAAGCCCAGACCGCCGTATTCAACGGGAGCGGTCACCTTTAGAAAGTTTGTGGAATCCTCGGCAATAAGCATTGCGGTGGGGTGAAGGCGGCGGAGTCCCGAGTTCATATTTTTCAGGAAATCCACGGCGTTTCCGTTGACGCCTCTTGCGGGGTCGCCCTGCCAGTAGATAGCACGGCTGACAGCGTCCATGCGTATGCCGTCGAAGTGATATTCCGTCAGCCAGTAGTTGGCGGCGGACTGTAAGAAGCAGCAGACCTCACGCCTTGAATGGATAAAATTGTTTGTCCCCCATTCGGAATTGGTAACGTCGGAGTTCGGATATTCGTAAAGCGCCGTGCCGTCATACATAGCAAGACCGTAGCTGTCAACGGCGAAATGCACGGGAACAAAGTCCATTATCACGCCTATCCCCGCTAAATGACAGCAGTTTACAAGAGTTTTCAGACCGTCCGCAGTGCCGTAGCGGGAGGTGGGGGCGAAAAATCCCGTGTTCTGGTAGCCCCATGACTCGTCGGCGGGGTGTTCGCTGACGGGCATTATTTCAATATGGGTGAAGCCGTGCGATCTTACGTAATCTATCAGCTTCGGGGCTATTTTTTCATAGGTGTACCAGCCGTTTTCGTTGTTGGGGTCGGTCAGCCATGAGCCGAGATGCACCTCGTAAATGTTCATGGGACGGTTGTAGTTCTTGTCCCGCTCCTTCATCCATTTTTCGTCGGAAAATCTGTATCTGTGCATATCCACGATAATAGAAGCCCAGTTGGGACGCAGCTCCATTCCGAAGCCATAAGGGTCGCAGTGGTCACAGTAACCGCTGTTTGTGTAGATACGGTATTTGTACATCTGTCCCGCTTTTGCGCCGTGGACAAACAGGCTGTAAACACCGCCCGTGCCCTCCTTGTTCATATATAAGGGCTCCCAGCCGCTGAATTCGCCCACAACGGCAACGCCCTTTGCATTGGGGGCATATGTACGGAACACCGTGCCGCCGTCGCAAATATGTGCCCCGAAAAATTCGTGGCAATCGAAGGCTTTTCCCTCGTAGAAATCCTGCATATTCATATGATAACGCTCCTTTATTTTTCGGTAATATCCTCTGTGATCTCGGAAAGTCTGCCGATAAGGCGGATAAGCTCGTTCAGGTCATTTTCGCCGAATGCGTCGAACAGCTTTGAGAAAAAAGTCACCATTTCGCTGTATTTTTCATCGGCAAACGCTTTTCCTTCGTCGGTCAGGCTAACTATGACTCTGCGCCTGTCCTTTGCGGCGGGCAGGCGGTCTATGTACTTTTTATGTTCAAGAGAACGCAGCAGGGAGGCTGTGTGTGCGGTGGAAAATCCCAGCTCTGCGGAAATGTCCCCGGGAGTGCTTTCGCAGCCGTTTTTGAGCAGCAGAAAAACTATCCTCGTTTCGCTCTGATAAAAATCGCTGAGAAAGAAAATTGACTTATTATAGTATGCCTTTGACATTACGTCCATAAACTCGGTAAGCTTGCTGTTTTCCAAAAAATCATCTCCCGTAATTAGCTAAATTAATTAGCTATCTCTGTTAGATATTTTAACATAAAAATTTGCAGATGTCAATAGCAGGATAAAAATTGCATTTTGGAAGAAATATGCAATTTTTGTTCCAATGTGTAATATTTGGGACATTCGGGTAATTGACAAATAAGGCAGTTTGTGCTATAATCTGTTTATAACGATAATTTATAGTTAATATATCTACAATTATCGGTACATATGATGTGATGGAGGAATATTGAATGAAACACAGATTATTTATCGCCAGCCTTGCTGCTGTACTTTTATTATCAGCCTGCGGGACTGACACGCAGACCGCTTCTCAGACAGAGGGCACAGAACAGGCTATATCTTTGGAAACCACCTCAGCCACCAAGAGTGTGACGGAAACATCTGCCGCAGCCAATGAGAGCACAGCAGAAACTACCACCGCAGCCACCGAGAGTGTAACGGAAACATCTGCTCCGGAAACAACAAAAGCGACCACTGCGGAAAAGGTAACCGAGGCTGCCAAACCGACGGAAACGATCGGTCAGAAAAATGCCGTAAAGAAGGCACTCAGCTACCTTGATTTTATGGCATTTTCCCGCAAGGGGCTGATAGAGCAGCTTGAATATGAGGGGTTTTCTCATGATGAAGCGGTTTACGGAGTTGATAAGTGCGGTGCGGACTGGAATGCGCAGGCTGCCAAAAAAGCCGAGAGTTATCTTGATTTTATGGCTTTTTCAAGGGACGGTCTGATAGAGCAGCTTGAATATGAAGGGTTCACTCATTCGGAAGCGGTCTATGGTGCAGATGCGGTGGAAAAGGCTTCATCGGCGGGCAGCTCGGGCGGTTCGTCAACGTCAATGGGTGAGTCGAATGCTGTGAAGAAGGCACAAAGCTATCTGGATTTCATGGCATTTTCCCGCAAGGGTCTGATAGAGCAGCTGGAATATGAGGGCTTTACCCATGATGAAGCAGTTTACGGCGCAGATCACTGCGGAGCGGACTGGAAGGAACAGGCTGCCAAAAAAGCTGCGAGCTATCTTGATTTTATGTCATTTTCAAAGCAGGAGCTGATCGATCAACTGGAGTATGAGGGCTTTTCTTCTTCGGAAGCTGCCTACGGAGTTTCGGCTGTTGGCTATTAAGATAAGAAAAAATGGGCGTTCCCTCGCCTTTGACGGGGGAATGCCCATTGTTTGGTATTTTCGGAAATTATCAGAGAACAGCCGATTTAAGCGCTTCGACCTTATCCGTCTTTTCCCATGCAACGCCCAGATCCTCACGTCCCATATGACCATAAGCTGCAAGCTGTCTGTACTGGGGCTTTCTCAGGTCAAGTGTTTCGATAATGGCAGCGGGGCGCAGGTCGAACACCTTTTCAACTGCCTCGGCAAGCTTTTCGTCGGAAACAGTACCCGTGCCGAAGCTGTCAACCATTATGGAAACAGGCTTTGCAACGCCGATGGCATATGCAAGCTGTACCTCACACTTTCTTGCAAGTCCCGCAGCAACGATATTCTTGGCAACATATCTTGCGGCATAGGCAGCAGAACGGTCAACCTTTGTGGGGTCCTTTCCGCTGAATGCTCCGCCGCCGTGACGGGAATATCCGCCGTAGGTGTCAACGATTATCTTGCGTCCCGTCAGACCGCTGTCGCCCTGAGGTCCGCCGATAACAAAGCGTCCTGTGGGGTTTACGAAATACTTTGTATCAACAAGCAGCTCTGCGGGGATAACTGCCTTTATTACCTTTTCGATAATGTCCGCTCTTATCTTTTCGAGAGATACCTCTGCGGCGTGCTGAGAGGAAACAACAACAGTATCAACACGAACGGGACGGTCATTCTCGTACTCAACGGTGACCTGAGTTTTTCCGTCGGGACGCAGATAGGGGAGAACGCCTGTCTTTCTTACCTCGCTGAGCTTCTTTGCCAGCTTATGTGCCAGAGAGATGGGCAGAGGCATCAGCTCGGGGGTTTCGTCGCAGGCAAAGCCGAACATCATGCCCTGGTCGCCCGCACCTGTCATATTGGAATCGGCAGACTCGCCGTCCTTATGCTCAAGCGCTTCGTCAACGCCCATGGCAATGTCTGCGGACTGCTCGTCGATAGATGTGATAACGGAGCAAGTGTGTCCGTCAAAGCCGAACTTTGCTCTGTCGTAGCCGATGTCAACTACTACCTGACGAACTATCTTGGGAATGTCAACGTAACATTCGGTGGAGATCTCGCCCATGCAGAGAACCATACCCGTAGTGCAGCAGGTCTCGCAGGCAACTCTGGACTGAGGGTCGTTTGCCAGCATTGCATCGAGGACTGCGTCTGAGATCTGGTCGCATATTTTATCGGGATGACCTTCCGTCACCGATTCTGATGTAAATAAGTATTTGGACATTTTTATACCTCCTAAGATTTTTTTAGAATGACAAAAAAAGCACCCGATCATTATCGAGTGCGGAAACCTGTCAGAAAGCATTGGCTTTCCTCATCTCTCGGAAATACGGTTATTGCCGCAATCCGCAGGACTTGGCACCTTTCCGCAACTGCTTGCGATGGTTGCCGGGCTTCGCAGGACCTGTTCCTCCGCCACTCTTGATAAGGATTTTACATTACTATTATAACGCCCCTATAAATGATTGTCAATAGAGTAAAATAATTTAATTCTGTGTTAATTATAATGTGAAAATGTAGGGTGATATTTCCATTTCCAAAAATCGAAAAATGACGATTGACAAGGGCGGAAAACAGTAGTATAATAAATGCAGTGGGATATTTTCCCGAAAGCTTATAATAAACACCATTAGAATTATGGAGAAGAAATCGGCACAAAAGCTTGCGTCTATGTGGTTTTGTGCCGAGAGATTCCCATAATTCAATGAGTGTTTAGTATTAATCGTAAGGAGATAGTTATTATGTCACAGAAATTCATTGTGGAAACCTCTGCAAGACACGTTCACGTTACCAAGGAGACCTTCGAGATCCTTTTCGGCGCAGGCAAGGAGCTTACCAAGAAGAAGGACCTTTCCCAGCCCGGTCAGTTCGCTTGTGAGGAGAGAGTTGACGTTGTTGGCGAGAAGAGCACTCTGAAGAATGTTTCCATCTTAGGCCCCTTCAGAAGCGCAAATCAGGTCGAGCTGTCCGCTACCGATGCTCGTTCCGTAGGCATCAAGGCTCCTATCAGAGAGAGCGGAGATGTTGCAGGTTCGGGCGCATGCAAGCTGGTTGGCCCCTGCGGTGAGGTTGAGATGTCCGAGGGCGTTATCGTTGCAAAAAGACATATCCACCTGACTCCCGCCGATGCCGAAGAGCTGGGCGTTAAGGATAAGGACGTTGTTTACGTTAAGCTTGACACCAACGGCAGAAGTGCTATCCTCGGTGATGTTGTTTGCCGTGTTTCCGACAAGTTTGCAAGAGCTATGCACATTGACACCGACGAGTCCAATGCTGTTTCCGCTTTCAACGGTCTTGAGGGCGAGATTTACAAGGTTTGATTTTCATACATAATGTCAGTCGGTCGGCGGTGCAGTTAATGTGCCGCCGATTTTTTGATAATGGGGTGACAAATATGGCGATGTGGAATCCGTGGCGGGGGTGCAGGAAATGCAGCGAGGGCTGTCTGCACTGCTATATCCACAAGGGCGATTTCAAGCGAAATGTTGACACAAGCCTTATAGTTAAGACAAAGGATTTTTCCAAGCCCGTCGAACGGCTGAAAAACGGCAGCTATAAGGTTAAATCGGGGATAGTTTACACCTGCTTTTCCACCGATTTCCTTATTGAAGATGCGGACGAATGGCGTGGCGAATGTTGGAAAATGGTGAAGGAGCGTCCCGACCTGACCTTTCTGTTTCTTACCAAGCGCATTGAACGGTTTATGGACTGTATCCCCGACGACTGGGGGGACGGTTACGAAAATGTGGTGGTCTGCTGTACCATAGAAAATCAGGCGAATGCGGACAGAAGGCTGTCGGTTTTCCGTGAACTGCCCATCAAGCACAAGTGCATAACCGCTCAGCCCCTTATCGAAGCTGTGGATATGGAAAAATATCTTGATGATGTTGAGCTGGTGGTTGTCGGCGGTGAGTCGGACAAAAACGCACGTCCGCTGTATTACGACTGGGTGCTGGACATTCGGGAGCAGTGTGTGCGGAAAAATGTCAGCTTTGAGTTTCGGCAGTGCGGAACATATTTTGTAAAGGACGGCGTTCGGTACAAATTGCAGACAAAGGACTTGTGCAGTCAGGCGAAAAAAGCGGCAATAAACTATGACAGGAGCGTCGGAAAAGATGGATAAAAACAGGATAAAAGGCGGTTTATACGGGCTTCTGGTGGGAGATGCGCTGGGCGTTCCTTATGAATTCCACCATTCAAGTCAGATACCCGAATATGACCTGATAGAACCGGAGCCGCCTGCGGGATTTTCAAGGGCACATTCGGGCGTAAAGCCGGGGACATGGTCGGACGACGGCGCACAGGCACTTTGTCTGCTGGACAGTCTGCTGGAAAAGGGACGTTTCTCTCTGACCGATTTCTCGGGAAAGCTGCTTGCATGGTATGATGCGGGGCTGTGGGCGGTGGACAATTACGTTTTCGATGTGGGAAATCAGACGGCGGAGGCTCTGGACGCTCTCAGGGGCGGAATGTCCCCTGAAAAGTGCGGAAATATCTGTCCCGAGGGCAAGGGAAACGGTGCGCTGATGCGTGTGCTGCCCCTTGCGCTCTGGCATGCGGGAACGGATAAGGAGCTTGTAAACGACGCTCACAGGCAATGTCTGATAACCCACGGAAATATCACCAATCAGGTGTGCTGTGCGCTTTATTGTTTGGTGGCAAGACGGCTTCTTGAGGGTATGGATTTTAACACGGCGTTGTCCCGTTCGGTTGAAAATATTCGTAAGATTTACGCCGATATGCCCGAATATCTTGATGAATTTGAGTTCCGTATACAGCCCGATGAGCCTGATATTTGGGAGGGAAACGGCGGCGGTTATGTTATCCACAGTATTCGCAGCGCATTTATGATAATGCGGGAAGCCGAGTCCTATGAAGCTGCGGTCAAGGCTGCCGTATCTCTCGGAAATGACACGGACACTACTGCCTGCATTACGGGCGGTCTGGCGGGGATATTGTTCGGATATGACGCAATTCCCGTCAGGTGGATAGATGCGCTTCGGGGCAAGGAGGATATTCTTGGATTACTGTCCGAGCTTATTGAAAAAAGGTGTTGACGGAAGCTTGAAATATCCCCAAAAAAGCGGTATAATATAGGTGAAAGGCGGTGTTCATATGAATACACCCGATAAAGTTTACGAAAGAATAGTAAAGGCTGCTGAGGCGGTAAGGCAGCTGTTTCCCGAGAAATACAGAGATTTTAAGCCAAAGCTTGCGCTTATCCTCGGCTCGGGTCTGGGGGGATTTGGCAGTGAAATTGACGTTATTGCCGAGATACCCTACCGTGAGATAGAGGGTATGCCTGTGTCCACGGTTGAAGGACATAAGGGACAGTTTATCTTCGGTTACTGCGGCGGTGCGCCTGTTGTTCTGATGCAGGGACGTGTCCATTATTACGAAGGCTATTCAATGGAGGACGTGGTTATGCCTGTCCGTGTAATGCGTCTGCTTGGGGCGGATTTCCTCTTCCTGACCAATGCGGCGGGAGGTACGGACCCAACCTTTTCGGCGGGAGATTTTATGCTTATCACCGACCAGATAATGAACTTTGTTCCGTCGCCCCTTATTGGCGGAAATGTCCGTCAGCTGGGGACAAGATTCCCCGATATGTCTGAAATATACGATAAGGAACTGCGGAATATCATCTCCGAAACGGCAGACAAGCTGAATATTTCCCTGAAACAGGGCGTTTACTGCCAGCTTACGGGACCAAACTTCGAGACCCCCGCCGAGGTGCGAATGGCACGCATTTTAGGTGCGGACGCTCTCGGCATGAGCACCGCCTGCGAAGCGGTGGCTGCCCGTCACTGCGGGTTCAGGGTGTGCGGCATTTCCTGCATTTCAAACCTTGCCTGCGGTCTGACGGAAACGCCGCTTTCACATCAGGAGGTTCAGGAAACTGCGGACAGAGTTGCTCCGCTGTTTACGGCGCTGGTTAAGCAGTCTATCGTGGAGATATGCAGACTTTAATTGCTTACAGAATGGCGGTGTTTACATGATCAGATTTACAAATGCACGGCTTTTAAAACATTCGGAAAACGGCTTTACCGTCCAAAACGGCGTACTTGAAACGGAGGGCGGAGTTATCACCGTAAGCGGAGAAATTCCCTCGGAAAATACCCCCGAAAGGACGATTGACCTAAAGGGTAAGGGACTTATAATCCCGGGCTTCAAGAACGCTCACACCCATTCGGCAATGACTTTTCTGCGTTCCTATGCGGACGATATGCCCCTTGACAAATGGCTGACCGAGCAGGTCTTTCCCATGGAGGCACGGCTTGACGGGGAGTATATCCGCAAATTTGCCCGCCTTGCTTTTCTGGAATATCTCCGAAACGGCATTACCGCCTGCTTTGATATGTACGTTGAGCCTGATTCCATGGCAAAGGCGGCGGAGGAAACGGGCATGCGCCTTGTTATGTGCGGAACGGTCAACGATTTCAAGGATTCCCCCGAGCTTCTGGAGGATTTTTATCTGCGTTTTAACGGACATTCGGAGCTTGTTTCATATAAGCTTGGATTTCATGCGGAATACACCACTTCCGAGAAAATTCTGGAGGGAATCGCAAAGCTTTCGCAGAAGTATTCCGCACCCGTTTTCACCCATTGCTCGGAAACGGAAAAGGAGGTTTCCGAATGTATCGGACGGCACGGTCTGACACCGCCCGCATACTTTGAAAAGCTTGGGCTTCTCGAACACGGCGGGGGATTTTTCCACAGCGTCCATGTTACCGATGATGATTTGGAAATTATGAAAAAGCATAATGTTTATGCGGTCATAAATCCGTCCTCAAATGCAAAGCTTGCCAGCGGTATTGCGCCCGTGTCACGGCTTTTGCGGACTGTTCGCTGCGGTATCGGTACGGACGGTCCCGCCAGCAACAACGCTCTTGATATGTTCCGTGAAATGTACCTTGCGGCGGTCCTGCCGAAGCTTGATGAAAAGGACGCTTCCGCAGGTTCGGCGGAGGATATTCTGTATGCGGCGGTGTCGGGCGGCGGCGAGGTAATGGGGCTTGGCGGTCTGTCCCTCGAAGCGGGAATGTCGGCGGATATTGCGGTTATCGACCTTGATTCGCCCAATATGCTCCCCGAAAATAATATCCCGAAAAACCTCGTTTACAGCGGCAATCCGTCCAATATTATCATGACGATGATTAACGGTAAAATTCTTTATGAGAACGGCGTTTACACGCTGCCCGGAATTTCCTCGGAGGAGATAATTTCGCAGGCAAAAGCGGCGGCTGACAAAATTTTTTGCAGATAAACGGAGAAAAATTATGAAGATAAAGAAAACTATGCCCATTCCCCAAGGCTTCACCGCCTCAGACATCAAAGTGGAATCAAGCATCTGCACAGGCGAAAAGACCATCGGATTTTACAGTCCCGCCGATAAAAAGCTGCATTTTGCCGAACTGGTTCGCTCCGATTCGGATATTGAGGATTTTTATAGGAAATACGGCATTTCACGTTAAATATTTGCGTCCTTCATTGCGGGATTGTCCCTGAGCTTTCCGTTTTTGTCAAAGCGGGAGCCGTGACAGGGACAGTCCCAGCTGTTTTCCTCGGGGTTGCGTTTCAGCGCACAGCCCATATGCGGGCATCGGGGGATGGTGGGCGTGACAAGGTTGCAAACGGCTTCGGCGGCGTTCACGAAAAGCTGTTTGCGGAAAATCGTCCGATTAGGCGAGAAAAGCTCGGAGAATTCGTTTTCCTGCCCCGTGATAATGTCCGTCAGCAGCATTGCGGAGATCATTGCAGAGGTCATTCCCCATTTTCCGTAGCCTGTGCTGACGTAGAGATTTTCCGAAAGGGGCGAATATTTCCCGATATAGGGGATACCGTCTAAGGTCATGCAGTCCTGTGCTGCCCATTTTGCTGCGGTTTTTGCGTTCGGATAATGCTTTTTGGCAAACTCCGAAAGCTCGGAAAAGCCGCAGCTTTTTTTGCCCGTCCGATGTCCGCCGCCGCCCAGAAGCAGATATTTCCCGCTGTTTCGGAAGGACAGTCCCGACTCGTTTTCATCGGCATACATACCGTCATAATCGGCGGCATTTTCGAGAGCCATTACATATGAACGGTCCTGATAAAGCTTCAGGAAATATGCCCCGTAACGGTTGATAATGGGGAAATGTGAGGTGCAGATGATATATCGTGCCTTTACTTTGCCCCTGTCGGAATATGCGGCGTGACCCTTGACACGCCCGATAAAGGTGTTCTCGTAAATGCGCAGACCCTGTGCAATGGCAGCGGCAAATTTCAGCGGGTGAAACTGCGCCTGCGACGGAAATCTCACTGCCCCGACCGTATTAAAGGGCAGCGGAAGCTCCTTTGCAAATTCGGCGGGGAAGTCCAGTCTGTCCAGAATGTGAAGCTCGTCATCAAGCTTTTTTCGGTCGTTTCGGGAATATATAAAGCTGTCCTTTTCCTCGAAATTGCAGTCTATGCCCTTGCAGAAGCTGCGGTATTTGTCCAATGCGATAAGGTTTGCGGACAGATATTTTCCCGCTGTTTTAACGTCAAATTCTTCGGCGATACGGCTGTAAATTAGGCGGTGCTGGGCGGTTATTTTTGCGGTGGTAAGTCCCGTAACGCCGCCGCAGATACGTCCGCCCTCGCAGACGATACAGTCAAGTCCCTCGCTTTTCAGAAAATAGGCGGCAAGTATTCCCGCAAGACCTCCGCCGATTATGAGAACATCGGCTTCCGCATTGCCCGAAAGCTGCGGAAATTCGGGCATTTCACAGTCATTTTGCCAGATTGACGGCATAAAAATTCCCCCGTTTCGGATATTTTTTAATAGTATCCATTAAACGGGGGATTTTATTCATTCATTCTTGCACAGCATTGCAAAACGCATCAAATATCCGTTCTGAATACTGCTTGTAAGCATTGCTGTTTTCGGAGAAGCTTTCGGGCAGGTCCGTAACTATGGCAGCACGTTTTCCGCTGTAAAACAGATAGGGTGCGAATACTTCTCGCCTGCCTATATTCATAGAATTTTCTGTAACCATATCGTCTGACACTTTGCTATTATCCGCTAAAAAACGCTCGCTATCGGGGGTTTTTATTTTTAGAACGATATAGCCCTGAGCGTCCCCAAAGGTGTGCTTTTCCCAGGCGGTTATTTTGTCAACCTCCGAAAGAGTGATGCCGTAGGCTTCGGAAATGTACCCATTATCAAGCAGAGCCTTGTCGATTTTCGTGACCTGCTCGCCTTTTAAAAATGCGGCAAATGCGTAACCGCAGACAGTAAAAAACACAAGTATTATGACAAGTGCGGAAATGAAAAGTCCGATACCCTTTTTTATTTTATCGTTCATTTTTTCATCAGCTCTTCCATATCGGAAATGAGCCTTGCAATGTCCTCGTAAGCGAATTTTGAGCCGTTCCATATCTCGTGGGAAACTACTGCCTGCCATACCAGCATAGCCATTCCGCCGACGGTTTTTTTGCCGTATTCGGTGGCTTTTTTTATAAGCAGAGTGTCCCTCGGATTGTAGATGACGTCGAATATCATATCGGAATTTTTGATGGCTTCATCGGGTACGGGACAGGCGTCAACATTCGGGAACATTCCCACGGAGGTAGAGTTCATCAGCAGGTCGAAATGTCCGCTTATCTCGTCCTCGTGAACAACGGTTATCTTCGATTTTGCAACGTTTTCATCGTCAAGATGGGCTTCACGGTATTCAATAACGGGGCGCACCTTTTCCTCCGAGCCTTTGCGGACACAAATAGTCAGGTCGGCACCCGAACAAACCGCTTCGATAGCCATCATTCTGCCGACGCCGCCGCAGCCCGCCTGTAAGACCCGTTCCGACAGACTGCCGCCCTCCTCGGTAACGGAGCGGAGAAAGCCCTTGCAGTCGGTGTTGAAGCCCACCGCTTCGCCGTCACGGTTTCGCACACAGTTTACCGAGCGGTATTTTGCGGCGGACTCGTCTAAGCGTGTCAGATAGGGGATAATATCCACCTTGTAGGGGATAGTTATGTTGTATCCCACCAAGCCTTTCAGCGTATTTTCATAGGCTTCGGGAAGATTTTCGGGCGGTATTTCCGAGAGAAAATACTCGAAATCGCCCTCTTTTCGTCCCGAAAGCTCAAACAATCTTTTATGTATGGGCGGGGACATGGTGTGCTTCAAGGGATAGCCCAGAAGCGAATATTTATCGGACATATAAAAAATCTCCTTTAGGGTTTGTAAAAACCGTCATTATATTCGGGAGTGATGTTTTCGACGGAATTGCCGGTTATCTTCAAATTGATGAATTTGTTTTCGTATATAGGCGTGTCATTGGAGTTGCAAGCGTTCTCCCAATATTCCCGAAGATTGATGTTGATGATGTTGTTCTCACGTATATAAATGTCTGCGATCTTATATCCCTCGGAACGTGCATTTTCCAGCACCTCGGACGCTCCCTCATATTTCAGCAGCTCCTCCTCGGTCATAAGGTGTCCCACATAGGGATAGAAGGTGTTGTCCTCGTGGGAGAAGTAGAGCCAATAAGACTTCCATGTGTGCCCCGTACCGTCGGAGCAGAGGTCATATGTACTGTGAGCGGCGGTGAAATCTCCCGTATCTCCGTCGGGACGAAGCTCCTGTCTTGCGTATCCCTCTATGGTACAGGGAACGACCTGACTGTTTACAATGCGGAAATAATCGGAAACAGAGTTGGACTCATAACAATATTCCAGCTTGATAAAGGTATTATCTCCCGAATAAACTATCTCCGGCTCGATCTCTATATTTGGAACGGGATTTTCCGAATTCGGTGCGATAAGCTCGATATAGCCCCCGCTTGCAAACCACAGGTTGTAGCCCGTCGCAGTGTCGGGGGCTTCTATGTATGCGATAAGCTCGTTTTTCCCGTCCTTGTCGAAATCTCCGAAAAGCCTCGGCTCCGCTTCGTGGAACTCATATCCGCCTGTATGCTCCTCAAGGAACATTATCAAAGCATTCTCGGTGTCAAAGCCCGAACCTATTTCGGAAACGCTTTCAGACGTGCTTTCCGCAGAGGTTTCGGCGGTGGTTTCATTTATGGTATTGGCGGCAGCTTCGGAGGTGGTTTCCGATGTTGTTTCGGATATTTCCGCTGTGGATGTTTCCGTTTCCGATGATACGGCTGTGGTGACAGCTTCGGTGACAGTTTCGCTGCTTTGGACGGTTTCGGCTTCTGTTTCGGAAGTTGTCGTCAGCTCGGGAAGAGTGGGCATTTCGCCTGTATTTGCATTGTTTGACGAACAGCCGCATAGAAGGAGGGTGCAGGCAAGTGCTAAAAGCTTTGTTTTCTTCATAAGCATTACACCTTGATAATTATTTTCGTGTATTTTGCCGCTTGCGGGCGGGGAAACTGTATAGTGTGATAACATAGTTTACATAATGTGCAAGGACATAGTTTACAACTTTATGATATACTAAAGGCAGAAAATGTCGAAAGGAGACATAATATGCCTTGGAAAGAACAAGTGATCGAAACT
>JAGAJN010000005.1 GCA_017828975.1 Oscillospiraceae bacterium | reverse complement strand
ACAGTCTCACGAACGGGCGTGGTGTCCCAAGGTGATACTCGTTAGTCCAATCACTGCTTTCATTATAGCTTATGTAACAAGTACGTGTAAACCATGCCTGGCTTGTCATGGATTTAACGTCTAAATTTATTATAGTAGGTGTAAGAATACCTTTTGATTATTCCTCACACATTTTGATTTTGCCTATACATTTTGATTTTCCCTCGTAGGGGTTCAAATCGAAGGTTCACCGTGGTTCATATCCTCGCGGGCAAAGTCGCTGAAAAACTGAAAACGGGCATAAAAAAAGAGGGCTTCCGGCGGAGCAATACCGCTGAAAGCCCTTGTTTATTGGGGATTTTCCTTGTATCAAAGACAGCGTTTACATAGATGACGGTTTTTCGGGCACGAACTTCAACCGTCCCGACTTTATGCGTATGATCGCTGATGTGGAATCGGGAAAAGTCGGTATAGTGATAACAAAGGACTTGTCACGCCTCGGCAGAGATTATCTCCTGACGGGACAGTATATTGAAATGGTGTTTCCCGATTATGATGTGAGATATATTGCCATAAATGACGGGGTTGACACATTCAAAAGCGAAAACGAGCTGATGGCGTTCAAGAACATTTTCAATGACTGGTTTGCCAGGGACACTTCCAAAAAAATCCGTGCCGTTTTCAAAGCAAAGGGACAGTCGGGAAAACCGCTGACCACTAATCCGCCTTATGGTTATATGAAGGACGAAAACGACAAGAATCATTGGGTGATAGATGATGAAGCGGCCGCTGTTGTGCGGAGAATATTCAAGCTCTGCATTGATGGTTACGGACCGAGCCGGATCGCAAGAATGCTATCCGAGGACAATATTCTTATCCCGTCTGCTTATGCCGAATCCAAAGGACATACATCAAGCCACTCCTTTAAAAAACCGACCCGTTGGTGTAATAAAACTGTTGAGGGTATACTTGAAAAGCCTGAATATATCGGTCACACCGTAAATTTCAGAACACACGTCAAGTCCTATAAGAACAAGAAAAGAATCAACAATAACAGATCCGAATGGGAAATATTCGAAAATACACACGAGCCGATCATTTCACAGCACGACTATGATTTGGTACAGGAACTTCGCCGCCACAAACACAGACCGCAGAAATCCGACAAGGTCAATCCCTTTTCGGGAATGGTTTATTGTGCGGACTGTGGAAAGAAAATGTACCTTTGCCGTTCACGTAGTCTTTCGGAAGATCAGGAGCATCTGAAATGCTCTACATATGCAAATGACAAGGACGAGTGTTCCGCACATTTTATACGTACAGCTGTACTTCGGCAGATAATTCTTTCCGAGATAAACCGAATTATTGAGAAAATCGGTATTGACGAGGAAGGTTTTTCTAATGAAGCACTTGAAAGCTCTCGGCTTCGGCAGGACGATGAACTGAAAAAGGCGAAAAAGCTTGCAAGTCAATACAGCAAACGCACATCAGAGCTTGACAGGCTTTTCATAAGGCTTTACGAGGACAATGTTTCGGGGAAGATATCAGATGAACGGTTTGATATGCTGTCCCGAAAGTACGAAACCGAACAGCAGGAGATAAGAAAGAACCTTTCGGAGCTGTCGGCATTTATTGAGAGCAAGGAACAGAAAATCGCTGATGTGACGCAGTTTCTTTCAATCGTCCGCAAGTACACGAACATAACGGAGCTTACTCCCGAGATAATGCACGAGTTTATTGAGAAAATCGTTGTTCATGCTCCCGACAAGTCAAGCGGTCACAGGAAGCAGCAGGTGGATATTTACTATCGTTTCAGCGTTGGTGTTTCAAGTGTTAGCTTTGAGAGCAGGGATTTTTACAAAAAAGGAAAGACAGCACAGTCGGCTTGACGGTGCTGTCTTATATGATAAGTCAAATACTTCTTTATGAGGTGCCCCGTTTCGGCGGGGAACACCGACTAATTATTTCCCTAGTCGAAATAATCAGTCGGTATTGACGATTTTTGAAAATTACTCGTTATCGTATTTTTCAAGATACTCAGTAGGCTGTAAGCAGGCACCGTTTTTGCAGGCACCGTCGCTGGCTCTGAAAGTGTCTACGTTAAATCCGCCGTCGCCCGAGGTATGCACATTTACATGTCCGCCGCCCTCGTCAAAGAGCTTATCCAGCATATCCACAAGCTCCTGCTCGCTCATTTTTGCTTTATCTTCCATAACAATTACCTCCGTTTACTTGTATTCAAGTTCTATCTTATCATTTTTCGGCTCTAATTTGCGAATTTTGATCCCCGCAGATGCCAGCATACGCTTTGATGCCTTTGTACTGTCGGAATCCGCATACTTATCGCCAAGGTACACTATCTCGCTGATGCCTGACTGAATGATCGCTTTCGCACATTCATTACAAGGAAAAAGACTGACATAAAGCCGTGAACCCAGCAGCGAACGCCCCTCGGAATTCAGTATAGCGTTCAGCTCGGCATGCACTACATAGGGGTATTTGGTGTCGCTGTATTCTCCCTCTCTTTCCCAGGGATAAACATCGTCATCACAGCCTTTTGGGAAACCGTTATAGCCTGTGGAAATGATAATGTTGTGATTGCTGACGATACAAGCGCCAACTCTGGTGTTAGGGTCCTTGCTGCGTTTTGCGGCAAGAAGGGCAACTCCCATAAAATAATCGTCCCAGGATATGTAATCGAGATATTTCATTTTTCTCACCTCTATGCCTATTATTATAATGCAATCTGCGCATTTTGTCAAGATTTCGGACAGCATTTCTCGGCAAAAAATAGATTGTTTATATAAAAAGTCATAAAGAATTAACAATATAGCTGTAAATTTGCGTTCGTCATATGTTATAATTACTATGTGTAGAATTGAAAACTTTACAGCATACCGCATAAAAATCGAGATCACAGGAAAGAAGCTGACGCTATGAAAAAAATCGAGGGAAGAAAGCCCGTTATCGGTCTTTGCTTTTCGGGTATAGACAGCGAATACCAGACAAAGATATTCAATTCAATATCCCATGCCGCCGTCGCTTCGGGCTTTACTGTCGCAGCTTTTCAGGCATTTTCTTCCTATTACAGCGACGATCTCAGTGATCGCGGTGAGGGCAATATTTTCAATCTTGTAAACTGTTCCCTGCTGGACGGTCTTGTTATCGTCAGCCTCAGCATCAAGCACGCAGGAGCTATCGAGAAGCTTGTCAAACGCAGCAAGGAAGCGGATATCCCCGTTATTTCCATTGATGTGGATATTGATGACTGCTACACCGTTGCTATGGGCTATAACAACGCAATGGAAAATATCATGTCCCATTTTCTTGACCATCACGGATTTACGAAAATAAATTTTATCAGCGGAATGAAGGGCAATCCTCAGTCGGAGGAGCGCTTTGAAGTATACAAAAAAGCCCTTGAAGCACACGGGATAAAATATGAGCCCGAACGTGTGGATTACGGATTTTTCTGGGGTAATCCTGCCGCAGAAGCCGTTCAGCGGTTCTATGATTCGGGAATGGAAATGCCCGAAGCCTTTGTCTGTGCCAACGATTCTATGGCTATCGGTGTCTGCGCAAAGCTCAATGAGCTTGGATTTAAAGTACCCGAAGATATTGCCGTTTCGGGAATTGACGGAATAAAGGAGGCATCCGTTCACACACCCTCCATCACTACCGGCAGACTGAATACGGAAAAGGTCGGAGAAGAGGTCGTAAGGATATTCAAAGAGATACTTGAAGGCGGAAAACCGCAAAAAAGGACGGAGATCGAGCCGCATATGGACTATGCTCAGTCCTGCGGGTGCCGTGAGATCTCAGGCAGCTATGATAACGACCTAAAGCACCGTCTTTATGTGGAGATCGACAATCTTAACGAGTACTCCAATACCATAAGCCGAATGGTCGAGGACCTTACAGGCTTTGGTTCCATGAAAAAGACCGCCGAACGCATCAAGCCGTACATTGAGCATATCTGGGCAAAAAAAATATGGATATGCCTTTGTGAGAATTATTCCGACAAGGTTCTTTTCGGCGGAGATGAAGAACTGCGCAGTGCCTATATCAAGGAGGGATATACCGAAAAGATCACGCCCTTCCTGTATGCTGAGAATAAAGAGATAAAGCCGCTCGGAGATTTCACCTCGGCAGAGCTTATCCCCGATTTTTATAAAGAGATAGATGAACTTGGAACGCTGATATTCATACCGCTCCATTTTCAGGACAGAAGCATTGGCTATATGGTCATTGACTACATAGCTAATATGGGTACTACAAATTATTACAATTTCTACAACCTTAATTCCTGGCGGAAAAATCTGTCGCTGGTATTGGAAAATGTCAGAATTCAGGGCGAACTGAGGGCTTCGGTCCGCAAGCTGGAGGAAATGTATGTCCACGACTCCATGACAAATACCTTCAATCGCCGCGGATTTTACCGTATAGTCCCGTCCATTATCAAAGAATGTGTTTCCGAAAACAAAAAGCTGCTGGTCGCTTCTGCGGATATGGACGAGCTGAAATATATCAACGATGTGTTTGGCCATAATGAAGGAGATGTTGCCATCATCACTGTTTCAAGTGCTCTGAAAGAAGCGTGCGGCGAAAAGTACATCGTTGCGAGATTCGGCGGAGATGAATTTGTTGCAGCAGGAATTGTGGCAGATGATTCTGAGGGTGAGGACTTTGTTCGGGCAGTTACGGAACATCTGAACGATTTCAACAGCACCTCGGGCAAGAAGTACAAGGTATCTGCCAGCATAGGAACTCACATTGTCATTCCCGAAAAAGGCAGCTCCCTGGACGATTACATTAAGATCGCCGACAGGATAATGTACAAGGTCAAGAACAACAAGGTCAGAGAACACGCAAGAAGATGATTTTCGGCAGCCCTTTCCGTTATGGCAGGGCTGCTTTTCTGTTTTCAAAAAATCGGAAGTTTTATTTGTCATTTCTATTGACATCGGGAGGAAAATAGTGTATGATTATGTAAATACAGAACGGGGGTCGGATAATGGGCAAGCTGGACGACAACAAAAAGCAGAAACAGGACGCATTGCTAGAAACAGCATTTCAGCTGTTTATGACAAAGGGAATTAGCAAGACATCTATCTCGGATATAGTAGATCGGGCAGGTGTCGCAAAGGGAACGTTTTATCTCTATTTTAAGGATAAATACGATATTTACGACAGGCTTATCTGCCACAAGGCGAGTGAGCTTTTCCGTCAGGCGGCTCTTGAACTGAGCACTCAGCCCGACGGTATTCCAAGCTTTGAGGACAGAATGGTTTTCATCATCGACAGTATTTTAAATCAGCTTATAGCCAATCCCGATCTTCTGAAATTTATATCGAAAAATCTAAGCTGGGGAATTTTCAAAACAGCCCTCAGCACTCCTGTTTACAACGAAGAATTTAATTTCAGCCAGCTTTATGCAAATTATCTTGCCAGAAGTCTGGAGAAATATTCTCAGCCGGAGATAATGCTTTTTACCATTGTTGAGTTAGTAAGCTCTGTATGTTACAGTCCAATACTTTACAAAGAGCCTGTTGACATTGAAACGATAAAGCCGTATCTTTTTGCAAATGTCAGAAGCATTATCCGTGATTTCCGAATTGAAGTTGAGAAATAAGAACACCGTTCACGCTGCTGCAAAAAGGCAGTGTGAACGGTGTTTTTATCGGTTTATCCTGTATCTTTCCTGCGGCATTGAATCGTATGTCTTTACTATGACTTTTGCGGCGGAGTCGTCGAGAGTTCCCTCCCAGTCGCCCCATTTGCTGAGTACGATAAGCTTGTTGTTTTCATCGACGATATACAGGGTATCTATTCCTGCGTCGCAGGCGGCAAAATCGCCCTTCATTTCTGCGGAAGTATTTATTTGGGTTATCTTTTCGGTACACTTTATGATTTCTTCGGGGTCGGTATGCGCAGCGGGACGGCTTTTGTAATAAACCTCGTCATAAAGAATATCAAGCAGTGTTCGTCCGTCATCTTTATTTTCAAGACAGGCAAGGTCAAAGTAATAAATATTTCCGAGATCGTCTGTAAAGCTGCCCGAATGTTGATAGCCCCATGCGTAGTTGTAATATTCGCTGACAAAAACTATCCTGCCCTTTTCAAACTCTTCACCGTTTGCCGAATAATTTTCGTCATAACAGGGGGCTTCTTTTGTTTCGATGATATTTTCCTCGGAAATAAGCTCGGCTGAAAGAAGCTTGGAAAATACAGAGTTTTGCCACCCGTAACCTGTGCTGTACAGCGTAATCTGTCCGTTTTTATCGAAAAGAAAGCCTCTTTCGGTGGTGCATACGCCATTATTTTCGATAAACAGCGAAACATACTCCATACCGATAGTTTCGCCGGTTTCATCGTTTCTGAATGTAACGGAATAAAATTCGGTGAGATAGTCGGTATCGACAGGTTCGGCGTCCTTTAAGGTGTCAAGTATCTCACCAAGCTTTTCAATGCTTTCGGCTTCGGATATTTCCTTTTCGTAGGTGATGCGCTTATCGTCAACATTTTCCGTAATTTTGCCGATAACGGTAAAGCCGCTGATGTCGAAGGGGACTTCCGCTTTTTCTGTTTCCGGGGCAGTCGGTTCGGTATTGCTCGCAGTAGTGTCGGTTTCGGGAATATCCTTTGGAAGCTCATTATTGCAGCCAGGGAGAATTGCGGCAGTAACAGCTGCAAGCAGAAGAGAGAATAGTTTTTTCATAGGGCACCTCCGATCAGTATGTTTACAATATATAGTTTGACAGGGAGTGCTTTTATGGCGATTTAAGAAAAAATCAGTCGGAGTTTATAAGGAATTCTCTTGCTGCGGCGTATTTCTTCATACGTTCGGCAGTTTTCTCGGCAGGCTCGGAATTTGCGGGGGTACGGGTAAGGTCGCTGTTATGGGCAAGGTCTGCAAGCTTTACCGTTTTTGCTATCTTATTCTTTGACAGCCTTGCAACGTAATCCATATAACCGAGATCTTCGTCGTGAGTGAGAAGAGTGACGGCTTCAATGACTTCCTCGGGAAAACCCTCTTTGCGCAGATCGTCGGCAGTCGTCGATGTATCCTCAATAACATCGTGCAAAAGTGCGGCGCAGGCAGTCAGCTCGTCGGTCATCTGCTCGGCAAGGTGATAGGGGTGGAATATGTAGGGGATACCGCCCCTGTCAAGCTGTCCCTGATGAGCATTATAGGCGTAAACAATTGCTTTTCTTGTCAGATCGGTGTAGATCATAGGGCAATAACTCCTTTAAATAATAAGAAATGTAACAGTAATATCTGCGCCAAAATTATCAGCGGGATTCCGATCATAAACCGCTTATGCTTTGTTTTATGCCTGAAAAGAAGCATTGAGATAAGCGTCCCCACGGCGCCGCCCAGAAGCGAAACTGCAAAGAGATTTTTTTCGGGAACACGCCACTTGTGACGTTTTGCCGCCGATTTATCGACAGCCGACATAATAAATCCGACTATATTCACAATGATGAAATATACCGCCAAAAATGTTTTTATATCAATCGTCATTTTCATTCTCCGGGATAATAACGATCGCTTGGCTTTCCATCTGCTTGAAACGATGCTCGAACAGTTCCATAGGATAAGCGGTGCGTCCTTTGAGCGGGTCGTTTACATATATGAGCTTCTGCTCGAAATCATAGCCTGTCAGCACCATACAATGCTCGTTGCGTATCCAGGTAATAACGTTTCCCGTTTCCTTGTCTATCCATTGCTTGTCGTAGTAACATTCCTTCATATCACCTGTTGCCCAGATGATAACGGGAATACCGTTTGCGATGTATCGGTAAAGCTGCTTCGGTGCGCAGCCTGTTATGTTTTTCACTTCTGCCGATGAATTTCTGCTTTCAAGATACTTGTTTGCGCAGCGTTCGATAACACCGGCAAAGCAGCCGTATGCAAATGCCGATGTAGGTTCACCCACGAAAACCTTTCGGTAATCGCTGGCTCTGTATTCTCCCTTGTCAAGCCATTTATCTGCCAGTTCAATATGTGTTGCGGGAAATCCGGCATACTGCAGAGCCATTGCAAGGGAGGTGACCTCGCAGCCTGTGGGAAGCTCGGGATTCTGGAGTATCCTCGGCACATTTATAAACCATTTATCGGGCAGGGCTGCGATACCAACGGACACATTCACCGCTTTTGAAGCAAGCTCTTTGTTGCTTTTTGACCGCACTATCACGGAATATTCGCCCACAGGCTTGCCCACATATTTCACGGAATATGCGGACATATCGGAAAATCTTTTGCCGCCGTCAAGGCTTATCTCGTATTTATCCGACCTGTCGGGAGATATGATGCGTACTTCGATAATGCTGTCGTTCTCTATTCGCTGATGCTGTACATTTACGGAAATTTTTACTTCCGAAGGCTTGGCTGATTCAACACTTTCTTCGGTTTGCTTTTTGTTCCTGCGCCTTATTGCTTCCACCGATGAGGTGGCTTTTGATGATGTTACCGCTTCTGCCGTGACCGAGGGGATTGTCCTAACCATAAGTGCAGCTGCAAGCAGGCAGGCTGCTGTTTTTTTCATGTCCATAATATAGCTCCAAATAATCAGTATATCCAAATTATAACATAAATACACAGAATTGTCTATATGCAGAAGTAATGAAACATTTTTTGACGGAAATAAACTATTATGCTATTTAAACATTTTATACTAAGCGTTATGAAATGTTGTTTACGATTTGATTTATAAATCATAACAAATTCAGCTGCGGAAAATGTTATAATGAATACGATTACATCATGTTGCGGAGGAATATTTTATGAGCGAAAATTATCCTTTCAGAAACAGCAAATTACCGATAGAGGATAGGATCGCCGACCTGCTTTCCCGTCTGACGGCAGATGAAAAGGCACAGATGATGTCACATAATCAGGCGGGCGTGCCTCGGCTTGGAATAAATGAATATCATATCGGCTGCGAGATCGCAAGGGGCTTTGTTTCGAGAGATGAAAGCGAGCCGTCTACGGTATTTCCTCAGCCTGTGGGACTTGCTTCCACCTTTGATACAGAGCTTATGGAGGAGATCGGAAAAATCGCTTCGGACGAGTCGAGATATTACTGGGACAAAAGCGGCAGAAACCGCTGGCTGTGCGTCTGGGGACCGACCGTCGATCCCGAACGTGACCCACGCTGGGGACGCACCGAGGAGGCTTACGGCGAGGACGTTTATCTTGCGGGACAGATGTCGGCGGCATACACACGAGGTCTTGCGGGAGATGACGAGTTCTATCTGAAAACCGTGCCGACGCTCAAGCATTTCTGCGCAAACAACAGCGAATTCAACCGTGTTGATGGTTCGTCAAATATTACGCCGAAGCTTTTGAGAGAATATTATTACCGACCCTTTGAATATGCGATACGAGAGGGCAGGGCGGCGTCCGTTATGACGGCATATAACGAGCTGAGCGGCGTTCCTGCGTGTATGAATCCCGATCTGCAGAAGCTTTTGAAGGACGAGTGGGGGCTTACCTTTGTTGTCACCGACGGCGGAGATTTTTCTCAGAATGTGAACGACCATCGGTTCTGCGAAACTCACGCCGTGGCTCTGAAATGGTGTCTGAAAAACGGCTGTGACACTATGACCGATATGGAGGACATAGTTTATGCCGCCGTCTGTGACGGTCTGGAACGTGAAATTATCACCGAAGCTGACCTTGACAAGGCATTGACAAACGTGTTTAAGGCTAGATTCCTTCTGGGCGAATTTGACGAGGAATGTCCCTATAACCACCTTGATATCGAGGTGAATTCCGAGGAAGCAAGGCGCATAAACCGCCGTGCCGCAGATGAACAGATATGCCTTTTGAAGAATGACGAGCTTCTTCCTCTGAACATTGAAAAGTTTAAATCGGGAGCAAAGCTTGCTGTTGTGGGACCTAATGCGGACGAGTGCTTCAAGGACTGGTACTGCGGCTGTTCAAAGTACAGCGTTACTGTGAAAGAGGGATTTGAGCGTCTTATCGGCAAGGAAAATGTTGTCTTTGATAACGGAAATGATATTGTCCGCATAAGGTCAGCATTTACGGGAAATTTCATCAGGATAGCCGAGGACGGAGCTGTCATTGCCGACGGTGATATTGACAACGCCGCCGAATTTGAGCGTATTGACCGGGGCGAGGGCAACAATCTTTTCCGTGAAGTGAAAAGCGGGAAATATCTTGTTGAAGTCGGCGATAAATTCCGTGCAGAGGGTGAAACTGTCTTTGAATGGTTCGTCAAAGCTTTGTTTAACGGAGATGCTTGTTTGGACGGAAATTACCGTTTCAGGGACAGGTTAGAAAACATCATTGGTGTAGATGATAGCGGAGTTCTTGTCAATGTAAGGACAGGCATTTCCGCAGACAAACAGGCGTTTGAAATTTGCGTGATTTCAAAGGGCAGCGACCGTATCGCAAAGCTGGCAGGCGAGTGTGAGAGCCTTATTCTTTGCTGCGGAAACGACCCGATGATAGGCGCAAGAGAGTGCATTGACAGAGCAACTCTCGAACTGCCCCGTCATCAGGCGGAGCTTTTTGAAGCGGCATATGAAAATCCCCGAATGGTGCTTATGCTGGTTTCAAGCTACCCTTACGCAATTTGCCGTGAAAAGGAGTTTGCAGGGGCGATTATCAGCACCTCTCATGCAGGGGACGAGCTGGGAAATGCCGCTGCTGCCGCCGTTTTCGGTCTGACAAATCCCGCCGCACGTTTGCCGTTGACTTGGTATAAGAGCGAGTACGATCTGCCCGATATTGCGGATTATGACATTGAGAAAAACGGCGTTACATATATGTATTTCAAGGGCGAGCCGCTCTTTCCGTTCGGTCACGGGCTGTCCTATTCCAAATTCAAGTATGAGAAAATGGAGATCGTTCCCGCAAAGATCGGAGGCTGTACCGTTAATGTTACGGTGAAAAATATCTCCGAAATTGACGGCGATGAGGTCGTTCAGGTTTATTTCAACCGTGTTGACGACGGGGAAATTTGGCCGAAAAAGAAGCTTTGCGGCTTTAAACGTGTGCATATCAAGGCGGGGGAAACGGTCGATGTTATCATTCCCGTAAGTGCAAGGTCGCTTGAGATTTACGATGTGAGAACAGAAAAAATGGTCACTCCCTCGGGCGTTTACAAGCTCCTTGCAGGTGCTTCCTCGGCGGATATTCGCCTTTTGGGAACTGCCAGTTTGAACGGTTTGGAAATACTGCCGAGAAGCACAAACGGCATTGTCAAGGCGAAAAACTTCGACCGCTGCGACAGGGCTTCTCTTGATTTTGCAAAGTCGGAAAATGATTGGTATATCCGCACAAGCGACTGGGGCGGAACGCTTTTCTACGATGGATTTTCCGCCGAAAATGAGGTCTGTGCAGTACGCCTTACCGTTTCCGCACCCGCCGCACCTGCGAAGATAAAAATATCCGCCGAAACGGTATCAGCCGAAGCGGAGATAAAATGCTCGCCCTCGGCGGAAAGCTTCACGGAATATGTGGCGGAATTTGACCGTCCCGTAAAGGGAAATTTCGGGCTGGTGATGGAGCTTTCGGGCAGCTGCGGATTGTATTCGTTTGAATTGATATGATTTTTTGAAACGCCCCCAAACAGTTTCCGTACTGCTTGGGGGCTGTGTGCAGGGTGAGTACTGATTAATGGGTGTTCCCCTGTCGAAGGCGGGGGAACACCCACATAGATACGTCACTCAGGCAACAGAAAAGCAGAAATGTGGAATAAATCAGCGTATTTCCAAAAAAAGTACGATTGGAGGGCTTTTAATGAAGAACTTTAAAAAAGGCGAGTATGTTATTTACATGGGAAAAGAGTACAAAAAAAGCACAAAATTAATGCAAGGCAGCTTTGTTAGAATTATTTCTTGGGAAAAGAGTGACTTAAAAAACGGATTTATATGCTATGAATCGGAGAACTTTATGAAAAAGTTTGGATTTAGTTGCGAAAAAGAAGTTCCCAAAAGTGAAATAACAAAAGCGTATAAAATAGAAACGACAGCAAAGTACAAGGGAAGCACTTACTGCATAGATACATACATCGGCAATGATCTGAGCGTTAAGTATAACAGAGATGAAATGGTGCGAATATATACTCTGCCCATAAGCACATTAAACGAGGTTGAAAAATATAATTATTATAAACAAAATGGTTTTGCAGATGGAATGTCATTTGAATATGGAAATGTAATGTTGTATAAATATGTTTCTATTAATGATCCCGATCTTGAAATTGTTGAAAATCGCACGGAAATTGACGTAAGCGTATTATAGATTATGGTCGTTCTTAGTCATTATGATTTGATGAATTTTTTGCACTCTCGGCAGAGCGGTTTATGTCGGGGGTGTTTTTATATTATTTCTTGTTAAATGGGAAATCTTTCCTTGACTTTTTGAATGTTTTATGATAGAGTATTAGCGTAAAGTGTCTGGATATGACTTCTGTTCAATAGTCCCGATTATTTGAATTATTCAGAAAAGCATTGAAATCCTGACAATAATGGAGATGAAAATCAATGATCGAAGGAATAGCAAAGCAGCAACTGATAAAAGCGGGGTGGTATCCCGGAAGAAAAATTAACATCTCTCAATATGAAAATGTTTATGAAAAATACGGATATAATTTTTTCCCGGCAGCAAGAAGATTTGTTGAGGAATTTGGAGATCTGTATATTGAGGATAGCTTTTATATTGATGTTTATGGAAAAAAACGAGTATTAACACATCAATCTTCTACTGAGGCTATTCAGTTTACTTTTCCTATGCCTGAGGAAGTTCGTGAATTAGTCGGTCGTGATATTGTACCCGTGGCAATGCTGTATCATATGGAAACTTGTATGTACATATCGGAAGACGGAAAATTTTATCAAAATGAACGAGTTGGCGGCTTGGCAGCTGAAAATTCAGATCAGCTTTGGAATGAGTATTACGGCACTGTGCGTGGATTTGCAACATGGGAAGAATTAAAAGAGGGAAAAGGAAGAACGATGTTTACGCAGACTGTTGAGCAATTTATTTAACATATCAAAGGAGCAGCTATTTTGAAAATATACAGATTACTTTATGATGAAAGAGCGATTTCATGTATTTTTTCTAATGAGAAGAATAAAATAAGCAGTTCGGAATTTTTGAATAAATATATGTCGGATATTAATTCTGATATGCTTTTTGATAATTGGGACATATCGCATTTTTGCACCAAGAGATTGAAAAATAGGGTGGGCAAACCCCGCAATATTATGCACTATGATTTACTGTTTGCAATTGCAGATGAGAAAAGCAAGGCTGCATTAGAGAATAGATTTTCTGATTGCATTCAGTTTCTTGATGCGGTAAATGATGATGCACCTTCCGAAAAGTATTACTTCCTTAATCCGTTCAGAAGTGTGGAAGGATTGGATTTAAATAAATCGGAATGCAGCTTCATACCCGATTCAAGAATACCGAGTTCAATTTACAAATATGTTTTCAGAACAGATGTTGAATATTATCCTATATTCAAGCTAAAGCATGAGGGAAATGTTCATAGCATGAGAATGTATGTGACCGATGAATTTAAAGATTTCATAGAATCAAATGGTATAACGGGTTTGGTTTTTGAGGAAATATTTGATTTTGAAAATCTAAAAGATTAAGGAACAGGGCTGAATTTGGAGGAAATGATATGTTTAAATTTGATTTCAGTTATGATAAAATTCTAACACCAAGCGAGGTTAAAAAACAGGGGTATATTATTTGACGGTGAAAGATTTTCGTTTGAATCTTATTGGGAAGATGGATTCGATCATTATGAAAGGCTTTTTTATTACAATAATAATGAAAAAGCGCCTTTTTCAGGATTGCTTTATGGGTTATATCCTAATGGAATCGTATCCGGATACAGCTTTTACAAGGACGGCTATCAAGAGGGGGAAGATGTTCATTTCTATGATGACGGTACTATTTCTGAATATACTAATTATAGTAAACCCGACTCAACAGCATTAATTATAAAATGGTTCAGAAATGGAACTATCAGCGAGATAATGGAATTATCCGACCATGGAAGTCATAAAAAGTATATTGAATACGATGAGAATGGAAAAATAATTTCACAAGGTGAACGTTAATCAAAAGGACAAAGAAATTATGCAGTACAATGAAAATGAATTTATTCAAATTCAAAATTCACTAATGAAAAAAATTGTTTGTGAGGACAAATTTGATTTCAATGCTGTAAAAACTGTTGCAGGTGTTGACCTTGCGTATTGGAACGACAATAACGATCAAGAATATGCCGTTTGCTGCATTGTAATTATTGATAAAACAACTCATAAATTGATTGAAACAAAATCATACAGTGATAAAATCGAGGTTCCATATATGCCCGGATTTCTTGCGTTCCGTGAATTGCCGCTGGTTATTAAAACAGCCGAACTGCTTGAAAACAAACCTGATCTGTATATGTTCGATGGAAATGGTTATCTTCACCCACGGCATATGGGAATCGCAACGCATGCTTCTTTTTATCTTAATGCACCTACTATTGGTGTCGCAAAAACGTATTTCAGAGTTGAAAAAGGGCTTGATTATATCGAGCCGAATACTTCTGCCGGCAGCTATACTGACATTGAATGGAACGGTGAGGTTTACGGAAGAGCACTAAGAACACATAATGGCATAAAGCCTGTTTTTGTATCGGTCGGTAATAATATTTCCCTTGATACTGCTGTAAAAATTACTTTAGATATGGTCAATGAGGAAAGCCGTATACCGATACCGACACGGCTTGCAGATTTGGAAACGCATAAAATGCGTGCTGCTCTGTCAGGTAATCATAGCGATGCATTTCAAACCTAGCTATATCTTAACGATATTTTGCAATTTAAAAAACAGAAAGACGGATAATTATGAGT
Source organism: Oscillospiraceae bacterium (assembly GCA_017828975.1). Taxonomy (GTDB): domain Bacteria; phylum Bacillota; class Clostridia; order Oscillospirales; family Ruminococcaceae; genus UMGS1889. The sequence continues at coordinate 169,299 of JAGAJN010000005.1, read as the reverse complement.
CAAATAAGAATACCCACAGAGTTTAAAACGGGGGTATATACCCTGGAACAGCTTCCCGCAGATTCGGCAGGCTGTGTTGTTATTGATTACGATGATAAGGCAGATATTTTTACATATGTTTGCGGAAGATACAGGCAGCATTGCATTTATCAGCCTATGGTCAGGGACATTTTAAAGGACACAGAAGCGGTCTACACCGACGGAAATCTTTCGGCGGTGTACATAAACTCACAGGCGGCGGGTGCCAAGCTGCCTTTGCTGTACCGCTTTGAACCAAATTCTTTCGAGCCTGTTAAGAGGAACATTGAGTGCGTTGAGCTTTGCGTATCGGATTTTATGAAGGAAATGGAAAACGCCGAAAAGCCCCTTTGCTCAATGACACCCGAATATTTCTATGACGGTCAGTGCGTAAGCATTAGTCTGCATGATGATAACGACAACATTTACGAACTTGGAGCAGTTGCTTCTTGTACGCTGGAATGTCTTTGCCTTTCCATTCCCGAAAATATCACTATGGACATTCTGGCAATGACCGCAGATATGATACGAAAGCAGCTGGCGGAAAAAATACCGCAGAGATTTGAGGTCGTTGACGGTTTTGAAATCTCAGAAGCACAGATATATGATTGATTTCCGAAAAAAGCGTCCCACAGTCTTACCAGACCGTGGGACGTTTTTCAATAAAGGTATTTTATCCTGCTGCCCGCAAAATATCCGATAAGCATTGCTATTACGGAAAATGCGTCAAAGGCTAGGGCGTAGTAGGATCTGTTAGTTGATTTTTGTATGGCGTCAAAGATTTGTTCCGCAAGCTCAATATCTCCGAAAAGTGCGTAAATAAGCGCAAATACTACCAGGGATACAAAAAATACTGCTGCTGCAATGACCGCTGTATTATCGCCGAATTTCAGCGAAACGGGAATATATATGGCGTTGAAGGTAAACAGAAATCCCGCTATCCAGAAAAGCGGCTCAAATTCACCGATGGTTGGTGTGTTTCCGTGAATAAGCATTGCTGCGGCGGTTATGACAGCGGCAAAAAGAGAGGTTATCGTAATAACGGCAAAATAAAAAATGAAGTTTGCTGCGGCTAAATCCTTTACGGTAACGGTTGCTGACAGCAGATAGCGGGGAAATTTGCTTTTCTTTTCGATCTCGCTCGGCATCATTATGATAATTGTTGCTAATATTGGCATTACTGCGGCAGATGCAGACATCTCGCTTTCAGTAAATGCAATAACAGGAAAAACTATCATCATTAAGAGAAGGAGCAGCTTTTGGACCTTGCTAAGATGTGCGTCCAGCAGAATAACGTCTTTTTTAATAAGTTCCTTAACCATCGCTGTACAGCCTGCCTTTCTTTATTTTTACAGATACGGCAAATGATATTGCCAGAAACAAAGCGGGAACTACCGCAGATATGGCAGCACCCGCCGCCGGGAAAATATTGAACATTGCTGACAGCTTTGTTACAAACGCTTCCACCTCGTCCCCGGGACTGCCCGAAAGAAGTACGATCGGAACTGTTACCAGAATAAACTGGAGAAAGTAAGCCTTGACCTCGTCCTTTGCCAGCATACATGGTATCATCACCGCAATGACCGACATATCCGCAACACCCATAACAATTAGCGGCAGAAAAACAGAAGGCTCAGATTTAATGACACCCAGAGCGATAAAAACAGCCAGATATGCCGCAGTGAGCAGAAGCATTGCCAGAGTATGGAACACCGCCGCCGCATAGCAGGAGAAAACGTCCTCGGAGGGTGTAACGGGTGATGCGGAGATATATCTTGCAAATCCGCTTGCATAGTCCGATTTAATGGAAGCGGACACAAAGTCTGACAACATAGGTGTCATTGCCGAAAGCATTAGCGTTACCGAGAAAAGGTACGGGTAAACCGGATGCTCGGTTATCCCCGTGTCCTTTAGATTTCCGAAAATTGTGCTGAGATGCAGAAGCAGGGCTATGGCGAATATTGCAAGTGATATGCAGACGGAAAGGAAAATGGCTCTTTTGCCCGCCGCAAAGTGCCTGTAAATAAGCTTTGACATCATACCATATCAGCTCCTTTTTTCTTTCCGCTGAATACTATTATATCTTCAATGGACGCATTGCAGAGCATTACATCGGGATATTTTTTCGAGAAGGCCTTTCTGTCGGAAACAAGGGCTTCACAGCCAAAGGCATTTTTCCTAAGTCCCGTAATATCATCGGGAGATATTACAGAAAGCATATCCTCACCGAACTTGGCGATCGCTCTTGTTTCCGAAAGGGTGATGATGTCCTCTTCAAGGATAATTTTGCCGTTTTTGATAAATACCACTCTGTCGGCAATATGTTCAAGGTCGCTGGTGATATGGGAGGAGAACAGGACGGTGTGTTCGTCATCGCAGACAAAGCTTCGGATAATATCCAGAATTTCGCTTCTTGCGGCAGGGTCAAGTCCCCCTGTCGGCTCGTCAAGGATAAGCAGCTTTGCCTTGTGGGAAATTGCTGCGGCAATGGACAGCTTCATTGTCATTCCTCGGGAATATTCGGAGAACTTTTTGCCTTCGGGAAGGTCAAATTCCTTGCAGCGGCTTCTGAATTCCTCGCTGCTCCAGTTTTTGTATATGCCCGACATAATTTTGTCAAGCTGGGGGATCTTCAGTATTTCGGGAAATCCTATAACGTCGAAAACCACACCAATGTCCTCGTGTATCTCGGTGCGGTGGGCGATATTATCCGTTCCGAAAATGAGTATCTCGCCGCTGTCCCGCTTGATAACGTCCAGTATCAGATCAATGACGGTAGTTTTTCCCGCACCGTTCTCGCCCACAAAGCCTGTTACCGTGCCCGAGGGAAGGGTGAAGGAAACGTTGTCTATTTTGAAATCCTTCCTCTGCTTGCAAACATTTTTTATTTCCGCTGCGAATGTAGATGCCATAATGACCGTTCCTTTCGTTAATCGTTGTAGATAATGTCGATAATATCTTTCAGTTCATCGGCGGATATGCCGCACTTTTTTGCCGATTCACACGCCTTGGCAAGCGATTCGTCAATAATTTTGAGATTTGCCTCCCTGATAAGCTCGGAGCTTTTTGACCGCACGAAGCTGCCTTTTCCCGTAAAGGATTCGATAAAGCCTTCCCGTTCAAGCTCCTCATATGCCCGCTTGGTGGTGATAACGCTTATCCTCAGCTGCTGGGCGAGAAGCCGCATTGAGGGGAGCGGGTCGCCCTCCTTCAATTCGCCCGAGAGGATCATTTCCTTTATCTGACGGAGTATCTGTTCATAAATAGGTACGCCGTCGGAATTATTAATAAGTATCTGCAAAGCTTTACCTCCTAAATGTACATATCGGATATATACATTATAACCTTTGTATATACATTTGTCAAGGGGTATTGAAAATTTTTTTTGAATATGCTAAAATAATATTATCGAATGGGGGAATAGCTTTGAAAATCAAGGAAGCAATGCAGTTTATAAACAGCTTCGGGAAATCGGGAAAGCGTGTTGAGGACCTGAGCAGATTTCAGTTTCTGATGGACAGGCTGGGAAATCCGCAGGACAGTCTGAGATTTGTCCATGTTGCGGGAACAAACGGAAAAGGCTCCACCGTCCGAATGATAGCCCGTGCCCTTATGCAGACGGGTTACCGCACGGGAGAGTTCACATCGCCCTTTATGCTATGCTACAACGACCGCATCAGGGTAAACGGCGAGAACATCTCCGATGAAGAGATAGCGGAGATAGTCCCGGAGATAATGAACGCAGTCAGATACCGTGAGGATGCGGGCTATTCGCAGTTTGAGATAACAACGGCTCTGGCGTTTATATGGTTCAAGCGGATAGGCTGCGATGTTGTCGTGCTGGAAACGGGCGTGGGAGGTTTGCTGGACTGCACCAATATTATCAAGGCACCCTATGCGACGGTCATCACTTCTATCTCATACGACCACACGGCGCTGCTGGGCAACACTATTTATGAGATAGCAGCGCAGAAAGCGGGGATAATCAAGCAGGGAAGCACGGTCATAATGGCACCCGAAAATCCGCCCGAGGCGCAGTCGGCGGTGCGGCATAAGGCGGCTCTTTGCGGCGACAGGCTCATTGTCCCCGACCTTGACAAGGTAGCGGTGGAAGGCTGCGATTTTTCGGGGAACACATTCAGATACAAGGGTACACTCTATCGGACGAAAATGATGGGCGCACATCAGATAATTAATGCAGTCACGGCGATAGAAACGCTGAATATCCTCCGTGAGCAGGGCTTTTCGCTGTCCGACCTGAACATTTACGATGGTATCCGCCTTGCGGAGGTGACTGCCCGCTGTCAGATTATCGGGACAAAGCCGCTTATCCTTGTGGACGGTGCGCACAATCCTGCGGGAATGAGGGCGTTTGCGGATATTGTCAGGGGGATACCCAATTATCCCAAGGTGCTTGTCATAGGTATGCTGGAGGAAAAGGATTTTGAAAAGACCGTTCGGGAGATAGCCCCTTACGCCGACGGAGCGGTATGCGTGGACGGCTTTCACCCTAAGTCGGTTTTCTCGGGCAGACTGCAGCCTATGTTCAAGGTGTCTTGCTACGAAACGGTGGAAAACAGTCTGAAAAAAGCCGTGGGAATGGCGGGGGAGAACGGGCTTGTTATGGTCTGCGGTTCGCTGTATCTGGCGGCGGAGGTACTGAAAAGGTGCAGGCTTCAATAATTATTTGTGCAAATTGCCGAAAATCACAAATAAAAATTTTATGTGAATTTTCCAAAAAGCTCTTGTAATTAAACGTTTAGTATTGTATAATTGTACTTGAAATACTGTCAGCCGACGGGAATTCTATGCACAAATGTCCATTCGGCTTCGGTATAATATGAAAAAAAGAGGTTGGCAAAATGAAATTTGGATTTTTTGACGACGCAAACAAAGAATACGTTATCACTTCCCCCAAAACCCCTTATCCCTGGATAAACTATCTCGGAACTCAGGACTTTTTCTCCCTGATCTCCAATACAGCGGGCGGTTATCACTTCTATAAGGACGCACGTCTTAGAAGAATTACACGTTACCGCTACAACAATGTTCCCGTTGATATGGGCGGACGCTATTTCTACATAAACGAAAACGGCAGCGTTTGGAACCCCGGCTGGTCGCCCGTTAAGAAGGATCTTGATTCCTACGAGTGCCGCCACGGTATGGGCTATACCATTATCACAGGTAAGTCCAACGGACTGAAAGCAGAAGTCACATTCTTCGTTCCTCAGAACTATAAGGGTGAGGTTCAGAAGGTAGTTCTCACCAACGAAAGCAGCGAAAAGAAGAACTTCACTCTGTTCTCATTCATCGAGTGGTGCCTGTGGAACGCTCAGGACGATTCCACAAACTTCCAGAGAAACTTTAACACAGGTGAGGTCGAGGTAGAAGGCTCTACTCTCTTCCACAAGACCGAATATAAGGAGCGCCGTGACCACTTCGCATTCTATACCGTAAACAGCGCGATCGACGGCTACGACTGCGACAGAGAGTCCTTCATGGGACTGTACAACGGCTTTGAGAACCCCGATGCAGTAATGGAGGGCAAGTCCAAGAACTCCAAGGCTGACGGCTGGTCGCCTATCGCATCTCACAGCCTGAACATCACCCTTGAAGCAGGCGAGTCCAAGACCCTCGTATTTATCCTCGGATATGTTGAGAACGGCAAGGACAAGTGGAATTCCGACGGAACAATGAACAAGTCCAAGGCTTACGCTATGATCGAGCAGTTCAATACAGTAGAAAAGGTTGACGCCGCATTTGCTGAAAACAAGAAGATGTGGAACGATCTCCTTTCCAAGTATGCTGTAAATACTCCCGACGATAAGATGAACAGAATGGTAAACATCTGGAATCAGTACCAGTGCATGGTTACATTCAATATGTCCCGTTCCGCATCTTACTTCGAGAGCGGTATCGGCAGAGGAATGGGCTTTAGAGATTCCAATCAGGACCTCCTTGGCTTCGTTCACCAGATCCCCGACAGAGCAAGAGAGCGTCTTATCGACCTTGCTTCCACTCAGTTTGAGGACGGCGGCTGCTATCATCAGTATCAGCCTCTTACCAAGAAGGGCAACAACGAGATCGGCGGCGACTTCTCCGATGACCCGCTGTGGATGATCCTTTCCGTTGCCGCATACATCAAGGAAACAGGCGACTACGGTATCCTCGACGAAATGGTTCCCTACGACAACGATGAGAGCAAGGCTCAGACCATGATGCACCACCTGAAGCAGAGCTTCTACCGTGTATGCACAAACGTTGGTCCTCACGGACTTCCTCTGGCAATGCGTGCCGACTGGAACGACTGCATCAACCTCAGCTGCTTCTCCGAGGAGCCGGGTGAGTCCTTCCAGACCTCCACATCTCCCAAGTACGGCGAGGATAAGTACAGTAAGATAGCAGAGTCCCTCATGGTTGCAGGTCTGTTCACATTTACAGGCCCCGCATTCGTTGACCTCTGCAAGTATAAGGGCGATACCGCCGAGGCTGAAAAGGCTCAGGCAGCTATCGATACAATGAAGAAGAACATCATGGAGCACGGCTTCGACGGCGAGTGGTTTATCCGTGCATACGACGATCTCGGCAGAAAGATGGGCTCCAAGGAGTGCGAGGAAGGCAAGATCTTTATCGAACCTCAGGGCTTTATGGTAATGTCCGAGGTCGGCAAGGACGTTGGTGCTGACATCAAGGCTCTTGACAGCATCGACAAGTATCTGAACTGCCCCTATGGTCTTGTTCTCAACAATCCTGCATTCACTAAGTACTATATCGAATACGGCGAGATCTCCACATATCCCGCAGGCTATAAGGAGAACGCAGGCGTGTTCTGCCATAACAATGCATGGATAATCTGTGCAGAAGCTTACGCAGGCAGAGGAGATAAGGCGTTCGAGTACTATTCCAAGATCGCTCCCGCATATCTTGAGGATATTTCCGACCTCCACCGCACCGAACCCTACGTTTACGCTCAGATGATCGCAGGTAAGGACGCCGGCAGAATGGGCGAAGCTAAGAACTCCTGGCTGACAGGTACTGCCGCTTGGAACTTTGTTGCTGTTTCTCAGTATATCCTCGGTATCGCTCCCGATTGGAACGGTCTTAAGATAGACCCCTCCATTCCTTCCGCTTGGGACGGCTTCACCGCTTCAAGAAAGTTCAGAGGAGCAACCTACAACATTACCGTTAAGAACCCCAACCACGTTAACAAGGGCGTTAAGTCCCTGACCGTTGACGGCAAGGCTGTTGACGGCAAGGTAGTTCCCGTGTTCTCCGACGGTGCAGAGCATACCGTTGAGGTAGTAATGGGCTGATTTTCGGCTAAACCACTATAAAAATGCGGAAGCAGGGCAGTTTGTTCTGCTTCCGTTTTCTTTTTGAGATTTTGCTTTTGTGAGGTCTGCAAAAAAGCACAGCATTGTTCCTGTCATGCGTCAGAAAATTTCCCGTCATTTTTGAGGGACACTTATCTGCTTCGGCTCTGCATAGCTCGTCCTTCGGGGATAGATTTTCTATCTTTTGTGATTTTCAAAAAAATATTTACGTCAAAAAATCCCTAAAATAGGGCATTTTCTCTCTATCAAATAAAAAAATCGGAAAAAGAGGAAAATTTTTTATAAAAAAAGCTAAAGTTTTTTTTCGACCTGCCGATATATATAACAGAAGTAAGGAGAACAAAGTTGAGGGCTTCCGAAACAGGTTTTCTCCGGCTAGTTCTTCTTACGGGAACGAGCGTTCTTCGACCGCCTTGAAATGAAGCGTACGGTCACGGAAAGGCAAAGAAAATTCCAAACTTTTTTAAGAGAAGCGAAAGGATTCGCTTCTGAGAATTACAGGAGGTATTTATTATGGCAATGGTAGTTAATCACAATTTACCCGCAACGAATGCGTACAGACATCTCGGTATCAACAACTCTAAGATGTCTAAGTCTATTGAAAAGCTTTCTTCCGGTCTGGCAATCAACCGTGCAGGCGATAACGCTGCAGGTCTGGCAGTTTCAGAGAAGATGAGAGCTCAGATCTCCGGTATCGATCAGGCTGTTAAGAACGCTCAGGACGGTATCTCCATGGTACAGACCTTTGAAGGTGCTCTTACAGAAACAGATTCTATCCTCCAGAGAATGAGAACACTGGCAGCTCAGTCCGCTAACGGCACATACCAGGACGACGTTGACCGTGAAGCTATCCAGCTCGAATTTAACCAGCTGAACGACGAGCTGAATCAGATCGCTGATACCGACTTTAACGGTGTTGTAGTTCTGAACGGCGGTCAGATGGCTGATGGTCTTAAGGCTGTTGATGGTGAGTTCAATTACAAGAACTACGTTAGAGATCCTATGCAGCTTGATTCCTCTTATGTAAGTGTTGTTGACGACCAGACTGTTGACGATTCCTCAAATACAACTAACATGAATGCTGTTTGGTCTGCGCTCAATACTACTTGGGACAGAACAGATGCTTCATCTGCAAATGATGGTCCAGAGAGCGTAGATGTAGAGATAACATATGACGCTACAGGTGGAGATGACGGCACTAAGTTCTGGCAGGTTAGTGGTGCTACAAATGGTGCTATTGCAGATAATATTACTGCTACAGCAACTAAGAATGGTGGTTTCACTCTTACAGCTGGTGGTAAGACTATTGGTACAGTAGTTTTAGATCAGACTAAGCTTACAAATGGAGATAAGGTAGTTCTTACTCTTAACAACCCCAAGGGAAGCGTTGCTGCTGCAACAAATATTGGTGCAGAGGTAATTAGCGACACAATGAAGGGCGGAGTTAAGACAACTGCTTATAAAACTGAGGACATTAACCTTACTACTTCTTTAGAAACTGTAACTGACGCCAATATGACAGAAACAGTAAATGCAATTTATGACATTTTGAATGGTGCTACTTTCACTGAGACTCTTAAGGCTAATACTGCTGCAGCTGCAGGTGACAAGAGTTTGAGCATATCCCTTGGCGATGATGATAAGACTACATTTGAAGCCGCAGATAATACTGTACACGCTTTTGAGTTCTACAAGGACGGCGAAAAGTATAAGGCTGGTTATAAGTTCGATGCTACAGCTGGCACATTTGAGATTGGTCTGCTTGATACAGCTGGAACAGCTATTGGAACTAAACTTGCAACCTTTACTGCAACTAAGGTAGGTTCTGCTGATAGTGATACTTCTGGTACAAGAAGTTGGAAGATTAGCCTTGATCATAACTCTTATGACAAGTCCACATCTCCTAGTGTTGAAGTTAAGGAACCTGTAGACGGTGCTGTTTCACACTCCAATGCTTTTAATAAGAGTGCTGCTGTTATGACTTACACTAACAACATTACTCTTCAGGTTGGCGCAAGAACTAAGGATGCTGTAAACTTCACATTCAAGTATGATTCCAATGGTCTCGGCGATCTCAAGGCTGATCTTGACTGCTCCGCCAGAGGTCTTGGAACTGATAAGCTGTCCCTCGCTACTCAGAAGGACGCTAACGCAGCTATCGACAAGATCGACAACGCTATCAACAAGGTTTCTATGGTACGCGGCAGCTTCGGTGCTATGCAGAACAGACTTGAACACAAGGTAGACAACCTGAACGTTGCTTCCGAAAACCTGACAGCAGCAGAGTCCGCTATCAGAGATACCGATATGGCAAAGGAAATGATGAACTTTACAAAGTCCCAGATCCTCAGCCAGGCTTCTCAGGCTATGCTTGCTCAGGCAAACCAGCTGCCTCAGGGCGTTCTCCAGCTCCTCCAGTAAGTTTAATACACTTACCCAAAAAGGAACTGACAGCGGCTTAAACGCCGCATAACATAACAAAAGCGCTTGCCGCCGCTCTCCTGTGTGGAGGGCGGCGGTTTTTTTATTTAAACTATTGTATTTCTGTTCACTATGTGTTATAATAAAGAAAAAGTAAAATGGAGTGATAATATGCCTGAGCTTAGCCGATTTATGGGAATGATAATAAAAATGCTTTATATGGATAATGTTCAGCATAACAAGCCGCATATTCATGTGTATTACGGAGAATATGAAGCATCGGTAGGCATAGACGGGGAATTGCTTGCAGGTTCTTTGCCGATTAAACAGTTAAAGCTGCTTCAAGCATGGCTGATTATACATGAAGATGAGCTTTACAAGGCTTGGAACAGTGCCGTAAAGGGAGAACAATTTGGAAAGATAGAACCGCTGAAATGAGGTGACGGGATATGTATATTATTGATGGTATTGCGTATGCGGGCGAGCCTAAAATGACTGTTTCCGTAAAATCGGTGCGCACAGTCAGCGAATATAAGCTGCTGCTGCTGTTTGCCGATGGGAGCAGAAAGCTGTTTGATATGAAACCATTTTTGGATATGCCCTGTTATCAGCCGCTAAAGGATAAGACTGTTTTTGACGGTGCATATGTTGATTGCGGAACAGTTGTGTGGAATGATGGAGATATAGATATTGCTCCCGAAACTCTATACACCTGCTGAGTTGATTATACTGCTTCCGAACCCGCATAATTTTCCGCCGCTCTCCTGTGTGGAGGGCGGCGGTTTTATTATGTCAAAAAAATCGGGAAACGACATTTGCCGTTTCCCGAGAAATTAGAATTTTATTAGGTAAACCATTGAGCCTAAGGTTGTAGATTTATGTTCTTTGATAAATTCCATTATTTTATTTTTCAGTATTTTATTGTGGAGCAATGCTCGTGAAGATATTACAAATGCTTCTATAATATCATCATCGTTGGAAGTTTCTGTAAGATTGCCTGCTACCATAAAAACCATCATACTGTAAATCTGACAAAAGAAAATATAACTCTCCCAGAAGCTCATATTTGTATCAGTAAATGGAAGATTAAGGTGCAGTATTGCGTTAAGCATAATATTTTCAAAAATAAATTCTCTGCCGGACAGCATATTAAAAAGATAACCAAGCTGTTTTTCTACTTTATTATGAGATATTTGAATGGTGTTATATTCGTTTCCTTCTGTTGTCCCATATACAATGCCATAAGCTAACTCTATTTTATTGCTGAAATACTTTGGGACCGTATTTAATTCTGTCATTGTTTGTAGCATACTTGCAAAATTTATTGCATTCTGGTTTGTCTTAGTTTCAATATCCCTAATGTCGTCAAGCATAGATTTATCATCGGCACATGCGGCAATAAGTCCGTCAATGTAAGCGGGTATTTTATCGCCATTATTGGCAGCTATAAGCTCATCAATATGTTTAAATGCAATTCCTAGCAGAATAAGCCTGTCCTCAAAGGAATAATTGCGATTTTTCATTATTGAGATCAGTAAAGTTTTTATATCCCAATAGTATTTAAAAGGAACAGTGCTTGCAGCTTCCGGAGTCTGAATTGCAAGCAGAGCTTGAATAGAATTATTATCTCCGATGCTTAAACCGTTTGTAAGTTCAATACCTCCCGGCAGATTCATAAGTAAACGAACAACTTCTTCACAACCTGTTGAAAGATATTGCTCAAATGTATTTAAATATACAAAGTATTGACGAGGAAATTTTTTGCATATACCAGGAAGCACCTTGTAACCGCATTCCTGTTGAAGCTTACACAATCCGTCTTCACCAAGAAAATGACAGCTGCCGGATTCATTTAAGCGCATTTCGGCATAAACGTTAGGATTATTGGACTTTTTTATTCTGCGGAAAGCGTGTGTGCATAATTCTTGTAATTCTTTGGATTTTTTTGCATTCTTTGCGGTTAAATAGTCTTTTTTGTTGAATTCTATTTTCCAACAGCAGCTGCAGCAATTCTGCTTACATTGCCCCCCAATACAGTGAAAATCCTTAAAATAATTCGGCTCGATAATATTCAGATTCATAAAATCACTCCAATTATAACAATTATCATCAAAACAGCCGCCGCCGAAACAGCCAGAACGGGCATCAGGGGAAAAGGCTTTTTCTGTTCGGGCAGGGGACGGTTTTCAAGCTCGGCGGTGAGCATTTCTGTTTCCTCCTGCATTTTTTTCAGCTCCGCTTCAAATTCCTTGATCTTCCGCTCGGTTTCCGTCGCCATGGCAGCTGCTCCTTTTCGGTATGTATATATCTACATTGTACCATATATGGAGATATATTGCAAGTGGTTTTATCAAATTTTGAATGAAAACAGGGAAGTGTCCGGCGAGAAAAAAGACAATAGAAGGCTTAGGAAACCAACAGGGTAAAATATCCCGAAAAAAATCAAAAACCTATTGACAAATTATATTATATAAGATATAATATAAGTAAAGTCAGATTATCGCCGTGTGTACAGCGGCGGTTGAAAGGAAGCGGTTAAATGGTATTTCCCGTCAGTGCAGCGCTGCTTGACGCTCTTGTGCTATCTATCGTGGCAAAGGAGGATACTTACGGTTATAAGATCACTCAGGAAATACGAAAGGCTATCGAAATGTCCGAATCCACCCTTTATCCCGTGCTGAGAAGGCTTTTAAAGGACGAATGTCTGGAATCCTACGATATGGAGTATATGGGCAGAAACAGGCGTTATTATCGGGTTTCCGAAAAGGGCAGGCTCCAGCTCAAGCTCTATCAGGAGGAATGGAAGCTTTTCAAGGTCAGAATTGACAATGTTATTTACGACGAGGTGAATGGCGATGAATAAGGAGGATTACATTTCACAGCTTCGGGCGGAGCTTCTCGCTATGCCCGTTGAGGACCGTGAAAATGCGATCGCATTCTATGAAGAAATGTTCAACGACGCAGGGGAGGAGAATGCTAAGTCGGTAATTGCCGATCTGGGCAGTCCCGTGGAGCTTGCAAGGGCTATTCTCTGTGATAATTCCGATTATTCACGGAGCATAAAGAATGAAACTGCATCTCAGCGGCTTTTTGTCGAGAATTGCCGCAGAGAAAAGGCGGAGGACGAGGGATATGAGCCTTACAGCATAGGCTTCCGTGCTCAGGAATACAAGGAGCCCGAGCCTGTGCCCGATATGGAGATAAAGGTCGCTTCTCAGCCGTCGGGAAATAACAGCGGCGGATTTATCGACCTTAGCAAGCCGCAGGAGAATAATTCTTCCTATCAGCCCCATTCTCATGGCGACGGCGGAAACGCAAACAATTCCGATGCGGCAAATGTGAATTACAACTATAACTACAATTACGGCAGTCAGCAGACAAATACCGCTCAGACGGGCAGGACAAGCGGCAGTTCCAAGGGCGTTTACTCGCTTATCGGTGCGCTCATGGGGCTTATTTTCCTTTTGCCCTTTATCGTTATCGGCGGTGTTGCGGCGGTCATTCTGGCAGTTTTTATTGTGATGGGACTGCTTATGCTGGGATTTATCGAGGTGGGACTGGTGCTTGCTGCTCCCTCTCTGCTGATAGCGTCTGTTCCGCTGCTTATCAATGATGGATTGTTTGCTGCGGCAATGGCTGTGGGCGGTGCGCTGCTTTCGGCGGGATTTGCCATTGCTCTCGGACTTCTTGTTAAGCAGGTCATCAAAAAGGGAATCCCCGCACTTGGCGGCTGGATAGGAAATACATATAAAAAGATCCGTGAATTTTTTGAACGGAGGGACAGATTTCAATGAAATATGAGGAAAAGGAACAGCAACAGTATGCCGAAATGCAGGTAGGCGATTTTCAGTATGCTGCCGTTCAGGAGGAGAAAGCTTTGCCCGATCGTCCCGCAGGAAAAAAGAAAAACCCGCTTATTGTGGCGGGAAGTTTGGTGGTTGCGGGGGCTGCAATTATGGCTATCGGAATTGCGGGTGCGAGTTCATCACGTTATTCCGCCGATACGGCTACGACAATGGAAACCACTTATGTTGCAGAGGAATACGCTCCCTCGGGCAATGCGGAGATAATTGATATGAGCGGCATCACTGCCGTAAATATCACATGCAATGCGGGAGAGGTAGAGATAGTATCGGGAGATTCGTTCAGCGTTGAAAATACTTCAGATGTTCTGCAATATAACAGAAGCATGACTGATGGAATTATGAGTATTGAATACGGCATAAATTCCGATGAAAGCTTTTTCGATAATGACGGCGGAATGCTTTATATAACCGTTCCGCAGATGATAGTTGATAATTTTGATGTTACCGTTAATCTGGGAACGGCTTCTGTGTCCGACCTCAGCTGCGGAACCGTCAAGCTGAATTTAAATGCAGGTGAGCTTTCGGTCTACAATCTGAAAGCGGACAATGCGTCGGTTACAGTCAATGCGGGTGATGCGCATCTTGACGGCTGTACTGCCGAAGGCTTTACCTCTGAGATCGCAGCGGGAGATATGATCATAAACGATCTTCTTTCGGTTAATCTGACGGTAAGTTCCACAGGCGGAAACTGCGAGATGAGCAATGTAAATGCAGATAAGCTGAATATCGGCTGCAAGGCGGGAGATATTTCATACAGCGGAGCGATCGAATCGGGAGCGGACATCAACGTAAGTATGGGAGATGTTGAGTTAAATCTCAACCGTTCTCCGGGTGAGTACAGCATCAAGGAAAGCGGTTCCAAAATGTCCGATATAACGGTCAACGGAGAGGATCTGTCAGATTTTGTCAGGGAAAATCCGAATGGTGCGATACCTATCACCATTTCGGCGAATATGTCAGACGTTGATATCAACGGATAAGAAAATCGGCGGCAGTTTTTAATTGCCGCCGATATTTATTTTATTTCGGAAACATACAAAGTGTTATCCCGAACGGTAAAGCTTACCGAATATTCTGCAAAATCAAAGGTATAGACTCTTTCAGGTGAATTCTGATACTGCGGACGAGGGTCTTGTGCCAACACCTCGATAAGCCCGTTCCTCAGCTCGGGACGGACTTTTTCCAGCAGTTTGGGCGGGAAATCTACCTCAAGAACGCCTTCCTTCTGCTGCAATGCGAACCCGCCGCTTGCTTCGGGGTGAGAGTCGGTGTAGGGGAGATATGGTTTGATGTCGAAAATGGGAGTTCCGTTGAGCATATCCGCCCCCGAAACATACAAAACAGGCGCTTCGGGACAGTCAAAGTCGATTTTCAGCAGTTTTACGGAGGACAATCCGATGGAATTCGGGCGAAACGGTGAACGTGTGGCAAACACGCCCATTCGCTTGTTCCCGCCAAGCCTTGGGGGACGTACAGTAGGTGACCAATCTTCCATGACCGCTTCGGAAAACTGCCATATTATCCAGATATGCGAAAAATCCTCCAATCCCCGAAACGCTTCGTGAACACGGTATTCCTTTTCAAAAACTATCCTTGAAACAAGGTCCTCAACAAGTCCGCTCTGACGGGGAATTCCGAATTTTTCGGTGAAATCGCTTTCTATATGGGCGATTATCTTCATCTCGGGCATATTATTCGCCTTTCAGATAGGCAAGTATCTCGGCGGCATTGGTGTCGGGCTTGACCTTTGGCATTGTCTTTTCGATAAGTCCGTTTTCGCCGATGATGTATGTTGTGCGGACAACTCCCATGGACACCTTGCCGTAAAGCTTCTTTTCCTGCCAAACGTCATAAGCCTGAATTGCCTGCAAATCGGGGTCGGACAGCAGGATAAAGGGTAGGCCGTGCTTTTCCGCAAATTTTCGGTGGGATTCGGCACTGTCCTTGCTTATGCCGATAACGGTCACGTCCAGCTTTTTGAAATCCTCATAAGCTGCCGCAAATGCGCACGCCTGACGGGTGCAGCCGGGAGTGTTGTCCTTGGGATAGAAGTAGAGAACGACCTTTTTGCCCGTAAAATCGGACAGGGAAACGGTGTTTCCGTCCTTGTCGTTCAAAGTGAAATCGGGTGCTTTTGTGTTTGGTTCAAGCATTTTAATCTTCCTTTCGCTCAATTTTATGGAACTGCCGCCCGCCTGTTGGCAGCTTGTCCACCATATTTCGGATAGCCTTTTCGGCAGTCTTTATCTCCTCGTATAATTCAGCTGCGGACATTCGGAATGCGCCGCTGCCGAGGATTATCATCTGTTCTGCGCCGTCCGAGGTTGCAACTCGGACACGGCAGTTTTTCGCCAGCTGATGGGTGGTTTTTTCGATATACATATCGGCGGTTTCAGCCTCTTTTGTGTACACGACGCTTATTCCCGATGCGTCCTCAACGCTGCCCGTGTTTCCCTTTAGCTTGTATGCGTCAAAGACCAGAATTACGTTGTTTTGCTTATATCCTCGGTAATTCGCAAGGGCGTTTATGAGCATACTTCGGGCAAGGTCAAGGTTGTCTGCGGCGATTTTTTTCAGCTCGTCCCATGCAAAAATTATGTTGTAGCCGTCCACAAGGAGGTACTCGGGACCTGTTGGCATAGGAGATGCTTTCGGCGGCTTTGGCTGAACGGTTTTTTCCGTTTTCATTGCATAGCGGGGATTTCGGTCTATTTTGCCGTAGGTTCGCTCGAATATCTCCATAAGCTCCTTGTCGTCCGCAGGCTTTCCGCTGTATGCGGGATGGCGCTCACGGACGGTTTCTTCTTCTTTTTTCGGCTTTAGCGCACTTTCAAGGTGCATATACTGCGGGACTTCGTTCCATTTTACGTTAAATCCTGCGCCGTGGGAACAGAAGATACTGTCGGCGGAATTATCGAGGTCGCCGTCGCAGTCATAGGCAATTTCCGAGATGACTTTATCGCTGTTGTGGCAGGGGAAGTATCCCTTATATTCGCAGGAGATACGTCCTTTTCCCCGTGAATAGCCAGTTACCTCCGACTGATAATCCATTATCTCCGAAACGGGTGCAGACCCCTTTATAACGGCGTTTTCCTCAATGATCTCGGGAGATGTGAACTCTGCGGACATATTCTGAAGATCGTTCAGCGCACGTCCCGCACACTCTTTAGGTATTTCCAAAGTGAAATCATACCACGGTTCAAGCAGGACACTTTGCGCACTTCTGAGTCCCTGACGGACAGCCCGATAGGTCGCCTGACGGAAATCACCGCCCTCCGTGTGTTTCAGATGTGCCCGTCCCGAAGCAAGAGTGATTTTCATATCGGTTATGGGCGAGCCTGTCAGAACGCCGAGGTGCGTTTTTTCTTCAAGATGGGTGAGAATAAGCCGCTGCCAGTTTTTGTCGAGAATTTCTTCACGGCAGTTGGTTTCAAAGCGCAGACTGCTGTTCGGTTCACCCTCGGACAGGATAAGATGCACCTCCGCATAATGCCGCAGGGGTTCGTAATGTCCCACACCCTCGGCAATTCCCGAAATTGTTTCCTTGTACGCAATGCTGCCCCGTCCGAACTCTACGTTATATCCGAAGCGTTCAGCAATGACATTTTTCAGCACCTCCAGCTGAATCTCGCCCATAAGCCGCAGGTGAATTTCGTTAAGCTTTTCATTCAGGGAAATTTGCAGCTGCGGATCCTCGTCCTCCAGCTTTCGGAGTTGAATAAGTGCGGTATTTACGCTGACTTCTGGAGGAAGAATCACCTTGTAGGACAAAACAGGCTCCAGAGCAGGTCGGGCGGAGTTCTTTTCAAATCCCAGACCGTCGCCCGCATTAGTTTCGGAAAGTCCCGTCGCAGCGCATATCGTTCCCGCAAAGACTTCGGGGACTGTGGTGAATTTCGTACCCGAATATATACGCAGCTGATTGACCTTTTCGCCGCTTTCAAGGGCAGTCCTGACCTTAAGGCTGCCGCCTGTTATTTTGAGATGAGTGAGCCTGTTTCCCTGCTCGTCCTCGGTTATCTTAAAGACCTTTGCACCGAATTCAGCAGACCGTTTCGGTTCGGGAAAATACCTGTCAATGCCCTCCATAAGCTCGGCAACGCCCTGCTGCTTCAAGGCAGCGCCGAAATAGCAGGGGAACAGCCGTCTTTCCGCAACGGCTGTTTGTATCATACTGTCCGGGACAGTACCGTTTTCAAGAAAACTGTCCATCATATCCTCGCCGCAAAGAGCAAGCTCGTCAAACATTTCATCGGGTTCACGGCGGGGGTCCATATCAATGCAGCTGCCGTTCAGACGGGTTTTCAGCTCGTTTAAAAGACTTTGCCGTTCAAGGTGGGAAATGTCCATCTTATTTACGAAAATGAACACGGGGATATGGTATCTCGAAAGCAGCCGCCAGAGGGTTTCCGTATGGTTCTGAACGCCGTCCGTTCCGCTTATGACCAGCACGGCGCAGTCAAGGACGCTGAGCGCACGTTCCGTTTCGGCGGAAAAATCGACGTGTCCCGGAGTGTCCAGAAGGGTATATTCGCCGCTTCCGAAATGCGCCACCGCCTGCTTTGAGAAGATGGTTATCCCTCGTTTTTTCTCAATTTCAAAGGTGTCAAGAAAGGTGTTTCCCTTATCGACCCGACCCAGAGAGCGTATTTCTCCGCTTTGATAGAGGATAGCTTCGGAAAGTGTGGTTTTTCCCGCATCAACGTGGGCGGTCATTCCAATGGTAATTCGTTTCATGGTATCTTCCTTATTTGAAAAACCTCCGCAGATATTTTTTACGGTCTGCGGAGGTCGGATTATTCAACAATAGAGTAAAGATTTGTGTCGCTTCCGTTTATTTCTTTGCCTTTTATCTCAAAAAGCTCGGAAACGGTGACAAACTGATAGCCCTCCTCCAGAAGCGGGGGAATGATCTTGTCCAGCGCTGTGACAGTCTGCAAATTGCCCTGAGCGTCATGCAGCAGGATAATTGCGCCGTCCGCTGCCTGTTCCAGCGTTTTCTTTGCACGTTCATCGGCGGTGACCTTTGCGTCCCAGTCGTTGCAGCCGAAGCCTGCGATAAACGGCATATCTATGTTTTCATACATAGTTTCATTTACGGCAATATAGGGCGGACGGAAGAATTTTGTCGGTTCTCCCGTTATTTCCATGACCTTATCGGAAACAAAATCCACCTCCGACTTTATCTCCTCTGCGGTCATGCTGTTCATATAGCCGTGGGTCTTTGAGTGATTGTTTATCTCGCAGCCCATATCGTAAGCACGCTTGACAATTTTCGCACTTTCGTCGTTGATGTTATTTCCAATAAGGAAGAAGGAAGCACGAACGCCGTATTTCTCCAGCTTGTCCAGCACCATTTTTGTAGTGGACGTGTTGGGACCGTCGTCAAAGGTCAGTGCGATTACGGGCTTGCTTGGGTCGACCTCATAGTCAAGCTTTTTGACGGCGGATTCGGTGACTGTTGTTTCTGCGGCAGTCGTTGTTTCCGTTGTCTGAGTTGTTTCGTCGGGCAGCTCGGAATTTCCGCAGCCTGCCGATATTGTCATTGATATTGTCATAATCAGTGCAAGTATGCTCCTTTTCATTTCAGATTACCAGCCCATTACAGATTTTATTTCGGCAGCAAGAGCCTCGGAAGCCTTGTCGTGAGTTGCGGCGGAGGGGTGCCAGTCTGCGGCATAGCCGAGGGAACCGTCCTGAGCGTCAAACATAAAGGTATGTACCTTAGTATCGCCGGTCGCTTCGGTGTAAATCTTTACAGCGTCCTCAACGCCGGGGAAAAGACGCTGTCCCATAATTCCAAGAGTGCAGAAAATTTCGGCATTGGGGTTCTTTTCTCTGATGACCTTGAGAAATTCCGCATAGGCTTCGGAATATTCCTTCTGTTTTTCGGCATTTCCCTGGCAATAGCTGTCGTCATTTGTTCCGAGATTTACAACGATGACCTCGGGGACAAATTTGCTGAAATCCCAGTCAAGTGCAGAGGGAGGAGTGGTATTTGCAAACTTATTATATGAAAATCCCAGCTTGGTGTAATACTGAGGAATGGTCTGATTGGGAACCTTGTTATTTGGGTTTGCAGTCCAGCCCGAGATAACACCGTAGCCGCTGATGGAAACCATGCTGTAATCAGCGTCCAGAGCCTGTGCGGTCTTGTAGGCGTATGCCTTGGTAACGTCCTCGGTGGAGGTGTGGAAGTGGTGCTCCGCAACTTCGTCATCAACGCCGTAGCCGCAGGTGATGGAGTCGCCGACAAACTCAATTTTGTGGGATTTCTCGGCAGCGGGGACAATGTTTTCATCGGGCTGTATCTCAATAGGCTTGATTCCGAAGGTGGACATGGCAGTTTCGGAAAGCTTAACTATCTTAACATTGACAGTCTTTGTCTCGTCGCTTTCAAATACGGTGTAGACCTCCTCGGGCTTATCTATCAGATCATCTACAACACGTTCTCCGTCAACGTAGATGGCAACTCTTGCGCAGTTTTCGCCGTCCTTGGGCAGGAGAGAGGAGCCGTCACCCTTTAAGGTGATGTCAAGCTTTTTGCCTGTATAGTCAAAATCTGCACCTGTGCCCGAAAAAGCAAGCCAAAGTGTTTCGTCCATAAGATGGGTGCGTCCCAGCTGCTTTACGTTTGATGAATCTGCGATGATCTTTCTCATTCCGTTTACCTCCGTTACAATTGATGTTGATGTTTCCGTTTCCTCCGCAGGGGCGGGGGAGTCTGAGCCGCAGCCGCAGAGAAGCGGCAGAACGCAGAAGAGTGCGGCAGTGCGGCATATCTGCTTGAATGTTTTCTTCATATAATTCCTCCAAAACCGATTACAAAAACCAGCAAATCATAATAAAACAATTATACCATACTTGTCCGCAAAAAGCAATGTTTTTTTTCGGTTCAGACAGCAAACTGACTGTTGTACAGCTTTGCATAGAAGCCGTCCAGCTCAAGCAGCTCCTCGTGGCGTCCCTGTTCGATGATGTGACCGTCCTTCATAACAAGGATAACGTCGGCTTCACGGATGGTCGAAAGCCTGTGGGCAACGATAAAGCTTGTCCTGCCCTTCATCATTCTGGCAAATGCTTCCTGAATCTTCAGCTCGGTTCTTGTGTCGATAGATGATGTGGCTTCGTCCAGGATAAGCATAGGCGGCAGACAGAGCATTACCCTAGCAATACAGAGCAGCTGCTTCTGTCCCTGTGAAAGACTTCCGCCGTCCTCACCGATAACGGTGTTATATCCGTCGGGCAGGCGCTTGATAAAGCTGTGTGCGTGGGACGCCTTTGCAGCGGCGATAACCTCCTCATCGGTGGCATCGGGCTTGCCCATGGTGATATTGTCCCTGACAGTACCCGATTTCAGCCATGTTTCCTGCAAAACCATTCCATAGCTGCTGCGAAGGCTGTTTCGGGTGACATTCCGTATGTCCTCACCCTCGACCTTGACAGCACCGCTGTTTACATCGTAAAATCTCATAAGCAGATTAATAATGGTGGTCTTTCCGCAGCCTGTGGGACCGACAATAGCAATTCTTTGACCGGGCTTAACGTTCAGGCTGAGATCTTTGATAAGCTCCCGCTCTAGAGTGTAGGAGAAATCCACGTTTTCGAGAGAAACGGAGCCTTTGACATTTTCGAGAACAGCAGCGTTTTCTGCATCGGGTATCTGCGGCTGTTCTTCGATAAGCTCAAACAGTCTTGAAGCACAGGCAAGAGCGTTCTGCAATTCGGTAACAACGCCCGAGATCTCATTGAACGGCTTTGTGTACTGATTGGCATATGAGAGGAAACAGGAAAGCTGTCCTACTGTAAAGGGATTGACCGTTCCTGCGGTGGCAATGCAGGCAACAGCTCCCGCAGCGGCAACTCCCGCATAAACCATGCTGTTCACGAAACGTGTAGCGGGGTTTGTGATAGATGAATAAAAGGTGGCTTGCAGGGAGCAGTCAGCAAGGCGGTCGTTTATCTCGTCGAATTTTTCGAGAGCCTCAGCCTCGTGTGAAAACGCCTGAACTACCTTCTGATTTCCGATCATTTCATCAATGAATGCAGTCTGTTCGCCCCTTGTTTCCGACTGTAAACGGAACATTTTATAGGTGCGTCCCGCAATGAATTTCGCAATAAACAGAGAAAGTGGAGTGAGCACGACTACCACCAGCGCAATTTTCCAGTTGATAGTCAGCATAAAAAGCAGCGTTCCGAGAATGGTCACAACACCCGTGAAAAGTTGTGTAAACCCCATAAGCAGACCGTCTGCGAACTGATCTGCATCTGCGATAACACGGTTTACGATACCGCCTGCGGGATGCGAATCAACATAGCTGAGGGGGAGAATTTCGATTTTTCGGAAGGCTTCGTCACGAATATCACGTACAATATGATAGGTAATGCGGTTGTTGACGGTGTTCATCAGCCATTGGATAATAGCGACTGCGAGGGCAACAACAGCGATTTGCGGAAGAAGGACGGATAGCCCCTCAAAATCAACATTTCCCTTGTCAATGATAAGGTCGATTGCCCGTCCTATCAAAATGGGGACATAAAGGCTGCAAATTACCGTAGCTGCTGCCATTATAATCGACAGCAGCATCAGTATACGGTAATTTTTGATATATCCGAAAACCTTTTTAAGGGTGGCTTTCTGAATACCCTGAGTTTTCTTTTCCGACATTCAGACCGCCTCCTTTTTGAACTGTGAGCTATGAATTTCCTTGTAAATATCGCAGGATTCCAGAAGCTCGTCATGAGTGCCGATGCCGACTATTTCGCCGTCGTCCAGCACGATTATCTTGTCTGCGTGGCGTATGGACGAGGTTCTCTGCGATACGATAAACACGGCGGGGGAATAGTCCATTGAGCGGAGCGCCTTTCTGAGTGCCGCATCGGTGGCAAAGTCAAGAGCCGAGGCACTGTCGTCCAGAATGAGTATCTCGGGCTTTTTGACAAGCGCTCTTGCAATGGTAAATCTCTGACGCTGACCGCCCGAAAGGTTCTTTCCGCCCTGTTCTATCATAAAGTCAAGTCCGCCCTTGCTGTCTGCGACCGCCTTTGCCTGTGCGGTTTCCAGCGCAGAGAATATCTCAATGTCGGTGGCGTCGGTCTTGCCCCACTGCATATTTTCACGGATAGTTCCTTTGAAAAGAACGGCTTTCTGGGGGACGATGCCTATCTTATCACGGAGATCATCAATTGTAAAGTCTTTGACATTTACACCGTTTACCAGAACTTCGCCCTCGGCGGCATCGTAAAATCTCGGTATCATATTGACAAGAGAGGATTTTCCCGAGCCTGTTCCGCCGATAATGCCGACAGTTTCGCCTTTTTTTACGGTAAAGTTCATATCCGTAAGTGCATTTGCGCCCGCATTTGCGTATTTAAGAGAAGCGTGGCGGAATTCAACGGCATATTCGCCGCTGCCGTTTTCCGAATTACCGTTTTCAAGGCTTGACTTTATCTCGAAAACAGACTGAATTCTGTTTCCGCAGGCAACGCTCTTTGTGATGTTGATGATAAGGTTCGCCAGCTTGATAAGCTCGACAAGTATCTGGGACATCAGGTTATACAGTGCAACAACAGTTCCCTGAGTAAGAATCCCCGTTTCAACACGGACAGCGCCTGTATAGACAAGCCAGATGATTGCAAGGTTAATGATAATATAGGTGAGGGGGTTCATCAATGCGGAGATACGTCCCACAAACTTCTGAATTTTGGTAAGCTCTTCATTTCTGCTTTCAAACTCGGCGATCTCCTCATTTTCCTTGCAGAATGCTCTGATAACACGAATTCCCGTAAGATTTTCGCGTGTAATGCTGACGACCTTGTCAAGCCTTTGCTGCACCTTTTTATATAATGGTATGCACCACAGCATTATGCCGAACACCACCACCGACAGTGCGGGAATAGCCGCCGCAAAGATAAGTGCAGAGTCAAAGTCCAGCGTAAATGCCATTATCATTGCACCGAATACCACAAAGGGTGAACGCAGCAGCAGTCGAAGCGTAAGATTTATTCCCGACTGCACCTGGTTCATATCGCTGGTCATTCGGGTGATAAGTGTAGAGGTGCCGAGGGTGTCTATTTCGGAGTATGAAAGGGACTGGATATGCTTGAAAAGGTCATGCTTTACGTCCCTTGCAAATCCCACGGCGGCTTTTGCGGAGAAATACTGCGCCGTTATGGAAAATGCCAGTCCTACGATGCCGATCACTACCAGCAGCAGGCACATTTTGGCAATATAGCCCTTATCTCCGAGAGCAACGCCGTTGTCAATAACTGCGGCGATGACCAGCGGCACGAACAGTTCAAGGACTGCCTCAAAGCATTTGAAAAGCGGTCCCAGAATACTCTCCTTTGTATAAGATTTAAGATAAGCAAGAAGCTTCTTCAAATTATCCTCTCCCTTATTGACATCATAATTATTATAGTATAACACTTTATTATCATAACACTATTTATAATAATGGAATTTTTTCTTAATTTATCCAATCGGCCGTCGAATATAAGAAAATATCCTCAAACAGTATATTTTGTAAAATTTGTTGGAAAAGCTATTGACATTTGAGGGGAAGTGATGTATAATCTTGATTAACAATAGGCGATTGCATACTGCGGATACAAGGTCAATAGCTTTACAGGTTAAAACAGGTCGGACAGTACGATTAATTCGGCAATGCACGGCGGAAGTGAGTGTAAAGCTTACAACTTTACGACGTTATTATCGCTTATTGCTCTTGTTTATTGCGGGAGAATTCTATTAAGAAAGGAAGAACCATATTATGGAAAGAAAATCCATCGGTACCGGAATATTGAATGTGGTGCTGGCAGTGCTTCTTGTGTTCTTTTCTGTGCCTTTGGGGACGGTGCAGAGCTCGGCGGCTGATGCAATAGCTTTTGAAGTTCTCGAATTTACTATTGACGGTGTTAATGCAAGTTCGGTTACTTCAATAAGCGGCGGAGAACGCGTGGTGCTCCGTTTCAAAGGAACTGTTGACAATGCGGCACTGACATCGGGGCAGCTGAATTTCTCATGTCCGCTCGGTCAGACTAATGTTCAGCTTGATTCAAGCGGGGACGTGGTACTCAATGATGAATTAGGCGAGTTCCTCGGAACAATTTCCATCACAGACGGAACTGTTAATCTCTCTCTTGACAGTAATTACGCCAGCAGGCACAGCAATATCACATTCAAGGGTGAGTCTAACGGTAAGGTCACAGTTGTAAAGACAGGCGATCCCGACCAGAAGGTCAATGTAGGCTTTGCAAATGTGTCGGGTGCGCTTGTTCCCAACATTCCCGTTGTAACTGTCAGCGACCTTGACATTCAGAAGTGGGCAAACGGAAATGTTCGCTTTGTAGGCGGGAAGTATTATCAGGATTACACCATTAAGGTGACAGCAAAGGGAGATGTTCCCATAACCGATATCCATATTGAGGATATTGCCACCGGTCTTGGTGATATTACAGGTGCATCATTCCCTGTGGATATTGCTTCGCTGAATCCCAATGAGGAGAGAACCATTAATTATACTCAGGAGATACCCAAGGCTTCAATCACTGCGGGTACAGGCTCCAACAAGGCAAAGGTCACCTTCAATAAGAACGGTGTTTCCGCCGAAAAGACTACCCCCGAGGTAAAGTATAATTATTATACAAATGCAAGCATCGGTAAGAGCGGTACTGCCGATAATACTACGGGTGAGATCACCTGGAAGGTACAGGTGCGCCACAGCTTTTTCACCGGTGACAAGGAGCAGGATAAGGCTCTGCTGGGCGGTGATAGCTTTACCGATACTCTCGGTGCAGAACAGACCGATCCGGGCAGCATTTTTGCAGGCGGGGCAGCTGTTTCTGCGGGCACATTCATTGACAATGCTACATATGTCAGCGGTTGGCTCCCGTATTACGAATATACCTATAAGACTACATTTACACCTTCAACATCTGCTTCCAAGAAGTATTACAAAAACTCTGTGGAAGGCACAATTGAGGGTAAGCCTGTTCGTACGGGCGATGTATCCGTAGAGGTCGTTGGCGTTCCCACTTCTGTTTCTAAGGAAGCAGTCGGAAATGTAAGCTCTAACGGATATATGCAGTGGAAGGTCACCTATGAGGTCAAGACACCGCTGTATTCTTTGGAATTCCAAGATTTAATTGTTAACAAGCATAAACCCGTAGTTGACGATTCGGCATATCCAATAATCGTTAAGATTAACGGCAGCGAAACCTCCGATTACACTAAAGATACCTATATGGGTGACTGGAGCACTCTTAACATTAAGCTGAATAATGTAAGTTCACTTGCTGTCGGAAGTATTATAGAGCTTACATATTTCACTAAGGCAAATGCTTTTACAGGCGCAGCCGAAACCTATCCTAACACCGTTAATGCTGTTTTTAAAGAAACTGCAGACGGCAATGATGTAACGGTAAGTGACTATGCCGAGAATTCTGTTGACGTTATTGACGGTATCGCAGATAAGAAAAGTGACGGAAGTCTGGGAAAAATGCCTAAGTCCAAGTGGACTATCACGCTCAATGGCAGCGAGCTTGCTTCCGCAACGGTAGGTCAGGTCATAGAGATAAGCGACAGAATGGTGATCTCAAACAAGTGGGCAAATTCTGCGGCAGATATGAATTCATGGACTGCTTCGGACAAGCTTGATCTGGGTGCGAATATCACAGATGCAGCTCTTTACTGTGACGGTTCGGCTCTGGCGACATCTGTCGGAATGTCAAGCAATACTGTAACAGGAGAGTTGAGAACTGACTTTACCGTTACAATTACCCCTGAGTTGGCAGGCTTATTCGCAGCAAACAAGAACGTTGACCTTGTTTACAATGCAGAGTATGATCCCGAAAAGTTCTATGTTGAGGGCTGGAACAGCTGCTATGTCTGGAATTATGCGGACATGAAGCTTGACGGCGTTGTGGGAAACAATGTCCTCAGATGGGAATACAAGGACAGAAATGTTTCCGATATGCTCAAAAAGGATTACATTTACAGTACCGACAGCAGCCAGAATGTTGTTAAGTATGAGATAATTGCGAATAATTCGGGTGCTGTGCTTGGCGGAGATATTTCTATCAGAGATACTCTCGGCAGCTGCCTTACTCTTCTGAAAAACGAAAATTATCCGATGAAGGTGGAGATAGACTACGGAACGGAGTATACTACTTACACATTTACCGAAAACTCCGCACACAGCTTCACCATTTCGGGACTTCCCGACGGCAAGCGAATTAAGATAACCTATTACGCAAAGATCGTTGGCAAGCAGGTGGGCGATGTCCTGACCGATGAGGAGGGCGGAAACCGTGTTGAGCTGCTTTACGGCTCCGATACTGCTGCTAATGTGTTCAAGGAAAGCTTTGGCGTAGTCCTTGAAAGTAAATTCAGCGGAACAGGCAACAATCTTTCCATTAATATCAGAAAATTCTACAAGAATTCAAGCGGCTTAAGCATAAAGCTTTCGGGTGCGGAATTCACATTTACACCTGTTGAGTATGCAGGCGGGGCAGTTACGGGAAATCCTATGGACCCCACGCTTTACCCAACTATCACAAGTAAGCCCTACACAGGTGCTGACGGTCAGCTCACCAACACAGCAGTCGGCTTCAAGAACGATGTTGTTTATAAGGTGACGGAAACCGTCGTTCCCGACGGATTTGCTGTGGGCAGTGATTTCCCCGAGTATATCATCTTCAAATCGGTGGGAAATACAACAAATTACCCCGGTGTGGAATCTCTTGTGAGCGATGACAGGCTTGAAATTGAAAATGTTCCCGGTACCGTTCAGCTGCCCTCTGTTGTAACATTCAGCAAGAAGAATGTCGGCGGGGAAGAGCTGGCAGGTGCCAAGATCTCCATTATCGGCGCAGATTTCACAGATTCGGGTATTACCACAGTGTTCGGTACAGGTGCTTCCCTTATCAGCAAAAACAATGTTTCCATGACCTATATTTCGGGAACTGCACCCACAGTTATCAAGGGACTTCCCGCAGGCACATACAAGATGCACGAGGAAGCAGCTCCCGACGGCTATCTCAAGTCTACCGACATTACCTTCGTTATAACCGACGGCGGCAAGGTCCTTGTAGACGGCGGTGCGGTAACAGCTGTTACTATGGTTGATAAGGAGCAGGGCGTGACTGTTGTTACGTCAACCGTAACGCTCAGCAAGCAGAATGTTGGCGGCAATGAGCTGGCAGGTGCAAAGATCACCGTCAGCGGTGCTGATTTTACAAGATCCGATATAACCGTTAATTACGGCGAAAACGGCTCGGGTGTTATTAAGAACAGCACATCTCTGACCTACATTTCGGGAACGACACCAACAGTTATCAAGGGACTCCCCGCAGGCAGCTACACCATGCACGAGGAAGCAGCCCCCGACGGCTATCTTGTTGCGACGGATATTGCATTTACCGTGACCGCAGACGGCAAGGTACTTGTTGGCGGCAATGAAGTAAATTCCGTAACAATGGTCGATGAAGCAAAGCCTGAGGTAACTGTTCCGTTTGCGGTTACTCTCAGCAAAACAGATGTAGGCGGCAATGAACTGCCCGGTGCAAAGATAACTATCAAGGGCGGAGATTTCAGAAGCCAGAGTGTTGATATCCAGCTTGGAACAGGCGCTTCTTTAGTTGCCAATGCACGTTATTACATCACTTACATTTCAGGCACAACACCCACAGTTATCAAGGGACTTTCCGCAGGTAACTACACCATGCACGAGGACGCAGCTCCCGATGGCTACCTTGTTGCAAATGATATTACATTTACCGTGACCGCAGATGGCAAGGTACTTGTTGGCGGCAGCGAGGTAAATGCTGTAACTATGGTCGATGAAGCCAAATCCAACGGTCCAGCTCCTTCAAAGGTAATTCTCAGTAAGCGCAGCTTCGGCGGCGGTGAGCTGGCAGGTGCGAAGATCGTTGTATCGGGTACTGATTTCACAAGCTCGGATATTAATATCAAGCTTGGCTCGGGCGCTCGTCTTGTTTCAAAGGACGGCACTTCTATGACATACATTTCGGGACGATCATCGACTGTTATTGAGGGACTTCCCGAAGGTGAATACATCATGCACGAGGAGGTCGCTCCCGAAGGTTATCTTGTTGCAACGGATATTCGGTTTACTGTTACTTCCTCAAAGAATATTTTGGTAAACGGCATCAAGACAGACTCCGTAATAATGTTTGATGAGGCTTCACCCGAGGACAATCCCGGCGATCAGCCCGAGGACAAGCCCGGCGATCAGCCCGAGGACAAGCCCGGAGATCAACCCGAGGACAAGCCCGGCGATCAGCCCGAAGATAAGCCCGGTGATCAGCCTGAGGACAATCCCAGTGATGTACCTCAGGACAAGCCGGACACTAATCCCGGAATACGTCCCACACTTCCCAGTGAAGGACCGGGTGTGATCTTCACGCCATTGCCCGAAACAAAACCTGAGGAAGGCACCGAGGATGTTTCTTCCGGAGCAGGTGCTGAGGATATTTCCGAAGCGGTCGAGGCAGAGCCTGTATCTGCGTTTGTTATCGCAGCTATTGTTCTGTCAGCGGGAACTGCATTTGTATTTATCCGCAGACGTATACGCAAGTAAACGCAAAATATAAACAACAGGCACCCTTGCCGCTGTGATCGGCGGTAAGGGTGCTTTTTTCAGTTAAAATGATTTTTCAGAATATCGATGAACTGCTTAGTCAGCTCATTTGAACTGCTGCTCTTGTAATACACGCCTATGGATACATCATCACAGTCGGTAACGAGAATGCTGTTAACGTTCGGACTGTCGGGAATTATTTTTTCCGGTACAATTGCAATACCGCAGCCAAGCTCTGTCATAAGGGTGATCTCCTCGGCGGTGGAGCAGAAGTGTACCATTGAATGTGTTCTGCTTCCGATAAACGCATTTTGTGCAACTGAAATATCCATTAATGTTTTTGGGGCTGTCATAAGGAGCAGCGGATACTGTTCAAGTGCTCTGATCTGCTCGATAGTTATCGATTCATAATTGTAAATAGGATATTTGTCGGTGCAGACGCAATAAATATGTTCATTGAACAGCCTCTTGAATGATATTTGGCTATAATCAGAAGCAATGTTTTCTATATCAATTACCATATCAAGCTGTTCATCATAAAGTGCCCTGAAAAGCTGTATCATACTGTCTACCCTCAGCCTGGGGCAGCATTTGTCGTGTTTCGAAAGCAGTTCCTTTAAAGGCTCGTACAGCAGCTTTATATGGGAGGTAAGTCTTATTCCTATCGAAAGCTGCTTTGATTCGTTATGTAAATCGGCAAAGCGGTTTTTTGCTCTGGCACTCGTCCTGATAATTACTTCGGCATCGTTTATCAGCAGGATTCCTGCGGGAGTCAGCTCAACGCTTCTGGTGGAACGCTTGAAAAGACGTGTATGCAGCTCGTCCTCAAGATTTTTTATTTGCTTTGTTACCGCAGGCTGTGTGACGTTCAATATTTCCGCAGCTTTTGCAAAGTTCAGCGTTTCTGCAACAGTAAGAAAACATTCCAGCTGAAAAGTATTCATATATTGTATTTTCCTCCGTTTAATAACCTATGTTTTTTGCATTAATAACTATTTGTTATTTATTATAACATATCTTTATTTCACTTTCAAGTATTATTGTGTTATAATAATAAAAAGTATCACAAGGCGAGGGTGCATCTATGAAAAAGCGAAATATTTGCCGTATAGGATTAAAGGTTACGCTGGCTGTTCTGATAGTACAGGCAGCTGTCTTCTTGCTGCTATTTCTGTTTGTCAATAATTCACTGACATCTACGATGAACAACAGTGCGGAAAGCAGCATAAAAACAGCAGTCATTGACCGTTCGGAGATCATCGAGAATTATATTCAGTCTACGGAGGACACGCTGACTGCATATCTGAAAGCCGAGCAGATCTATAATCTTTTAAGCGACAGCTCAAATGAAGAATATGTTGCCGCAGCGCAGAAATATACGGAGAATTTCAGCAAGGATCTGTCGCACCTTGAGGGAATTTACGCAAGCAACTGGGGAACTCAGATGCTTACTCATACCAACTCAAAGGTGGTCGGAAAGGTCACCCGTCCCGACGAGGACAAGCGCAAACAGCTTCATGATGCGATCACCGCAACTGACGGAGTTTACAACACGGGTATCCTTATATCGCCCGCCAGCGGTTTGCAGATCATTTCCATGTATAAAGCCGTGAAGAATGATGCGGGCGAATATATCGGTCTTGGCGGTATCGGAATTTTCACAGACGGTCTTGTGGAAAAGCTTGACAAGCTTGGTCTTGAGGGAATGCCGTCTGCGCAGTATTACCTTGTCAACGTTAATACAGGCGAGTATATCTTCCACCCCGATGCGGAAAAGATAACGACTATTGCCGAGGAACAGTTCGTGACCGACATTATCGCAAAGGTAAAGGACAGCGGCGGTGAGGTCTGCGATTACATAAAATACAAGGAAGCAGGAACGGAATATATTGCCGCATTTAACAGCATTAGCAGTCAGGGCTGGGTATTTATTATGGCGGACAACACCAAAGAGGTTTTTGCTTCTGCAAATAATCTCAGGATAATGCTTTCAATATTCTGCATTCTCGGTGCGATAGTGCTTTCGGTAATTGTCTACTTTGTTATCGGAAGAGCTATTCGTCCCATAAAAGCCGTTGAGAACACTATTGTCAGCATAGGAAATATTCAGCTAGATGCTGCCGATGAGATCGTAGGTCTGACAGCCAGAAATGACGAGATCGGTCACATTGCGGCTGCCACACAGCAGCTTTGCTCCAATCTGAAAAATGCTGTCGGTGATATTGGACGTATCCTCGGGGAAATGGCGAACAAAAATCTTGCTGTTGATACCGAGCAAAACAGCGGTTATTATGCGGGAGATCTTGGTGAACTGCTCGATGATCTGCGGAGAATCCAGACAAACCTTGTTGATGTAATGGGCAATATCGTTACCGCTGCAGAACAGGTAAACAGCGGCTCGGGTGAGGTGGCGTCCGGTGCGCAGATGCTCTCTCAGGGAACTATCGAGCAGACCTCCTCTATTGAGGAGCTGGCGCACAATATCAGGGACTTTGATGCTCAGGTCATGGCAAATTCCGAAAACTGCACCGAGGCACGCCGTCTTATCGAAAAGACTTCCGATTATGCAAACGATGTAAACGAAAAGATGACAAAGCTGACTTTGGCAATGGAAAACATCAACGACACGTCCACGAAGATAGGAAATATCATCAAGACCATCGAGGATATTGCATTCCAGACAAATATTCTTGCGCTCAATGCCGCAGTTGAAGCAGCAAGAGCAGGCGCAGCGGGCAAGGGCTTTGCGGTAGTTGCAGATGAAGTCCGCAACCTGGCAGCTAAATCCGCAGAAGCTGTAAATGACACGACTGCGCTTATTGAAAGCTCAATAGAAGCGGTAAACAGCGGTACAGGCATTACTGCGGAAACTGCCACCGCCATACGTTCTCTCAGTGAATATACCGAATCCGTCAAGCAGCTGGTGGAGAGCATTGCCGAGGCAAGCGTTCAGCAGTCTGAAATGATACAGACGGTCAACAGTGAGATAGACCGCATTTCCAACGTTGTTCAGGCGAATTCCGCAACTGCCGAGGAAAGCGCAGCCGCTTCCGAAGAGCTTTCGGGACAGGCGGGAATGCTCAAGGAGCTTATCGGAAGCTTTGAACTTTAATTCCCCATAATATTTTATACTAAACACCATTTAAATCACGGAGAAGAAATCGGCGTAAAAAACTTGCGTATATGGTTTTTTACGCCGAGATATTCCCGTGATTAATGGGTGTTTAGTATTACTGCATAGGAAAGCCGCACACAGAGGAAAGCCCTTGTGTGCGGCTTTTGATTTCTTATTTTGCGAGCTTTTTGACGGCATGGATAAGTCCGTCGACCTCTTCGGGTTTGTTTAGTGTTGACGGTGCAAAACGGACGCCGCCGTCTGGAAGTGTGCCGATGCTTTTGTGTGCAAGCCCCGAGCAGTGCAGCCCGCCTCGGAGAGCAAAGCCCATATCGCTGAGCCTTGAAGCGGTCTCGTTGGACGGCATTCCCCTGATATTGAAAAGAACTATGGGGAGATAGCTTGCGCCGTTTTCACGGTAGATGATAACATTTGCGAGAGGTGCAATTCCCGAAATAAAACGGCGGCAAAGCTCGCTTTCGTATCGGTAAATGCGCTCGGGCGTAAGCCGTTTTACGTAGGAAACGCCTGCGTTCAGGGCGATTATCCCCGCTGTGTTCACCGTGCCGCTTTCGAGGGCATCGGGGAGAAATGTGGGCTGTTCCAGTTCGACAGAGGTGCTGCCCGTGCCGCCTTGGATAATAGGGGAGATGGGGTATTTTCCGTCGGTAATGAGCAAGCCTGTTCCCGTGGGACCGTAAAGCGCCTTGTGTCCTGCTGTGCAGAGGACGTTGATGCCGTCCGACATGCTTATTGGGATAACTCCGCACGCCTGCGCACCGTCAACAATGAAGCACAGTTTGTTTTCCGCCGCAATTTCGGCTATTTCACGAAACGGAAGTATCTGCCCCGTAACGTTGCTTCCCGCAGTGCAGATTATCGCCTTTGTTTCGGGACGTATCAGCGCTCTGAATGATGCCAGAGTCAGCTTATCTTCGGGAAAAACCTCGGCAATGCTGAACTTTACTCCCGTTTTCGACATAGCATAAACGGGACGTGCGACCGAGTTGTGCTCAAAGGACGAGATTATAACATGGTCTGAGGGCTTAACTATCCCCTTGATGGCAAGGTTGAGGGCGTGAGTGCAGTTGAGGGTGAAAATGACGTTTTCGGGTTCTGCCGAAAACATTTCCGCAATGTTTTTTCTTGCGGAGAATACTGCTTCCGCCGCTTTCAGGGACAGCGCGTGTCCGCTTCTGCCCGGATTTCCGCCGTATCTTTCAAGCGCAAGAGCGGCGGCTGCCTTGACGGAGCGAGGCTTTGGAAAGGTGGTGGCTGAGTTGTCAAAGTTTATCATCTCATGAGCCTTCCGTAATTCCTCGCTGGACTATTCCGCCGCTTTCCAGAATAGCCGCAATTTTTTCTATGTCGCCCCACGCTTTTATGCTGTAACCGCAGCCGGAAGCAAGGTTTTTAGGCGTTCGGATAACGTCGCACTTTATTCCCGATGTGCGGAGAAGCGTCTGCGCTTTCATAGCATAGGTGATGGAAGCAAGCGCAATTATATAGTTTTTCATATTGTTCACCTCTTGCATAACGGTGCGTTTTCATTCGGATAATCGACAGGATTCGGGAATGTCCCTTTGCAGTCTGTCACTAGTATGTTATGCAGGGAGGTTAAATTTTGTTAAGGCTTTGCGGAGAGGAGATAGATGCCGTCGTATTTGTCCGATACTGTCAGCTTACCGCCCGTAAATTCGCAGACAAGGCACTTGTTGGCTATGCTGTTTTCCTCGGGGAAGGTGTAGTTTACGGTGATAAGCTTTTCACCTCGCAGATATATTTCTCTGACAGTACCGTTTTCCTCATTGATTTTTGAGATGATCTCAGAGCCGCCGGTCAAATTGGACAACTCGTTTTCTGATAATTCATTAACGTTGTATTCGGCATATTTTCCGGATTTTTCATCGAAATAAAAAAAGTAGGGCTTATAAGTATTTGCACCATAGATCGTGCGGTCGCTTTCCGTTCCGCTGCTGTCACGGGCGGAGCAGAGCATGGTGTAATCGCCAATAAAGCTTTCGGACCTTTTCGCTTCAATGCCGATTTTTGAAAGCTCGGTTTCAACGGGCTGTCCGTTCTTTACAGTGAAGATAAGAGCGGGGCTTATCTCGGACTGAAAAACGCACATTTTGTCCAGCGGATATGCAATATTTATCTGTTCGGCATTTTCTATCTCGGTGACAGTATCTTCCGATACGAAATACAGTGCTTCGCCCGATTTTTGCACAAAGGCTTCGTATGAGCCGTTACCGTCAAAATCTCCGAACATAAAAAGGGCAGTATCGTCACCGAAGCCTTCCTTCAGCCGGATATACTCGTTATATGCGTCGGCAGAGGGCAGGCAGACTTCATTTGCAAGACGGAATCTGTTAAGTCCGACAGTCTGCCATTTGACAAATTCTACGGTGTAGGCTTCCATATCTGCGGGCATATTTCCGCCTATGTAATAGCTGTTGTTGAGCCGTCCGTTTGCGGTTTTTGCTTCATTTGCGAGAATTCTTTTGGAAGATAAGCCGTCATCGGACATAACGATTTTTTGCACGTCCTCATATCGGCTGTTTGCCGTTTCGATGAAATTATGAACATAAACACAGCCGTCACCTCTGCTTAATCGTGAGTCTGCACAGCCATAAAATTCGCCGATGATTTCTCCCGTTTCAAGGTGGAAAAGTGAGCAGGTGACAGGCTTTTCGGTATTTTTCTCGGGGACGGTGTAAACCTCGGGAACGCCGTCGCCGTCAAAGTCGAAAAGTCCCGTGTAACTTTTTTCGGATAATTCGGTTATTCTGCGCTTGCCGCTGTCGGTCAGCATACCGTTTTCATCGACATAGGGAGCGTTATCCGAGGGAAATTCCTCGGTGGGATTTGCTTCCGATGAGGTCACAGCAGAAGTAGTCAGGCTTGTTTCAGTACCGACAGATGTTGTTTCTGTTTGCATTGAAACAGAATTATTTCCGTTGCATGAACATAGAAGCGCACAGGTAAGCAGCGCAGGCATTGCTTTTATTTTCAAATATATCACCCCGTATTTTGTATTTGTCAAAATAATTATAGCACAGCTTATTCGGCGTTTCAATGACTGTTCCAAACTGTAACGCTTTTTAACCGCTGTGTAATTTTTGCTGTTCGAAATTTGCAGCTTACCTTACTAAAATAACAGCTTGGCGAAAACCGCTTGCATTGTCAAAAAAGCCTTGCTATAATGAACTCAGAAAATAAATCAAAGGAGAAAAACTATGGACATCATAAGAACCGAAGGTCTTACCAAAAAATACGGCAGCTTCACCGCTGTGGACGGCATATCCTTTACCGTTGAGAAAGGTACTCTTGCGGGATTTCTCGGAGTAAACGGTGCGGGAAAATCCACAACGGTGAATATGCTTTCAACGCTTATAGAACCCGACGGCGGAACGGCTGAGATATGCGGTATGCAGCTTGGCAAGGACAACGGCGAGATACGCAGAAGGATAGGCATTGTCTATCAGCAGAACTGCCTTGACGATATTCTGACGGTCAGGGAAAATCTCATATGCAGGGGAGTGCTTCACGGCGCATCAAAGAAAAAGGCTGCCGAAAGCCTTGAACGGCTCAGCGGCATACTTACACTTGATGACATTCTCGGCAAACGTTACGGAACTCTTTCCGGCGGACAGAAACGCCGCTGCGAAATTGCCGCCGCACTTATGCACACGCCCGAGATACTTTTCCTTGACGAACCCACCACGGGACTTGACCCCGCCACCCGAAAGGATGTATGGAAAACCGTTGAAGATCTCCGAAAAAACACGGGAATGACCGTTTTTCTCACCACTCATTATATGGAAGAAGCCGCCGCTGCGGGAAAGATAATCATCATCGGCAAGGGACGGATAATCGACAGCGGAACGCCTTTTGAACTGAAAGAAAAGTACGCTTCCGACCACGTGAGGATTTTCTGCAAGCCCGAAGCTGTGGGCAGAATTTCCTACAAACTTGCGGGAATGGGCTTTGCTCCCGAAAGGACGGACTTAGGGCTGGATTTCCCCGTACCCTCCACAATTGAAGCTATCGAACCGCTGAATGAAGTCAGGGCTTTGGCAGACGGCTTCGAGGTATTGCAGGGAACTATGGACGATGTTTTCCTGAATGCGGCGGGCGGCGTATCTCCCGAAAAATGATTGCAATTTTTATAAAAATATGGTACAATACCGAAAGGACGGTTTTATTATGCAGCAGTTTTTTGAGCTGGTCAAAAGAAATGTCAGATTATATCTCAGGGACAGGGGAGCGGTGTTCTTTTCGCTGCTTTCGATGCTTATCGTTATTGGGCTGATGCTGTTTTTTCTGGGGGATATGAATATTGAAGCGATAACCGATATTCTTGGAAAATTCCCGGGACGTGACGCTGCCGCAGACGAGGAGAATGCAAAGCTTCTGGTGCTAATGTGGACGTCGGCGGGAATAGTTTCCATCAACGCCGTGACTGTCAGCTTTGCAAGCCTGTCCGCTATGATAAAGGACAGGACAACGGGGAAGATTAATTCCATCTATTCCGCACCCGTAAGCCGTTTTACCATTTCGGCGGCGTATATCTGCTCGGCGTGGGTGTCCTCCGTGATAATGTGCACGGCTGCTCTGGTCATTTCGGAGATTTACTGTGTATCTCAGGGGGCGGAGGCGTTTTCCGTTACGGCGCATTTGCAGCTTTTGGGAATGATTGCCGTTAACTCCTTTGCCTATTCGTCGCTGATGTACTTTGCTTCATTTCTCGCAAAAACAGAGGGTGCATGGAGTGGCTTTGGAACGGTTGCGGGTACTCTTGTGGGATTTCTGGGCGGCATCTATCTGCCCATCGGAGCTCTTGCGGAAAGCATCGGGAACGGTCTGAAATGCACGCCTATCATTTACGGCGCATCAATGTTCCGTCAGATAATGACCGAGGATATGCTCAGCCGCACCTTTGACGGGATCTCGGCGGACATTATCGGCGAATATTCCGAGGCAATGGGCATTACGCTGACTGTGTTTGACAATAACGTTTCCTGTGCGGCGGACATTGTGATACTGCTGGTATTCGGCGGATTGTTCCTCGTATTCGGTGCACTTGTTACCGAGCACAGCAGAAAGACAGACAGATAATATCCGCAGATTGGGGTAATTGAATGAAAATAATAATCGAAACTCCCGAGCAGGGGGCGGAGGACGAGATAGTTAACCGCTGTGCCGAGCTGGACAGCGAACTGATGGAGCTTATTTACGCACTCAAATCGGGAAGAAGCAAGCTGACCGCATACACCGAGGACGGCATTGTGAAGCTGTCCCCGAAGGAGATATTCTACTTTGAAGCGGTGGACAACAAGGTGTTTGCGTACTGCGAAAAGAGCGTCTACGAGGTCAAGCAGAAGCTTTATGAGCTGGAGGAAAGCTTTGCGAATTCCGATTTCATTCGGGTGGGAAAATCGGTCATAGTGAACGTTTCAAAGATAGTGAAAATATCGCCCTCATTCAACGGACGGTTTGAAGCACATCTGAAAAACGGCGAAAAGACGGTAATTTCCCGTCAATATGTTCCCGAAATGAAAAGAAAACTCAATATATCGGAGGGCGGACGATGAAGTTTATTACAGAGTTTTTGGAATATTTTGTCATAATAACAACGGGTGTCCTGATCATCTGTGCAATAAATATTTCCCTCTCGGAAACTCACGGAGAGTCGCTTGAGGTGGGTGTTACGCTGTGGGAGATAGTGGGCGCAGGTGCAGCGACTGCGTTTGTTACGGCGTTGGTGTACAGGCGGGAATGCAACACTAAAAAGAAGTTTATTGCGATGGTGATAATTCACTATATCCTGATCTGTGCGATAATGATCTTTATGGGCGTTTCCTTCGGCTGGATGGACCTTAACATAGGCGGTATAATAATGATGACAGTTTCGGTTGCGCTGGTTTACCTGTTTACCTATGTTATCAGCTATATCAGTGCCAAGCATCAGGCGGACGAATTTAACAAGGCTTTGAAGGAAAAATAT
Organism: Oscillospiraceae bacterium; assembly: GCA_017828975.1. Taxonomy (GTDB): domain Bacteria; phylum Bacillota; class Clostridia; order Oscillospirales; family Ruminococcaceae; genus UMGS1889. The sequence goes on along the minus strand of JAGAJN010000005.1, from coordinate 130,933 downwards.
AAGGATAAATAATAAAAGGGTGTTCTCCGCCAAAGACGGGGAACACCCTTTAAATGTTGTACAAGTTTAATTCTCATCATCGACCGCATTGGGATTAGCCTGCATAAGACCGTTCCAAGTGGTGTTGACAAATTCAACACATTCAAAATATTTCTGTGTGATAATGTTCAGAGGAATGTCAAGCTCGGCGGCACTGGAGGACATTTTCTTCCAATCCGCTTTTTCGTAGGAGAGGATAACGTCGTAGAGCAGACCGCTTCTGCCTTCGTGTTTCAGCAGAGCGTCCTTGATCTCCTGTGCAATGGGAAGCTCCCTTAATGCGTCCTCAAGGGGGATACCCATAAGCTTTCCGAGAGTGGAGAACATACCCATAAGGTACGCTTCCGAACGGGAAATGGTCATATCCGACGCATATTCAACCAATTCGCCCGCAAAATTTGCTCTCAGGAAAGATGTTTTGATAAGCTCATCGGGCATAGAGCCGTCGTCCTGCTTGAAGCTGAGCAGGTATATCCATTGTTTCAGCTGTCCCAGACCGAGAACAACAAGAGCCTGCTTAACGGACTTTGCACGGTTCTTCAGGGCAAAATAAGCGGAGTTAACAAGCCTCAGCAGCGAGAAGGTCAGGGTAACATCACGTGAGATGATCTCCTCGATCTCGTCAATATCCGGCTCGTCCTTGGTGATAGCCACCATCAGCATAAAGAAGTTGCCCTGCATATGGTTCATCTTGCGGATAGTTGAAGGCATTTTCTCCGCAACATAAGCACCCTGGAAATACTTGCAGCCGTAAGCAACAGCCTTTTCGTAAGCTTCCTGAGTATCAACGTTATATGCGATGATAGTCTTATTGAAGGACGTGCCTATCTTAACGATATTCTCCACCGAAGTGTTGGACGGGTCGGCAAAGTTTACCTTTATGTAGTCCACAATATCCAGAACGCCGAAAAATCTCGGAGCAAACTCAAAGTCCACAACGGCTATCTTATATCCCTTTGCCTTATATTTCATAATAAGGGCATGGGCAAGGGGATTGACGATAAGAGCGTCCTCTATCTGGATAACAAGCTTCTGTGTGGAGAAAATTTTCGGTACATTTTTCACCAGCAGATTTCTTGTAAAGGTAAGAAACGCTGTTTTATTATCAAGTATCTTTCCGCTGTCCATAGAGGACAGAAAGCTTTCAATAGCATTAGCAGCGTTAGCATCAGATTGGTCGGCACTTGAAAGCTCCTCCTGATACAGTATCTCGTAGCCTATTGATTTCTGTTCGGCATCAAGGATAGGCTGACGCACGATATAGGATTCCATATTATCTCTCCTTTTCGGAAGATTTCGCCGCTTTACGGCGATAGTTCTGCAATTGATACTATTATAACACACAGAATCGAAAAATATGTTAATAATTTGTGTATTTTGCGATTTTTGTAAAAAAATATTCGCAGACAACCGTCGCTGTCAAATAAGCTCCTCAAAATCGTTGATGAACAGGTCGGAGATCTGCATAATTCTCGGCAGATCCGCTTCTGAAGCCTTATCGTAAACGCCAACGGTAAACGCTCTTGAATTTTTTGCTCCGATAACGCCGTTCAGCGTGTCCTCGAAAACGGCACATTCGGTTATCGGTACGCCCATCTGTGCAGCCGCCAGCAGATAAATATCGGGAAATCCCTTTCCACGGGGGACATCATCAACGGTACAGAAAACGTCGAACATACCGTAAATTCCGTGATGAAGCAGCACAGGCTCGTAAAGCTCCTTCGGCGAAGCGGTGGCAAGGGCGATTCGCTTTCCCATGGCTTTCAGCTTTGAGATATACTCCTTTGCGCCGTTTTTCAGCATGACGGAACAGCGGTATTCCCGAACGGCACGGCGGTTGAATTCCTCCATAAGCTCGCTGACCGTAGTTTCAACGCCAAGACGGACAAATTCCTCCGCACATTCCTCGTAGGTAAGGGCGGCGTATCTTTTCAGGTCGCTTTCCGACGGGGTTATGCCGTGCGCTCTGAGATAATCCCCGTCAATTTTCTCCCATATGGGATTTGAATCGGCAATGGTCCCGTCAAGGTCGAAAACGGCGGCTTTAAAATCTATCATCGGAGATCGCTCCTTATTTCTTTTTGATATAGATATACTTGACTCCGCCCTTTGCGCCGGGGATAGAGCTTATATCAAAGGCATTCAGCGAGTCAACGAAGGGGGTAAGCTTGCTGTATCCGTAGTTTCTTACGTCAAAGCTGGGGCACCGCTTTATAAGGATATTTCCGACTTCACTGAGCAGTGCCCAGCCGTCCTCGTCGGAAACCTCATCAAGAATGGTGAAGATGGCCTTCTTGACGGCATCGGGGGGCATAAAATCGGAAACGTGCTCAATGCTTTCGCCCTGGCTCTTCTTTTCCTTATCAAGGCTGCCCGAAATGACCTCCAGATACTTGAAACGGTTGCAGGCGTTCACAAAGGGCTGGGGAGTTTTCCGTTCGCCCATTCCGATGACGTACATTCCCGACTCCCGAAGGCGTGATGCCAGCCTTGTGAAATCGCTGTCGCTGGAAACTATGCAGAAGCCCTCCACATTTCCCGAATAGAGAATGTCCATAGCGTCTATTATCATAGCGGAATCAGTGGCGTTTTTTCCTGTGGTATAGCTGTACTGCTGAATGGGGGTGATGGAATGGTTCAGCAGGACGTTTTTCCAGGAGGCGAGGGCGGGCTTTGTCCAATCGCCGTAAATCCTCTTATAGGTGACAATGCCTTCATTGGCAAGCTCGTCCATAATGTTTTTGATATATCTGTCGGAAACATTGTCTGCGTCAATAAGCACGGCAAATCTTTTATCGTTGTTCATAAATACCTCAATTCTGACGGGGTTATATTGAATCTTTTTTATATAATACTACATAATGTGAAAATTTTCCATTGCCAAAAGCAACAATAATTATTGTCGAAACTATACAATTTTACGGCTTAGGGGCGATCTCCGAATACTGCTTTGAACAGCTGCTGCATGCCCAATAGCCCTCTGCGGCAAGCTCCGACACCGTTTTATCGGCGATAATAAGCAGATTTTCCTCGGAGATGCTTTTTGCCCTCGAACATTCGGCGTCGGCGTGGAAGCACTTGCTGTTTTTGTTTATTACGGCGGATATTATCTCGTCGGAAACTGCGTGCTGCTCCGTTTCTGACATTTTTTCGGAATTTTCCAAAGCAGATGTTACGGAGGATGGCATCTCAATGACCTCATAAAGCGTTTCCGAAGCAGGATAAACGGCAGCTTCAACAGCCGAGCGTTCGTCATATCTGTCCTGATAAACGGTTATGGCAGTCACCGCCGCAACGCTGCAAATTCCCGTCAATACGGGAGCGAGAACTTTTTTGTCGATAATATCATCTCCTAGTCGGATATCATAATGCAGACCGCGTGAACGGCGATACCGCTGCCGTCGCCTGTGAAGCCAAGACCTTCCTCGGTGGTCGCTTTTACGCTGACAGAACTTATATCCGCAGAAAATATTTCGGCGATATTTTTCCGCATATCCTCGATATAGGGCGCAAGCTTCGGCTTTTGACAGAGAATGGTGCAGTCGGCATTTCCAAGCTTATAGCCCGCATTTTCCGCCATATCTGCGACTGCTTTCAGAAGCTTGCGGCTGTCGGCATTTTTGTATGCGGGGTCGCTGTCGGGAAAATGCTTCCCGATGTCGCCCATAGCCAGCGCACCGAGAATGGCATCTGCAAGGGCGTGAAGCAGAACATCTGCGTCGGAATGTCCCAGAAGTCCCAGCTCATAGGGGATATGAACGCCGCCGAGAATCAGCTTCCTTTCGGGAACAAGTCTGTGAACGTCATAGCCGTGACCAATGCGAATACTGCTCATATTTTACCTTCCTTTGCCGAGAGTATTGCTTCCGCAATTGCCAGATCTTCGGGGGTGGTAATTTTGATATTCCGATAATCCGAACGGGTGAGATTTACCTTAACGCCCACCGCTTCCACAAGCTGGCAGTCGTCGGTGAAATCAAGGCCGTGTTCATTGGCAAAATTTACTCCTGCGTAATACTCCTTTTTGCGGAAAATCTGCGGTGTCTGGATAATAAACAGGCGTGAGCGGTCGGGAGTGTCTGTAATCATATCTCCGCTGACGGTTTTAAGCGTGTCCTTTACGGGAACGCCGGGGACCGAGGCACCGAAAATCGAAGCGTCCTTGATACACTGTGAGATCATCTTAGGGGCGGCAAGGGGACGTGCGCCGTCGTGAACGGCAATAAGCTGTGTTTCCTTAGATATGTGTTTCAGCGCATTTATAACCGACTGCTGACGTGTATCACCGCCCTCGGCACAGCAGACAAACTTTGTAATGCCGTACTGCTCCGCATATCCCGAAAAAATCTGAAAATCCTCTTTGCGGGCGGAAACGATTATCTCCGTGACCTCGTCACAGCTTTGGAGCAGCTGCATTGACCTTGCAAGCACGGGAATGCCGCCCAGCAAAGCCGTCTGCTTGTTGATACCGTTCATTCTTGAGGCAGAGCCCGCCGCCGCAATTATGGCTGAAACCGTCATTTACATTATCTCCTTGAAATTTCCCATATATTTGAAGAAGGAAAGCTCCCTTTGAAGCTCTCTGATAAGCGAAACAGTTTTGACATTTCCGTAATTTCCGTCGAAATCCAGATAGAAAACAGCCTCAAAATCCTTTCCCGCAATGGGCTTGCTTTCGATCCTCCGAAGATTAAGTCCGTTAACGTAAAATCTCGAAAGCAGACGGTAAAGCGAACCCTTGACATGGGGAATGCTGAGGGAAACGGAAACCGTATCGGCGTCATCGGAAACCATATATTTCTTGGAAATGCAGATAAACCTTGTGGAATTTCTTCCCGCATTGGCAATGTCCGATCTGATAATTTTCAGACCGTTCAGCTTGGCACAGTCCTCGGAGCAGATGCAGGCGAGCTTTTCGGGACTGTTCTTTACTAACTCCGCAGAAAGTGCGGTATTTGCGTATTCATGTGTGGTCAGACCGCTTTCACGGAGAAATTCGGAGCATTGGTGAAGCGCCTGTTCGTGGGAATAGACTGCGGTTATCTCCGAAACATCGGTGTCCTGCTTGGCGGCAAGACAGTGGGAGATGCTTACCCGTATCATAGAGGTTATGTAAAAATCGAATTTGCCCATGAGATCGTAGGTTTCATCGACCGTGCCTGCGGTGGAATTCTGTATTGGAAGTATGCCAAAGTCTGTTTCGCCGTTTTCGACAGCCCTGCACACATCGGAAAATTCACGGTAGAATCTTATCTCCTGATTTGGGAACAGCTTTCTGCATGCCTTTTCGGAATATGAGCCGACAGTCCCGGGAACGGCGATAAGCTTTGCATTTTCGGGGATAAATCTCTCGGGTACGGGAAATTCGGCTGTCTTGGCAAGCTCTATCTGCTGTAAGCTTTTGCTGATGTCCATAATGTTCGCAAACAACACCTCGGAGCCGTCCTTGATGTTATCGGGGGACATTTCCCTGATGCGCTCGATGACCTGCGCTTCACGTCCGCCCTGCATAACGGGGAGGGAGTGCGCTCTTTTGTAGTCGGCTACCTGCCTGCATACGTCCATTCTTTTGAGAAACAGTTTAAGTATGTCCTCGTCAATGCTGTCGATTTCGTTTCTGAGATCTGTTAAATCCATTATTTTCAAGCCTTTCATCATTTCTGCAAAGTATTTCATAGTATATTATAACTGATTTCGCCGTGAATTACAAGAACTTTTGAGAAATTTCTCTAAGTTTAAATAAAATTCTTGCTTAATTTATCAGTTTGTGGTATAATAAATTATCTAAGAGCATTTTTGAATATGACGAAGGAACGGAGTGAAATATTTGAGAATTCTTGGAATTGACCCGGGCTATGCAATTGTGGGCTTCGGCGTGCTGGATTATGATGGTTACAAATTCCGTCCCGCAGCATTCGGAGCGATAACTACCGAAGCGGGAGTTAAGTTTGAGCTCCGTCTGAATGACATATACACCGATATGTGCGAGATCTTGGACAAATACAAGCCCGAGTGCATGGCAATTGAAAAGCTGTTTTTCAACACCAATCAGAAAACGGGCATCGACGTGGCGCAGGCGAGAGGTGTTACGGTGCTTGCGGCGGCGCAGAGGGGAATTCCCGTTTTTGAGTATACGCCTTTGCAGGTGAAGCAGTCGGTAGTCGGATATGGGCGTGCGGAAAAGCCGCAGGTCATGGAGATGACAAGGCAGATACTCGGTCTTGCTTCCGTTCCGAAGCCCGATGATACGGCTGATGCGCTGGCTATTGCTATTTGTCACGGACATTCGTCGGCGAGCGTAAAATATAATTTAGAATGACAAGGGAGTTTTTCTGATGATATACAGCGTAAAGGGTGAGGTAGTTCATACCGAACCGAATCTTGCGGTAATCGAATGCGGTGGTGTTGGCTATGCCTGCCGAACAACATTTACAACATTGTCAAAGCTGAAGGGCATTGGCTCCGAGGCAAAGCTTTATACATATCTGAACGTTACTCAGGACGGCATTGACCTGTTCGGCTTTTACGAACAGCAGGAGCTGAGATGCTTTCAGATGCTTCTTTCTGTGTCGGGCGTGGGACCGAAGGCGGCTCTGTCCATCTTGTCGGACATATCTCCCGAAAAATTTGCACTTACCGTTGCAACGGGAGATTACAAGACCATCACCAAATCAAAGGGAATCGGCACGAAAACCGCTCAGAGGATAGTTCTGGAGCTGAAAGACAAGATCGCAAAGGAACAGCTTTCAGCGCCCTCCTCGGTGGATTTTTCCGCAGTTACGGAAGCGGTGGCAAATACCAACACGGGAGAAGCCATTGCCGCTCTTGTTGTCCTCGGATATACTCAGGCGGAGGCTGCGACGGTCGTTTCCGGTCTGGACGCTTCGCTGTCTACCGAGGAGCTTATCAAGCAGTCGCTGAAAAAAATCGGAATGAGGCTTTGAGAGGGGGAGCGTTATGCTGGTCTATCCTAATTACGATAAATGTTTGCTTAACGTCATTTCCTCCATAAGACGGTATTATTCCACACCGATCGAATACAAAACGCTGCCTGTTCTTGACAAGGAGCTTGACAGGGGTTACAAAAACATCGTCCTTATCGTAATGGACGGTATGGGAGCTTCTGTCATCGAAAAAAATCTCGGCAGAGGGGACTTTCTGCGGAAGAATATTTCCCAGAAGATAACCACGGTCTATCCAAGCACCACCGCTGCTGCTATGACTTCCATATACACAGGCGTATCTCCCAATGAACACGGCTGGCTGGGCTGGTCGCTGTTTTTCAAGGAATTCTGCCGCTGCATCGATGTGCTTACAAATAATGACAGCTTCACCAAGCAGCCTATGACCCAGCCTAATATCGGAAGCTTCGTTATGCCTTACGAAACCATTTTCAAGGACATTGCCGTGTCACGGAAGATAGCCGTTCAGCCGTTTGCCATACAGCCTGCGGGCGTGAATATCCCCGAAATGGGAGTTATCCGCAAGAGGGCGGACAGCTTTGGCGGAATGTGTAGTCTTATCAAAAAGATATGCGCCACCGAGCAGAACACTCTGACGCTTGCTTACTGGACTAATCCCGACGAAATTATGCACAAAACTGGCTGTACATCTGCCGAAACAAAGGCAGCAATGCTGGAATTCAACGAGGGCTTGCAGCAGCTGGCAGAGTCGCTGACAGATACGCTGCTTATCATCACCGCCGATCACGGCATGATCGACATTGAGGAAGAGGTTTTCATCAATGCCATTCCCGAGATAGACAGCTGCCTGTCCATGCCGCCTTCCATAGAGGGCAGAGCGGCGGCGTTCTTTGTAAAGAGCGAGCTTATGGACGAATTCCGCTGGCAGTTCAACAAGGCTCTCGGCAAGGATTTCAAGCTGATGACATCGGGAGAGCTTCTTGACAAGCAGATTCTGGGCGGGGGACGCACCCACCGAAAGACTTACGATTTTCTGGGAGATTTCGTTGCCTGTGCTATCGGTAAAAAGGTCATAAGATACAGGACGCTCAATTCCAAGCCGAAGTCCAAACACCTTGCTTCTCATGCAGGTCTTACCGATGATGAAATGACCGTGCCGCTGATAATCGTCCCCACGGAAATAACCGAAACTACGGCGGCACAGGAAAGCTATCTCGAAATGATGTACGGAAACATATAATTGAGGATTGAAACAAATGCTTGAAACTAATGAAATAGAATTTGAAGAAGCGGTCGGCAGAATGGTGTCCCCGCAGGCTGCCCCCGAGGAAAATGACCTGGATTTTTCTCTGCGTCCCAAGACGCTTGCCGAGTATATCGGGCAGGATAAGGTCAAGGAGAATATGTCCATTTTCATCAAGGCGGCAAAGGGCAGGGGAGAACCCCTTGACCACGTTCTGCTTTACGGCCCTCCCGGTCTGGGAAAAACTACGCTTTCTGCCATTATCGCTCACGAAATGGGCGTTAATATCAGAATAACGTCCGGTCCCGCAATCGAAAAGCCGGGAGATCTGGCGGCGCTGCTGACTAATCTTGCGGAAAATGACGTGCTTTTTATCGACGAGATACACAGGCTGTCCCGTTCCATTGAGGAGGTTCTTTATCCCGCAATGGAGGACTATGTGCTGGATATTATTGTGGGAAAAGGCCCGTCGGCACGTTCTTTGCGGATAGATATACCTAAGTTCACCCTTATCGGGGCGACCACCAGAGCGGGTCAGCTGACTGCGCCTTTGAGAGATCGTTTCGGCGTTATCCAAAGGCTGGAGTTATATACTCACGAGCAGCTGTGCGATATTATAATGCGTTCGGCGGTTATCCTCGGCATTGCCTGTGACAAGAGCGGTGCTATGGAGCTTGCAAAGCGTTCGAGAGGAACTCCCCGTATCGCAAACAGGCTGCTTCGGCGTGTAAGAGATTTCGCCGAGGTAATGGGAAACGGAAAGGTAACTCAGGAGATAGCTTCAATTGCCCTTGACCGTCTGGAAATTGACCCTCTCGGTCTTGACAGTCTTGACAAGAGAATGTTGGAAATGATGATAAAGGGCTACGGCGGAGGTCCCGTGGGACTTGAAACGCTGGCTTCGGCTATCGGCGAGGAGTCGGTCACTCTGGAGGACGTCTGTGAGCCGTATCTTATGCAGCTGGGATTTATCGCACGAACACCCCGGGGACGCTGTGCAACGGCGCTTGCTTACGCTCATCTCGGATACGAATACAAGGGCGGCAGCGGCGATGACGGACAGATGTCATTTCTTAAATAACAATTAACATATATAAAGGAGATTTTACGGAATGGGCAGATTATTCGGAACAGACGGTGCAAGAGGAGTTGCCGTAACAGAACTTACCTGCGAAACAGCAATGCAGATAGGCAGAGCGGCGGCTATCGTTCTGGCAAAGAAAACAAAGCATAAGCCTAAGATAATCATCGGAAAGGACACAAGAATTTCCTCGGATATTCTTGAAGCGGCACTTGTTGCGGGCATTTGCTCCATCGGTGCGGACGCTGTTATTCTTGGCGTTGTACCTACGCCTGCGGTAGCGTTCCTCGTTGAAAAATACGAAGCCGATGCGGGCGTTATGATCTCCGCTTCCCATAACAGCGTTGAGTTCAACGGTATCAAGCTTTTTGACCATACGGGCTACAAGCTTTCGGACGAAGTCGAGGAGGAAATTGAAGCGCTTATCCTCGACAATCCCGAAAATATCTCCCTTGCAAGCGGCTGCGATGTTGGACGTATTTCTTACGCAAAGGACGCTGCATGGGACTATATCCGTCACATTATAAAGACCATTGACGGCGACCTTTCGGGCATAAAGGTTGCTATCGACTGCGCAAACGGTTCTGCTTCCGTTACCGCAGAGCGTATTTTCAAAGGTCTGGGTGCAAATGTTATTCTTATCCACGCAGAGCCTGACGGTACGAACATCAACGAGAAGTGCGGCTCTACCTATCTTGCGGCTATTTCGGAATTTGTCCGTTCAAATAAGTGTCATCTGGGCGTTGCCTTTGACGGAGATGCGGACAGATGCCTTGCCGTTGACGAAAACGGCGAAGTTATTGACGGCGACAAGCTTATAGCAATCTTCGCAAAGCATATGCGGGATAACGGCAAGCTTAACCGCAATACCGCCGTTGTTACGGTAATGACAAACCTCGGCTTTACCAATTTCGCAAAGGCAAACGGCATAAATATGCTGACTACCAAGGTCGGTGACAGGTACATTCTGGAGCAGATGCTTCTGAACGATTACTCGCTGGGCGGCGAACAGTCGGGACATATTATTTTCCGTGAATTTGCCAAGACGGGCGACGGACAGCTTACAGCCGTTCAGCTGATGAATATCCTTAAATTGTCCGAAAATACGATGTCCTCGCTGGCGGGAATTATGGAGCGTTATCCGCAGGTGATGATAAATGTGAAGATAGCTTCCAAGTGGAAGGAAAACTGGAAAAACGTTGACGAGATAGAGCAGATGATCGACCTTTATCAGAAAAAGCTCGGTTCTACGGGACGTATCCTTGTAAGAGAAAGCGGCACGGAGCCTCTTGTAAGAGTGATGGTGGAGGGCAAGCGTTTTGACCTTATCAACGATATTGCCGTTAAGATCGCCGATAAAATAAAGGAATGTTGTCCCGCTGATTAACGAAAAAATAAACTGAAAAGGATGCTAAACAATGAGAATTGCCGACAGATGGCAGGATTACAGGCTTGTGGACTGTACCTGCTCGGAAAAGCTGGAGGTCTGGGGGGATATTTCCCTTATCCGTCCCGACCCGCAGATAATATGGAAAACCCCCGAGAAATCGCCCTTGTGGAAAACCGCTCACGCACGTTACATACGCTCGTCAAGCGGCGGCGGTGCGTGGGATTACCGCAGAAAGATACCCGAAGCGTGGCAGATAAGCTATGACAAGCTGGTGTTCAATATCCGTCCTACGGGCTTCAAGCACACAGGGCTGTTCCCCGAGCAGGCGGTCAACTGGGACTTGATGAGCGGAATTATCCGAAATGCGGGCAGAGAGGTAAATGTGCTGAACCTGTTTGCATATACGGGCGGTGCAACGCTTGCCTGTGCGGAGGCCGGTGCTTCCGTTTGTCACGTTGACGCTTCCAAGGGAATGGTTCAGTGGGCAAGGGACAACGCCGCTTCTTCGGGTTTGTCCGACCGTCCCGTTCGTTGGATTGTGGACGATTGTGAGAAGTTCGTCCGCAGAGAGATAAAGAGGGGCAGACGGTATGACGCCGTTATCATGGACCCGCCTTCCTACGGCAGAGGACCTAATCAGGAGGTCTGGAAGCTGGAGGACTGCATTTACGATTTAGTGGAGCTTTGTTCGGGCGTTCTTTCCGACGACCCGCTGTTTTTCCTGTTAAACAGTTACACAACGGGACTTTCTCCGTCGGTCATGGCGTATATTCTGGGAACGGCTGTTGGCGGAAAATTCGGCGGACGTGTTTCCGCAGATGAAATAGGTCTGCCCGTTGAGGAAAGCGGTTTTGTTCTGCCCTGCGGTTCAACTGCCGTTTGGCTGTCCGACAAGCTGAAAGATGTAAATATCTGAGTATGAGAGGAATGATAAAATGTCCGAAACCATAATTTCCGCCGAGGGTGTGAGGTTTAGCTATGCTTCGGAAAATGACGGCTCGGATAATGCCGAAAAAAAGCCTGTCAGATATGTTCTGGACGGTGTGAGCCTTGACGTTAAAAAGGGCGAATTTCTCGCTGTTCTCGGGCATAACGGTTCGGGAAAATCCACCATTGCCAAGCATTTTAATGCAATTTTGCTGCCCGACGAGGGAAATGTTTCCGTTGACGGGATAAACACGGCAAATTCTGCAAGGATTTACGATATTCGCCAAAAGGTGGGAATGGTTTTCCAGAATCCCGATAATCAGATAGTTGCGACTATCGTTGAGGAGGACGTGGCATTTGCCCTTGAAAACACGGGTGTTCCTCCCGAGGAAATGCGGAAACGGGTAGATGATGCACTGAAGGCTGTGGGAATGTACGAATATAAGGACCATTCGCCGTCACAGCTTTCGGGCGGACAGAAGCAGAGAGTCGCTATTGCGGGGATAATTGCAATGTGTCCTGAATGTATCGTTCTTGACGAGCCGACTGCAATGCTTGACCCAAAGGGCAGGCGGGAGGTAATGTCCACCATAAAGCGGCTGAACAAGGAGCAGGGTGTCACAATTGTGCTTATCACTCATTATATGGACGAGGCGGCGCAGGCGGACAGGATAGTGGTCATGGACGGCGGAAAGATAATTCTCAACGATGTGCCGTCGGAGGTGTTTTCCCATACGGCGGAGATGAAATCGGTGGGGCTGGACGTTCCGCAGGTAACAGACCTGATGTATGAGCTGGGTCTTAACGGTGTATCTCCCGATTTGGCAGACACGCATATCATCACCGAGGACGAATGCACGGACGCTCTTGTTAAAATGCTGGGTTCACCGAAAAAATGATTTGATGGGGGTATAAATATGGTTTTGTCAATTGCATTTGCGGTAGTTTACATTGTGCTGGTTTCAGTTTTCCCGAGAAAAGGGCAGAAAACCATGCCAATGGCGGTCAGGGCAGCATTTATGCTGGGATTTCCCATTCTGGCAGTTTTGACCATAGTTCAGGAAAAGCTTATAGAGCCGAAGTACCATGGCTTGCTTACCGATGATACTGTTTCGACCTTTGAGGATTTTATGGCTGCTATTTCACCAATGACAGATTTCGTTCTGCCTATCCTCATTGCTTTTGCGGGGGCAATTGCGGTGGCTATCGGTGTGTTCAGGGTGCTGAGATGTCCTCTTTCCGAGGAGCCGTCCGATTTTACGGCAGGCTTTGGCGGCTCGCTGGCTTCTGAATATCAGAAGGACTGTGCAAGTGCTATTTCGGGCTGGGGTATTGTATTGGGAATAAGCTCCCTGCTGATGGGCGTAGGCTTTTTGTTCAACTGCGTTGCGCTTCTTTCCTTTTTAGATGACGGCATTGAGCTGGCATTAACGGTAGGCTTTGTATTTTGGTTTGCAATTTTGTTATCGTTTGTTATTCCCTTTGCATTTCTTTTCGCTATTCCTTTTGGATTTATGGCGCTTGTACAGGCTGCGTTTACTTTCGTTACCGAATGTTATTCTCAGTTAATGGGAATGATGCTCTTCGGCTTCGGCTTTGGCATGACATACACGGTAACTGCGGTCATTTCCATATGCGCATCTGTCAGAATGAAAAAATCAGGCAGCATTACAACGGGCAAAACTATCCTTTACATAATAGGCTCACTTGTTCCGATAGTGAACGTTTTTGTTCTCGGAAATATAAGAAAGACAGTTCGCTGAGCCGTTTCATATTTCGGAAAACGTTATCCCAAGGGCGACCCCTTTGTCATTTCGTTCTATATAATGTGAAATGAATAAGGTTTGCCGCTCGGTACCGTAAAAACTTTATTTTCGGTACTTTTGTAACGGGAGATGTATTTCATTTGAAAGGAAAGGTCTTTTAATGGCAATAATCAAAACGGAAAACCTGACCTACACTTACAGTCAGGGAACTCCATTTGAAAAAACAGCAGTGGACAGCGTTAATGTGGAGATCGAGGGAGGAGAGCTGATCGGCATTATCGGTCATACAGGCTCGGGAAAATCCACGCTTATCCAGCATTTTAACGGTCTTATCCGTCCCACCTCGGGTAAAATTTACATTGACGGACAGGATATATGGGACAAATCGGTGAAGATACGTGATATTCGCTTTAAGGTCGGACTGGTGTTCCAGTATCCCGAATATCAGATATTTGAAGAGACCGTTTACAAGGATATTTCCTTCGGTCCGAAAAATATGGGACTTACCGACGAGGAAACGGACAAGCGTGTACGTGAAACCGCCGAAATGCTGGAAATTCCCGCCGATATGCTGGAGCGTTCGCCCTTTGAGCTTTCGGGCGGACAGAAAAGGCGTGTGGCAATTGCGGGAGTTATGGCAATGGAACCAAAGGTGCTTATCCTTGACGAGCCCACCGCCGGACTTGACCCAAAGGGCAGGGACAAGGTGCTGGAGCTTATCGCTAGGTATCAGCGGGAGAAAAACACTACCGTTTTGCTGGTTTCCCACAGTATGGAGGACGTGGCAAGGTTTGCGTCGAAAATACTTGTGATGAACAAGGGAAAGCTTTTCTGCTATGATGACACGGCGGCGGTTTTCAGACGTTCTTCCGAGATAGCAGAAATGGGACTTGCCGTGCCGCAGATAACCCGTGTTTTCGACAGACTGAGGGCTATGGGCTATGACCTGCCCCGTGATATTTACACGGTAGAACAGGCAAAGGCTGCTGTTCTCGGATATATGGGAAAGGACGGTAATGCCAATGCTTAAGGATATTACTATCGGACAGTTTTTCCCGGGAAATTCCTTTATGCACCGTCTTGACCCCAGATTTAAGATAGTCATTACGGGAATTTTCATTATTATGCTTTTCTGCACTGAAGGCTTTGCGGGATTGCTTACGGGCTTTGTTTTTCTGCTTCTGGAATTTTTGCTTTCGAGAATTCCGCTGAAGCTTATGCTCAAAAGTTTGAAGCCAATTATCCCCATAATCATTTTTACTTCCGTTCTGAACCTGTTTTTCATTGACGGAGTTACGGTTTTTTCGATTTGGAAGATAAAAATAACCGACGTGGGAATTCGCACTACGTTAGTTATGATCGTTCGGATAATCATGCTTATCTGCGGCTCGTCGCTGCTGACCTATACTACTTCGCCCATTACGCTGACAGATGCTATCGAACAGCTGCTGTCGCCATTCAAGAAGATAGGTCTGCCCGTTCACGAGCTGGCTATGATGATGACTATTGCTCTGCGTTTTATCCCCACGCTTATTGAGGAAACGGACAAGATAATGTCCGCACAGAAGGCGAGAGGCGCTGACCTGGAAAGCGGCGGTCTTATTCAGCGGGCAAAGGCTCTTATCCCTATTCTTATACCGCTGTTTGTGTCGGCTTTCCGTCGTGCGGAGGAGCTGGCTCTGGCTATGGAATGTCGCTGCTATCAGGGCGGCGAGGGAAGAACTCGTCTGAAAACGCTTAAATCGGGCGGGAAGGATTATGCGGCTCTGGCGGTTTCGACGCTGTTTTTATCGCTGGTAATTTTTCTCGGTGCGGTGACTTCGTAAAATTTGGAAAGGAATGGTGTTCTTGAGAAATCTGAAGGTCTATATGTCCTATCGTGGGACGAGATACCATGGATTTCAGCGGCAGGACAATGCTGTGGGAATTCAGAATGTCCTTGAAAGAATGATGGGAAAACTGCTGAATGAGCAGGTCACCGTCAACGGCTGTTCAAGGACGGACACAGGCGTTCACGCAAATGAGTTCTGCTTTTCCTTTTTGACAAACAGCACCATTCCCTGTAAAAATTTTGTCAGGGGGCTGAACTCCATGCTTCCCGAGGACATTGCAATAATTTCCTGCGAGGAAGCTGACGAGGATTTTCACGCACGTTTTTCCTGCGTTGCAAAGGAGTATGTATACAAGATATGCGTTTCGGAAAGCAAAAATCCGTTTATGGCTGACCTTGCGCTGCATTATCCCTACGGTCTGGACACGGAGCTGATCGCCCGTTCTGCCCTTGATTTTGTGGGGACTCACGACTTTACCTCATTCTGCGGAACTGCGGGTCTGAAAGAGGATAATGTCAGGACTATTGAATATTTTAAGGTCGAGAAAGATGAAAATTTGGTGAAACTGCTTGTAAAAGGCAACGGATTTTTATATAATATGATTAGGATAATGGTGGGCACGCTCATCTACATAAACGAGGGAAAGATACCGCCCGACGGTATTCCTAAGATAATTGCGGCTCTTGACAGGACACAGGCGGGGAAAACTGCCCCACCGCACGGTTTGTATCTTAACAAGGTCTTTTACGAATAAGGAAGGTAAAATATGGCAATAAATACCGACGTCAGAGAAATGAAAAGGTTCAAGCGGAATAAAAAAGCCAAAAGCCTTGCAAAGAAGCTGATACCCGCTCTGCTGCTTATTGCGGCGGCAGCGGCTGTTGTGCTGACCAAAAATATCTGGTACCCCAAGCTGGACGGCATTATGAAGAAGATACCCTCGTTTGCCGTGGAAAACAGCGGCGAACTGGCAGAGGGGAATTTTCCCATTTCCATCACGGGCGGTTCGGGCTATCAGCTGCTGCCTATGAACGGCTATTTTTCTCTGCTGGACGAGTCACATCTGCGCATTTACGATATAAACGGCGAGCTTAACTGCGATGTTCAGCATGAGTATGCCAATCCCGTAATGGCGGCAAACAGCAGACGTGTGCTTATTTACGACCTGGGCGGCAAAAAGCTTCGGGTGGTGAACCGTCACAAGACCATTTTCGAGAAAAATATGGAGGAAAGCATACTTTTTGCACGGCTCAGCAGCAATGACAACACCGCAGTCATTACCCGTCCGGATAAGGCGCTGTCGCAGCTTTCGGTTTTTGACCAGAACGGTGAGCTGATATTCAGCCTTACTGCCAATGACAGGCGTATTATTGATGTGTCGTTTACCGAGAATAACGACGGTATAGTTGTCACAACTCTCGGTGCGTCGGGGGGAGAGCTGGTTTCCCAGATGACACGTTACCGATACGGCGAGAGAGATTCTGTGTGGGTTTCCGATACTATCAGCACCATGGCGATGTCCACATGCTCCGTGGAAGGCGGAGAGCTGATGTTCGGTGACAATATGTGCGCATTTTTCGACGAAAGCGGCAATTATAAGACCTCAGTTGAATACAAAAACACTCTTATCGACTTTGACAGTTCAAAGGAGCTGACTGCGCTCATTTTTGAAAATCAGGAGCGGAGAAGAACGGTTCTCAAGCTGATAAATAACTCAGACAACAGCGTCAACGAGCTTAATGTCAACGGTATCGCAAAGGACATTACCGTTGAGGGAACAACAGCTTATATATTGACGTCTTCCGGAATATCATCTTATAACGCCGACGGCACAGAGGGCGCAGGCGTTTTTCTGGACGATGAATATGACGGCTTTGTCAAGCTGGGAGGTTATATATATCTGCTGGGCTATGACGAGATAAACCGAATTGATTTTTCGGGTTAATATTAATTGGGAGGGACTGCTTTGGAGTTTAGTCCTGCACTTGTCTATGATGCTGTTGCGGCACTTATAATAGTGATATGTGCGGCTGCGGGGGCAAATAAGGGCTTTGTCAAGATGATGGTCATGTTCTTCGGGTATATTATCTGCTTTGCGGCGGCGCTGTTTATAAGCCGTGCGGCAGCCCCGAAGCTGTATGACGGCTATCTGAAAGAGCCTATAACGTCCGCTATTGAGAAGGAGATAACCGAGGCAAGCGTCAGTATCAAGGAAAAAATTAGATCAATTATCGCAGAATACGGTTATAATGCCGACAATTCGGAGATAGATGACTTTATAGATAGGGTAAACAGTACCGAAAACGGCGATATTGCCGATGAAATTTTAAAGTATATTCCCGAAAATTCTAAAACGGGATTGACGAAAGAGGAAATTAATGCTAAACTAAAAGAGCTGACCAATATTGTCGTCCCGAGAATTCTTCCGTCAGCCGATGAGGATACGGGGGATAAGCTGCTCCGTTCGGTGCTGGGCGAGCCTGCCGAGGCGGCGGCTTATGTCGAGGAGAATTTTATCAGGTATGAGGCGGTCTATCTGCTTCGGTCGCTTTTGTTTTTCGTTATATTCGGAGCGGCTATGACAATAGTCCGCAGGCTTTCGAGGGCAAGCTCGGCTGTCAAGAAAATACCGCTGGTGGGTACGGCAAACACCGTTCTCGGCGGCGCTGCGGGGCTTATTGAAGCGGGCTTGTATCTGGCGTTGTTGACCGCACTTCTAAGGATAATTATCGGGCTCAGCGGAAATATTATCCCGTTTGTCAACACCGAAACTATCGACAATACTGTTTTTTACAGGTATATATATTATTTTTCGCTTTCGTAATACCGAGGGCGGGATTTGGAGGATCATATGCTTTGCACAAGATGTAAGAAACGAACAGCTGTGGTGTTTATCTCTGCTATTCAGGGCGAAGAAAAGAAAAACGAGGGATTATGCCTTGTCTGCGCAAGGGAGCTGAATATCCCGCAGGTAAAGGAATATATGGACCAGATGGGTATCACCGATGACGAGATCGAGCAGTTTGCGGATGAAATGACAGAATTCTCCGATGATTTCGATATGGGTGACGGGGATTCCTTTGAAAGAGGCGGCACGGGTGCTATCCCGCCGTTTATACAGAATATGCTGGGCGGTATACAGAACAGTCTGGGACATCTCGGAAGTGCATTTTCCGCTAACCGCAGGCAGGACAACGGTGAGGACGCAGAGCCTGTATCCCCGAAAATGGGCGGTCGTCCCAATCCTAACAGTTCCAAAAAGGGAAAGGGCAAGTTCCTCGAAACCTATTGCACAAATCTTACTCAGCAGGCTGCGGACGGCGAGCTTGACAGGATAATCGGCAGAGAAAAGGAGATCGCCCGCACGATCCAGATACTCAGCCGAAGACAGAAGAACAATCCTTGTCTGATAGGTGAACCGGGTGTCGGCAAGACTGCTATTGTTGAGGGCATTGCTCAGAAGATAGTTTCGGGAGATGTCCCGTTCAGGCTGAAAAATAAGCAGCTTTATCTGCTTGACCTTACGGCTCTGGTTGCGGGAACACAGTTCAGAGGACAGTTTGAGAGCCGTGTAAAGGGGCTTATCGAAGAGGTCAAGGCAGAGGGCAACATAATACTGTTTATCGACGAGGTGCACAGCCTTGTAGGTGCAGGCGACAGCGAAGGCTCCATGAATGCCGCAAATATCCTTAAACCCGCTCTTTCCAGAGGTGAGGTGCAGGTCATCGGTGCGACTACTTTTAATGAGTACCGCAAATATATCGAAAAGGACAGTGCCCTTGAAAGACGTTTCCAGCCTGTTACCGTTCCCGAGCCTACCGTTGAAAATACTTACAGCGTTCTTCTTGGTATAAGGGAATATTACGAGGAGCATCATCGTGTAAAGATAAGCGACGAGCTGCTCAGACGCTGTGCGGTGTTATCCGAGAGATATATCAACGACAGATTTTTGCCCGATAAGGCGATCGACCTGCTTGATGAAGCTTGTGCATACAGATGTATCAGAAGCGATGAACTGTCCGACTATGACAGCACGGCGGAAAATCTGGAGAAGCTTCGCAATGAGCAGAAGGACTATGAGGACGCTTCCGAGCCCGATTATGCAAAGCTGGCGGAGATCAAGGGCGAGATAAGCAGGGAAGAGGAGAAGCTTTCCGAACTTGAAAAGGCAATTGCCGAGCTGTATGTTACGGAAACCGATATTTCAAAGGTAATAGAGCTTTGGACGGGAATTCCCGCTGCAAAGGTGGCAGAGTCGGAGTACAAGAAGATGGCTTCCCTTGAAACGGAGCTTAAAAAGCACATTATCGGTCAGGATAAGGCGGTTGAGGCTGTAAGCAAGGCTATCAAGCGTACAAGAGTGCAGCTTTCAAAGCGACGCCGTCCCGCTTCGTTCATTTTCGTGGGACCTACGGGTGTGGGAAAGACCGAGCTTGTCAAGGTGCTGGCGCAGGAGCTGTTTGACGGAAATGACCCGCTTATCAGGATAGATATGACCGAGTATATGGAGAAACATTCGCTTTCCAGACTTATCGGTTCACCTCCGGGATATGTTGGCTATGACGAGGCAGGTCAGCTGACCGAAAAGGTCAGAAGAAAGCCTTACTCCGTTGTTCTGTTTGATGAGATAGAGAAGGCGCACCCCGATGTGATGAACATTCTCCTCCAGATACTTGACGAGGGAAAGATAAACGACGCACAGGGGCGTTCCGTAAGCTTTGAGAACACTATTATCGCTATGACATCAAATGCAGGCTCCACCGATAAGAGCACAGGCGTTGGCTTTAACAAGACGGCAGGGGAGATCTCCAAGGAAAAGGCGATGAAGGCACTGTCCGAGTTCCTCCGTCCCGAATTTCTCAGCCGTATTGACGAGGTAGTTGTATTTGATCCCCTTACCAAGGAGAATTACTGCGATATTGCTGCTCTTATGCTTGACGAAATGAAGGAACCTCTCCTGGAAAAGGGCATTGCGTTTCGCTATGACAAGGCGGCGCTGGAGGCTATTGCCGAGAAGTCCTACGGCGGCAAGTTCGGTGCAAGGGACATCAGACGTGTTATCCGCACAGATGTTGAGGATAAAACGGCTCAGCTTATCATTGATTCGGATAAGGGCATTGGAACTATTGAGCTTTCTGCCGATAACGGTGAGATAACCGTTACTGCAAAGTAATTTTTCGTTTGAAAACAGACGGCTGTCTTTGTCTGACAGCTGCCTGTTTTAACGAAATATCGTATAAAGGTTAATTAAAATATTTTTCTGAAAAAAGCTTGACAAAGCAAGCCGGTTGTGATATAATAATAGAGTCGCTGAGAGAGATAAACAAATTCAAGCAGAAAAGCTTGCAGAGTTTTCTTTCAAGCAGAAATATTGCGGGTGTAGTTCAATGGTAGAATCCCAGCCTTCCAAGCTGGTCGCGTGGGTTCGATTCCCATCACCCGCTCCAATGTGCGCCATTAACTCAGCTGGATAGAGTAACTGCCTTCTAAGCAGTAAGCCGCTGGTTCGAATCCAGCATGGCGCGCCAATATGGTGGGTGTAGCTCAGCTGGTTAGAGCGTCGGATTGTGGTCCCGAAGGTCGTGGGTTCGAAACCCATCTCCCACCCCACAATTTAAAGATAAGCCTGAGAGTTTTTCTCGGGTTTTTTCTATATCGTTTCATCTTGGAAATTTTTTCTGCGGGGTAACGGAATTGTCAGGGCTTGGGGTGATTTCCCGAGCTTTTTTATTTTAATCGGGACGGGGAATAGTTTATGATAGATATAGACCGCCTTAAAAAGGGAAAAGAGCTTTTTCGGGAATATTACTTGAAATATCATAATGAATATGACAGCTTAATTGAAAGCTGCAAAAGCAAGGTAAAAACGAAGGTAATTTCCAAAGTGGATTCTTATCCGATAAATTTCGATTTGTGCGATGTCCTTGCACACAAAAAGACCAAAGCCTTTTCAAAGCTTTCAAGAAAACCCGTCAGCGGTAATTATACGGAGCATTGTTATGATGAAAACGATAAACTGATATTAAGCATGGCGTTTGAAAATTCCTGCCCGAGTCATATTGAAGTTTTAATATATGATGACGATAGGATTGCGGTTTTGAGCTTTGATAACGGGCATTTTTTATACAAAGTGCAGATAACAGCCTATTCTTCAAACGCTCTCACTGCTTATATATGCTGTAATTATCGTAAATTTTCGGGCTTTATGATGGACTATTCAAGCTATACTTTTGATAAAAACAGACAGCTTCAATTAATAGAAACTTCCTACAACAGACTTCTTATGGCTGAAACCGATGAAGAATTGCTTTCTTATGACACTTATGTTGAAAAATGCTTGTCTGATGAATCACTTTTATCTATGTCTTGGTCGGTATTTAATCTGGAATGCAAATATTCGGACAGCGGCTTATTATCCGAGATTAGAACCTTTGAACAGCATTTTTCTCCTGATTTCATTAGCTGTGAAAATATAGCGAAAATCAACGAAAAGACTGCGCTGGCTTTTCGGGGGAAAATAACAGAAATGCTGGATTTGTTTCCGGCGTGCTGACACAATAATTAGTGACTGTTTGATGAGATTTATTTGAGTTTTTGTAGGAAAATCTTGACATACAGCCGATTTAGATATATAATAATGTTCGGACAATGTATATTTTTCGTCCTGTTCCGATATTATATATTTAGCATACATTGCCCATTTTTCATACGATATGAGGTGACTTTATGATACGGCATCTTGCCAAAATTTTTATAAAGGATTACGAAAACGTCGAGGATAAGACCGTCCGTGAAAGGTACGGCATTCTTGGCGGCATGCTGGGAATTATCTGCAACCTGTTTTTGTTTGGGTTAAAGCTGACTATCGGACTGATGATGAAAAGCGTTGCCATTATGTCGGACGCCTTCAACAATCTTTCTGATATGGGCAGCTGTTTTGTGGCGATTGTCGGCGCTAGGCTTTCAAATCTCGTACCCGACAGGGAACACCCCTTCGGTCACGGAAGATTTGAGTACATATCCTCGCTGATAGTTTCGTTCATTATAATGCTGGTGGGCTTTGAACTGCTGAAAACCTCGGCGGACAAGGTCATTCACCCCGCGGAAATGGCGTTCAGCGTGCCGCTTATCTGTATTCTGGCGGCGTCCGTGCTGGTGAAACTGTGGATGTTCTCCTATTACAGCTACATAGCCAAAACCATCTCTTCCTCGGTGATGAAGGCTACGGCAAGGGACAGTCTGAATGATGTAATTTCCACAAGCGCAGTTATTGCGGCAACTGTTATCGGACATTTTCTGCCATTCAGCATTGACGGCATAATCGGTCTGCTGGTTGCGGGATTTATCATCTATGGCGGCTTCGGTATGGCTAAGGAAACTATCGACCTGCTGCTTGGAGGTCCGCCGTCCCCCGAATTGGTGGAAAAACTGCGTGAGATCATTATGTCGGGGGACGAGATAACGGGCGTTCACGACCTGATGGTGCACGATTACGGTCCGGGAAGGGTATTTGCTTCCGCACATGCCGAAGTGCCCGATAATGTGGATATTGTGGCGGCTCACGAAACCATTGACGCTGTTGAAAAGAAAATATTTCACGAAACGGGCGTGCTTATGGTAATTCATATGGACCCCGTCTGCGTAAACTGCGAGAGGACAAATGAGCTGAGATCAATGGTTCAGGGCATTGTAAAGGAATACGACCCCGAATATTCCATTCACGATTTCAGAGTTACCGACGGAGAAAACAACATCAACCTGATTTTCGACCTGGTATTAAAGGGTAAATTTACCCAGCAGGAAAAGGATAAGGCGGCGGCTTACGTTTCGGAAGCTGTAAAAACCGCTGACAGCCGCTGTCAATGCGTTATTACCGTTGACGTGGATTTTTCCTGATAAATCACGCTGTTGAAAGGAGGATATGCTTCTTTAGGGAGGCATGACCTGTTATGAAAAAAATGCTTTTTGTTTATAATCCACATTCGGGAAAAGGTCTGATAAAGCATCATCTGGCGGAAATAATCGACACCTTTACCGCAATGGGCTGCGATGTTCTGGCACACCCCACTCAGGCGGTGCTGGACGCTAACAGCGTTGTTATGAGAGAAGCGCCCAACAGCGACATTGTTGTTTGCAGCGGCGGTGACGGTACGCTTAACGAAACTATCAGGGGCATCTTATCCATTCCCGAGGAAAATCGTCCGCTTATGGGATATATCCCTGCGGGCACGGTAAACGATTTCGCATCAAGTCTGCGTATTCCCAAGTATATGCCCGCTGCGGTGAAATGTATCGTAAACGGCGAGCCGAAGCAGCTGGACATCGGCGGCTTCAATGACCGGTATTTCACCTATATAGCCGCATTCGGCGCATTTACGGACGTTGCATATATGACCTCCCAGCAGCTGAAAAACATCTTCGGTACTCTTGCCTATATAATGGAGGGCGTAAAGCGTCTTGGTGAGATAAAGGGCTACAAAATGAAGATAACCACCGATGATATGGAGATAGAGGACACTTTTATTTTCGGTATGATATCCAATTCCAAATCTGTCGGCGGCTTGAAGCGGCTCAGCGTTGATGATGTGCTTATGGACGACGGCATTTACGAGGGCTTTCTCATTCGTATGCCCCAGACGCTTATTGAGCTGCAGCACACCATCAATTATCTGATACGCAGGGAGTTGAGTGCGCCTTGCTTCTACTGCTTCAAGACGAAAAATGCCAGGTTTATTTCGGAAGAGGCTGTGCCCTGGACACTGGACGGTGAGTTCGGCGGCGATCATACGGACGTTTCCGTTACCGTTAACCACCGTGCAATAAAAATGCTTCTCGATCCCAACAGGGGAACAGAGCTGCTGTCCGATTCGGGTGATCTGTATATTACCGATGATGTTTTTGAGTATTCGGGTTATGATTACGGCGAACCCGAAAGCTGATAATTCACATTAACAAAAAATCCTTGCCGAGCATTACGCCCGACAAGGATTTTCTTTTTTTATAGCTTATAGTTTAAATCAGAAACCAAGTATCTGACGGAAGCTGTCGGAGATCTTAGCTTCGAGAGCATCTGCTTCTGCCTTGGTGGTTCCGGTGGTGGTGTAGTAAGCCTTGATTTTAGGCTCTGTGCCGGAGGGACGGATAATAACGGTTGCACCGTTTTCCAGAATAAATCCCAGAACGTCCGACTTAGGCAGGGTAATAGCGGTCTTTTCGCCTGTTGCGGTGTTTACGGTAACGCTTGCGATATAATCGGAGAACTCAGTGACCTTAAATCCGCCGATCTCCTTGGGAGTTTCCTCACGAAGCATCTTCATAAGCTCCTTCATGCGCTGCATACCTGTAACGCCTTCGCAGGTGAAGCTCTTCTGAGTGTGGGTGTAAACGCCGTACTTCTTGTACATATTCTCTCTTGCCTGAAGCAGGGAAATGCCCTTTGTTCTGTAATAAGCAGCCATTTCGCAGATGAGCATAGAAGCAACAACAGCGTCCTTATCTCTAACATAAGAGCCTGCAAGATAGCCGTAGCTCTCCTCAAAGCCGAATATATAGCGGTTTTCCTCGCCCTTTGCCTCTAAGAAGCCGATCTGTTCGCCGATAAACTTGAAGCCTGTGAGGACTTCAACTATCTTAACGCCGTATTCCTTGGCAATTGCCTTGGTAATGTCGGTGGTAACGATGGTCTTTACTGCGATAGGATCAGCGGGCATTGTGCCAAGCTTTGTTCTCTCAGCGCAGATGTATTCGAGGAGCAATGCGCCGACTTCGTTTCCTGTGAACAGAACATATCCGTTATCGGAGGGAACAGCGATACCTACACGGTCAGCGTCGGGGTCGGTAGCCAGCAGCAGGTCGGGCTTAACTTCCTCGCAAAGCTTGAGTCCAAGCTCCAGAGCTTCCTTTATCTCGGGGTTGGGGAAGGGGCAGGTGGTGAAGTTTCCGTTGGGATATTCCTGCTCGGGAACAACGGTGACATCGTTAATGCCGATCTTCTTCAGGATAGCTCTTACGGGCTTGTTTCCTGTACCGTTAAGGGGAGTGTACACGACCTTCAGACCGCTGGAAGCGCACAGGTCGGTGTGGATACCTTGCTCGGAAACCTTGTTAAGATACTTTTCGATAACTGCATCGGAGATGAATTCGATCATTCCACTGCCAAGACCTTCATCAAAGGAGATGACCTTTGCACCGCCAAACATATCAACGGATTCTATCTTGCCGAGAACTATCTCAGCTGCTTCAAGTGTGAGCTGGCAGCCGTCGGGACCGTAAACCTTATATCCGTTATACTTAGCGGGGTTGTGGCTTGCGGTAATAACAATACCTGCGCTGCAATTCAGCTCTCTTACAGCAAAGGAGAGCATAGGTGTAGGCATAAGCTCGGGATAGATGTAAACCTTTATGCCGTTAGCAGCCAGTACGGACGCTGCCTGCTTTGCAAATACGTCGGACTTGATACGGCTGTCGTAAGCGATAGCCACGGAGGGCTTGTCAAAAGCCTCCTTAACATAATCCGCAAGACCCTGTGTAGCACGTCTTACGGTGTAAATATTCATACGGTAGCTTCCTGCGCCGATAACGCCTCTCAGACCGCCTGTACCGAATTCAAGGTCACGGTAAAACCTGTCCTTAATAGCGTCGGCATCGTCTTTGATAGAATCAAGCTCAGCTTTCAGATCGGGGTCGTCAACCGCCTTTTCGCACCAGAGGGAATAAAGCTCCATTTCGTTCATAAACAGTCACCTCATTAATTTTATTCAGCGGAAAATCCGCATTCATACATATTATATCACAAAAAAAGCAAATTGCAAAGGTTTTTTTTAACTTTTACAGTTTATACGCAATTTTCTTTTTGTAAATATTGGTTTTGAGCGGTTTGACGGTGTTATTTTCGGTTAAAAATTGCCCCCGGTTCGGGAATTTCTCGAAACAGGGGCATTTTATGTTTGAATATGTGTATTTTACTTTTAGCTGAAATACTTAACTCCGCTTTCAAAGATCTTCTGGTCCTTTTCGCCGGAAACGTTCTTGCATACGTCTATGCCGATACGCTCGGAATGTCCCATCTTACCGAGAACACGTCCGTCGGGAGAGGTGATGCCTTCGATAGCTTCCATAGAAGTGTTGGGATTGAAGCGAATGTCAAGGGTAGTCGCGCCGCTCATATCAACATACTGAGTTGCTATCTGACCGTTTGCGGCAAGCTTTTCGATAAGCTCGGGAGATGCAACGAAGCGTCCCTCGCCGTGGGAAATAGCAATTCTGTGAATATCGCCCGTTTCGCAGCCTGCCAGCCAAGGAGATTTCACGGAGGAAATTCTTGTGTTTACCATCATAGACTGATGTCTGCCGATAGTGTTGAAGGTCAGCGTGGGGGAATCGTCTGTCATATCAACGATCCTTCCGTAGGGGACAAGACCCAGCTTGATAAGCGCCTGGAAGCCGTTGCAGATACCCAGCATAAGACCATCTCTGTTATCCAGCAGGTCGTGAACAGCGTCCTTAATACGGGGGTTGCGGAAGAATGCTGTGATGAACTTACCGGAACCGTCAGGCTCGTCACCGCCCGAGAAGCCGCCGGGTATCATTATTATCTGAGAATTTCTGATAGCCTTCTCAACATAGCTTACACTGTCCTCAAGAGCAGAAGCGGACAGATTTTTGATAACCGCCACATCTGCCACCGCACCCGCACGCTCGAACACTCTTGCGGTGTCGTATTCGCAGTTTGTGCCGGGGAATACGGGGATAAGAACTCTGGGCTTTGCCACCTTGACAGAAGAGGTTTTCTTTTCCGCATACTCATAGGTGAACTTCTTAGCTTCGGTCTTGCCAACGTTGATATTGCAGGGGAATATGGGTTCAAGGCGATCCTCCCAAGCGGACTGAGCTTTGTTCATATCAACGACATAATCGATGCAGTCGATAACATAGCTGTCTATGGTTTCACCGATGACCTGTTCAACAGTGAAGGGATCTCCGTTCAGCTCGACAACGAAGGAGCCATAGTTTGAATAGAACAGCTTGCTGTCGTCCAGCTTTTTGTCAAAGCGGAAACCTATCTTGTTTCCGAGGGACATTTTAGCGATAGCTTCCGCAACGCCGCCGAATCCAACTGCCCAGACGGAAACAGCCTGTCCGTCAGTAATGAGCTTTTCGACCTTTTCAAAGCAGCTTCTTATGCTGGAGAATACGGGAAGCTTGTTTTCGTCATATTCGGGGGTGATGAGAATGACCTTGTTGCCCGCCTTCTTGAATTCGCCCGACATTACTCTCTTTGAGGACGCTGTGGAAACCGCAAAGGAAACGAGAGTTGCGGGAACGTCTATATTTTCAAATGTACCCGACATGGAGTCCTTGCCGCCGATAGCGCCGCATCCGAGTTCCAGCTGAGCCTTAAATGCGCCGAGCAGAGCAGCAAAAGGCTTGCCCCAGCGTGAGGGATTATTCTGAGTTCTTTCAAAGTATTCCTGGAATGTGAGCCAGCAGTTCTTGTAGCTTCCGCCTGCCGCAACGACCTTTGCGATAGATTCGATAACTGCCGCAATTGCACCGTGATAGGGGCTTCTGTCGGACAGATAGGGGTTAAAGCCCCAGCCCATAATTGAGCATGTAGTAGTTTCGCCCTTGAGGACGGGGATCTTTGCAGCCATTGCCTGAGTAGGTGTGAGCTGATATTTTCCTGCATAAGGCATAAGCACAGTGCCCGCACCGATAGTGGAGTCGAAACGCTCAACAAGTCCCTTCTGAGAGCATACATTCAGATTGGACATAAGTGTGTACCAGCTGTCCTCACAGTCGGTGTAGGAACGAAGCTGAGTTGTTGCGGGGAGCTGCACCATAACGTCGGTGTGCTTCTCTGCGCCGTTGGAGTTGAGGAATTCTCTGGAAAGGTCTACGATGACCTTGCCGTTCCACTGCATTTTAAGTCTGGGCTCTGTGGCTGCAACTGCAACGATCGTTGCTTCAAGGTTTTCCTTGCCCGCAGCTTCAATGAATTTATCTGCATTTTCGGGAGCAACCACAACAGCCATACGCTCCTGAGATTCGGAGATGGCAAGCTCGGTGCCGTCCAGACCGTCATATTTCTTGGGAACCTTATTCAGGTCAATAACAAGACCGTCTGTAAGCTCGCCGATAGCAACGGAAACGCCGCCTGCACCAAAGTCGTTGCAGCGCTTTATCATCTTTGTGACCTCGGGGTTTCTGAACAATCTCTGCAGCTTTCTTTCTTCGGGAGCATTACCCTTCTGTACTTCTGCACCGCAGTGTTCGAGAGAAGCCATTGTGTGGGACTTGGAGGAGCCTGTTGCACCGCCGCAGCCGTCACGTCCTGTGCGTCCGCCGAGGAGAATGATAATATCTCCGGGCTTGGGGACTTCTCTTACAACATTTTCAGCGGGAGCAGCGCCCACAACAGCACCTATCTCAAGACGCTTTGCAACATAGCCGGGGTGATATACCTCGGAAACGTGACCTGTTGCCAGACCTATCTGATTTCCGTAGGAGCTGTAACCGTTAGCCGCACCGACGGTTATTTTTCTCTGAGGAAGCTTGCCCTTTATGGTGTCCTCAACGGGAACAAGGGGATTTGCAGCACCCGTTACACGCATTGCCTGATAAACGTAGGAACGTCCCGACAGCGGGTCACGGATAGCACCGCCGAGGCAGGTAGCAGCACCGCCGAAGGGTTCGATCTCGGTGGGGTGGTTGTGAGTTTCGTTCTTGAACATCAGCAGCCAGTCCTGAAGCTCGCCGTCAACATCGACCTTTATCTTTACGGAGCAGGCGTTGATCTCCTCGGACTCGTCCAGATCCTTTAAAGCGCCGTCCTTTTTCAGCTTTTTAGCGGCAAGAGTTGCAATATCCATGAGGGTAACGGGCTTGTCGCTTCTGCCCATTTCGTTGCGGATATTGATGTAATCTTCATAGGTTTTCTGAATGTAATCGGCATTGAAATCCGCGCTGTCGATAATGGTTGAGAAGGTGGTATGACGGCAGTGGTCGGACCAGTAGGTGTCGATCATTCTTATTTCGGTGATGGTGGGGTCACGCTTCTCGGTATCTCTAAAATATGCCTGACAGAATTTGATGTCGTCAAGGTCCATTGCAAGACCGAATTTCTCAACAAATTCAGCCAGCTGACGTTCATCAAGCTTAGTGAAATCGATAAGTGTGGCAACGCTTTCGGGAATGTCATATTTAACGGAAAGAGTATCAGCCTTTTCAAGAGATGCTTCACGGCTCTCAACGGGGTTAATGATATATGCCTTGATACGGGCAAAATCCTCGTCGGAAACATTTCCTTTTATAATGTAAATCCTTGCGTTTCTGATAACGGAACGTTCGCCCTGAGTTAAGATCTGGATACACTGGGAGCAGGAGTCCGCACGCTGGTCAAACTGCCCGGGAAGATATTCCACTGCGAATACACGCTCGTCCTCGGCTGTTTCGGGCAGCTCGGAATACACTCTGTCAACGGCAGGCTCGGAAAAAACCGTGGGAACTGCAAAGCGGAAATCCTCCTCGGAAAGCTTCTCCGCATCGTACCTGTTCAAAATACGAACGCTCTCCACTCCTTCAACTCTGAGGGCTGTTTTCAGGTCGTTCAGACAGGACTTTGCTTCAACAGCAAACTCGGGCTTTTTTTCCACATAAATACGAAATACTGGCATATAATTTCGCTCCTTAAATATTTTCTATGATCCTGCCGATGGCATGATCATTTTCTATCCCTTCTATTTTAACATATAAAATCTGTTTTCGCAAACTTTTTGATGAATTTTCTCTAAAAATTTTTACTAAAGTCTGATTTGGGGTATGCCCCTGATGAAAGTTTACAGATTTTTCTTTTTCAAATAATACGGGGTAAATATTTCCAACTTGTTTTTCCAGAAATTTAATCTTTGATTGACTGACAATTTTTGACATTTCCGCTGCCCGACGGTTTTTTATTTCCTCGGAAATTTGCTCGGGCATTTCTGCGGCTTTGGTTCCGCTTCTTTTAGAATAGGGAAAGATGTGTCCGTCCGCAAATCCGACCTTTCGTACAAATTCCAGCGACTCTGCGAAATCCTCCTCCGTTTCTCCCGGAAAGCCGGTCATAATGTCGGTGGTGAGGGAACAGTCGCGGAATGTTGCCCGAAGCTTCTCGGCAAGCTCGTAATATTCTGCTGATGTGTAATGCCTGTTCATAGCTTTAAGCGTCCTGTCGCAGCCGCTTTGAAGGGAAATGTGAAACTGCGGACAGAATTTCGGTATCGCAGCAAACCTTCTGATGTCATCATCGGTGATAAGCTCGGGTTCAAGAGAGCCAAGGCGGACACGCTCGATGCCGTCAATGCTGCCGACAAGCTCCACGGCGTCAGCAAGCCTGATACCCATCTCCGCACCGTAAAAGGAGAGATTTATCCCCACAAGGACTATCTCCTTATATCCCGACGCCGCAAGCACTTCCGCTTCCGAACGCAGCACATCGAGGGACTTTGAACGTATATGTCCTCGGGAATAGGGGATAATACAGTAGGTGCAGTATCTGTCGCAGCCGTCCTGTATTTTCACAAAGGCACGGGTGTGTCCGTGAAACTCCGTGTTTGCGGCATTCTCAAAAGCATCTCCGATCTTGTGCGGGATAACGGAAACTGTTTTGGAACGGCTTGCGAGATAATTTTCGATAAGTTCGGGTATCCTGCTCCTATCTTTAGTCCCGCAGATAATGTCCGCCTCGGAAAGCTCCGCCGACTTTTCGGGAAATGCCTGCGGGAAACAGCCTGTCAGCAGGATAATGCTTTCGGGATATTCCCGCCGAAGCCGACGCATAAGCTTCAGCCACTTCTTATCTCCCGAATGGGTGACGGTGCAGCTGTTTATAACGAACAGCCCGGCTTCATTTTCCGATGAACAGGGAGTGTGTCCCGCAGCAGTCAGTAACTGCCGTATGCTTTCGGTTTCATATTGATTGACCTTGCAGCCGAAGGTAAAAAAGTAAATGTTCATAAAAAAGTGATCCTTATTTTGTACAATATGTCAATTGACGGGATTTTACCTTCCCGTCCGCTTATTACATTATACAATAAAAAAATTTTTTTTGCAATATCTATTGACTTAATCGGATTTTATTGGTATTATATAGATGTACCGAAAGGTAAATAAGACGTTTTTTAACGCAGGAGGTATGTTTTATGCAAAAGACAACTGTTATGCTGGGTACTATCAATGATGTAAAGAATTTCGTTTCCATCGTTTCGCAGTGCGATTATGATGTTGACCTTATCTCCGGCAGATATGCCGTTGACGCTAAGTCCATCATGGGTATCTTCAGCCTTGACCTTTCCAAGCCTATTGCGCTGGAGGCTCACACTGATGACGCTTCTGCGTTCTTTGCTAAGATCAAGCCTTTCATCGTTGACTGATCAACCGGAAAATTAAATTTCGCCGCTCCTACGGGGAAGCCTTTTTGCGTATCTCGCAAGTGCCGAACCGGTAAGGGGCGGTTTTTCCTTGTATTTTTGATGTATTGTCTGCATAAGATAATGTAAATAAAATACGGGGAGTGTCCGCCTTGAAATTGAGATTTACCGCAGCTGCTGCGGCTGTGCTGTTTATAAACGCCTTTTCGTTTACCGTTTCTGCCGAAGATACCGAGGGCACATTCGCCCTTGCCGAAGCCGAAACGGGGACTATCATACTTGAAAGCGGCGCTGACACCGTTCTGTCCTGTGGTTCGCTTACAAAGCTGATGACTGCTCTGCTTGCCGCCGAGGCTGTGGAGGACGGCAAGGCATCTCTTGACGGCAAAATGACCGCTTCAGCACACGCCAATTCGCTTAAAGGTGCGGAGATTTGGCTGGTGGAGGGGGAGAAAATGTCCCTTTACGACCTGCTTAAAGGTGCAGTTCCCGGGAATGCCAATGATGCAGCCTGCACCATTGCGGAAAATCTGGGCGGCTCCGAGGGAAAATTCACCGAGATTATGAACGGCAGAGCAGCGGAGCTTGGTATGAAGGGCACAAGCTTTGCAGATTCAACGGGTCTGGGAAATTCGCTTTCCACGGCGGGAGATATGGCACTGCTGTCCTGCGAGCTTTTGCGGCATGAAACGGTGAAGCCCGTGTTTTCCATATACCTTGATTATGTCAGAAACGGCGAAACTCAGATAGTGAACACCAACCGTCTTGTCCGAACATATGAGGGCTGCACGGGGCTGAAATATTCCTTTTCCGAGGAATCGGGATACTGTGCCGCCGTGTCCGCCGAGAGGGATGGGAAGGCGTTTGTGGCTGCTCTGCTGGGCTATCCCGACAAGGATACGCTGTTTGCAAAGGCGAGAGAACTGCTGGATCACGGATTTTCGGCATATTCCTGTGTGACTCCCGAAGCGCCCGAGGATTTTCCCGATTATATCAGAGTTAAGGGTGGAGTTTCCGAAAAGGTCAGGGCGGCGTATGACAAGGATATACGGATAGTCGTCCCAAACGGAAAAATACGCCGGATTGAGGGCTATGCGGCATATCCGGAATACGTTTATGCACCTGTCAAGGCGGGGGATAAGTTGGGGGAACTGTTCTATTATCTTGACGGAAATTTGGTCTATCGGGGCGAAATTCGTGCGAAAAGCAATGTCAAGGCAAAATCTCAAGGATTTTTATTGTCAAGATTACTAAAGTATCTGTTTGAATTTTAGATAAAATCTACAAAAATCTCCGTTTTGGATTAATGTTTACAAAAAATCTTGCAAAATTCACGGTTTTATAGTAAAATTAAAGTAAGGAAGTTTTTATTGGAGGAATAAAAAATGTCTTTAAAGCTTAACACAAAATATCTTGAGAAGTTTATCGCTCCTCACGAAATGGAGGCTGCCAAGGCTCAGGCTATGCTTGCTGCCAACACTCTTGAAAGCAAAAGCGGTCAGGGAAATGATTTTCTCGGCTGGCTCACTCTCCCTACCGATTACGATAAGGAAGAATTTGCAAGAATAAAGGCTGCTGCAGAAAAGATCAAGAAGAATTCCGACGTGCTCATCGTTATCGGAATCGGCGGTTCCTATCTCGGCGCAAGAGCGGCTATCGAGTTTCTGAAGTCACCTCTTTACAATAATCTTAAGAAGGACACACCCGATATTTACTACGTGGGCAACAGCATCAGCCCCACACATCTCAGCGAAGTGCTTTCTCTCTGCGAGGGCAAGGATATTTCCGTAAATGTCATCTCCAAGTCCGGTACTACCACCGAACCCGCACTTGCTTTCCGTATCTTCAAGAAGCTGCTTGAGGACAAGTACGGCAAGGAGGGTGCAAAGGAGAGAATTTTTGCTACCACCGATGCAAAGAGAGGTACTCTTAAGGAGCTTTCCGATACAGAGGGCTACGAAACCTTCGTTATTGCCGATGATGTCGGAGGACGCTTCTCCGTTCTTACACCTGTCGGACTGCTGCCTATCGCTGTTGCAGGCTGCGACATCGACGCTCTTATGGCAGGCGCAAGACAGGCTCAGAATGACTTTACAGCCGAGTTCGACGCAAATGACTGCTACAAGTACGCTGCTATCAGAAATATTCTTTACAGTAAGGGCAAAAGCGTTGAAATGCTCGTTTCCTATGAGCCTTCCTTCACTATGATGAACGAGTGGTTCAAGCAGCTCTTCGGTGAGAGTGAGGGCAAGGATAACAAGGGTATTTTCCCTGCTTCCGTTATCTTCTCCACAGACCTCCACTCTATGGGACAGTTCATTCAGGACGGTTCAAGAGTAATGTTTGAAACAGTTGTTGACATCAAGAAGCCCAAGACCGATATTTTCCTGGAGAACGATGCCGAGAATCTCGACGGACTTAACTTCCTGACAAATCAGAATATGTCCGTTGTAAACAGAAAGGCATTCGAGGGAACGGTGCTCGCTCATACCGAGGGCGGAGTTCCCAACATTATTCTGGAGCTTGAGGATACCACAGAAAAGAGCCTCGGCTACCTCATCTACTTCTTTGAAAAGGCTTGCGCAGTCAGCGGCTATATGCTGGGCGTTAATCCTTTCAATCAGCCCGGCGTTGAAAGCTACAAGAAGAATATGTTCGCTCTTCTCGGCAAGCCCGGCTATGAGGACCAGAAGGCTGCTCTCGAAGCTAAGCTCAACTAATTCGGTATTTGTGCGCTCAGCGCATTTTATACAGGGGATACCCCATAAAAACAGAAGCCTCACGGCGGAAATGGAGTGTTTTATATGTTAAAACTTATCACAGGTAAAAAGGGAACAGGCAAAACAAAGATACTGATGGATATGATTAATAAAGCCGTTAAGAATACAAGCGGTAACGTTGTTTGTATCGAAAAGGGCGCAAAGCTTACATATGACATTGACCACAGCGTAAGACTGGTTGACAGTGAGCATTACGGCGTTGACAGCTACGATAAGTTCTATGGCTTTGTTGCAGGTATGCTGGCAGGCAACTACGATATTAAGGAAGTATTCGTTGATTCTATCCTTAAGATCGGCGGTCAGGATTTCGATGCTCTGGCTGATATGCTGGTTAAGCTGGACAATCTTTCCGGCAGCGATGTAGAGCTGGTATTCACAGTTTCTGCCGATTCTGCTGACCTTCCCGATTACATTAAAAAATATATTGTCTAAAACCTCTTGACAACGACACATTTTTGTGGTAGAATGTAATTTGTGATATTTTAGGGGAGAATTATGGTTCTGAATTTAAAACAGATTTATGAGATCATTGGTGAAAAGCTTACTGCCGATTACTCGATCTCGCCCGAGAGCCTTGATTATGTTAAAGGCTATGCGTTTTCAGCCCCTATATCTGTTTCGGCTGAGGTCGTCAACCGTGCAGGGATAGTTACACTCACCTATTCCGTAAAGGTGCTTCTTAAAGCCGAGTGCGACAGATGTCTGAGCGAGTTTGAAAGGGAATATGCTTTCACCTTCGAGCATATACTTGTCCGTTCTCTCAATTCCGAGGATAATGATGAGTATGTTGTTACCGAGGACGATAAGCTGGAACTGGACGAGCTTGCGGTTTCTGACATTATTTTGTCGCTGCCGTCAAAGATGCTCTGCAAGGAGGACTGCAAGGGACTTTGCTGTCACTGCGGAACAAATTTGAACGATCATGAATGTAACTGTAATGGTTAATTAAAGATAAGGAGGTGCTGAATAATGGCAGTACCAAAGAGAAAAGTCTCTAAGGCAAGACGTGACAAAAGACGTTCCGCTGTATGGAAGCTGGATGCTCCTGCATTTTCCAGATGCTCAAACTGCGGAGAGCTGACCGCTCCTCATAAGGTTTGCAAGAACTGCGGAT
This sequence comes from Oscillospiraceae bacterium, assembly GCA_017828975.1. Lineage (GTDB taxonomy): Bacteria > Bacillota > Clostridia > Oscillospirales > Ruminococcaceae > UMGS1889. The sequence goes on along the minus strand of JAGAJN010000005.1, from coordinate 95,429 downwards.
TCTATAAGGGCGTTGAGGTAATCAAGAAGAAGGAAGCATAATTTATCGCTTCCTCAAAGCTGAGAGGAGGAGCAATCCTCCTCTTTTTTTTGGAGGTTTTATGTCGGTAGAGGTAACAGGCGTTGTAAAAAATTCTGCGGCTTACTGCGCAGGCGTCAGAAAAGGCGATATGCTCGTTTCGGTGAACGGTCACGGTATTCGGGACGTTCTTGATTATATGTTTTATTCGGCTGAACAGGAAATCGTCCTCGTTTTAAAGCGGGGAGATAAGCATATTGCGCTGAAGATCGTCAAGAGCGAATATGATGACCTCGGAATGGAGTTTCAGTCCTTTCTGATGGACAATAAGCAAAGCTGCACCAACAAGTGCGTGTTCTGCTTTATCGACCAGATGCCTCCGGGAATGAGGGAAACGCTTTATTTTAAGGACGACGATGCAAGGCTGTCCTTTTTACAGGGAAATTATGTTACGCTGACAAATATGAAGGACGAGGATATTGACAGGATAATTGATATGCACCTGAACGTCAACATTTCCGTGCATACCACTAACCCCGAGCTGCGCTGCAAAATGATGAATAACCGTTTTGCGGGGGAGAAGCTGAAATATCTCAAACGGCTGGCTGATGCGGACATCGGTATGAACTGTCAGATAGTGCTTTGTCCCGGGCTGAATGACGGTGACGAGCTGAAAAGGTCACTCGATGATCTGGGTAAGCTGGCACCAGCGGTAAAAAGCGTTGCGGTGGTTCCTGTTGGCCTTACGAAATTCCGTGAGGGACTGTATCCGCTAAAGCTGTTTGACAAGGACGGTGCCGCCGAAACTATCAGGGTTATTGAGGAATATCAGCAGAAGTTCCTGAAAGACTTCGGGACACGTCTGGTTTTCCCCGCCGATGAATTTTATCTGACGGCAGGGCTGCCAATTCCCGATAACGATTATTACGAGGACTATCCTCAGTATGAAAACGGCGTTGGAATGCTGCGTTCGCTGGAGGACGAGTTTTCCCGACGTATGAAGGAGATAGACGCAATTCCCCATAAGCTGCGGAATGTGTCCATTGCGACAGGTGCGGCGGCTTATGAGTTTATAAGCGAATTGGCGAGATCTGCGGAGGAAAAATATCCCGGACTTAGCTGCTGTGTTTACAAAATAATCAACAATTTCTTCGGAGATACTATTACCGTGACAGGTCTGCTGACGGGACAGGATCTTACCGAACAGTTGTTAGGTAAAAAGCTGGGTGGAACACTTTTGCTTTCCGAGTCCATGGTTATGCGTGGAAGTGACATCTTCCTCGACGATATGACAGTAGCGCAGCTGGAAAAGAAACTGAATGTGAAAATCAAGCTTACTCCCCAGGACGGAGCAAAGCTTTTCGATAATATAGTCGGAATATCTGATACCAATTCCAGATTATAAAGTGGACAAAAAATCAAGCAAAAGCTTGCGTTTATGGGTTTTGTGCAGATTTTTTGTTTAAACTTTAATGAGGGATTGGTATTGAGGATATTTCGTTTAAAGTGATTGGAGATGATTTCTATGGCATTGCCCGTTGTTGCCGTTGTGGGACGCCCCAACGTGGGAAAATCCACCCTGTTCAACAAGCTTGTGGGACAGCGTATCTCAATAGTTGAGGACACCCCGGGCGTTACCCGTGACCGAATTTACTCAAAATGCGAGTGGCGCAACCGTGAATTTATGCTTGTGGATACGGGAGGTATCGAGCCGAATTCCGAAGATGTGATCTTAAAGCAGATGAGGCGTCAGGCTCTGCTTGCTATCGAAAAGGCGGACGTTATTGTTTTTCTGACCGACCTGAAAAGCGGTGTTACTGCCAGCGACTATGACGTTGCGGCAATGCTCCAGAAAAGCGGAAAGCCCGTTGTCCTTTGCGTGAATAAGTGCGACAGTATTGGTGAGCCTCCTCCCGAATTTTATGAGTTTTACAATCTCGGACTGGGTGATCCCGTTGCGGTTTCGGCTGCTCACGGTCACGGTTCGGGAGATATGCTTGATGAGGTTTTCAAGTATTTCCCGGAGGAGGAAGAGGAAGAGTATTCCGAGGAATATATCAAGGTTGCCGTTATCGGTAAGCCGAATGTGGGAAAATCCTCGCTTATCAACAGAATTTCGGGAGAGGAGCGTGCTATCGTTTCCGACATTGCGGGAACTACCCGTGACGCTACCGATACCGTTATCGAAAATGAGGACGGAAAGTACGTGTTCATCGACACGGCGGGTATCAGAAAAAAGTCAAAGATACTTGAAAAAATCGAGCATTACAGCGTGCTGAGAGCATATATGGCTGTTGACCGCTCGGACGTTTGCGTTATCGTTATCGATGCCGAAGTGGGATTTACCGAGCAGGATTCAAAGGTCGCCGGCTACGCTCATGAGCAGGGCAAGGGCTGTATCGTTGCGGTAAATAAGTGGGACGCTATCGAAAAGGATTCAAACACTATGGACGAGTTCACCAAGAAGCTTAAAGAGGATTTCAGCTTTATGTCCTATGTGCCATTTGTGTTTATTTCTGCAAAAACGGGTCTGAGAATTGACAAGCTGTTTAAAATGATAAACGAGGTCAACGCTCAGAATTCCATGCGTATCTCCACGGGAACGCTCAACGATGTGCTGGCTTACGCAACAACCAGAGTTCAGCCCCCCTCCGACAAGGGCAGAAGGCTGAAAATCTATTATATGACTCAGCCGTCCACCAAGCCGCCGACGTTTGTTATTTTCGTAAACCGTGCGGAGCTTTTCCATTTCTCCTATCAGCGGTATATCGAAAATCAGATAAGACAAACCTTCGGGCTGGAGGGTACTCCCGTAAGATTTGTCATCAGGGAACGTGACAGAAACGATGATTAAAATACTAAGCGCTCATTGATTTAAGGCGTTTTTACTCCATAATTCTGTTTGCGCTTATTATACCGAAAGGCTTGATTTTATGGTAGCTAAGTTTATAATTTCAACTTTGATAACTCTGGTTATCTCCTATCTGCTGGGCAGCTGCAATTCCTCTATAATCGTTGTAAGGCTGCTTAAGCATCAGGACATCAGGGATTACGGCAGCAAGAACGCAGGTCTTACCAATACTCTCAGAGTTTACGGTAAATTTCCTGCGTTGCTGACACTTATTGGCGATCTGGGAAAGGGAATTATCGCCGTTCTGCTGAGTATTCTTGCGTTTACCATGATAATGGGCGAGGGTGCGTTCGACAGGCTGGTCGTTGGCTATATTGCGGGATTTGCGGCTATTCTCGGACATATTTTCCCCATATACTACGGTTTTAAGGGCGGAAAGGGAGTGCTGGTCGCTTCTTCAATTCTCATTGTAGTTGACCCGATGACTTTCTGCATTGTTATACCGTTTTTTGCGCTGGTGCTGTTTATTACGAGATATGTTTCGGTGTCATCTATCAGTGCGGCTATTGCATATCCCATAATAACCTTCTGCACTCATTATTTCATCAAGCAGATGCCGCTTAACACCTGCCTTTTACATACGGGACTTGTTGCGCTTACGGGAATTTTGCTGATATATATGCACCGTTCAAATATTGAGCGTTTGAAAAATGGCACTGAAAATAAATTCGGACAGAAAAAGAAGGAAAATTGATCGGGGAGGATTTTTAATGGCAAAGATCACTGTTCTTGGCTCGGGGGGCTTCGGGCTTGCGCTGGCTGTTATGCTTGACAAATTCGGAAATGATGTTACGGTATGGTCTGCGTTCCGTCAGGAGCTTGACGACATCATTCGTGACGGCGAAAACAAGGCAAAGCTGCCGGGCGTGAAGGTAAGCAGTTCCATAAAGCTTACGGACGACATCAGCTGTATTACGGGAAGTGAAATGGTTATTTTCGGAATTCCCACGGGCGCTGTAAGAAAGGTCGCAAGGCTTGCTTCGCCCTATGTTACGGCGGATATGGCTGTGGTGAACACGGGAAAGGGTCTTGAGGACGGCACATTCAAACGAATGAGCGAGGTCATCAATGAGGAAATACCGCAGTCGGAAACGGTAGTATTAAGCGGTCCGTCCCATGCCGAGGAGGTTGCAATCGGAATGCCGACTACGGTAGTTGCTGCGTCTGCGGACAGCGAAAAGGCAAGCTATGTTCAGTCGGTAATGTCCAACGAAACATTCAGAGTGTATCTCAATGACGATGTTGTGGGCTGCGAGCTTGGCGGTGCGCTGAAAAATGTTATCGCCCTCTGTGCGGGAATAATCGACGGTCTGGGCTGCGGCGACAACACAAAGGCTGCGCTTATGACAAGAGGCATCTCCGAGATAGCATCTCTCGGAACGGCTTTGGGTGCGAAAACCGAAACATTTGCTGGGCTTACGGGCATAGGTGACCTTATTGTGACCTGTACCAGTATGCACAGCCGCAACAGGCGTGCAGGAATTCTCATCGGACAGGGCGTTTCTCCCGAGGAGGCTGTCAAGCAGGTGGGAACAGTCGAGGGCTACACCTGTACCAAGGTAGCTTATGAGCTGTCCCGCAAGGCTGGGGTGAATATGCCCATTACCGAGCAGTGCTATTCGGTGCTGTTCAGCGGCGATTCGGTGAAGGAAGCTATCAAGAGGCTTATGGGACGTCCCAAGAAGCATGAAACTGAGCGTACTGCGCTTGTTAAGTAATCAGTTTGGCGTAAAATGAGTATAACCTGAGAAGATCTTTGTTTTCTTCTCAGGTTATTTTTATAATATTACAATTTGCTAGCGAGTTAAATTGGAAGTTATTATCCTAAAATATAATCTTCATTTTGTACCATTACAAGATATTCGTCAGTAATGTATTTTTTTGATTTGAATTTTTGTCCTTCATAAAGTGTATTCAAAACGAAATGCTCAACCTCCGTATATGGAGCAATTTTCTTAACAATACAAACTAATTTATTATATATTTTTGTGATTTCTTCAGACCGATAGATATATTCGCCATATTTATTATATAATCCGGTTTCTAAATATAACCTGTTTTTATAAATAATATGATTTTGTGGAATAGAGAAGCCTGCCTGTATAGAATTCAGACGTGCATTGTCAGAACCTTGAATGTATTCGTTTGTGTTAGGCAAATAGAAAATATAACTATTGCATTTTTCATTTATAATCTTTATGTCAGTTCCGCTTGACAGCTGCCATTCTCCATTATTAAAAGAATTACGATAAATTACGCATCCATTATCCAAAGCAGCTTGCGCAACTAATAAAAACTCTTTATATCCAATATAGTAATTTATTTGTTTTCCCATGCTGTTTATTACTCCTACTTACGATATATACTGTACTCCGCAGCCGTCGTTAATCAATATTTAATTTAAAACTGTCTATTTCATTATATTATAGTATTTACTCAAAGTCAACGGCAACGAAAACCGCCCCGCAAATCTTCCAAAATGCGGGGCGATCAAAAAAATTCAGTCGGAAAAATTACAGCTTGATGATAACCTTGCCGCCTGTGGTGGGGTTGACCTCAACGGTATCCTTGCCAAATACAGTTACCTTGAAGGGCTTGTCGGTAGCTGTATAGGTTACCTCAACGGTGTCGCCGCTGCGGGAAGCTGTCAGATCGAATACCTTGTTTGCTTCGGTGTCATAGATAGAAGCACAAGCAGACTTGCCATCCTCCAGACCGTAGATAACAAACTCGGTGTTTGTGAGATAGTCATACTCGAAATTCTTCTCGAATGCACCGTATGCGATAATGCTGTTGGGCTTTGCAAGGCAGGGGAGAGAGAAGTAGTCGTACTTTTCGTTGTAATACTTGCCGCCCTCGTAAACCTTGCCGCTGATAATATCTGTCCACTGACCTGCGGGGAGATAATACTCAGCTGTGCCTTCCTCGTTGAAGATAGGAGCAACAAGCAGGTTGTCACCCAGCATATACTGTCTGTCAAGGAACAGGCAAGCAGGGTCGTCTGCGTAGTCGATGACCATTGCTCTCATCATAGGAACGCCGACCTCGTGGGTCTTGATAGCCTGTGACCAGATATAAGGCATCAGGCGGCCTTTGAGCTTGGTGAAGAAGCGGAGAACGTCAACGCATTCGGTGGAACCGTCCTTATCAAAGAGCCAGGGCACACGGTAAGAGGAGTTTCCGTGGAGTCTGGAATGTGTGGACAGCAGACCGAAAGCAGCCCATCTCTTGTAAATGTCGGCAGTTGCGGTTGCCTCGAAGCCCGACATATCGTGGCTGAAGAAGCCGAAGCCGGACAGACAGAGGGAAAGTCCGCCTCTGAGAGTTTCTGCCATAGAGGTGTACTCTGCCGAGCAGTCGCCGCCCCAGTGTACGGGGAACTTCTGACCGCCGACGGTTGCACTTCTTGCAAACAGGCAAGCCTTGTTCTCGCCGTAGTATTCCTTGAGAACGTTGAATACTGTCTTATTGTAGAGATATGTATAGTAATTGTGCATTGCGATAGGATCGGAGCCATCGTAATAGGTAACGTTTGTGGGAATTCTCTCGCCGAAGTCGGTCTTGAAGCAGTCAACACCCATCTCACAGAGTGCACGGAGCTTAGAAGCGTACCACTCGCAAGCTGCGGGATTGGTGAAGTCAACGATAGCCATACCGGGCTGCCACATATCAGCCTGGAATACACTTCCATCGGGATTTTTGATGAAATAGCCGTTCTTCTTGCCCTCGTCAAACAGCTTGGAACGCTGTGCGATGTAGGGGTTTATCCAAACGCAGATCTCCAGACCCTTAGCCTTCAGACGCTTGAGCATTGCAGGAGGATCGGGGAACTGACGGGTATCCCACTCAAAGTTGCACCACTCGTATTCCTTCATCCAGAAGCAGTCGAAGTGGAATACCTGGAGGGGAATATCTCTTTCAGCCATGCCGTCGATAAAGGAGGTAACAGTTTCCTCGTCATACTTGGTTGTGAAGGAGGTAGTCAGCCACAGACCGAAGGTGTATGCGGGAGGAAGTGCGGGCTTGCCTGTAAGGGTTGTGTAGTTGGACAGCACTTCTGTGAGATTTTCACCGCCGATAATGAAGTATTCAAGATGCTCGCCGGGAACGGTAAAGGAAGCCTTGGAAACGGTGTCCGAAGCAATCTCAAAGGAAACCTTATCGGAGGAGTTTACAAGAATACCGTAGCCTCTGGAGGATACATAGAAGGGGATAGACTTATAGCTCTGGTCGCAGCAGGTGCCGCCGTCTGAGTTCCAGATCTCAACATTCTGTCCGTTCTTAACAAATGTGGTGAACTTTTCGCCGAAGCCGTAGATGCACTCGCCAACGGACAGTGTAAGCTGCTCTCTCAGATAGGAGCTGCGCTCGTCAAGAGGGTAGGACCAGAAGGTATCGTCCTGATGCTCGGCAAGTCTTGTGGAAACCTTGAATTTGCTCTCGTTGATAACGGTGGTAGCTCTCCAGCCGCCGCCTGTGAGCTTCTTTCCGTCGTAATAGTATGCGATATTCCAGGAATATTTGTTGATAACAAGCTTTGTCTTGCCCGATACCATTACCATATTTTCGCCGTCATCGGTGATCTCGGGGGTGTAGCCCTGATCTTCGTCAAGCTCGAACTTGGGAGCGTTGTCCAAAGCACCCTTGTAGTGGTCGATAGTTACCTTGATAACGTCCTTTGCGGTAGATGAAAATGTAATGTCCAGGCAGGGACCGCCGAGGGTCATTCCTCTGTTCTGAATGTACTGAGCTGTTGCCCATACGTTGATGGAATTCTTTGTTGTTTTGATCTCATAGGGCTGTGCGGTGTAGTTTACCTCATAGCCTTTCTGATTGAGCCAGAAGCCGTCTGCAAATTTCATTGCGTATATCCTCCTAAATGATATATTGTGTAAACGATTACACTCTTCAACTTCAACATCGGCAGATATGCCTTGCGAACTGATTACATTATATAACATATTCCAAAACATTTCAAGGGGGTTTGCAAAAATTTATAATTTATACATAATCTTTTGCGGGAAATGGCATTATGGATATGCCTACTGTATATACGGATATTAGATAATTCTGGTTTGCGAATTGAACAAAAAAGTAATTTTTGCTTTTATTGTCCGTGTATTGGGACATTGGGAAGATAGCGTGTTGACATTAGAATTTTTTAGGTTTATTATGATGTTATAATATTTTGGTATATCAAAAATGGAAATAGTTATAAATTATTAAATTAGGATTTTTCCTTGAAAGGAGGCGAAAAAATATGTTAGGTGTTGATAGCGGATATGCAATAGCTTTGATACTTATCGGGCTAATTCAAATCATTCTTATCCTGTCGGTTGTTCACATTTCGGCTAAAACCGATGAAATTGCAAATGAACTTAAAAAACTCAACGAAAATTTTTCTAAAATCGAAAAGAAATAATAGGTTGATTGAAAACAAAATTTACGTTTTTCAAATGCAATATCAAAGGAGGAATAATTTGTTAGACTAAGCACCTTGCAAAAAGGCAGGGTGCTTTATTTATGAGGTAAACCAAAATTTTACCCATATTTCGAGCGACTTTCTAAGCCTGTGGGTGTGCCTTTTTCCAAAGAGGAAAATGACAAGGTTTACCGTGACACTCAGAAGCAGAGGGCGTATGAACGTGCTATCCGTCAGTCAAAACGTGAGCTGGCGGCTTTGGACGCTTCCCGTTCTGCGGCTTCGGACGATGATGCTCTTAAACAGAAGCTTGACCGTGAATTTCAGCGAAAAGCCGTTGTTTTGAAGCGGCGTGAGGCTAAGCTGGCGGAGCATTTGAAGGCTTCGGGACTGCTGCCCGATAACTCCCGTGTTCGGGTGGACGGGTTTGGAAGGAGTGTATCGGGGAAGGCGGTTTGGGCGAATAAAAATGAACTTGACAAAGCAAAATTAAATGGTATAATTAAAGAAATAAAGGAATTAGGCATATCCGGTGAAATACATATACCCGCAAAAAAGATAAATATAGATTTACTTACATTTGACAGCAACCATATTTCGGAACGAGGTCACAACGTTTCAATTGAAGAAGCCAAGTCATTTATATTAAATGCCAAGTTTTCCGCAGAACGCTGGAAAGGTCAATTTTTGAATTTTTACAGTGATATTGGAGCGGCATATGTAAATTTGGAAACAAATGAAATTAGAACAGCTTTTTCAAAAGATGAATTTTCAGAAAATATATTAGAAGCATTGGAGGTTTTAAAGCAAAATGGAAGATAAGGTTTTATGTCCATTAATTGATAAGGAAATATCTTGTGTTGATTGTATGGAAAATCGTGATGTTAAGGATGAGAACATTCCCGACATATTTAAGAAAAAGGATAATTGGAAGGATATTTGTCAAAATTGCAAACACTTCACGAAGTAAGCACCTTGCACAAAAGCAGGGTGCTTAAAATTTTGCCTTTAAGGGGGTGATATGATGAAAAATGAAGAAGTAAACGAAATAATGTCCAACCATCTGAAAAAGCTCTCGGAGAAATTCGAGGAGTGTGTGGAGTCGGACGAAATGCTGGAGATCACTCAGGCTATGATCGGAACGGCAAGCTTTATTACGGCTGAAAACAGGCTCGGAAACGGTGAGGAATGACCGTTAAAACGCTGTTTTATATGTGTTTTTATTTCATACGTTCGGGCTGATACCTGCGGGACGGAAAACCCGTCCCCTACATTACATAGCATAAAATTGTATCTTCGGGAAATACCGAAGGTGCATTTTTTATACCATTTTTTTAGTGAAAGGAGATATTTTTCCCATGAAAAAGGAAGATCTTATTGCACTCGGTCTTACCGAGGAACAGGTCGTATCAAAAACATAATACAGTTAAGCATACAAGCCATACCCTCCGAATATACTTAATACCAAGAACAAACTGCGGACGAATTGTCCTGCGGATAAGGAGGAAAATATGGATCTGAAAACCAACAGAGAGATGATCTCTGCCTGTGAAACTATTTTTAGCGGCGTTCAGGAGCAGTCGGCGGAGCTTGATTACACCTTGCCCGACTATTGCCCCGATATTTTCAGAATTGTAAAATGTATGGCGATACCGAGGATACTGTCTTACAACATCAGCGGCGAACGGCTTACTTACGAGCTTTCAATCTGCGTGAGGGTGCTTTATTGCAGCGAGGAAAGTGAAGCGGTGCATTCAGCCGAGCAGAAGCTTATCTACACGAAAACCGCCGATTTAGGCAGATGTCCGAAATCGCCCAAGGTCACGCTGAAACCGTCTGCCGATTACATAAACTGTCGGGCGGTTAATAAGAAGCGGCTGGACATCAGGGGTGCGGTTTCCGTGAAAATAACGGTGACGGACGAGGCGGGCTGCGATGTTATCAGCGATATTTTCGGAATGGGTGTGCAGACAAAAAAGCTGCCTGTGACGTTCGTTTCGGACGTTATCAGAGGGTCAAAGCACATTACCGTCAGCGAGGAATATGACCTAGGTATCTCCAAGCCGCCTATCGGGGACATACTTATGTGTGATGCCGCCGTAACGTCCACCGACTGCAAGGTCATTGCAAACAAGCTTATTGTGAAGGGCGAGGCGTCCGTTGAACTGCTTTACAGCTGTGTTAAGGACGGTCTTTGCGGGCTGGAAGCCATGCAGTTCACTCAGCCCTTTTCGCAGATAATTGATATGGACGGCATTGATGAACGTTACGAATGCGGTGCCGAGGTCGCTGTTACCTGCTGTGATATGACTCCTGTCCCCGACAGTGAGGGAGAACCGAAGCTTGTCAGCTGCGAACTGGGCTTGCTTATCTGCTGCGAGGCGGTGAAAACTTCATCTGCCGAGATAGTCTGCGACGCATTTTCTACGATGTACTGCTGCGAGCCTGCTGTAACAAATGTTAAGATAATGAGCGCTCCCGTGAAATTCTGCGACAGCCTTATGGTGAAAAAATCGCTGGATTACAAAAACGGCGAGCTGACGGGAGTATGTGCGGCGTGGGGCAGACCATCCCAGACTGCTGCAAAGGTCATGGAGGACGGAAAGCTGTCTGTAAGCGGCACGGTGACATTATCCGCACTTGTAACTTCATCGGACGGAAAGACGGATATTATCGAGGAAGAAGCGCCTTTTGAACTTATGAAGGAAAATGCGGCTCCCGATTCTTATGCGGAGGTGTCCGCTTCGGTTATTTCCTGTTCGTTCAGTATGTCATCATCGGGCAGCATTGAGGTGAAAGCTGAACTGAAAATCTGCGGCAGTATTTCCTCGGCAATATCCGCAAAGGCGCTGACAGACATTTCTGTAATGGAAGAGCCTGCGGAGCGTGACGGCGATTATGCTCTGAAACTCTATTTTGCGGAGGACGGCGAGGACGTCTGGGAGATAGCCAAGCGATACAAGACCTCTGTTTCTGCGGTAATGGAGGAAAACGATCTCGAAGATGAAACAATCCACGGCGGAATGATCCTCATTCCCATCGTATAAAGCGGAGGTAACGGATATGAACAGCAGCGATATTTACAGGGACATTGCAGAGCGCACCAAGGGCGATATTTACATTGGAGTGGTAGGTCCCGTCCGAACGGGAAAATCCAGCTTTATCAAGCGGTTTATGGAAACTCTAGTTATCCCGAACATAAAGGACGGCTATTCCAGAGAGCGTGCAGTTGATGAACTGCCTCAGTCGGCGGCGGGAAAGACGATAATGACCACCGAGCCGAAATTTATCCCCGAAGAAGCGGCTGAGATAAGCATCGGGGACAATGCCAAAATGCGGGTGCGTATGATAGACTGCGTTGGCTACATTGTTCCAAGCTCTATCGGATATATCGAAAACGAGCAGCCGAGAATGGTTATGACGCCGTGGTTTGAGGAGGAAGTGCCGTTTAATATGGCGGCTGAGGTGGGGACTGCAAAGGTCATCAAGGAACATTCCACCATAGGGCTGGTGGTTACCTCCGACGGCAGCATTTCCGATATTCCAAGAAAGGAATATGAGGAGTGTGAGGAGCGGGTAATTGGCGAGCTTTCCGAGATAAACAAGCCATTTGTGGTACTTTTAAACTGCGTTTCGCCCCATTCCGAGGAAGCAGCCGCAATGGCTAAAAATATGGAGAAAAAGTACGGTGCAAGGGTAATTCCCGTGAACTGTCTTGACCTGAACGAGGAGGACATTACCGCAATTATCAAAGAGGTGCTTTTCTCGTTCCCCATAAAGGAGATAAACGTGAAAATGCCTAAGTGGATAACCTCGCTGCCAAAGGGTCACTGGCTGAAAAATGAGGTTTTCGGTGCGGTGAGAGAGGCTGCATCGGGAATTCGTCAGGTGAGAGATGCGCAGAATATTTCCGAAAAGCTGAAAGACTGCGAGCATTGTTCCCACACGGAAATCATCGGCATCGACCTTGGAAAGGGAAGTGCGTCAATCTGCGCCGAGCTGAAAAACGAGCTGTTTTACAAGGTGCTTTCGGAGGAAACGGGCATTGCTATTTCCGAGGAAAGCGATCTGCTTCCGCTTCTCACCGAGCTTTCGGAGATACGAAAGAAATACAGCCGAATGGAGGGTGCATTATCTCAGGTGGAGGCAACGGGCTATGGTATAGTAATGCCGTCCATTGACGAACTGGAGCTTGAAGAGCCTGAGATAGTTAAGCAGGGCGGTAGATACGGCGTTCGGCTGCGGGCTTCTGCGCCGTCTATCCATCTGATGCGGGCGAATATCGTAACGGAGGTCAGTCCTATAGTGGGTTCGGAGAAGCAGTCACAAGAGCTGGTGGAGTATCTTATGAACGAATTTGAGGAGGACCCGAAAAAGATTTGGGATTCCAATATTTTCGGGAAATCCCTTCACGAGCTTGTCAACGAAGGGCTTCACAACAAGCTGTACCATCTCCCCGCAGACGCAAGACTCAAGCTTCAGGAAACCATCGAGCGTATGATAAATGAGGGCTGCGGCGGGCTTATCTGCTTCATTCTTTGATATAGTTTTTGTCGTGAAACGGCGGTGTATTTTTGAATATGCCGTCGTTTTCAACTGTCGGTTGGACGATTTAACCGCAAATCGTTTGACATTTCGTGGAATAGTATGCTAGAATATAAACACAAAAGCTTTTGAATTTTTAATAGGAGTGAGAAAATGGAACTGTGTATCGGTGAAAATATCAGGCGTTTAAGAAAAAATATGGACATTGGTCAGGAAGCATTGGCGAATGAGGTAGGTGTTTCCGTTCAGGCGGTGTCAAAGTGGGAAACGGGACAGTCCGTTCCCGATGTGGGCATAATCCCCGATATTGCCGCATTTTTCGGAGTAAGCATTGACAGCTTGTTTTTCGGTGAGAGAGCGGGTATCGGAAATAAGCTGCCGCTTCCCGAAGATGATGTGCTTTACATTGTTCAGGTAAGAAACGGCAGCGTTCTCGGAAAGGGCAGGTGGGACAGGGAAAAGCCCATTAAGCTGTCCTTGGAAAATGTTGAGGAAAAGCTTGATATTCAGATTTGGGGAAATGCCGAAATTGAAGGTAATGTTTCGGGAAATGTAATGTCTGGAAACAGCTTGACTTGTAAAGATGTCGGCGGTGGTGTAAATGCAGGCGATGGAGTCAACTGTGGAAATATTGGCGGTGGTGTAAACGCAGGTGATGGTGTCAACTGCGGAAATATCGGCGGTGGTGTAAATGCAGGTGATGGCGTTAACTGCGGAAATATCTGCGGAGCTGTGAATGCAGGCGACGGTGTTAACTGCGGAAATATCAGCGGTGCCGTTACCTCAAACGGAGATATTCACTGTGCCGAAATATACAGTGCCGACAAGATTTCCTGTGAAACCCTTTATGCAAAGGGCAGCATAAAATGCAATACTATCGAGTGCAGCGGCGACATTCATACCGAAGAAAAGCTTGACAATGTTTTCTGAATAAATCTCCAAAAGCAAAACCTCCGCTTCTGTCCGTTTTTTTGGACGGGAGCGGAGGTTTTCTGTTTTTATATCAGCTTCATCTGATTGGGGTCGTCCTCGTCTTTCAGTATAGAACCTGCTGACGGAACGGATTTTACGACGTATTTTTTCATAGCTTCAAGCTTTTCTTCGGGGAGCTTTTTGGCATGGTCAACGGCTGCCTTTGCTTTCAGCGTAATTACCTGAACGCCCTGTGTATCTCTCGTGGATTTCGGGAGAATAAGTGCGGAGTCAAAGATGATCGCTCTGCCGTTTGTGGTATGCACATAAATGCTTGAATTGTCACATTCTGGGATAATGCTCACAAGCGGGGATTTTGATGAATATGCGTTTGAAAGCTTCTTTCGGTTGGTCTTGGTTTCGTAAGCGGAAATGGGCACCTTTGCAGCCTTTCCGTTTTCAAAGACCATCATAATATGTCCGCTGTAATCGGTGGTGATTATCATTCCCAGAAGGTTTTCTCCCTCGTCGAAGCCCAGCTTTGCGGGGACGTATTCGCCCAGCGCAGATGCCTTGGTATTCTCGAAATTGTTCACCTTGGACTTGTAGACCTGACATTTATCCGTGAAGAACAGCAGATCTGCCTTGGTGGTAGTTTCCTGTTCAAGGATAATTCTGTCGCCCTCTTTAAGCTTCTGTTCGCTGCTCATTCTGAGAGACTGAGGTGTTATCCGCTTGAAATAGCCGCTTTCGGAAAGGAACACAGTCACGGGCATATCGGGAATATCCTCCTCAACGTCCTCGTCGGCAATATCTCCCGCATAGAAGAACATTGTCTTTCTCGGCTGACCGTATTTCTTGATAACGTCTTTCAGTTCTGAAATGATTATCGCCTTGACCTTTTTCTCGTCGGCGAGGATACCCTCCATTTCGGCAATGTCCTTTTCAAGCTGTTCAATTTCGTCGATACGTCCTATGATATATTCTCTGTTCAGATGACGCAGCTTTATTTCGGCAACATATTCCGCCTGAATTTCGTCAATGCCGAAGCCTATCATCAGATTAGGAACAACGTCGTTTTCCTCCTCGGTTTCACGGACGATTTTAATTGCCTTGTCAATGTCAAGCAGTATCTTTTTCAGACCCTTTAAGAGATGCAGTTTTTCCTTTTTCTTGTTAAGGTCGAAATAAACTCTACGCTTGATACATTCCTTTCGGAACGCCGTCCATTCTTCAAGAATTTCGTTTATACCCATTACTTTAGGATTTCCGCCGATAAGGATATTGAAATTGCAGGCATAGCTGTCCTGAAGGGGAGTGAGCTTGAAAAGCTTCTGCATCAGCTTGTCTGGGTCAACGCCTCTTTTTATGTCAATAGCTATTTTCAGACCCGACAGGTCGGTTTCATCTCGGATATAGGATATTTCTGTGATCTTACCCGCCTTGATAAGCTCGATTATCTTGTCCATAATGGCTTCGATAGTTGTCGTTGCGGGAATTTCGGTCACTTCGATACAGTTTGCGGTCTTATCAAAGCTATATTTAGAGCGTATTTTTACCGAACCTCTGCCCGTTTCGTAAATCTTCCGAAGCTCGGTTTCGTCATAGAGAATAAATCCTCCGCCCGGAAAATCGGGTCCCTTTAAGGTGGAGATAGGGTCGTGAGCGGGATCTTTCAGATATGCAATTGCAGTTTCGCAAACTTCGGTCAGATTGAACGGACAAACAGCACTTGCCATAGAAACGGCGATACCCACATTAGCATTTACAAGAATGGTGGGGAAGGTTGCGGGGAGCAGAGTGGGTTCTGTCAGCGTGTTGTCGTAGTTGGGGACGAAATCCACAGTGTCCTTGTCAATATCTCTGAAAAGCTCATTGCAGATAGCGTCCAGCTTTGCTTCTGTGTATCGGGAAGCGGCGTATGCCATATCTCTTGAATAGGCTTTACCGAAGTTTCCTTTGCTGTCAACATAGGGGTGAAGAAGTGCCTCATTTCCCCTTGAAAGACGTACCATTGTTTCGTAAATAGCAGCGTCGCCGTGGGGGTTGAGCTTCATTGTCTGTCCGACGATATTTGCGGATTTGGTACGGTTGCCCTTTAAAAGACCCATGGTGTACATAGTGTACAGAAGCTTTCGATGGGAAGGCTTGAAGCCGTCTATTTCGGGCAATGCACGGGACACGATAACGCTGATAGCATAGGGCATATAGTTCTGCCTGAGTGTGTCGGTAATGCGTTCCTCAACTACCGTTCCCGAACCTTCAATATAAGCGTTGGGGATAGTCTGACGCTTTTTCTGTGGTTTTTCCTTGTCTTTTTTTGCCAATTGTCAGCCCTCCTTAGCTCAGATCGGCAAGCTCTAAATAGCTTGCGCCGTGTTCGGAAATATAGTCTTTTCGTCCCTGGAGATTATCTCCCAGAAGCATTTCAAACATTTCTGCGGTAGCTTCAATGTCATCGGGATTTATCTTGATAAGACGGCGTGTTTCGGGATTCATAGTTGTGAGGGACATCATATCCGGCTCATTCTCACCAAGACCTTTTGAACGCTGGATAGTGTACTTAGCATTTCCCAGCTTTTCGAGAATGTTCGTCTTTTCCTTTTCGGTATATGCAAAATAGGTCTTGTCCTTTGAAACAATTTCAAACAGGGGAGATTCGGCAATGTACACATATCCCTCCTGAATAAGGGTGGGGGTGAGTCTGTAAAGCATTGTCAGGATAAGCGTTCTTATCTGATAACCGTCTACATCGGCATCGGTGCATATAACGATCTTGTTCCATTTGAGATTTTCTAGATTGAAGGTGGAAAGCTCCTTATTTGCCTTTGAAGTGACCTCAACGCCGCAGCCCAGAACCTTGATAATATCGGTGATAATTTCGTTCTTGAATATCTTGTCATAATCCGCTTTCAGACAGTTGAGTATCTTTCCTCGAACGGGAATGATCGCCTGAAATTCGGCTTCTCTTGCCAGCTTAACAGCACCCAGAGCGGAGTCACCCTCCACTATATAAAGCTCTCTGCGGGAAATATCCTTTGTTCGGCAGTCAACGAATTTCTGCACCATATTGGAAAGGTCGATAGTTCCCGTGAGCTTTTTCTGCATATTTGTGCGGACCTTTTCCGCATTTTCACGGCTGCGCTTGTTGACCATGACCTGCTCGGCGATGCGCTGCGCTTCGTCGGGATTTTCAATGAAATATACCTCTAAATTATGCTTCAAAAATTCCGTCATTGCATCCTTGATGAACACGTTTGTGATAGCCTTTTTGGTCTGATTCGCGTATGAAGTCATTGTAGAGAAGGACGACGAAATAAGCACCAGACACTCGGCAATATCTTCCCATTTGACGGGCTTTTCACCCTTGTTATACTTGTTCCCCGCCTTGAGATAGCCGTCAATTGCGGACAAAAATGCCCTGTTTACCGCCTTTTCGGGGGAACCGCCGTGCTCCAGAAAGCTTGAGTTGTGGTAATATTCAAGCAGCTTTACCTTGTTTGAAAAGGTGAATGCCACCGACAGCTTGACCTTGTATTCGGGCTTGTCCTCACGGTCACGGCCCTTGCGCTCGCCCTCCCAGTATTGGAAGGAAGTGAGATGATTTTCTCCCGCAATTTCGCTGAGATAGTCGGAGATGCCGTTTTCATAGCAGAATTCTTCCGTTTCAAAGCTGCCGTCCTCATTCTGCCAGCGGAATATGAAATTTACTTTCGGGTTGACAATTGCCTGTTTTTTCAGGACTTCCGTGAAGTATTCCCGTTCAATGTTTATGTCGGTGAACACCTCAATATCTGGCTTCCACTTGGTTTTTGTTCCTGTTTTTGAACCCTTGAACGGCTCCTTTTTCAGACCGCCCACATTTTCTCCTTTTTCAAAATGGAGATTGTATTTGAAACCGTCCCTGTGAATCTCAACGTCCATATATTCGGAGGAATACTGCGTGGAGCAAAGTCCCAGACCGTTCAGACCCAGGGCAAATTCATAATCCTCTCCGCCCTCGCTGTATTTTCCGCCTGCATACATTTCGCAGTAGACAAGCTCCCAGTTATAGCGGTTTTCATTCTGATTGAAATCAACGGGACAGCCACGTCCGAAGTCCTCAACCTCAATGCTTAGGTCATTAAAACGGGTAACAATTATCTTATCGCCGTGACCCTCTCTTGCTTCGTCGATGGAGTTGGAGATTATCTCAAAAACAGAATGCTTGCAACCGTCCAGACCGTCCGAGCCGAAGATAACGGCGGGACGCTTTCTTACTCTGTCCGCACCCTTCAGGGCAACAATACTTTCGTTGGTATAATCATTCTTCTTTTTTGCCATTGATTATTCTGCTTCTCCCTTCATTTCCGGTCTTGTAAATGTGCAGGCTACCCAATCTTCTTTTTCTGCAACAGTTTCGAGGATGTATCCTTTTTTCTTCATAGCGTCAAGGACTTCCTCCGAACGCTGAGATATTATTCCCGAAAGAATAAGCTTTCCGCCGGGTCGGATAAATTTCCCGAAAACTCCGCTCATTGCAATAAGCACGTCCGCAACGATATTTGCGGTGATAACGTCAAATCCGCCGCCGATCTTTTCGCAAAGCTCCTCATCTCCCGCAACATTTCCGCAGAAGCAGGTGTATTTCTCCTTCGGGATATGATTTTTCTCCGCATTTCCCGCAGCGATCTTCACGGAATTTGCGTCAATGTCAACAGCGGTCGCCTCGCTTGCACCTAAGAGCAGGGCGGCAATGGAAAGAATACCGCTTCCGCAGCCTAAATCAAGAACTCTGTCGCCCTCGGAAATAATCTTTTCAAGCTGTTCCAAGCAAAGCTGAGTGGTGTGGTGCTGACCTGTTCCGAAGCTTGATTCGGGGTCAATTTCAAGGGTAACTCGTGCTTCGTTTTCATCGCAGTTTTCCCAAGAGGGCTTAATTAGCAGCTTATCGCCGATACGCAGGGGCTTGAAATACTGCTTCCAGTTGTTAGCCCAATCCTCTTCACGGACATTGGCAAGCTCGACAGCAAGCCTGCCGAACTTTTTTTCGGTGTCACGTCCCGCAAGAGCGGCCATTTCCGAACGTATAGATGAAAGCATATCCGCTCCCTGAGAGTTTTCGGGGAGATATACCGTAACGCAGGTTTCACAATCTTTCAGGTTCATCAGGTCGTCGTCGATGTAGTCCCAGTTTCCCGTTTTATCTGCAAGGAAATCTTCAAAATCCTTTGCGTCCTTGATAACAAAGCCTGTAACACCGATGCAGAGCAGGCAGCCGCAAACGGGGTCAATTCCTTCAGTAGTGGTAAAAATATTAACTTCTGTCCAGTTCATTTTATCAGTCCTCCATAAAAATCAGACACGCATACTATTTTATTATATTTGATTTTTTTTCATTAATCAAGAGATTTGTTGATTTTTTCACATAATATGATATTTTATATAACAATTAAACGGACTGACGATAAAACGCAGCCCGTGTTTTGTAATATCTTAAAGTATTCCCAGATGTTCCAGCAGAATTTTTGCGCCGATGAAAACAAGTATCGCACCGCCTGTCATTTCCGCACCGCTTTTGAATTTCAGACCAAACTTGTTTCCTATGTAAACTCCCGCAAAGGAAAATCCAAAGGTAACGCACCCGATAAGTGCGGCAGACCCGACAATAGGCACTTTAAGACAAGCAAACGTAATTCCCACCGCAAGGGCGTCAATGCTTGTAGCAACTGCCAGAAGAAAAAGCTCCCTGACGTTCAGCTTGTATTCCTCGTCGGATTTCTCATCATCGGGCTTCATGGACTCAATTATCATTTTTCCGCCGATGAACGCCAGCAGACCGAAAGCTATCCAGTGGTCGAAATTGGTGATTGCAGTTTCAAAGCGGCGTCCCAGAAACCAGCCTATTACAGGCATCAGCGCCTGAAATCCTCCGAAAAACAGTCCGATAATAACAGGGTATTTTACATTGACCTTTTTCATTGCCAGACCTTTGCATATGGAAACCGCAAAAGCGTCCATAGAAAGACCTGCGGCTATGAGCAGAAGCTCGTAAAATCTCAAATAAACTCCTCCTTACAGAATGTCCGAGCCGTTTATTTTCATGCAGAATTTTACCTTGAAAAACTCGGCAGAGCGTTTGCAGAGAAGCATTCTGTCCAGAAATATCTCGAAATATTCCATAACAGAGGAAATTTCCGTGTCAATATCCAGGTCAAGGATAAGCTTATCCTTGCTGTCGCTGAAATAAAGCTTTGCCTTTGTTACGGCGTAATTTACTCTGTCGTGAATGTCAAATGTTTTGAAATCACGGTTGCGCACTCTGCTTCTGCGAACGTCGGTCTTGTCGGCAATAATGAGGGCGGCGGCAATAGCATTTATGGGCTGTGCCGTTGATTCGTCGTGATTGCCGATAGCGGAAATTATGGTTGCTATCTCGTCGGCGGGCATAGAAAGGTTATCCAACAGACGAAACGCCATAACAGCGCCGCTTTGCGCATGGTCTATCCTGTTGATAACATTGCCTATATCGTGGAGGATAGCGGCAATTTTGGCAAGCTCAATGTCCCGTTCTCCGTAGCCCAGCCCGGTAAGTATCATCTCGGCGGTGGCAGCCGCTTTTTCAACGTGGGCAAAGGAATGTTCGGTGTAGCCCTGTGCCGACAGCGCTTCATCAGCCTTTCTGATATAGGTCATGATGTCGGGATTTTTTCTGATATATTTATATGTTACAAGACTGCTCATTATTTCAACCTCTTTACATAAAGTCCGACAAAAGTCAGAATGTGTTCTTTGATTTTCGGAAGTGCCTCGGCAATGCTGTCGCTTTCGTTCAGAATAAGATATAGCGGTGAGTAAAACGCCCTTGCTGCCGAACGGGGAGATAGTCCGTTATCATTCATTGCACCAAACAGGCGTGTGAAAAATTCCTCGGGCTGTCTGATATAAATATTTCTGTAACAGCTTTTGAGCCTGTCGTCCGAGAACTGTCCTATGACGAGCATGCGTCTGAAAAGCCGTGAAAATTCGTCCGTAAGATAAAAATTCATCACGGAAATTGCTACCATTATCAGCTTTTCTTCGGAAACCTTGCTGTAAATGCCGCCGTTTTCCGAGCAGAACGGATTTGTCAGATTGAGAAAATGCTCCTCGGTGCGCTTTTCACATTCGGTAATAACGGCATCGAATATCTCCCGCTTATTTTTGAAATAGTAGTAAAGGGAGCTTTCCCTGATGCCCACAGCGGAGGAAATATCCCGCACGGAAACCGAATCATAGCTTTCCTCGGAAAACAGCTTCAAGGCTTCAAATATTATCTTTTCTTTTGTTGATGTCCCGCTCACTGTTCAAGCAATCCTTTCGAGTATTTCCAGGCGATTATCCGCATGACCGCCCTGTCGATGGTTTCCTGTGTTATTTCTCCGCTTTCCACAGCCGAGAGAATGTCATTGTACGCCGCTTCATATTCCGTGACGATAAGTATATCATTTCCCGCATTGACCGCTTCGGCATAGGGCAGACTGTCGGTGCAGAACAGGGAAACGGCGTCCATGGAAAGGTCATCTGTCATGATTATCCCCGAAAAACCAAGCTCCTCACGTAGTATCCGATGAATTTCGGGGGACAGTGAAGCGGGCTTTTCGCTGTCAAAGCATTTCACGATATTGTGGGACACCAGCACACATTCCGCCCCCGCTTCGATACCCGCCTTGAACGGGAGAAAATCGCTGTTTCTGAAAGTGTCCTCGGAACGCTCGTCAATTGCCGAACCTGTGTGAGTATCGGCGTTGTTTCCATAGCCCGGGAAATGCTTTAAGCAGGAGGATATGCCCGCCTCTTTTGCCGCAGTAACGGCGTTTCGGATATATTCGGCTGTTTCTTCGGCAGGCAGTCCCAGAGTGCGGCTGTAAATGTAGTCCTTCGGGTCAACGGAAACGTCCGCAACGGGAGCAAGGTTCAGGTTAAATCCCAAGTCAAGGAGAAACCCGGATTTCTCGGAATAATCATCGTAAACCCCCTGAAAACCGCCGTTCTTATACGCTTTTGACGGGGACGGAAAGCGGGTTTCACGAAATGCTGACAGGGAACTTACACGAACTATTTCGCCGCCCTCTTCGTCAACGGCGCAAATCATTGGTATCTTTGAAACGGACTGAAATCCGCCAATAAATTCTCTGAGAGTTTCGGGTGTTTTGCCCTTAACGTCCCGCTTGAAAAGTACATATCCGCCCAGCCTGAACTTTTCTGCCTGTTCCGACGCATTGTCGGGACATCTTGCCAGAAGAAGCTGACCGACCTTTTCTTCTCGGGACATTTCCGAAAGCATTGCATATGCGGCATCGTAATACTCGGAAAACTCGCCGTCAGTCAGAAGATATTCCCAAGGTTTTTCTTCCGATTCGGTGACTGTTGTTTCGGAAACGGTTGTTGTTACGGCAGCTTCTGTGACCGAAGCAGTTTCCATTATCGGCTGAGAAACATCATCAACAGCTGTGCAGCCCGTCAGCAAAAATGCACATATCAATACTGCGGCAAAATGCTTTCTCATTCAAAATATACCTTATGCCAAACGAGGAAAATGTAGACAGTCCATATCTTTCGGCTGTTGTCCCGCTTGCCGTTTTTGTGTTCGTCAAGAAGGGAGATGAGCATATCGGTGTTGAAATAATGCTCGGCGGTTTCGGAGGTGAATGTTTCCATGATGATGTTGTAATATTTGTCCTCTTTCAGCCAAACCCTGATAGGAACGGGGAAGCCCAGCTTTTTCTTGTTTGCGGTCTGAGGGGGAGTTGCTTTCAGCGCAGCTTTTCTCATTGCCACCTTGGTGTTTTCGTCGTTTACTCTGTATCTTGTGGGTATCTTTTCCGCAAGTGCCATTACTTCCTTATCGAGGAAGGGAACTCGCAGCTCAAGGGAATTTGCCATGGACATTTTGTCGGCTTTCAGAAGAATATCTCCAGTCATCCAGAGGTGAAGGTCGAGATACTGCATTTTTGTGACAGCGTCCTTATCCTTGACCTTATCGTAGAAAGGTTTGGTTATTGCCATTGCATCGGGGGCGTTGGTCTTTATTTTAAGAAGTGCCTTTCTTTCCTTTTCCGAGAACATATAGGCGTTGCCGATGAAGCGTTCCTCTAAGTCCTTGCTTCGTCTTACAAGGAAATTTATGCCTCTTTTCGGGGGAAGCTTTGATGCAACGGCACCTATTCCTTTTCTGATGACCTTGGGAACGGCGTTATATGCGGGGATAGCCATAGGCTCTCTGTAAATGTTGTATCCGCCGAAAATCTCGTCTGCACCTTCTCCCGAAAGCACGACCTTGACATATTCCGAAGCCTTATTGCAGACAAAATAAAGCGCAATTGCAGAGGGGTCTGCAAGGGGTTCGTCCATATGATACTGAATCTTTGAAATGTTGCCCCAGTATTCCTCGGGGGTAATGACCTTGCTGATGTTTTCCTTGCCGATGTACTTGGAAAATTCCTTTGCCCAGCCTATCTCATTATACTTTTCGTCGGTGCCGAAGCCTACGGTAAAGGTCTTGTCAACATTTGCCACAGAAGCAACATAGCTTGAATCAACGCCGCTGGACAGGAAGCTTCCGACCTCAACATCGCTTATTTTATGAGCTTCAACGGAATTTTTGAAGGTATCGGAAATTCTGCTTACCCATTCGTCCATATTGGGATTTTCATCGGCATCAAATTTGACCTCCCAATATCTCTTGACAGTCAGTTTGCCGTCCTTATATTTAAGAAAATGAGCGGGGGGCAGCTTATAAACGTTTTTGAAGAATGTATCTGTCGTGGGGGAATATTGAAATGTGAGATAGTTTTCCAGAGCGTCCTCGTTCATTTCCTTTACAAAATCGGGGTGGGGAAGGAACGCCTTTATTTCCGAGCCGAACATAAAGGTATCGCCCATTGTTGCATAGTAAAAGGGCTTTATTCCGAAGAAATCTCTTGCACCGAAAAGCTCCTTGGTGTTTTTGTCCCAGATTACGAAGGAGAACATTCCTCTCAGCCGGTTCAGCAGCTTTTCGCCGAATTCCTCATAGCCGTGGAGAAGTACCTCGGAGTCGGACTTGGTTTTGAAGATGTGTCCCTTTGCGAGAAGTTCTTCTCTGATTTCCATAAAGTTGTATATCTCTCCGTTAAAAAGGAGAATTTTGGAATTGTCCTCGTTATAGATGGGCTGGTGTCCCGAATTAAGGTCGATGATGCTAAGTCTGCGAAAGCCCAGAGCAATGTCACCGTCTACATACTTACCCTCGGAATCGGGTCCTCTATGCTTAATTTTATCCATCATTTCTGCAATTACTTGATTGGCATTGTTTATTTTGTTGGTAAATCCTACGTATCCGCACATTAAAGAATCAGCCTCCCGAACATTTTTGGCAGCTTCAAAAATAGCCGCATAAATTCATTATACACTATATTAAATGCTTTTGCAATAACATTATTTCCATTTATATATAAAATTTTGCGCTGTCTTTTCGGATTTTTTTAGCAGAAATCGCATTGAATAGAGTGGCTGATACTATATAAAATAGTACAGGACGAAGAAAACAAACTATCCGCAGCGGGACGATTTGGATAATTTCACCAAAGGAGTGAAGCATGGCAGCCTGCTTAATTATTACAAAACGATGTCAATTATTAAAATCTGAATATATTGTTGCATTTTGAAAAGTTTTGTATTATAATAGAAAACAGCAGGGAAAAAGTTGTTCCTGTGATTTCAGGATTTAAGGATGGTGGGTATGAGAGGACAGGAAAAAAGACGTCCGAGATTCAGTATCGGGCTGGTGTTCTTTCTGATTTTTCTGAGTTTTGCGGTCTGCTTTTTCATCTATATGAAAAATGGTCAGATTCCCGAGGACAGCCTTTCGGCTTCGGGAGAAATAGTTGAGAGCGAACAGCTTCCGACACCCGAGGAAACAACTGTACAGACCGAGGCGCTGACGGTTTCGGAAACCGAGCCTCCCGAGGAAAAGCTTGTAAATCCCGTGCCCGAGAGTGAGCCGAAGGGACTTTCTTATCTTATCAACGAATGTAATTTCGTGGGAGATTCTATTACAGTCGGTCTTTCAAGCTATGGTATTCTCCCCGAGAAAAATGTTCTTGCCAATATCGGCATGAACATTTCCAAGATAAATACTGCGACCGTTACCACTCCCGACGGAGAAATGACAGCGCTGGAGGCTCTAAAAAAGAATAATCCAAAGAATGTTTATATCATGCTGGGCAGCAACGGCATATCGTGGCTGACAAATGAAAGCATGATCTCCGAGTACGGCATTTTCATTGATTCCGTCAAGGAGGCGTTGCCCGAAGCGGCGATTTATATCATTTCCATTCCGCCTGTTACGGCAAATAAGGAGATAGATACCAATTCGCCCATACTCAATTCTGATATTGACGCATACAACTCCGAGCTTTTAAAGCTTGCAGACAATAAGGGCGTATATTTTGTTGACCTGAACACCGGTCTTAAGGGCAATGACGGAAAGCTTGCCTCCGAACGCTCCGACGGCGACGGTATGCACTTCAAGAAGAGCACCTATGATATTATGCTTGATTATCTGCTGACTCATACAGTAGATTAATATAAAATGGAAAAGAGAGAGTTAAAATGAAGAGAAAATTTGCTTTTTCTGCCTTGGCATTGGCTGCGGCAATGTCGCTGGCTGCTTGTTCCGAGCCGACTGTTGATACGGGAGATGCTTCTGCCGATACGGCTGCTGTGTCTGCGTCCGAAAATGCTGCCGAGCCTTCGGAAATTACTGCGAAGATCATCGCAGATATCGAGATGTCCTCGCTTGCGGAGGTGCAGTCAGACAGAATTGAAATGTACCTTGATGTTGACCTGGAGAAGGTCGAGAGCTTTTCGATGTTTATCTGCGGTTCGGGCGGATTTGCCGATGAGGTGGGTGTTTTCAGAATGAAGTCCGATGCAGACTGTGAGGCACTGAAAACACTTATTACAGAGCGTCTGGACAAGAGAAAGGTCGATTTCGAGGACTATAATCCCGACGAATTTGAGAAGCTTGGCAAGGCTGTCTGCGGTGTCAGCGGGAACTACGTTTACTATGCAGTTACGCCCGACAGCGGCAAGGCTGAGAGCATTATCAAGGAGTTTATCGGCTGATTTGTGAATATTGATTTTTCGGGGCATATTCAAATTTGAGTATGCCCCGATTTTGCGTTTATGGGTACACGAGAGAAATCGTTTTATTTTTTTGTAACTTTTTTTGAAAAACTCTTTACATATTGGGGAAAGTATAGTAAAATATAACATAGGCATATGCTCTGTATCAGAAGCAGAGCAGTCATCAAATTATTTTGAGAATTTTGCGAGGTGCTATTATGGAACCTAAATATCACAGAGTCCTTCTTAAACTCAGCGGCGAGGCGCTGGCAGGTGACAAGAAAACAGGTCTTGATTATTCTGTTATCACCGAGATAGGCAAGAGCATTAAAAAGTGTGCAGATGCAGGAGTTCAGATGGGTATCGTCGTTGGCGGCGGAAACTTCTGGAGAGGCCGTTCCAGCGGTGCTATGGACAGAACAAGAGCAGACCATATCGGTATGCTTGCCACAACTATGAATGCGCTGGCGGTTGCCGATGTGCTTGAATCTCTGGGAATGGACGTAAGAGTTCAGACCGCTATTGCAATGCATCAGGTCGCAGAGCCTTATATCCGCAACAAGGCTGTCCGTCATATGGAAAAGGGCAGAGTCGTCATCTTCGGATGCGGCACGGGAAATCCCTTCTTTTCCACCGATACGGCTTCAACTCTCAGAGCTGCCGAGATCGAAGCGGACATTGTGCTGAAGGCTACTATGGTTGACGGCGTTTACGATAAGGACCCCAACAAGTATGATGACGCTGTCAAGTTCGACAAGCTCAGCTTCAACGAGATACTTGTGAGAAATCTGGCGGTTATGGACAGCACAGCTGCTTCCATGTGCAAGGATAATCATCTTCCCATACTCGTTTTCGACCTCAGCAGACCCGACAATATTTATGACGCCTGCATGGGCGTTCCCGTAGGAACCATCGTATCCGACGAAGATTAACACGAAAGGAATTTTATATTATGAAAGAGCAGATGAATACAGCTAAGGCAAAAATGGAAAAGTGCATCAAGAGTTTGGAGCACGAGTTTACAACTATCAGAGCGGGCAGAGCAAACCCCGCTGTTCTCGATAAGGTTTTCGTTGACTATTACGGAGCACCTACTCCCGTAAATCAGCTGGCAGCTATTTCAGTCAGCGAGGCAAGAGTTCTCGTTATCCAGCCCTGGGACGCAGGCGCATTAAAGCCTATTGAAAAGGCTATCCAGACCTCAGAGATCGGCATCAACCCCACAAATGACGGAAAGGTCCTTCGCCTTGTGTTCCCTCAGCTTACTGAGGAAAGACGTAAGGAGCTTGTTAAGCAGATAAAGAAGATGGGCGAGGAGGGCAAGGTAACTATCCGTTCCGTAAGACGTGATACTATGGAAAAGTTCAAGACCATGAAGAAGAATTCCGAGATCACCGAGGACGATCTCAAGAACTGCGAGAAGGACGTTCAGAATCTCACCGACAAGTTTGTTGCTGAGATAGACAAGGCAGTTGCCGAAAAGGAAAAGGAAATTATGTCTATCTGACATATCATAAATCTGATGAAAAGGTGATTTTGCTTGGCTATTGACAGCGAAAAGCTGCCCGTCCATATCGGAATAATCATGGACGGCAACGGAAGATGGGCGCAGAGCAGGGGACTTCCCAGGGCGGCAGGTCATAAGGAGGGTGCGGAGGTTTTCAACCGCATCACAAAGTATTGCAGGAAGATCGGAATAAAGTATGTGACCTACTACGCATTTTCCACGGAAAACTGGAAGCGTCCCGCAGATGAAGTGAACGCCCTGATGAAGCTGTTTGAGCAGTATCTCGGTACGGCTGAACAGTATGCAAAGGACAATGTGCGGCTTATTTTTATCGGAGATAAATCCCGTTTTCCCGAAAAGCTTCGTCTTAAGATGGAGGAGCTGGAGAAAAAGTCCGAGAATTTCGACGCTATGACCGTTATTATGGCTATGAATTACGGCGGTCGGGACGATATTGTGAGAGCCGCTGCACGGGCTGCCGCACTTGTCAGGGACAGGAGCATTACCCCAGAACAGATAGATGAGAGCCTTATTTCGTCGCTGATATACACGGGCGGCATTCCCGACCCGGATATGATAATCCGTCCCGGCGGGGAGATGCGTCTTTCCAACTTCCTTACATGGCAGTCTGCGTATTCCGAACTGTATTTTACGGACGTACTATGGCCCGATTTCACCGCAAAGGAGCTTGACAAGGCTCTGGAAGAATTTGCACATAGAGGCAGAAGATTTGGAGGAGTATGATATATGGCTGTCAGATTGATCACTGCCGCTGTGGGAATTGCGGTCGGAATAGGCGTGCTGTTCCTGTCCGACACCATGTTTTTTTACATTGTTCTGGCAATTATAAGTATGTTTATAATTCACGAGCTTTTCAGTGCTGAGGACTGCAGGGAGTATAAGAGCGAATGTATCACCTGTTATCTTTATACGGTATGTGTTCACCTGTTTCTTGGCTTTGAAACGCTTATGGACTTTGACAGGTTCTGGAGATATTTACTTAGCATTTTATGCGTATTTGCGCTGTTTGCGCTGTTTGTTATTGACAAAAAGAGGATTCCGTTCGATAAGCTTTGCGTTATGGCGGCGTCGGCGGTCCTTGTAAACGGTTCGATCTCATGTATCGGGACTGTCAAGGATTACAGCGATGTTCACGGTGTATGCTATGTTGTTCTGGTTCTGGCAGGAGCATGGCTGGGCGACGCAGGTGCGTATTTTGTGGGAAGTGCTATCGGAAAGCACAAGCTTTGCCCCGATATTTCGCCGAAAAAAACGGTCGAGGGTGCAATAGGCGGAGTTGTGACAACGGGTATTATTTTCGCTATTTACGCATATTTTTATCGTATGGTGCAGCTTTCTATGGGCGCTCCGGATTTCAGTGTGAATTACATCGTTCTCGCTGTTGTGGGAATGGTATGCGCTGTACTGGGTATGCTGGGCGACCTGTCCGCTTCACTCGTAAAGCGTCAGACAGGTATCAAGGATTTCGGAAAGCTTATGCCGGGTCACGGCGGTATGCTGGACAGATTTGACAGCGTGCTTTTCGTTGCTCCGTTTTTGGCGATAGTTCTGAAATTTCTGCCGATCTTCGGCTGATGACCGAATGTTGGCTGAAGCTAAAGGGAATGTCCGCCGTTTTCGGATATTTCCGTTCTGCAAGGTAATGCCGCATGATCGTGGCATTACCTTGCAGTTGCGTTTGTATGGAGGTATAGAATGAAAACGATCTCGCTTTTGGGTTCAACAGGTTCCATAGGTACGCAGACCTGCGATGTTTGCAGAAAATACAGTATTAAGATCAAGGCTCTTGCCGCTCTGAAAAATACCGGACTTCTGGCAGAACAGGCAATAGAGTTCGGTGCGGATACCGTCTGCATTTACGATGAAAGCAGATATTCGGAGCTGAAAACGCTGCTTTCGGGGAAAAATATCCGTATTCTTACAGGCGGTGACGGTCTGAACGAGATAGCAGCTCTGGATGGCGTTGATATTATGGTCAATTCCGTTGTGGGAATGGTCGGCTTGCTTCCGACGCTGACTGCCATCGAAAAGGGCACGGATATTGCCCTTGCAAACAAGGAAACGCTGGTGGCAGGCGGAGAGCTTGTTATGTCCCTTGCCGAGAAGCGGGGCGTAAAAATATATCCCGTGGACAGCGAACATTCCGCTATTTTCCAGTGCTTGCAGGGCAACAAGCGGTCGCAGCTGAAAAGCATTATCCTCACGGCTTCGGGCGGACCTTTTTTCGGAAAAACGAGAAAAGAGCTTGAAAATGTTTCCGCAGCCGAGGCACTTTGTCACCCGAATTGGTCAATGGGCAGCAAGATAACCGTTGACAGTTCAACGCTTATGAACAAAGGTCTGGAGTTTATCGAAGCAAGGTGGCTTTTTGACCTGTCGCCGGAGCAGATACAGATAGTTGTTCACCGTGAAAGCGTTATCCATTCGGCGGTCGAATATGAGGACAACTCGGTAATTGCGCAGATGGGCGTTCCGGATATGAAGATTCCCATTCAGTATGCGCTTTTATATCCCGAAAGGCTGGAATGTAACGTAAAAAGGCTGTCCCTGACCGATTATGGGACGCTTTCTTTTGCAAAGCCCGATTACGAAACATTCGAGTGCCTGAAAACCTGCATTGACGCTTCCAAGGCGGGCGGGACTGCCTGTGCTGCGGTAAACGGCGCAAACGAAGCTGCTGTGGGACTTTTTCTTGAGGGAAAAATACCGTTTCTGAAAATCGGAAGCCTTGTGAGAGGCGCATTTGAAACGCTGTCACATTCCGAAATAAACAGCGTCAATGATATTCTTGCTGCTGACAAAGCCGCAAGAGAATATGTTATCTCAAACGTATTATCGGAGGAATAAGATGAAAATTCTGCTTGCTATTCTTGTTTTCGGGGTAATAGTTGTTGTTCACGAAGGGGGACACTTTTTTGCCGCAAGGCTCTGCGGGGTAAAGGTAAACGAGTTTGCCATCGGCATGGGGCCTGCCATTTTCAAGAAGCAGGGCAAGGAAACTCTTTTTACCGTCAGACTGCTGCCGCTGGGCGGATTTTGCTCCATGGAAGGCGAAAGTGAGGACAGCGATGATGAGGGTGCGTTTAACAAAAAATCTCCCGTTAAAAGGCTTCTGGTCATATCTGCGGGTGCGATAATGAATATTTTGCTGGGATTTATTCTGGCGGCTGTTGTTACCGTTGTCAGCGGAAAGATCGTTACAAATGAGATAGTTTATTTTACCGAAGATGCTGTCAGCTGCACAACAGGGCTTCAGATCGGTGACAGAATTGTCAGGATAAACGGCAAATCCATACTCACCGCAAATGATATTGTCTACCAGCTGCGAAATGATGTGGACGGTGTCATTGATATGCAGGTCATAAGAAACGGGCAGCGTATTGACCTTGACAATGTAGAATTTGCTCTCAGCGTGAACACGGAAACGGGAAAGCAGGTAATTAACATTGATTTCAGGGTTTCCTCCGTTAAATGTACGGCTGCGAATCTTCTGCCCCATTCGCTTAGAAAAACCGTTTCCACCGCAAGGCTTATCTGGATTTCCTTAGTTGATATGATCTCGGGAAAGTACGGATTTAACGACATCCAGGGACCTGTCGGCATTGTCAATGCCATAGGAGAGGCAGCGGCGGTCAATGTTTCCGAGCTGCTTGATTTCATGATGCTGATAACCGTGAACGTAGGCATTTTCAACCTGCTCCCTCTGCCTGCCCTTGACGGCGGAAGAATTGCGTTCATAGTTGCGGAGATTATCAGAAGAAAGCCCGTGCCGCCTGAGCGTGAGGGTCTGGTGCATTTCGTGGGATTTGCTCTGCTTATGGTGCTGATGCTTGCGGTCACATACAACGACATTTTGCGTATTGTCAAGCCGTCTGATGCTGATGCGGAAAAGGCGGTTTATATCGGAGGTATGCTTCTTGAAAAATAAGAGAACGGTCAGAAATGTCAAGGTCGGAAATTTTTTGCTGGACGGCGAAAGGATATACATTCAGTCTATGCTGAGCGTTCCGTCTTACGATATTGAAGGCAGCGTCCGTCAGGCGGAGGAGCTTGAAAGGGCGGGCTGTGAGATAGTTCGTGCTGCCATTCCCGATATGGAGGCGGTGAAGCTTATCCCCGCTATTAAAGAGCGTGTAAATATCCCTCTTGTTGCGGATATTCATTTTGATTACAAGATAGCTCTGGCTGCTGCGGAGGCGGGGGTTGACAAGATAAGGATAAACCCCGGGAATATCGGAAGCGCAGAAAAGGTAAAGGCTGTTGCGGACGTTTGCAGAAGCAGAAATATCCCCATAAGAATTGGCGTAAACTCCGGTTCTCTTGAAAAG
Source organism: Oscillospiraceae bacterium (assembly GCA_017828975.1). Classification (GTDB taxonomy): domain Bacteria; phylum Bacillota; class Clostridia; order Oscillospirales; family Ruminococcaceae; genus UMGS1889. The sequence continues at coordinate 63,636 of JAGAJN010000005.1, read as the reverse complement.
GACATTCTTGCTGAGTACGGAAGACCATGCGCCGAAGCCTTGGTAAAAAGTGCCCTGCGTCACGTTAAAATGCTGACCGACAATGATTTTGAGGATATTGTTATTTCCATAAAATCCTCCGATGTTCCCACAATGATAAGCGCTTACAGGCTGCTTGCGGAGCAGACGGATTTTCCCCTGCACCTTGGTGTTACCGAAGCGGGAACGGAGCGTATGGGACTTATAAAATCCGCTGTGGGAATAGGTTCGCTGCTGTGCGATGGCATCGGAGAGACCATAAGAGTTTCCCTGACCGCCGACCCTGTGCGGGAGATAGCGGCGGCTAAGGATATTCTGAAAGCAGTCGGACGGGGAAGCGGTGTGACTATCGTTTCCTGTCCCACCTGCGGAAGAACGAGAATCGACCTAATAAAGGCGGCTTCCGAGGTCGAAGCGGCGCTTGCAGACTGTGAGCTGCCCATAAAGGTCGCTGTTATGGGCTGTGCGGTAAACGGTCCGGGTGAGGCAAGGGACGCTGACATAGGAATTGCGGGCGGCGACGGCTGCGCTGTTATCTTTTCAAAGGGGGAGCTGCTCCGCAAAATTCCCGAGGACAGGATAGTTCCCGAGCTTCTTGCCGAAATAAATAAACTGCGGGAGAAATGTTGATATGCTGATAAAAGAGCTGTTTTCCGATTACTCCGAGGCTATACCTGCGCCCGTTGGCAGGGGTGAGATACTGAATATCAAGCATGCCAAGGACCTTTCTTCCATTTGGCTGACGGCGTCCTTTGATATTCCCGTTAAGGCTGACCATGTTGCGGAGTTTGAACGGTCAATGCTGAAAAATCTGGCGATAAAGGATTTTGTTCTCCGCTGCCGATATGCGCCAAACCGCTTCAATGCTGATTATCTCCCCGAGCTTTTCAAGAAGATGAAAAGGCGGATAACTGTTGTAAACGGCTATCTTGATGATGCAGAGGTAAGCATTGAGGGAAAGAAGATAACCGTTACCATAAAGCACGGCGGTTATGAGCTTCTGAAAAAGGCAAATTTTGAGCAGAAGCTGTCCCTTATAATCAAGGAAGAATTCAGCGATACTTATGAGGTCGCCGTTGACGGTAAGCTGAAAATTGATCCCGATGATTATGAGAAGCAGAGAAATGAAGCATATAATGCGGTTATTGATGCTCCGCCGCCGCCCCCGTCCGTGCTTGATGAGGCATTCACGCCGCCTCCCGAGCCTGTTGATGCGGTCACGGTGGATTTCAAGGATCTGCCCGTTTTGTGCGATGACGCTGTTATCATCAAGGGCAGGAAGATAGGCGGTCCCGATGTTAAGAATATCGGCGATATAGTCAATGAAAATGAGCTTGTGACTGTCTGGGGCGACGTTTTTGAGATGGAGAGCAAGGAGACCCGTGCGGGGGACAAGCTTATCATCAACATTGCCCTGACCGATTACACGGGTTCAATAACTATGAAAATAATCGACCTGAAGGAAAAGGTCGGAGAGATAATGTCCATTAAAAAGGGCAATACGCTTATTGTCAGGGGAAAGGTAAAGTATGATGACTTTGACAAGGAGCTGCAGCTAAAGCCCAACGACATTATGTCCGTCAAGAAAAAGCAGCGTACCGACACTTCCGAGGAGAAGCGTGTGGAGCTGCATCTGCATACAAATATGTCCTCTATGGACGCTCTTGCACCTGCTGCCGAGCTTGTCAAGCGGGCGTATTCATGGGGGCATGACGCTATTGCCATAACCGACCACGGTGTTGTTCAGGCGTTCCCCGAGGCTATGGGTGCGGTCGATGATATACGCAAAAGCGGCGGAAAATTCAAGGTGCTTTTCGGCGTTGAGGCATATTCGGTAAATGACTGTGCAAACGCTGTCCGAATGGTATCCGACAGGGACATCAACGATGAAATAATCATTTTTGACCTCGAAACTACGGGACTTAATGCCGCTTCCGAAAGGATAACCGAGATAGGTGCAGTCAAGCTTGTGAATATGGAGATAGTTGACACCTTCGGAATTTTCGTCGACCCCGAAAAGCATATCCCCGACAACATCTCTAAGCTGACCGGCATTACAGATGATATGGTAAAGGGTGCCCCCTCGCAGGAGGAGGCTATTCGCAAGTTTATGGAATTTTGCGGTGACAAGCCGTTGCTGGTTGCACATAATGCGGGGTTTGACACGTCCTTTATCCGAAACGGCTGCGAGAGATACGGCATAGAGTTTGAGTTTTCATCTCTTGACACGGTGGTAATGTGCAGAAGTATGCTTCCCGAACTGAACAAGCATAAGCTGGATATTGTGGCGAAGCATCTGGGACTTGGCGAGTTCAATCATCACCGTGCGGTAGATGATGCGAAAATGCTTGCGATGATATTTATGAAGCTGATGACAAGGCTTCACGAGGAGCAGAAGATAACAAAGATCTCCGAGCTGAACCCCATACTTCATTCGGCAAATCCTCAGAAGCTGAAAGCATATCATCAGATACTTATTGCACGAAATAATACGGGACTGAAAAATCTTTACAAGCTCATTTCCATGGGAAATCTCAAATATTACAGCAGATACCCGAGAATTCCCATGTCCGAACTGATAAAGCATCGTGAGGGAATTATCGTCGGTTCTGCCTGTGAAGCGGGTGAGCTTTTCTCGGCTGTCAGGGACGGCAGACCCCATGATACGCTGAAGGAAATAGCGTCCTTCTACGATTATCTGGAAATTCAGCCTATCGGAAATAATGCGTTTATGAAGGAAAGCGACGATTATCCCGATGTAAAGACCGATGATGATCTGCGTGACCTTAACCGAAAGATAGTTGAATTGGGCGATGAGCTGGGAATTCCCGTTGTTGCGACCTGCGATGTTCATTTTATGGACGAGAAGGATTCTATTTTCAGGGCAATACTCATGGCAAGCAAAAAATTCAAGGACGCTGACAGACAGCCGCCTTTGTATCTGCGCACCACCGATGAAATGCTGGAGGAATTTTCCTATCTGGGCGAGGAAAAGGCAAGAGAGGTCGTTATCGAAAACACAAGGTTTATTGCGGATATGGTTGACCCGGATCTTAGACCTTTTCCTATGGGCACGTTCACGCCGTACATTGAAGGCTCCGAGGAGGACTTACAGCGTATTACCATTGAACGGGCAAAATCACTTTACGGTGACCCGCTGCCCGAGATAGTTCAGAAGCGTCTGGATAAGGAGCTTACCTCTATTATCAAAAACGGATTTGCCGTTTTGTATATGATAGCACAGAAGCTGGTTGCCAACTCAAATGAGCATGGCTATCAGGTGGGTTCGAGAGGTTCGGTCGGTTCGTCCTTTGTGGCGTCAATGTCGGGTATTTCCGAGGTAAATCCGCTGCCGCCCCATTACCGCTGTCCGAAATGCCTTAACAGCGAATTTATTATGGACGGTAAGTACGGTTCGGGCTATGACCTGCCTGCGAAAACCTGCCCCAACTGCGGTACGGAATATCTTCGTGACGGACACGACATTCCCTTTGAAACATTTCTCGGTTTTGACGGAGATAAGGCTCCAGATATTGACCTTAACTTCTCCGGCGAATATCAGTCGTCGGCGCATAAATATACCGAAGAGCTTTTCGGACACGAATATGTGTTTAAGGCAGGAACTATCGGTTCGGTTGCCGATAAGACTGCTTTCGGATATGTTAAGCATTATATGGAGGAGCGGAACAAGCACGTCAGCGCAGCGGAGGAAAGACGGCTTACCATTGGCTGCACGGGCGTTAAGAGAACCACGGGTCAGCACCCCGGCGGAATGGTCGTTATCCCGTCAAATTATGATGTTTACGATTTTACTCCCGTTCAGCACCCCGCAGAGGATTTCAAGTCGGATATTGTTACAACGCACTTTGATTTTAACTCGCTTCATGATACTATCTTGAAGCTTGACGAGCTGGGACACGATGTGCCGACAATGTACAAGCATCTGGAGGATCTGACAGGTATAAAGGTACAGGACGTTTGGCCTGCCGATGAAAAGGTCATAAGCCTTTGTACATCTCCCGAAGCGCTGGGCGTTACTCCCGAAGCTATCGACAGCGAAACAGGAACCCTTGCTATCCCCGAAATGGGAACGCCCTTTGTTCGCGGAATGTTAGTGGAATGTCAGCCGAAGCGGTTTTCCGACCTGTTGCAGATCTCGGGACTTTCCCACGGTACGGACGTTTGGCTAGGCAATGCGCAGGAGCTTATCAAGGACAAGATATGCACCATTTCCGACGTTATCGGTACCCGTGACAGCATTATGACCTACCTTATTTACCACGGCGTTGACCCGAAGCTGTCCTTTAAAATTATGGAGATAACCCGAAAGGGTAAGGCTCCCAAGCTGCTTACCGAGGAAATGAAGCAGACCATGCGGGACAACAACGTCCCCGAATGGTACATTGACAGCTGTTTAAAGATAAAGTATATGTTCCCGAAGGCTCATGCTGCGGCATACGTTATTGCGGCAATGCGTCTGGGCTGGTACAAGGTGTACAAGCCGCTGGAATTTTATGCTACCGTGTTTACCGTCCGAGGGGGCGATTTTGATGCTGAAACGGCAATGCTGGGAAAGGCGGCTGTTCGTCTGAAAATGACGGAGCTTAAACAGAAGGGCAATGACCGTTCGGCAAAGGAAAGCGGCACTTACGATATGCTGATGATCATCAATGAAATGATGCAAAGGGGCTTTGAGTTCCTGCCTGTGGACATTTACAAGTCCCACGCTACCAAGTATCTTATTGAGGACGGTAAGATAAGGCTGCCGTTCTGTTCCATAGCCGGAGTTGGCGAAGCTGCTGCGGGATCAATTTACGAAGCCGTTCAGCAGGGTGATCTGCTGTCTATTGAGGAATTGCAGCAGAGAAGCGGTGCTACAAAATCGGTAATCGAAGCGTTGGAAAGCTGTGGGGCTTTGTCTAAATTGCCGAAAACAGACCAGATGTCATTGTTTTAACTTGACTTTTTTCAAATGTTGTGATACTATAATATCACAATATTGTGATACTACACTAAAGTGAATATAGTTTGGAGATTGTAATGAAGAAATATGACCTTATCACTCCCGAGGGTACGAGAGATATTATTCTTGAGGACTGCTCGGCAAGACGCAGCGTTGAAGAAAAGCTGTATAACATTTTCAAGTCGAAGGGTTACAGAGAGGTTGTCACCCCGGGGCTGGAATTTTACGATGTTTTTGACCTGAACTCTATCTATTATCCTCAGGAAAGTATGTACAAGCTTGTGGACGGCAAGGGCAGGCTGATGGTTGTCAGACCCGACACCACTATGCCTATTGCACGAGTTGTTGCCACAAGACTTAAAGATCAGATAATGCCCCTGAGATTATTTTACAGCCAGAGCGTTTTCAGAATGAAGCCCGCTATGAGGGGAAGAAGCGATGAGATATTACAGAGCGGAATCGAGCTTATCGGTTCGTCCTCAAAGAGGGCTGACCTTGAAGTTCTTACCACAGCTGTTGAGGTGCTGTCCTCCTGCGACAATGAGAAATTCCGTCTGGAGATAGGTGACATTGGCTTCTTTAAGGAGCTGGTTTCCCGTCTGGGGACTGATGATGACACTGTCGAGGAGATACGCAGACTTATTGAAGTGAAGAACTATCCTGCGCTCAATGACCTGCTTGACAGTATCGGCGACAATGAGGTGACAAATGCGCTGAAGCAGCTGCCCCGTCTTTTCGGCGGCGAAGAGGTCTTTGAGAAGGCTTCACAGCTTATCAGCGATGACAAGACCGACGAGATACTTTCATCTCTCCATTGGATTTACAAGGAGCTTGCAAAGCTTGGTCATAACGGCAAAATTTCCGTTGACCTTGGTATCGTAAACAAGCTGGATTATTACACGGGAATTGTTATGAAGGGCTATTTGCAGGGCTTCGGAGATAATGTTCTTTCGGGCGGACGGTATGACCATCTTATTAAGGAATTCGGTATGGATCTGCCTGCTACGGGCTTTGCGGTTAATGTTGATGCGGTCGCAAAGGTAATGTCCGCTAAGCAGGAAATTCGTCTTGCACCTTCCGATGCTGTTGTTTTCGGTGAGGACGGTTATGAAACAGAAGCTATAAAGGAAGCTGACAAGCTTATTGCGCAGGGAATGGTAGTTGAAAATGCTGTTTTTGATAAGCTTGATGATGTTCTTGCTTATGCAGATGAAAAGCATATTTCAAAGGTTATCGTTGTTTCGGACAGCGTTAAGACCATAGAGATCGGAGGCGGCAGAAATGCAGAATGAAAACAGACGTCTGAGAATTGCTCTGACAAAGGGCAGGCTGGAAAATAAAACCGTCGATCTGCTGGACAAGATAGGTTACGATTGCACAGCTGTCAGGGACAAGGGCAGAAAGCTTATTCTTCCTGTGGGCGATACCATTGAAGCTGTTCTTGCAAAGGCAAACGATGTTATTACATATGTTGAGCATGGTGTATGCGACATTGGCGTTGTTGGCAAGGACACCATTATGGAGATGAACGGAAAGTTCTTCGAACTGGTTGACCTTGGCTTCGGAAAGTGCCGTTTTGCTCTGGCGGGTCCCAAGGGACGGGATTTTTATTCGGGACATAACGTCAAGACTATTGCAACAAAATATCCCAATGTTGCCCGTTCGTATTTTGAGAAGCAGGGTATGGACGTTGAAATTGTAAAGATAGAGGGAAGCGTTGAGCTGGCACCGCTGCTTGACCTGTCCGATGCTATTGTGGATATTGTGGAAACGGGAACGACACTCAAGGAAAACGGTCTGGAGGTTTACGAGGACATTGCTCCCATTTCCGCAAGGCTTATTGTAAACACCGTAAGTATGAAGCTTAGAAAATCCGAGATCGAGGAGCTTATTGCTCAGATAGAGAAAAATCTGTAAGGAGTGATTACCGATGATAAGAAAGATCATTGCAGACGGCAAGGCTGAAAATGAGTTTTTGAAGGAAGTTTCCCGCCGTCAGGGAGAAACCGACAAGAAAATAACCGAAGCTGTCAGTGCTATAATAGAAAACGTCAAGGAAAACGGTGACAAGGCTGTCAAGGATTACACAATGAAGTTTGACGGCAGACTGCCCGAATATTATGAGGTACCCAGAGATGTTATAAATGACGCTCTTTCGGAAGCAGACAGCGATTTCACAGATGCGCTGCTGAATGCTATGGAGAACATTGCCGATTTCCACAACAGGCAGAAGGAGCAGGGCTTTATCACTCCCAAGGACAACGGCGTTATCCTCGGTCAGCGGGTGAGAGGTCTTGAAAGGGTTGGACTTTACGTTCCCGGCGGCACAGCGGCATATCCTTCATCTGTGCTGATGAATGCTGTTCCCGCAAAGATAGCGGGGGTCAAAGAAATTATAATGGTAACTCCTCCCTTAAAGGACGGCACTCCAAACAAGGACATTCTTGCGGCTGCTGCTATCTGCGGCGTTGACAGAGTTTTCCTTGCAGGCGGTGCACAGGCTGTTGCGGCACTTGCTTACGGAACGGAAACTATCCCCAAGGTGGATAAGATAGTCGGCCCCGGAAATATTTACGTTGCCACTGCAAAGAAGCTGCTTTACGGTCAGGTGGATATTGATATGATAGCAGGTCCCAGCGAAATTCTTGTGCTGGCTGACGAAAGTGCAAATCCCAAATATCTTGCCGCCGATCTTATGTCACAGGCAGAGCACGATATGATGGCGTCCGCTATTCTTGTTACCACAAGCGAAAAGGTCGCAGATGAAACTATCAAGGAGATAGAGCGTCAGACTGCGCTTATGTCCAGAAAGAATATTATCGAGAAGTCCATGACCGATTACGGTGCAATTATTGTATGCAAAAATGTAAATGATGCGGTAGAAATGGCAAACGCACTTGCTCCCGAGCACCTTGAAGTTCAGCTGAAAGACCCAATGGAATATCTCGGCAGGCTTGATAATGCAGGCTCAATATTTATGGGACAGTACGCTCCCGAACCGCTTGGTGACTACTATGCTGGACCCAACCACGTTCTCCCCACCAGCGGCACGGCAAGGTTTTTCTCACCCCTTTCGGTAAATAGCTTCACAAAGCGTTCCAGCTTCATTTACTACACCGAAGCGGCTCTTTGCGAAGCACAGAAGGATATTGTCACCATTGCCGAAAGAGAAGGACTTACCGCTCACGCAAATGCTATCAAGGTCAGATTTGAATAAGTGAGGTCGATTTTGATGAACTGGGAAAACAATGTCAGACGGGTAGTGCCATACGTCCCCGGTGAACAGCCCAAGCGTTCGGACGTTGTAAAGCTGAACACCAACGAAAATCCCTATCCGCCGTCACCTATGGTAAAAAAGGCTTTGGACGACTTTGATTACGGCAGAATGAGGCTTTATCCCGACCCCAATGCGGAAGTTCTCGTAAATTCCATTGCCGATTTTTACAAGCTGAAGCCCTCCAACGTTTTTGTGGGAGTAGGCTCGGACGATGTACTTTCAATGGCGTTTATGACCTTTTTCAATTCGGACAAGCCTATACTTTTCCCCGATATTACATATTCCTTCTATGATGTCTGGGCAGAGGTCCACAGAATTCCGTATAAGCAGATACCTCTTGACGAGAATTTCAGGATAATTCCCGATGATTACAAGGTGGAAAACGGGGGAATCATCTTCCCAAATCCCAACGCACCTACGGGTGTCCTTGAAAGCCTTGAAATGATAGAGGAGATAGTTGCTGCAAATCCCGATTCTGTGGTAATGATCGACGAAGCGTATATTGATTTTGGCGGGGAAAGCTGTCTGCCGCTTATTGAGAAGTACGAAAATTTGCTGGTAATTCAGACATTTTCCAAGTCCCGTTCTATGGCAGGAATGAGAATCGGTTTTGCTATGGGCAGCGAGAAGCTTATAAAGTATCTGAATGATGTTAAATTTTCCGTTAATTCGTACACCATGGACCACATTACTCAGGTGTGCGGTGCGGCTGCTGTTAGGGACGCCGATTATTTCTACGACTGCCTGAAAAAGATTGTTGATGTGAGAGAGTACACGAAGGAAAAGCTTACAGAGCTGGGCTTCACATTTGAGGATTCAAAGAGCAACTTTATCTTTGCATCTCACAAGACTGTCAGTGCAGAAAAGATATTTAATGCGCTTAAGGCAGAGGGTATTTTTGTAAGATACTGGAATAAACCGAGAATTAACAATCACCTTCGTATTAGCATAGGAACTCGTGAGGATATGGACAAGCTTATTGCCGCACTTACGAGAATTCTTGCGGAAGCATAAGGAGGTTTCTATGAGAGAAGCAACTATCACCAGAAGCACACGAGAAACCGACATTACGGCAAAGCTTAATCTGGACGGTTCGGGAATTTGCAAAATAGACACAGGTATCGGATTTTTCGACCATATGCTGAATGCGCTTACCGTTCATGGTGGTATGGACCTGGAGCTGAAGGCAATGGGTGACCTGCACGTCGACGGACATCACACGGTGGAGGACACGGGAATCGTCCTCGGAACGGCGTTCAGGGAGGCTTTGAAAACCTCGGGGGCTATTGCAAGATACGGCTCGGCATTTGTGCCTATGGACGAAAGCCTTGCGCTTGCGTCGCTGGATATTAGCAATCGTCCCTATCTTGTGTTTGACTGCGAATATTCCGATGACAGGACGGGGACGTTCGATAACTGTTTGACGGAGGAATTTTTCAGAGCATTTGCCTTTAATGCGGGAATTACGCTGCATATCAAGCTGATTTACGGTTCAAACGACCATCACAAGATAGAAGCGATATTCAAGGCAGTTGCGCACGCACTCAAGGCTGCAAAGGCGGTCACGGGCGGCGAAGTTTTATCTACAAAGGGCGTGATTTGATGATAGCGATCATTGACTATGGCGCAGGTAACATTTTCTCGGTGAAGAATGCGCTGGATTATCTTGGTGTTCCTTCAATTCTCACAAAGGATAAGTCGGAAATAGAAAGCGCCGACTCGCTTATCCTGCCGGGCGTCGGCGCATTTCCCGAGGCTATGAGAAAGCTGGGGGAGAGCGGTCTTATCGAAACGGTAAGGGCAGAGGCAAAAAAGAAACCCTTTCTCGGTATCTGCCTTGGCATGCAGATGATTTTTGACAAGGGCTATGAGTTTGGTGTGACGGACGGTCTGGGACTTATCCACGGAACAGTGGAGCCTATCGAAGCACCGGGAATGATAATCCCGCATATGGGCTGGAACTCGCTGGAGTTCAACAGGGATTGTCCTATGCTCTGCGGTGTTGACAATGGGGAGTATGTTTACTTTGTCCATTCATTTGCCGCTAAGTGTTCGGCTGATGATGTGGCTGCATACACGGAATACGGCGGGAAGGTGACTGCGCTGGTGTATGACGGAAAGACGGTTTTCGGCTCTCAGTTCCACCCGGAAAAAAGCGGAGCTGCGGGAATGAAAATGCTGAAGAATTTTGCGGATTACAAAGTGTAATGGCGGACTACTTTACAGATATATTGCCGCAAACAACGTATTTACTGTACTGTAAAGTAAATATTCTTCACAGATTTTGCAAAGGTGGTAGATAAAAATGCTCGCAAAAAGGATAGTTCCCTGCCTTGATGTCAGAGATGGCAAGGTTGTAAAGGGCGTTAACTTTATAGGCATAAAAGAAGTCGGTGATCCCGTAGAATGTGCCGCAGAGTATGACAGACAGGGTGCGGACGAGATAGTTTTTCTCGATATTACAGCGACCCACGAGGGACGGGGCACAATGCTCGATGTTGTCAGCAGGACCGCAAAGCAGGTCTTTGTTCCCCTGACGGTCGGTGGCGGAATACGCACTATTGATGATTTCCGTGACACGCTGAGGGCGGGAGCAGACAAGGTTTCCGTAAACTCGGCAGCGGTGAGAAATCCTCAGCTTATAAAGGAAGCGGCGGATATTTTCGGAAGTCAGTGCGTGGTAGTTGCAATTGACGCAAAAAAGCGTCCCGACGGCGGATATACCGTTGTAGTAAACGGCGGGCGTATTGATATGGGCATTGATGCTGTTGAGTGGGCGAAAAAGGCGGAGGAGCTTGGCGCGGGTGAAATTCTCCTGACCTCTATGGACACCGACGGCTGCAAGAACGGCTTTGACATTGATATGCTAAATTCTGTCTGCTCGGTGGTGAATATCCCCGTTATCGCCAGTGGCGGCTGTGGCAAGCTGGAACACTTTACAGAGATTTTTGAGAAAACGGAGTGTACAGCGGCTTTGGCGGCTTCACTTTTCCATTTCAGGGAGCTGACTGTTGGCGAGGTAAAGTCGGAGATGAAGAAGCACGGTATTCCCGTCAGAACGATGTGAGCGTATGGGTATAGTTATACGTTATGCGAATACCGATGATGCCGAAGCAATTGCCGTGATTTGCAGCGAGGACTTGGGTTACAGTTGTTCTGATTCATTGGTAAGAGCAAAGCTTTCGGGTCTGGACAACAGCCGTGAAGCCGTGTTTGCCGCTGAGTTGGAGGGCAGAGTCATCGGATATATTCACGTTGAAAGATACGACACGCTTTATATGGAAACGCTGGCTAATATCTTGGGACTTGCTGTGAGAAATGACAGCAGAAGGCTTGGTGCCGGGCGTATGCTTATAAGGGCTGCCGAGGATTGGGCGAGGGAACACGGTGCTGTCGGAGTGCGTCTTAATTCGGGCGGACAAAGGAAGGAAGCGCATGCTTTTTATCGGGCTGTTGGGTATAATTCCGAAAAGGAACAGCTGCGTTTTCTGAAAATGTTTTGATTTGGAGAGTTTTTATGGGACTTATTGAAGAAACAAACGAGCTTATGCTTGACTGGGACAAGCTTTCGGCAATGTACCCCGAAAATCATGTTATTCCCGTGGCTGTTCAGAATATGGACACAAAGGAAGTCATTCTCATTGCCTATATCAATAAGCAGGCTTTGGAGGAATCTATCAGGCTTCGGAAGGTAGTTCTCTGGAGCACATCTAGGAACAAGCTGTGGTTTAAGGGACAGGAGTCGGGGAACACCTTTACATTGCATCATATATTTGTGAACTGCGAGCAGAATTCGCTGGTGTTTCAGGCGACTCCCGACAAGGGAAATATCTGTCACACAAGCTATAACGGCGTTCCCAACAACTGCTATTACCGTGAGTTGGATATGGATAGTATGAAGCTTATCAATTTAAATGAAACAAAGGGAGATCAGATATGACTATTTATCAGGAAATTTTTGAGGTCATCAAGGCAAGAAAGGCGGCTTTTGACAAGGGCGAAGCACCCGAAAAGTCCTACACCTGCTACCTTTTTGAAAAGGGCGTTGACAAAATTTGCAAGAAGGTCGGCGAGGAGGCTGCAGAAACAATTATTGCGGCTAAAAACGGCGACAATGACGAGCTTATGAACGAGATAAATGACCTTATTTACCATGTTATGGTGCTTGCCGTAAATCAGGGATTGGAATGGTCTGATGTGGAAAAGGTGCTTGACGAGAGAAACGAAAAGATAGGAAATCTTAAGCAGTTCCATACAGTTGACAAAAATACCTGATAATTCGGGCGTTTTGCGGAAAAATAATCTCATTGCTTAATAAAGGAGTGCGGTTATGAATTTCAAAAAATCAACGGGCTTTTTTGACAGCTCAAACGGTATTGACAGGATAGCTTACTACATCTATCGTCCCGAAAATACCGAGGTCAGGGCGGTTGTTCAAATATCCCACGGTATGTGCGAATATATCGAGAGATATGAGGATTTTGCGGATTTTCTCTGCAAAAATGGGATAGCTGTCTGCGGAAATGACCATCTGGGGCACGGAAATTCCGTCAGCTCCGATGATGAGCTTGGATATTTTGCACCCGATTTGGGCTGGACATTTCTGCCAAAGGATCTTCACCGTATGACTGCCATTATGCAGGAGGAATACGGTGATCTGCCGTATATAATGTTCGGGCACAGTATGGGTTCATTTGCGGCGAGGGCGTATGCGGCAAAGTATGGAAGATGCCTTGACGGGCTTATTCTCTGCGGAACAAGCGGCGGTGAACCTGCGGCTGATGCGGGGCTTGCGCTGGCGAGATCTCTCTCGGCAGTAAAGGGCGACCACTATCGTTCGGAGAAAATTCAGCAGATGCTTTTCGGTGTCAGCAATTTCAAGGTTGAGGAAAAGCGGACGGAATTTGACTGGGTTTCAAGGGACAGGGAGATAGTTGCAAAATATATGCTTGATCCCAAGTGTAATTTCACGTTTACGGTAAGGGGCTATTACGACCTTATTATGCTGCTGGAATACGTTTCTTCGGAGGATTGGGCGGAGAAAATACGAAAGCATCTCCCTATTTTCCTAATAAGCGGAGATATGGACCCTGTGGGCGGTTACGGAAAGGGCGTTCGGAGGGTTTTTGAGCGGCTGACCGAGTCTGGGGTTGAAAATGTCAGCATGAAGCTTTACGAGGGCGCAAGGCATGAGCTTATTAACGAGATAAACCGCAGCGAGGTTTACGTCGATGTCCTTGATTGGATAAATTCGGTTATTTGACGGAGGAATGAACGGTGTTTGCAAAGATCAACAGCTTAGGACTTTTCGGGCTTAACGCATTTCCCGTTGATGTGGAGATAGAGCTTAGCAGGGGAACTCCCGCATTTGAGATAGTGGGGCTTGCGGATATTGTTGTTAAGGAAAGCCGTGAGAGGATACGTTCCGCACTGCGTTCCTGCAACATTGCGTTCCCCACAGCAAGGGTAATTGTGAACCTTGCTCCTGCGGACACGAAAAAGTCGGGAAGCGTCCACGACCTTGCGATCTTTGCGGCTCTTTTAAAGGTAACGGGAAATATTACCGCCGATCTGGACAGCTTTGCTTTCATTGGTGAGGTTTCCTTAAACGGCGGTGTTCGTCATATAAACGGCGTTCTGCCTATGGTCATACTTGCGAAAAATGAGGGATTCAAGGCTGTTTTCGTTCCCGAGGACGATGCCTATGAAGCCAGCGTTGTTGAGGGGATAACCGTTTACGGAGTGAAAAATGTTTCGGAGATAATCGCTCATTTTGACGGGGAAAAGCTTATTGTTCCTCAGGGAAAATATGAGATAAAGGAATCGGAATTTTTCGGAGAATCGGATTTTGCTGATGTCAAGGGTCAGCCTGTTGCCAAAAAAGCGCTGGAGATAGCTGCTGCGGGCGGGCATAATGTGCTGCTTATCGGCGCGCCGGGTTCGGGAAAATCAATGCTTGCAAAGCGTATGCCTTCCATAATGCCCGCAATGACCTTTGAGGAGTCCATTCAGACCACCAATATTCATTCCATTTCGGGACTGCTGAAAAAGGATATGCCGCTGATAACGGAAAGACCTTTCCGTTCGCCTCATCACACTATTTCATCGGCGGGACTTGCGGGCGGCGGAAGCATACCAAAGCCCGGGGAAATATCCCTTGCCCACAACGGCATACTTTTTCTGGACGAGCTGGCGGAATTCGCCCGTCCAACTCTTGAAATTCTCCGTCAGCCCCTTGAGGACCAGAAGGTGACCATTTCAAGGGCTTCGGGAACGGTCAGCTATCCTTGCTCCTTTATGCTGATAGGTGCAATGAATCCATGTCCATGCGGATATTTCGGTCACCCCGTTCGGAAATGTATCTGCGGAAAGAAGCAGGTGGCTCAGTATCTCTCTAAAATTTCCGGACCTATGTTAGATAGATTCGATATACATATTGAGGTTGCTCCGGTTGAGTTTGACCAGATCTCATCACGGCGAAAGGAAGAACCGTCCTCGGCTATACGGGAAAGAGTTCAGGCGGCAAGGGAGATACAAAGCAGGCGGTATAAGGGGACTTCCATTACCTGCAATGCCCGTGTTACTCCCGATATTATCCATGATGTCTGCCGAATGACACCTCAGGCAAATGATATGCTAAAGCAGGTGTTTGAGAAAATGGGACTGTCCGCCCGTGCCTATGACAAGATACTGAAGGTTGCAAGAACGGCTGCGGACATGGATAATTCCGAAGATATTGACAGGCAGCATATTGCCGTTGCTGTTCAATACAGAAGTCTTGACAGAAAGTATTGGAGCGGCGGAGAATGATGTGATAAATATTAACCAAATCTTTTCATATGCTTAATTTGTTCACGTTTACATTATTTGATTTCTTTGAAGAAACGTGGTATACTTTTCAAAGTGGTATTTTTCAAATATGAAAGGAAAGAGGATATTTATATGTTTAATGTTGCCGTGGCACAGTCGGGCGGACCTACCGCCGCTATCAATGCTTCACTTTCGGGTGTTTTCAGCGGTGCGGAGCTATGCCCCGAGGTTGGGGAAATTTACGGTTCCTTTAATGGCATTGAGGGCATTTTAAAGGACGAGCTTATCGACCTGCGGAAGGTGCTTATTACCGAGCATGACAAGGAACTGCTGATGAAAACGCCCTCCACCATTCTCGGTTCATGCAGATATAAGCTGAAAAGTCCTGATGAGGACATTGAAAGCTACGAGAAGATATGTGAAACATTCAAGCGTCACAACATAAAAATGTTTTTCTATATCGGCGGAAATGATTCCATGGACACCGTTATGAAGCTGGACGCGTACTTTAAGTCCGCAGGAATTGACATTAAGGTGGTAGGCGTTCCCAAGACCATTGACAATGACGTTACCGAAACAGACCACACTCCCGGCTTCGGTTCGGCGGCAAAATATGTGGCGACCTCCTTGCAGGAGATAATCAGGGACAGCCGTGTTTACTCTATTCCGTCGGTGACTATCGTGGAGATAATGGGACGTGAAGCAGGCTGGCTGGCGGCTTCTTCCTGTGTTCTTAGGGCAAACGGAGAACCTGCTCCCCATATGATATATCTGCCCGAGTCGGATTTTACCGTTGACAAATTTCTGACAGATGTTAAGGAAGCACAGAAGCGTTACAAGGCGGTCATTGTTGCTGTTTCCGAGGGAATAAAGTGTGATGATGAAAAGTATAAAAACGGGGGATTTTCTTCTGAGCTTACCGACGCATTCGGTCACAAGTATCTTTCGGGAATTGGCAAATTTTTGGAGCACATCACCGCTGCCGAAATAGGCTGCAAGGTGCGTTCCATTGAGCTGAATGTTATGCAGAGATGCGGTTCGCACATTGCATCTCTTACCGATATTACCGAGGCTGAAAGGATAGGTAGGGAAGCTGTATCTGCGGCTGTATCGGGCAAAAGCGGCGTGATGATGATATTCAAGCGTATCAGTAACGACCCTTACCGTGTTGACATTCAGACTGCGGAGATCGCTAAGATAGCAAATCAGGAGAAAAAATTCCCTAAGGAATGGATAAACGAGCACGGCAACAATGTTACGGTAGATGCTCTCAATTATTTCCTGCCGCTTATTCAGGGCGAGCCTGTTATTGAGTACAGAAACGGTATTCCCGTGCATTTTAAGCTTAATCAGTAAAAATGTTTTGTGGATAATTTGCGTTTGTTTTGGTCTGATGGAAAATCGCAAAAACACTTGACAAATCCGATTTAATATGTTATCATAATTCAAAAGTAAATGCTATGACGGAAAGAAGTAGTATATCGACTGCGTTTCAGAGAGTCCCCGGGCGGTGAAAGGGGATAACGGCGGGTATATGAATACATTCCCGAGCTTGTTTCCCGAACGTTCGCCAGTAGGGAAATGCGTCTGCCGCACGTTACAGCGGCTTTGAGGCTGTGCTTTGTACAGTGAACACGAGGTGGTACCACGGTAATTCCGTCCTCCGTAAGCGTTGGCTTGCGGGGGCTTTTGTTTTTTTGGGGGTGATGAAATGATATTGTCCGGCAAAGAGATAATGAAGAATATCGGCGGGAAAATAATTATTGAGCCGTTCGATGAAAAGCGAATAAATCCCAACAGCTACAATCTGTCGCTGGCAAATGAGCTTCTTGTTTATAAGGATAACGTGCTTGATATGAAATCGAAAAATCTCACGGAGAAAATCATAATTCCTGAAAACGGACTTGTTCTTGAACCAAATAAGCTTTACCTTGGCAGGACAAATGAATACACTGCCACAACTGATTTTGTTCCGATGCTGGAAGGACGTTCCTCAACGGGGAGGCTGGGGTTGTTCATTCACGTTACCGCCGGCTTCGGTGATGTTGGTTTCAAGGGCTTCTGGACGCTGGAGATATTCTGTGTTCAGCCTGTAAAGATTTATCCTAATACGGAGATATGTCAGATATATTACCACGATGTATCTCCGGATTATGAGCCGTATAAAAGTGGTAAATATCAAAATAATACGGGTATTCAACCGAGTATGATGTATAAGGATTTTCAATGATGATAAATAAAGATATTGATAACGGAAAAGCCTTCGATTGGGGTAGAACTTCCTCCGATTATGCCCGTTATCGTGATATAATTCAGTTAAAAATATTTTAATATAGAGGAGAATAAAAATGACTTTATACGAAGAACTTACCAGACGAGGACTTATCGCTCAGGTCACCGATGAAAAGGAGATCAGCGAAATGATCAACAACGGAAAAGCTACCTTTTACATCGGCTTTGACCCAACAGCGGACAGCCTTCATGTGGGACACTTTATGGCACTCTGCCTGATGAAGCGTTTGCAGATGGCGGGAAACAAGCCTATCGTGCTTATCGGCGGCGGTACTGCAATGATCGGCGACCCCTCGGGCAAGACCGATATGAGAAAGATGATGACCCCCGAAACCATTCAGCATAATGTTGACTGTTTCAAGAAGCAGATGAGCCGTTTCATTGATTTTTCCGATGACAAGGCTATTCTTGTGAATAATGGCGACTGGCTGTTAAATCTTAACTATGTGGACGTTCTCCGTGAAGTGGGTGCTTGCTTCTCGGTAAACAAGATGCTTACCTTCGAGTGCTACAAGCAGAGAATGGAACGCGGTCTGACCTTCCTTGAATTCAACTACATGATAATGCAGAGCTACGATTTCTACATGCTGTTCCAAAAGTACGGCTGTAATATGCAGTTCGGCGGCGACGATCAGTGGGCAAATATGCTGTGCGGTACGGAGCTTATCAGAAAGAAGCTTGGCAAGGACGCTCACGCTATGACCATCACTCTCCTTACCAATTCCGAGGGCAAAAAGATGGGCAAGACGGAAAAGGGCGCAGTTTGGCTGGACCCCGCAAAGACATCTCCCTACGATTTCTTCCAATACTGGAGAAATGTGGGCGATGCTGACGTTATCAAGTGTCTGAAGCTTCTGACCTTCCTGCCCATTGAGCAGATCGAGGAAATGGAGCGCACCATGGAAGGCGCAGAGCTTAACAAGGCAAAGGAAATTCTCGCTTACGAGCTTACCAAGCTTATCCACGGACAGGAAGAAGCAGACAAGTGTCTGGAAGCGGCAAAGAGCATTTTCGGCGGTGCGGGAAATGCTGCGGATATGCCGTCTACCGAGCTGACTGCCGATGATCTGACAGACGGAAAGATCGGTATTCTCGATGTGCTTGTCAAGACAAAGCTTGCTCCCTCCAGAAGCGAGGCAAGACGTCTTGTTCAGCAGGGCGGTATTTCGGTAAATGATGAAAAGGTGACCGATCCCAATGCACAGCTTTCCATTGACGGTGAAGCAGTTGTCAAGAAGGGCAAGAAGATATTCCACAAGGTCATAATCAAGTAACTTTTGCAAATAAAAAACGGTCAGCGGAATTCCTATTAAATGGAGTTCCGCTGACCGTTTATGTATTTTTGATTAGTTTTCGTCGTCGAAATTTCCCGGGATATGCAGCTGCTTAACGGGGATTCTCTTTAAGGGAGAGTAGACGAATTTCGGGCAGGAAGCGTCACCCGGGACAAGTCCTCTTTTTTCACAGAGTACCTTGTTTCCGTCCTTGGCTCTGCTTCCAAAGTGACAATACTGACACTGGGGAGGAATATCATTTCCGAATAATTTTTTCTTTGCCATAATGAATAAACAGTCCTTTCTTTGCTGATTTTTTTATCTATGTACATTATATCACATATTTTTATTTTTGGCTATACTTTTTTCAGACAACAATAAAATTGTCATAATTAACAAAAATATGCTCAATACAGGCGAATAATTGATATTATTTGCACAAACAGTGACCGATGCTGCCGAGGTAATATCTATGTCAAACAGGAAAAAGAAAAGCTTGGCAGAAATGTATGAAAATCCTGCGCATACGGGACGGGCAAGCAGAAAGCTTTTCAGCGAAAAACGGCTGCCTGTTATGGCTTTTATTTGCAGGAGGACGCATAAGCCACCGAAAGAAAGCAGAGCTGCTGCGGCAGGATAAAGTGCGGCGCTGTCAAGTCCCGTAATGCAGCTTATTTCCATAAATGCGCATATAATTGTTTCCGAAAGCGGCTCGGAGATACCGGATACGGCTGAAATGACCGGAGATAGTTTCCCGATAATGCCCGTTACGGACAAAACAGCGGTCAGCGATGCAAAAAAGATTATGACGGCGCAGATTATCAGCGTGCTTTTGCCGCCGCTGACAACGGAGTTCACAATAGTGTCGGCGGAGAAATCAAGCTTTGTTTTTTTACTGTTTTTTTCGGGGACGGGTTTCCCGATATTCATCAAGGCAAGCAGAAGGAGATTTGCGGTGAAATTGGAGAGAAACAGGGCAAGTCCCGCTTTGACGCTGATGGATTCGGCAAACATACTGTGTCCCACAGTTCCGATGACAAATGCGGGACCGCTTGAGTAGCAGACGCAGAGCAGCCTTTCTGCGTCTTTTTGGCTTATCTCGGAACGGTCGAATAAATCCGAGATAAGCTTTGCGCCGATGGGGTAGCCTGCTGCGGAGCTTATAAAAAAAATACCGAACAGTTCTTCGGGAAGCTTTAAAATGTATCTCGAAAACGTTCCAAAGATTTTACCTAACAGTTGATAGGTGCCGCTGCTTATAAAGAACCCCGACAGTGCGGTGAATATGTAAAGGGACGGGATAATAACCGTTAAACAGCGTTCCAAGGCGGTTGAAACCGAGGCTGCGACTGCTTTTGAATAGACGACGATAAGCACTCCGAAGCTTACTGCGGCTGCTGCGAAAATCACGTTTTTTACGGCTGTACCTGATTTTTTCATCTGCTCTTGTCCTTTCGTTTGATTTTAAGATAATGTATATGCGGGGCTGTCCTTTAATATAATGTTTATAGCACAACGAGGAAGGAGAATTGCTGTGGGAAATATCAAGGACAGCTTATCGGAGCTTCGGAAAAGAAATGCTTATCTTGACACTTCTGTATATATATCGGGAAATCATCTGCTGGAAATAGACCATTGCCGCAAAATAGTGGAATACAACGATGTTTATGTAAAGGTCAAAACGCCGACTGTAACCGTTTCGGTATGGGGCAGCGGGCTGACTATCAGCGACTACAACACGGACGGAATTGTGGTAAACGGGAAAATATCTTCCGTTGAGTTTGAGGAGGTATAAGATGCTCGGCAGTTTAGGAGGAATAATTTCCGCAGAGGTTTCGGGGGAAAACTGCGAGAAGC
This sequence comes from Oscillospiraceae bacterium, assembly GCA_017828975.1. GTDB lineage: Bacteria > Bacillota > Clostridia > Oscillospirales > Ruminococcaceae > UMGS1889. The sequence goes on along the minus strand of JAGAJN010000005.1, from coordinate 43,145 downwards.
TGCTCAACAGTTTAAAGGCAAACGGCATTATGTTTGAGGACTGCCGATACACGGGGAAAAGTGTGCGGTTTTCGGTCAAGCGGAAGGATTTCAAAAGGCTGTGTTCGATTTCCGAAGAGCTGGGAATGGTCTGCACGGCTGTGGAGAAAAGGGGAGCGTATTTTATAGCGGCGGCTTATGTGAAGCGGGTGGGAGTCTACATAGGCGTTTTGTGCGGATTGTTTCTGATAACAGTCTTGTCCAATACGGCGCTGGATATTGAGATATACGGCTGTCAGAATGTCAGCGAGGAAAGAATTCTCACGGCACTCAGAAACAGCGGCATTAAGGTGGGGACGTTCATTCCCAATGTGAATTTCCGAAAGGCGGAGAGGGAGATCGCTATTGAGGAGGACGAACTGTCCTGGATAGGTATCAGGAATATTGGCTGCCGTGTGCTGGTGGAGGTTTCGGAAACTGTTTATCCGCCCGAATCGGTGCCGTCAAATCACCCCTGCAATGTGGTTTCCGAGCGGGACGCACAGGTGGTTTATGCGGAGGTGTATAACGGCGAGCTTGTGCCTATGCTGGGAGAGGCAGTTTGCAAAAATGACCTGCTTATCAGCGGGACTTGCGAGGGAAAGTACGGAAACACACGGCTTGTTCATGCTTCGGGAAAAATCATCGGGCGCTACACGGAAAAGCAGGTGTTCACTCAGCCGCTGACCTACATTGACAGAGTTGAGGACGAAACGGTGAATATCAGGCAGCTTTACATTGGCGGGGTTCGTTTGCCGCTGTGGGGCGGAAAGGCTCCCGTTTCCGATGATATGGAGATAACAGAAGCGGAAAATCCCTTTAGGTTTATGAATCTGACGCTGCCCATGGGTATTGTTGTTTCCGAATATCGGCCTTTTCACCCCGAGCAGATAACGGTGCTTCCCGAAACGGCATTTATGAAAATTGAAGATAAGATTAACATTTTTGAACAAAACTTTATTGAAAGCGATGACGTTCAAATAATTGACAAGGAAATTCAAAAAAATCTGACTGATACAGAAGCGGAAATTGTTGTAAAATATACATTGGAGGGGAATATCGGCTGTGAGAGGGAGATATTCAGCGGGAAAAATGATTACTTTTCTTCGGAAACGCCGTAAAAGTTTTGAAAAATGCGGTGAATACTCTTTTATTTTGACGTGAACTATGGTATAATATTTTTATAATGCTTTTGAATGGAGAATGCAGATGTCGGAAATAATTCTTAACGTAAACAACATAGACGATATAATATCCCTTTTTGGCAGCTTTGATGAAAATGTCAATCTGCTCCAGCGGCAGTACGATGTCAGTATTCTCAGCCGCGGAAATGATATTCGCATAAACGGCGATGAAAAGGCGGTCAAGGAAGCGGCAAGTGCTATCAGAACGCTTCTTGAAATGATACGAAAGGGCGAGTCTGTCAGCGAGCAGAGTATCAGATATGTTTCCTCAATGGTCAGCGAGGGCGCACAGGAGGAGATAACTCAGCTTTGCGGGGACGGCATATGCGTTACGGTCAGCGGCAAGGTCGTCAAGCCGAAAACTGTCGGTCAGAAGAAGTATATAGACGCAATTTCAAAGAACACTATCGTTCTGGGTGTCGGTCCTGCGGGTACGGGAAAGACTTACCTTGCGGTGGCTATGGCGGTGAAGGCGTTCAAGGCTCACGAGATAAACAAGATTATCCTCACAAGACCTGCTGTCGAAGCGGGCGAAAAGCTGGGATTTCTGCCCGGCGATCTGCAAAACAAGGTCGACCCATATCTCAGACCGCTTTATGATGCGCTTTTTGATATGCTGGGTGCGGACAGCTTTGCCAAGCAGATGGAGCGGGGCTGCATTGAGGTCGCTCCGCTGGCTTATATGAGAGGACGTACTCTTGATGACGCTTTTATCATTCTGGACGAAGCGCAGAACACTACACGAGAGCAGTTCAAAATGTTCCTGACAAGACTTGGTTTCAACAGCAAGATGGTCATTACGGGCGACATTACGCAGATCGACCTGCCCGACAGCAGAAAGTCGGGTCTTATCGACGCTATGAGAGTGCTGAAAGGTATCAATGATATTGAAATAACAAGATTTTCGGAAAAGGACGTTGTTCGTCATAAGCTGGTTCAGGATATTATCAGGGCTTATGAACGTTCCTACAATAGTGAGGAGAAGAAGTCGAAATGAGCAAGGTAAAGGTATATATAAAAAATAATCAGAATGCAGTAAAGATCCCCGTTAAGCTCAGAATGCTTATCCGCCGCTGCTGTCAGGCGGTGCTTACATACGAAAATTTTCAGGGCAATGCGGAGGTCAGCGTTTCTTTTGTGGATAACAAGGAGATACGTCAGCTGAATAAAATTTATCGTGATAAGGACAAGTCTACGGACGTGCTGTCTTTCCCTCTGGGCGAGGACGGTCATTACGATATGAACAATGAAACGGGTGCGTATCTTTTGGGAGATGTGGTCATCTCTTTGGAAACTGCCGTGAAGCAGGCGTATGTTTACGGTCATTCTCTTGAACGTGAGGTTGGCTTCCTTACGGTACATTCCATGCTGCATCTGCTGGGCTATGACCACGAAACATCGCCCCTGGACGCTTCCATTATGCACGAAAAGGAAGAGATTATCCTTTCGTCCATAGGCGTTTCACGAGATGAAAGCTTTTCGGATATGAATTGATACGGGAGATAAAATATTATGACAAAAACGACATTTGTTTCAATTGTTGGACAGACAAACGCAGGAAAATCGTCCCTGCTGAACGCTATTATCGGTGAAAAGGTGGCAATCGTCAGCGATAAGTCTCAGACCACCAGAACACGTATTACGGGCATTCTCACCGAGGGCGAGCTGCAGTATGTGTTTATGGACACGCCCGGCGTTCACAAGAGCAAGAACCGTCTTAGCAGTCACATGATGAAGGCTGTTGAGGAGTCCATGAGCGGTATTGACGCTGTTATTATGGTCCACGACATTACGAAAAAAATCACGGAGCAGGAGAAAAATCTTATCGCAAGTTTTGGCAAGACTCCCGTTATCCTTGTGCTTAACAAGATTGACCTTATGGAAAATAAGGAGGACATTGCCGTAAAGATTGCAGAGGTAATGAAGCTGTATGATTTTGCGGAGATAATTCCCATAAGCGTTGCCGAAAATGACGGTGTGGATATTGTCAAGCAGACGGCTGCAAAATATGCGACCGAGGGACCGCACTATTTCCCCGATGAAAAGTTTACCGACCAGCCCGAGCGGGTAATTGCCGCGGAAATGGTCAGGGAACAGATACTCAGGCTTATGCGGGACGAGGTGCCCCACGGCGTTGCGGTTTCCGTTGAAGAAATGAGCGAGCGCACCGACAGAAGCGGGGAGGATATTCTGGATATTTCCGCCGTTATTTACTGCGAGAGGGATTCTCACAAGGGCATGATAATCGGCAAGGGCGGAGCTATGCTCAGAAGGATAGGCGAAACGGCAAGGGCTGAGCTGGAGGGATTTTTTCGCATTAAGGTCAATCTTCAGTGCTGGGTGAAGGTCAAGGAGGATTGGCGGAACAAGGAGGGTCTTATCCGCAATTTTGGCCTTTCAAATATTTCCCGCTAATAATAAAAACGGCTTTCGGGATAATAGATATAGGTTTCTTGAAAAGGAGAACTTGAACTATGGATCATTCCGAGGTCGATGTAAAATGGCAGAAATTCAGCAGAAGCGGCTCTGTATCGGACTATCTCGACTATAAGAAAACGGAGCACGCTGCTGATGTGAGCAAACAGGAGCAGTAAATATGTCGATGATAATCAATACGACCGGTCTGGTCATTTACAGTCGGATACAGGGCGAGGCCGACCGTTCTATTGACATTCTTTCCCCCGAATACGGAGCAATAAACATTTCCGTACACGGCGGTATGAAAATCACAGGCAGCAATGCGGCGGCCACTCAGCTTTTTGCATATTCAAAATTCTGCATTAAGATACAAAAGGGCAGGTACTATCTGGACAGCAGCAAGGTCATACGGATATTCTACGAGTTGCGAAACGATATGAAAAAATACACCCTTGCCTGTTATCTTGCGGATATTTGCAGATACACGGGAACTGCCAATCAGACGGCGTATGATGTGTCCAGGCTTATGCTGAATTCGCTGCATTTTCTGTGTAAGGAAGATGCAGACTGCGACCTGATAAAAAGTATTTTTGAGCTGCGGTTTATGGCAGATACGGGATATATCCCCAATGTCATAGGCTGCAATGAGTGTTTTAAATATGATGGAGATGATATGTTCCTGCTGCTAAAAACAGGTCAGGTTTTTTGCAGTGCGCATTTTGACGGGGAGGAGAACGATTATAATGTTCGTGTCAGCCCCGTGCTTCTCCATACGATACGATTTATTGTTTTGTGTGATTTGAAAAGGGTGTTTAATTTCCGTATTTCGGAGAATGTTCAGAAACAGCTTAGTCCTATTGCCGAGAGATATTTTCTCGAGCATATTCCGGACAAGAATTTTCCATGCCTTGATTTCTATCACACACTTTGACTTTTGAGGTACAAACTAATGAACAAATATTATAGATCACTTGAACTACATAAGATCCTCGAAATGCTTTCGGCGGAGGCTTCCAACGAAAGAACAAAGGAAATGGCTTTGGCTCTTGAACCCTCCTCCGATTTGGAATATGTCCGCTTAGAGCTGAAAAAGACAAACGACTGTCTTAATCTTTCCGCAAAATTCGGAACACCGTCCTTTTATAATTTCAAGGATATAAGAAATTCAGTTTCACGGGCAAAATCGGGGGCGTCGCTTTCTTTGAAGGAACTGCTTTCCGTTGCGCAGATGTTAAAGCAGATACGGGTGCTTACCGAGTGGAATCATCAGTGCATTTATGAAGAATTGGAGAATTCCATCGGCTATCTTTTTGAAAGTCTTTGTCCCAACAAGCAGCTGGAAACAAGGATTTACGAATCCATTCTGTCTGAGGACGAGATTGCAGATACTGCCAGCAGTGAGCTTGCTTCTATCAGGCGAAAAATTGCTCAGGCAGGTATCAAAATAAGAGAAAGTCTGGACAAGCTTGTAAAATCCTCCGAGGTGCAGAAAAGCTTACAGGAATCTATCGTTACTCTTAGGGACGGAAGATTTGTTTTGCCCGTAAAGGCGGAGCACAAGGGCAAAATTCCCGGGCTTGTGCACAGCGCATCTGCGACGGGTTCGACGCTTTTTATCGAGCCAATGTCCGTTGTTGAGGCAAATAATGACATACGTATCTTAGAGGCGAGAGAGCAGGAGGAGATAGAGCGAATAATTGCCGAGCTGTCCTCCGAATGTGCGTATATGGCGGAAACTCTCACTTCCGATTATGAGACCTGTGCGGAGATAAATCTTTATTTTGCAAAGGCAAATCTTGCGGCTAAAATGAACGGCTCTATCCCAGAAATCTCTGATGACGGGGTTATTGAGCTGAAAAAGGCTAGGCACCCGCTTATTGACAAGAGCAGGGTAGTGCCTGTTGACATATCTCTCGGCGGAGAGTACAAGGCTATCATTATAACCGGTCCCAACACGGGCGGTAAGACTGTTGCGCTGAAAACGGTCGGTTTGCTGACTGCTATGGCGGAGTGCGGTATGCTTATCCCTGCGTCCGACAGCCGTCTTTCTGTTTTCGGACATATTCTGGTTGACATCGGAGATCAGCAGTCCATTGAAGAAAGCTTGTCAACGTTTTCGTCACATATTCATGAGGTCGTGGAGATACTGAAGCTTGCGGACGATAAGTCGCTTATTCTGCTGGACGAGCTTGGTTCGGGAACTGACCCTGTTGAGGGTGCTGCGCTGGCGGTTTCTCTTATTGAAGAGATGAAGCGCAGGGGCAGCGATATTATGGTTACGACACATTATCAGGAGTTGAAGCTTTACGCTGTTGAGCAGGAGGGCGTTCAAAATGCGTCCTGCGAATTTGACACGGAAACGCTTCGTCCCACATACAGGATTATCGCGGGAACTCCGGGTAAATCAAATGCGTTCTCCATCTCGGAAAAGTTGGGTGTACCCGCCGAAATAATCAACAATGCAAGGGAGCTTGTCAGCACCGAAAATGCCCGTTTTGAGAAGGTCATTGAAAATCTTGAAAATACAAGGACAGAGCTTGAAGCGCAGAAAGCCGAAGCTGAAAGGCTGCGCCGTGAGAATGAAAGGACTCTTGCCGAGCTGAATGCCGAAAAAGAAGCGTTTGAAGCGTCCAAGGAAAGCGAGTTTGAGAAGGCGAGAGTTCAGGCGATGCGTATCGTTGAGAATTGCCGTATGCAGTCGGATATTCTTATGGACGAGCTGAACGAGATAAAGAAAAAGAAGAACAGCACAGAATTCAGTGGAATGGTATCGGGTGCAAAATCCATGAGCCGCAGCACCATTGACAAGATGTACAATGAAGCAAATCCCGTTCACAAGAAGTCTAATGACACCTACAAGCTGCCCAGACCGCTTAAAAGGGGCGACCATGTGCTTATTGTGGATATTGACAAAAAGGGAATTCTGGCGGGGGACCCCGATTCCTCGGGAAATGTTTTCGTGCAGTATGGCGTGATGAAAACTAAGGTTGCGGTGAACAGGCTGCGTCTGGTGGAAGAACAGCCCAAATCTCAGCCGAAGCCTAAGGGCGTTTCCAAGCAGGGCGTTACAAGCAAGATAGAAAGGCGTTCTTCCCTTGAACTTGACATAAGAGGTCACGCTGTTGACGAGGGTATTCACGAGCTTGATGCGTTTATCGACAATGCGGTGCTTTGCAATGCGGGAATAGTCACTATTATCCACGGCAAGGGTACGGGCGTTCTGAGAAACGGTATCAGGGCGCATCTGAAACGTCACCCGTCGGTAAAAAGCTTCCGTCCCGGAGTTTTCGGAGAGGGCGAGGACGGCGTTACTGTTGTTGAACTTAAATAGTTTGAATAGTACAGGCATGGTTCCGAATAAACTGTATAAAAACTCACCGAAACGAGGGATATTATGATATGCAGTTTATCGGAGCTTCGCAATAAAGAGGTTATCAGCATACGGGACGGCGCAAGGCTGGGCTTTATCGACGATGCCGAGATCGACACGGAGCGGGCTAGCGTGCGTTCGTTCATAATTTACGGCAGACCGAGGTTTTTTGGGCTGCTGGGGCGGGACGATGATGTTATAGTCAAGTGCAGTGAGATCGAGGTCATCGGTGAGGATACTGTGCTTGTAAAAATGGCGGTTCGTTCAAAAGTGACAAAAACAAACGGGATATTGTCGGAAAAACTGTTGAATTGACGAGCAAAAAATACTTGAAATAATTTGGCAGATATGTTATAATATCAAGGTAATTCGCACGTCTGTGCTTTTATCTGTTGGTGCCGATATTTCGGTTGCAGGTAAGCTAAGCCGGGCGGAGGATAAATAAAAACCAAACAGGAGGTAACTACCATGGGCGTAGTATCAATGAAGCAGCTTCTTGAAGCAGGTGTTCACTTCGGACATCAGACAAGAAGATGGAACCCGAAAATGGCTCCCTACATTTTCACCGAAAGAAACGGAATTTACATCATCGATCTCCAGAAGACCGTTGTAAAGCTTGACGAGGCTTATGCTTTCGTAAGAGAGCTCTCCGCAAGCGGCGAGTCCGTTCTCTTTGTAGGTACAAAGAAGCAGGCAGGCGATTCCGTTAAGGAAGAGGCTCTGCGTGCAGGCGCACACTATGTAAACGCAAGATGGCTTGGCGGTATGATGACCAACTTCAAGACCATTCAGAGAAGAATCAAGAGACTTGAGCAGCTCCATCAGATGGCTGAGGATGGCACATTCGACCTCCTCCCCAAGAAGGAAGTTGTTAAGCTCAACCTTGAAATAGAGAAGCTTGAAAAGTTCCTCGGCGGTATCAAGGATATGAAGAAGCTCCCCGGTGCTCTCTTCATCGTTGACCCCCGCAAGGAGAAGATCGCAGTAGCAGAGGCAAAGAAGCTGGGTATTCCCATCGTTGCTATCGTAGATACAAACTGCGATCCCGATGATGTTGACTATGTTATCCCCGGAAACGATGACGCTATCAGAGCTGTTAAGCTTATCGCAGGCGCAATGGCTGACGCTATCATCGAAGGCAGACAGGGACAGCAGGAAGCTCCCGCAGCTGAGGCTGAGGAAGTTGCTGAGTAATCAGTAAAATATTTTCGAGTTATCGGGCAGACATTTTAATAAAAAGGTCTGCCCTGATTTCGGTATATAGATATATTAGGAGGAATAAAAATGGCAAAGGCATCAATTGCAGAAATCAAAGACCTTATGAAATCCACAGGCGTTGGTATGATGGATTGTAAAAAAGCTCTCGAAGAGGCTGACGGCGATAGAGAAAAGGCTGTAACAATTCTCCGTGAAAAGGGTCTTGCTACACAGGCTAAGAAGAGCGGCAGAGTTGCTGCTGAGGGTATCGTTACTGCTGTTGTAGAGGGTAACGTAGGTGCTGTTGTTGAAGTAAACATCGAAACAGACTTCGCTGCTAACAACGATGAGTTCAAGGCTTTCGTTGCAGCTGTTGCTAAGACTGTAATCGAGAAGAATCCCGCAGATGTTGACGCTCTTAAGGCTGCAACTATCAGCGGCGGTGACAAGTCAGTTGAGGAAACTCTCCAGGATCTGTTCATCAAGATCAGAGAGAATATGGTTATTCGTCGTTTCAAGAGACTTGAGGGCGTTCTTGTTCCTTACGTTCACGGCGGCGGAAGCATCGGTGTTATGGTTAAGCTGGATACAGATCTCAGTGCTGATAAGGTATTTGAGGTTGGTAAGGACTGCGCACTTCAGGTTGCAGCTATGAACCCCGCTTACCTGAACAGAGAGTCCGTTCCCGCAGAGGTTCTTGAGAACGAAAAGACCATCATCATGGCTCAGATGGCTGAGGATCCTAAGATGGCTTCCAAGCCCGAGCAGGTAAGAGCTAAGATCGCTGAGGGCAAGGTTGGCAAGTACTATTCCGAGAACTGCCTGGTTGAGCAGTCTTTCGTTAAGGACGACAAGTTCACAGTTGGCAAGTACGTTGAGGACGCTGCTAAGAAGCTCGGCGGAAGCATTGTAGTTTCCGACTTCGTTCGTTTCGAGAGAGGCGAAGGCGTTGAGAAGAAGGAAGAGAACTTCGCTGACGAAGTTGCTAAGATGATCAAGTAATCTTATTTCAACGTAAAATTTTTCAGCTCCGCGGTGTAAACTGCGGGGCTGTTTTTGTTGTGTGGTCAAACGCCACATATTCATTAAAAAGCCCATATCGTCAGATGAATTTTTCGGATCGTCTGACGGTATGGGTGTTTGTTATTTTATTTGAGGCATTATTATATCATCCCTATCAGCAAAACATTCAAGCTGTTCAGCTGACGGTACCATGCCTTGTCCGCTGAAAACTATTACTTTCAAAGAAGGCAGCACCGCCGCAGCTTTAAAGCAGTCAACCTCATCACTTACAGCAAAAAAGCGTATCTCTTTAAGCTTTGTCATATCCTTGACAAAATCAAGATTGGTTATCTTACCGTTTATACCGAGATATTCAAGACCGGTCAGAGCCGACAGCGCAGATAGCTCCGCCGCCTCGTTATAGTTTGTATTTACATAAAGCGAAGTCAGGTTCGGGAACATTGAAAGCTTTTCCGCATCGTTGACATTTTTCAAAGAGATCGAGGTTATACGGTCGGCAACACCGCTCAAAAGTTCAAGGTCAAAGTATGTGTTCTCGTCTTTGTCGTAGATATAAATACTTTCGAGGTTTTCAAGAAGTGCAAGCTTTTCAATATCTTCGGGAGAAATGTCTGACGGAATACCAATATGCTTTGTATTGACATCGACTGCTTTTCCGCATATTGTCACCTGTTCAAGCTCTTTTACCTTTGCGGCAGACGGGTTTTCAAGATATTTCCTTTCAATTTCAAGAGCCTGATTTTTGTAATCCTCATAGGTGTTTGGGGTTTCTGACATAAACTGTGAAGCGGTTATGGTGTCAACGAGGGTGAAGCTTGAAAGATATTCTTCCAAAAGCTTATGGTAAAGCTTAAGGTCTGTATTATCAACAAAGCGGTCGCCGTCAATTTTTTCTCCGTTAAAATAAGCTCCTTCAAGATAGATCTTATCAGATTTTTCTGAGGTATAGCTGCTGAAATAATAGTGTTCCGATGCAAGAGTTTTGCTGTCGCTTGTGTTGGAGTAGAAAACGGTTTTTTCAACCTGCCTGTTTGATGTGCAGGTCGTATATCCGTCATAGCGAGTGCTTATGTAAAAATACTCGTCATTTACGCTGTCATAATACTTTTTCAGCTCGCTGTTGCTGTCCATTAAAAAGCCGCCCGCACTTTTCGGAGAGTATCCGTCAAGCCGCATAACGCCTTCTTCTATGTCGACGTAGGCGCCGTAATATCCCATAATATGCTCTGGAATACCGTCGTTTTCAATGTCGTAAAGCATACCGTAAGTGCTGTACTCAACGGCGGCTTCAACGGTATATTCAAGGCGGTTCTGTTTTTTATCCCAGATAAAGTATTTCTTACGCAAAAAATCGTCCTCGGATATTTCCTTGCCGTCAGCAAAGTATTTGCCGCCCGAATTCTGTAAAAACAGCTCCGATTTAAAGCTGTCACCGTCAAGTGTAAGCTTATAATAACTTTCTTTCGAAGAGTCCTCGCATTTTATCACGGGAAATACCTTTTCACGGTTGTTGTACCATTGGAGGACAAAGCTTTCCTCGTCAAGATCGGCTTTTCCAACGATTGCAACGCTGTTCCCGTCCTGCCTAAAACAGTACAGCATTCTTTCGGCAAAAAGCACAAGCTCATCTGTGCTGTCATTGTTTATATCAACGAAAATCACCCGTTCCGTATCGGGTGAAGTGTTTTTCAGCATACGGACTGCATCTTTTACAAGCAAACTGCGGTGATAGCTTGGAGTATCCTCAATTTTGTCATAGACCATAGCTTTGTAATTTTCGCATTTTTCCTCGCTTATCCAATCACCATATACATCGCTGTAATAGTCGTATAAATAAGGAGGACCGTGCCAACCGCCATTGTCGCTTCGCAAAAATCCCCATTTAACAAGTCGTTCGGCAGTAAAAACTCCGTCCTTCAAGCTTAAAACAACATAGTATTCATCGTGAGCAAAATCAACATCATATTTTGAATAAAGGGCAGGGTAGATGTTTTGACCGTCATCGTACCATTTCAGCGTGATATGATCCATCTGGTCGCACCATTGTCCCGTTTCTGCACCAATTTTGTTCCCCTCGCTGTCATAGCAGACAATAGCTGACTTGGGTTTTAGTTCGATTTTTTCATCATTTCCGTCAAAGTCAAGGTCATAGAAAAACTCCGTGACAATTTCGGGTTCAGCTGTTTGGGCAGATGTTGTTTCGGCAGTAGTTTCTTCCGTCACCGATGTTTCCGTCGTTGTTGTAGGTTCGGTTTCAACAGTTTCCGAAATCTCGCCCGAATTTGCCGTATTTGTGCATGAGCAGAGGAGAAGTGCCGAAAGTGCACAGATGAATATATCTTTAATCTTCATAATAATGCTCCTCATTGTTCTTTTGGTCTGATGACCTTTATCGCCCTGTATTCGGTAACAGTAACCCATTCGTCTTCATATTTTTCGGCTGAACGGATAACATTTCCTGCGAAATCAAATTCATAGCTGTACCTTGTTACAAAACTGCCTTTTGAATAACCCACCATCTCGTTGTCGTGATCGTTGGTGTTTATCATCTCAGTAAGGTTGCCGTCTTCATCGTAGATGTATTCATATTTATGTGTATCACCGTATGTCAATGCCTCAAAAACGTTAAGAAGAAGTTTTCCGTCCTCATTGTATGTATAGCTGTCAATATAATCATTGCATCTGTCGGATTCATCCCAGTAGAATTGCGTAGTGATGCTTTCCTCACGGATAAGACGGTTCTCGCTGTCATATTCGTAGGTTATCGTTCGGCTGAGATTTCCTTCTCCATCAAAGTATTCCATCTTTGAAATAAGTCCATCGGGTGTGTGATCTTTTAAAATAGTTTTTTTAGATATATAGCCACCATCGGGATCGTGCCATTCAAAGCTTACTTCAAGTCCGTTTTCGTAAAGATAGGTTTCCGTTGTGTTTTGGTTATAGGTGCGTATTTTTTTTACTACTTCGTCGGTATCTCCATTGTAGAAATATTCTGTTATGCTATTAATTCTGTACCCTCCGTTGACGAAATCACGGACAAAGTCGGTGCGTGTTTTCACACGTCCCATTTCGTCATAGGTCAGTTCATCAGGGGCAGGACTTAAAAGATTTCCGTCCTCATCGTATGTATAAGTTTCGCCGTCGGTATAATTCTTGGTTTTGACATTTCCGCTTGGATAGTAGGTGTATGTCAGTTTTGAACCATATTTATTCTCAAGAAGACTTCCTGCATGATCGTAAGCGTAGTTTTTGGTGTAATCCTCTCTGCCGTCGAAATACTCTGTACGCTCGGATATAGGCTTGAATGCAATGTCATATTCAAGATCATCGTCAAGGAAATTTTCAAATTCAGCAATGTCATCTCTGTCATTATAATACTTTTCAAGCAGAGAGGAGATATGGTTCGGCGTCTTTTCCTTTATATCAATAAGCTCTTTGTGCGGCAGAAGCTTCCATTGCGGTTCAAGCTTTTGGAAATACGAGCGAATGTATTCGTTATATTGTTCTTCGTTGTCAAATCCACTGTATTCAAATCCCATCGTGCTGCTGTATGAATACTCCCCAACATATTCCGAGGAAAGCTTTCGTCCATTCAACTCTAATTTTATAATACCGCCGTAACCTGCAGTACCGCCGATAAGACAGCTTGCAAAGTATTGATCTTTCCCGTCAAGTATAAAGCCTTGGGGGATCTCTCCGTCATACGAACGCCATGTATCTGCGTCCGTAAAAGCCGTGCCGCCTGCAGGATCAGCCATAAATGCACCATCATCATCAACGGAGAAAACAGCGGATACGGATATATGCGCAGCAGCCTGTATGACCACCTCGGGAGTGCCGTTTGAATCAAGATCGCAGATAAGACAGCATGCCGCCTGCGGAAGTGTTTCATTGAAGCTTTCAAGCTTCGTAAGCTGTTCCATATAACCCTGTACCCGTTCATCGTGACTGTAAAAATCGTCATTCACAGCTTCCTCCGCTTCGTTAACAGTCATTTCGGACACAGAAGTCGTTTCGGGCGGTGAAGATTCCGTTATAGCAGTTTCTTCGGTTACAGCAGCTCCGGCGGAGGTCGTTTCGGTGAAATTCACATTATCTTGTGAACAGGAGCAAAGGAGAAACGTGCATAAAATCAATGAAATAGTTTTTTCATTATGCAGCCGCATACGGACATAAGCGGTCAACCTCCTTATTTTATGACGGGATATTCTCAAAGGGGAATAATAGCCATATTTCCGCCATTGCCCGAAAGGTAATTGTAGATAAGTCTTGCTGCTTCGGCTCTGGTATAAGTTTTGTCGGGAATAAAGCTTCCATTGCTGCCCGAAGCAAATCCCATAGCCTTTGCAATTGCGACATATCCGCAGTAAGAATGGTTTTCGGGAATATCCGTAAAGGGGCTCTTGTAGATGCCCGTAAGCTTCGCGGCCTCGGAGCAGTCGGTGAGATTATCCACATAGAATTTTGCAAGGAAGAGATTGTTGGCGGGGGTTTTGTCGCTGTATTCGGTTTGCTCCTTCTCGGGCATATCGTAATAGTAGGGGGTAAAGCGGTTATTTATTCGACCGAAAATCTCAGCGAATTCCTTTTCGGTAATGATATGCTGAGAGTCAAAGGCTTCATCTTCGGTGAAAATTATATTGTAATCCGCCAGCTTGTTCACATATTTTTCGGTTTCAGTCCCCTTGATATCGGAATATTCGGGAGTGCCCGAAAAGCTGTTTTTCGCCCAATAATATGTGGGGCAAGGTCTGCCTGTCACACCGTCAATGATGAAATTCGTGTTGTATCTCTGAACAATATAGCTTCTGCATTTGCCGTCCTTGTCGAAGAAATATTCGTAAGCTATTGTCGGTGGATTGTATCTGACCGCTTTTTCCTTTGCCTTATTTTCGGAAATAAGCTTTGAAGCGTCCTCATATTCGGCGTTGGCGACGTAATTGCTCTCATATGCAAAAACCGATTTATTGGAGCGGACGGTCACAGTTACCGTATCTCCTTTGACCTCAATGCCGTTAACATATCTCGAATAAACGAAATCCGCCGAACCCTTGAAGGTTTTTTCGGAGGGCTTCTCGGTCAGCTTGAACGATGAAAAATCATCTCCCGTAAAATGCTTGGCAGCCTTATCGGCAAGCTTTACGCCGTCCTCCACAGACATTTCCATAAACTGAACATCGTGGTCATAGGTAATATCCTTGTTGAAAGTGATTATCTGTCCCGTGCGGGCGTTCATCAGCACATTCAACTGAACGGTCGAGCCTTTTCTTTTAGCGGTGTATCTCAGATCCCAGCAGTCAATTTTGACATTTTCATCAATGAAATGATCGGTTATTTCGGCATATTCCAGCGTAAGGTCCTTGTCGAACACGATTATCGGGTCATTTTTCAGGTAGTTCGCAATATCTCCCTTTTGAATGAGGGACTTGTCCAGTTCAAGAGCCACAAGCTCTCTTTCGGTAAAATCAAAATCTGCATCGACTTCTTCTTCACAGGCGAGATCATCATCTTTTGAAATGCCCTGTCCTGCAGAAATTTCATTGCTCTGACCCTTTATGCCGAATTTTGCCTTGTCCTTGTCGATAGTTGAGGGCTTTCCCGTGAAGGCGTCCAGCATACTTATGTCCGATTTAAAGGACACATCATAATAGAGTCTGCCAAAGGCTTTGCCGTCGGAATACTCGTAGCGGTAATAAGGCTTTAGCTCCATATTTGACTTGATGATATTTGCAAGCTCCGTTTCCGATTTCATCTTATCGGCAGAAATAAGGCTGAGATTCTTTATGTCTGTATTTGAGATGTTCATACTTACAAGGTCGCCTGTATCACGGTCAAGACTGATATTTCCGCTAAGACCGTTTATGGCAACTCCGTTCGATGTAAGCTTGAAACTGATCTTTACATTCTGCGACCACAGATAGCGGCTGTCTATCGTCGTTTTTATTCCATACTTTATCTGTGGGTCAAGCTTTTTTATCCACTCGGCAGCGATGGCTTTCAGCTGTTCGTCGGACAGCTTCCCGAATTTTGCGGGGATTTCGCCGCTTTTTTCGTCGCTGCTTACGTAAAGCGAATAGATAACTGTTCCGTCCGTTTCTGCGGAGATAGATCTTCCGTTTTTCGGGTCAGACCATGTAAGCTCAAACCGATCGCCGAAATCATAGTAATCAAATTCCGTGTATTCATCGGGAATTTTATAGCGCTGCTTGACAACAGTGATTGCCTTTTTCAGTTCTTCCTTATCCTCACCGTTGACCTGAGAAACAGTGGTTTTCGGGTCCTTATCGGCTGCATAAACGGGCAGGGCAGTGCCGCAAAGCATAAGTGCGGCAAGTGCTGCTGCAATAATTTTTCTTTTCATACAGTATCCGTTCCTTTCGGCGGTATTTTTGAATATTATACCATTTTATGAAATACTTTTCAACGTTTTGGAACAGATTGTAATAATATGTAACCTTTTTGTAATAGAAATTAGATGTTATTTGCAAAATGCAGTTCATATCCGAAAAAACGTTTGCTGATACAAATGCTTGCAAAGCAGCCTACAATGATAACAGCGGTACTGATAATGCCTGCAAATGGGACAGCTATTGCAGCGTCATATTTGCTAAACATTGAGCAGGCAAGCCAGATCATTACAGCTGCCGGCAATGCATATCTGAATTTCCGAAGGGCTGCGGGGAGAATAACCATTTCAGCTGCTGCAAGTGTGCTGTAAAATATCAGCATCAGGCTGTCGGGTGTCCGTGTCTGCGTCATAAGAATGTGTGTGAGAACGGCATCGAAAATCAGAAATGCAGAGCATAGCACAGGCGGCAGATAGACCTGAGAAAGCAGAGAGTTGGGCGAGCTTTTCATCATGACCGATTCATTGTGGTAAAAGAATTCATAGATAATTATGGGCATAAATACCGAGAAAAACTGTGAAGTAAATACTCCGTCGGTGTAAGCGGAAAGCTTTGTAAAAGTCCAGAAGATGAAGAGTGCTGCGGCTGCAATATACCATAAGATCCTTTCCCACGGCTTTTGAATAGACATGTGAAGTGAGATAATCAAAGCTGCACGCTTAATCATGCAGTACCCTCCTTCCGATATTTGTCATCGAAACAGCAGTGCCGCCTATTACGGAGATAGCCGCAAGAATGGCTGTTGCGATAAGCATGGGGGTGTAGTACTCGTTGTTTTCCGCAATTATCATCGGAATTTCCGTTATAACCGAAAATACGAAAGTTATAATTAGTACTGCATAAGAGCTTGTAAAAGTGCAGATCGACAGATAGATCCCGAAAAAAATCATTGTGCAGAATATCATAACGGGTATCATTTTCGGCGGTTCGGGAATGACGCTTTCAAATAAAGCGGGAAAAAGAACTGCGATCACACAATAGATACAGATAATGGCTATGATCGACAATACAAGCTCAATTATGGCAGATCTCACTGCTTTTTGTGGGTTGGGCAGAGTGCGTATCAGCGGAATTCTGTTGGGCTTATTTTGAGAGATGCCATCAAATGCAAAGTTTACGGTAATCGCACTTTGATAACAAATGAACATAAATAAAGTGGGAAGGTGGTGAGCATCTAAGGTATCAAAAGATCTGCTAATCAAGCAATGAAGAATAATGAAAAGAATAATGGGTGCAGCAAGTTCTATTGTTAGCAATCTAACATTCAGCTCGGGAAACAGCGATTTAAAGCTTTTGCTCATTGCTTTCACTTCCTTTTCGATTTTCTGCGGATTTCATAAGCATTACACTTAGCTGAGAAAGTGTCACTGGCAGTTCGGAAACGTCCGTGCCCGAAAGATAATTCACATTTTCCGAAAGCAGGAGAGCGGTAAAACCAACTGAATTTTTCTCGCAATAAACGGCGTTTTGACTGACCTTTTCATAATCGGGGAGATCGCCTGTTACAATAAGATATTTTTCGGAAAGCTCGGTAGTCCAGCCCTGTTCGAGAATTTTTCCGCTGTCGATGATAACGGCGTAATCGGAGATGGCTTCCGTGTCGGCGATGTTATGGGTGGACAGGATAACGCTGTGTTCGCCGTTACCCTCTGCAATGTAATCTCCGATAATGCCGCAAAGACGGTCACGCATTACGGGGTCAAGAGGGGAGGCGGGTTCGTCGAGGATAAGCAGCTTTGTGTCCCTTGCAAGCACGGCTGCAAGCATGGCTTTCATTTTCATTCCGTCGGAAAATGTGTTGATGCGTCCGATGGGTTTATACTTTTTGTCCGTTTTAAGTCCGAACAGTTCAAACTCTGCGCAGAGTTCGTTGAATTTTTCCTCGCTGAAATTATCGAAGGAAGCCTTCATGGCTTTGGAAATATCCTTCTGTGTCCAATGGCTTGCAAAATAGCACTGCGATGCCTGATAGCCTATGGACGTTTTTATCTCGTAATTATCATGGGGCATTTTCAGCTTATCAAAGTAGGTGACATCTCCCGAATAGTCCTGATAAAGAGCGGCGAGAATGTTTAGCAGAGTGGTTTTTCCGCTGCCGTTTTTGCCGATGACAACGGTGGTAAAGCCCTTCGGGATATTCAGCCCGGGAATGTCCAAGGCGAAATCCTTATAGCTTTTTACAATATTTTTTGCGGATATAGCGTTTTCGGTCATCATAGGTCTGCCTCCAGTAATGTGTTTAATAATTCTTTCAGTTCGTCCGATGTTATCCCGGCGGTACGGGCGGAGGAAATGGCGGCAAGCAGACTGTCCTCCACAAGGCGCTGCTGCTGTTCTCGGAGCATTTCGCTGTTTCGGGCGTTTACAACATAGCCCTTGCCCTGGATTGCGGTGACAAGCCCCTGTTCGGACAATTCCTCATATGCCTTCATTGTGGTTATAACGCTTATCTTCAGGTCCTTTGCAAGACCTCGTATGGACGGAAGATATTCGCCCTCCTTGAGAGTACCGTTCAGAATGTCGTCCCTTAGACTGTCCGAGATCTGCTTGTAGATAGGCGTGCTGCTGTTTGGCAGTATCTTCAAAATATCACCTCCCAAAATAGAAATCCAAGAATAAAACCTATCATTGTTTGCATACAGCGGTTCTCCTTTTCAAATAAATTCCCGAAATAACTGCCGCAGCGGCGGCAATAACAAGAACTGTCGGCTCAATAAAATAGTATCCGTTTTCAAAGTTATACGGTTCAAATCCTGCATAGGATATGAGATCAAATGCTATGAATATAAGGTTGCTCAGTGAATGTGCGGCAGCCGAATAAAACGCATTTCCCGTTTTAATGTAAATAACGGATAGCACTATCCCCGCAATAAAAGAGTCAAGAAATCCGTAAAGCCCTCTGAGATGAGCAGCGGAAAATGCCGCAGATGAAATAAGCAGAGCGGGTATGATGCCGATAACGCTTTTCGTTGATTCATATGAGCAGATACGAAAAACTATCTCTTCACAGGCGGGAGCGATAAGTATTCCCATAGCTGCGCTGACAATATAAGCGGGCATATATATATCAGCGTCGGAGCCGGTTTGCGGAGATACCGCCGAAAAAATCACCGACAGCAGTTCAACGGAAAACAGGGAAACCGTCGCTGCGCAGACTGCGATCGCTGCGGCTTTTTTTATGCTGACATTTTTCGGTGAGAAATGCTCGGAGATATTAATGCTGTTGTCCTTTTTAACGGACAATGAGATCAGAAAAGCAGTTAATACCTGTCCGATCACTATAAAAAGCTGTGCGGCAAGTGCTTTGCCGTTATCTCCGAACGGCAGAAATTCCACCGCAATTGTGGGGACTAAGGTCGTCAGGAAAACCGTAATGATCAAAATCAGAAATGGTTTCAGAATGGCATTTGCATATTTCATAGTATGACCGCCTTTCATAACTGTTAATGTGTTATATAAACAGTATAAACGGTTATGCGCTGTTTGTCAATAGGTTTTCGGAAAAAAGTTTAAGGTTTTTATAAAGAAATCAAAAAACGCTCACTTTAAGCAGAATTTGTTCGATTAAAAATGCCTGCCGAATAACAGAGAAGCGGTTTTTGTAGTTTTTGTAAATTTGGTGAAAATGGTCGGAAAATATTGACTTTTGAGATAAAAAACGCTATAATATAACTATTGATAAGTCATTTTCCCCGAAAGGATGAGTTGAACATGAACTTGAAAAAACGAATGGGATTTCATAAAAAGCTGAATATCGGCATATTGATAGTGCTGGCTGTTATGCTTTTGGTTATGGCGGTAAGCAGCTATCTTACTGTACGGAATACATTAGAAAAACAGGTAAATGCTAAGGTAGCGGCTACCCTTGAGGCAAGGGCGGTGGAGTTCGACGAATGGATATGTGAGGAGCAGAACGTTATCTCGTATTATGCGGATTCCATTATTTACGGTGACTTTCTGAACACCAAGTCAAAAAGTGAGCTGGAAAGCTTTCTTGCTTCCAAAAAATCCGACCATGTTATTGATTATTACGTTGTAGATTCAAAGGCTGTTACCACTTTTGCCAGCGGATTTGTTCTGCCCGATGATTTCGATGTAACGGCAAGAGATTGGTACAAGGATACCATTGCGCATAAGGGCGAGTTTATCTGCACATCTCCCTACATTGACAATAACACAGGCAAGCTGGTAGTTACCATCGCAAAGGCATATTACGACGGAAATACGCTGCAGTTTGTAATGGGTGCGGATATTTATGCGGATAACCTTGCAGAGATCACGAAAAACGTTGATCTGTATGAAAAAGCATATCCTATCCTTGCGGACAATGACTTCAACATTCTTGTGCATAAAAATGAGGAATATATGCCGTCCGTTTCCGATGACGGTTCGAGCACTTCCGTTAATCTCAGAGATCTGGAGTGTTACAGCGGCATAGTGGAAATGCTTGAAAGTGACAGCTTCAGCGTTGTTAATGTCAAGGATTATGACGGTGCAAATTCCAGCTTTATACTTTCAAAGATCGCATCTGTTGGCTGGTATTATCTCTATGCTATCGACAGAACGGAATATATCAAGGAAATGTCTGCATTTGCTATCAGTCAGCTAGTCATACTTATTGCTTCGCTGGCTGTTATCAGCCTTGCTACGGGTATACTTATGAAAAGACTGCTCAAACCTATGGATGAGCTTAAAACAGCCGTTCAGAATATGGAGCAGGGAAATCTCAACTATGTTCCTTCCTATTATGCGGACGACAGCATCAGTCAGCTTTGCGAGAAGCTTGGAGATACCAATTCGGTATGGCTTCGTTACATAGACGATATTACGGGAAATCTGGATAAGCTTTCCCACGGCGATTTCGATCTTGAATTCAACGGCGAATATGTGGGCGATTTTGCGGAGATCAAGCAGTCTATTATCAGCATTTCCGACAGTTTGCAGACTATTATCGGCGGTATCGATACTGCGTCCAATCAGGTCGCTCTCGGTTCGGGAAATGTTGCGGAAACATCTAATTCGCTGGCAAGCGGTGTAAATGAGCAGTCGAGGACTATTGATGAACTCACCGAGCTTATCCAGTCGCTTGTTAAGCAGATCGAGGCGAATGCCAAGGCTGCGGAGGACGCTCAGAAGCGTTCCTTCGTTACATCGGAAAATGTTGTTGAGTGTAATAAGCGTATGACCGAGCTGATGGAGTCTATGAGGGACATTGACGAAAAGGCTCAGGAGATCGTTAAGATAATCGCAGCAATTGATGATATTGCGTTCCAGACAAATATTCTTGCGCTTAATGCGGCGGTTGAGGCTGCAAGAGCGGGCGACGCCGGCAAGGGCTTTGCAGTCGTTGCGGACGAGGTAAGAAACCTTGCGTCCAAGTCTGCCGAAGCGGTTAAGAACACCAGCGACCTTATCAGCAGCACGGGAATCGCAGTTGAAAAGGGAACAAGACTTGCCACCGAAACGGACGAGGCTCTTAAGGTGGTTTCCGAGGGTGTTGAGCATGTAAACGGTCTTATCACAGGTATCTCCAAGGCGTCCGAGGTTCAGGCTGATGAGGTAAAGGCCGTTTCCGACAAGATCACTTCCATTGAGGAGGTAGTGAGATTTACCGCTTCTACCGCCGAGGAAAGTGCTGCGTCCAGCGAAGAGCTGAGCAGTCAGGCAAGGACGCTTCAGGAAATGGTTCTGCATTTCAAGGGAACAAAGTAAAACTCAATTTAACAAAAAACACGCTTTCGTTTGTTTGACGGAAGCGTGTTATATTTTGCTTGGTGAGATAGGTGCGGTCAGATATTTACAAACACAGGTTTCCTGCCTTCAAAATAGCATATCCTCTTAAATCCCGCCGCAAGTGCAAGCTCCGAACCTTCCTTGACCCCCTTGCCGAGGTCGGTAACACAGTGAGCGTCCGAACCGACGGTGAGGATCTCGCCGCCTAAGTCCTTATACAGTTTAAGGTAGGACAGGTCGGGGAAGGTCTTGCCGTATTTCTGGCGAAGTCCCGAGGTGTTTATCTCAATGCCCTTGCCGTTGGAGATAAGAGTTTTAAAGCTTTCGGCGATAAGCTCCTCATAGGGCTTCATATCCACGGGAATGCCCGAATTTCCGACGATATACCGCAGGGGATAGGTAAGGTGTCCCAGAACGTCAAATTTGTTCCAGCGGCAAAGTTCAAGTACCTCAGTATAATATTTTTCCAGAAGCTGCGGGATAGCATCTGCATTTTCGTAGCTGATAAAAGCAAAATCGTCCTCGCCGACTATCTGATGGATAGAGCCGATAACAAAATCAAGCCGCTTGTCCGACACGACCTTTTCGGCTATGGAATAATCGTAGGGAGCCTGTCCCAGCTCAATGCCGCAAAGGAATTTCAGGCTGTTTCCAAGGCGCTCCTTAATTGCGGTGTTTTCCTCCATTGATATGTAAAAATCCTTTTCAAAGTCGTAGGTATCGTATTCCTTCGGCTGAATATCTCCGTAATATTCGAGGGGATAGAAGCGGTTTACCTCGCAGTGGTCGGTGATGGCATAGGCGGAAAGTCCAAGCGTTTTCGCCTTTTCGACCATGGCTTCAACGGTATCGCTGCCGTCTGGGGAATTTTGGGTGTGGGTATGCAGATCTATGATATTCATAAAATGCGCTCCTTTCATAAGAAAGTATATCACATATTAACAAAGTAAATTGTCGGTTTTTGTTAATATTTGCTGAATTATTTCCTGAAAAATTTGTGTAAAGCAAAATTCCTGAGAATGAAAAGAAAGTAAATTATCCAAATCATAAATTTGCAATAAATTTTGCTAAAAAGATATATAGAATTGTTCAATTTGACGATATTATTTTTTTATAAAATATGTTAATATATAAATAAGTGCTGAATTCAGCAAAACTACCGTTTTGGAGGTACTATTATAATGAGAGCAATCATTACCGTAATCGGAAAGGATACCGTAGGCATACTCGCAAAGGTCGCAGGCGTATGCGCTGAGTACAACGCAAACGTTACTGAGGTAACACAGTCCGTTCTGCAGGATATGTTCGCTATGATAATGCTGGTGGATATTTCACGGCTGAACGCCGATTTTACCGTGCTGGCTGACCGTTTCACAAAAATGGGTGAGGAAAACTGCCTGAAGATACACGCTATGCACGAGGATATTTTCAACTGTATGCACCATATATAATCGAATGATTTCGGAGGATTTTTTATATGATCAATGCTTATGACATTCTGGAAACCATTCGTATGATTCAGGACGAATGTCTGGATATTCGTACTATTACTATGGGAATCTCTCTGCTGGACTGTATCGACACGGACATTGACAGAGCCTGCGAAAAGGTCTATGAGAAGATAACCCGCTGCGCCGAAAAGCTGGTTTCGGTGGGCGAGGGGATAGAGAAGGAATACGGTATTCCCATCATCAATAAAAGGCTGTCGGTAACGCCTATCGCTATTGTTTCCGCTGCCTGCAACGCTTCTCCCGTGAAGTTTGCGCTTACAATGGAGAAGGCGGCAAAGGCCGTGGGCGTAAATCTTATCGGAGGATATTCCGCACTTGTGCAGAAGGGCTTTTCGGCGGGTGATGAACGTCTAATCAACTCCATTCCCGAGGCACTGGCTTCCACAAGCTGTGTTTGCTCTTCCGTAAATATCGGTTCCACCAAGACAGGTATCAATCTTGATGCTTGCCGCATTATGGGAAGAATTGTCAGAGAAGCTGCAGAAAAGACCGTTGACGATCAGTGCTTCGGTGCTGCAAAGCTGGTAGTTTTCTGTAACGCTGTTGACGATAATCCGTTTATGGCGGGTGCGTTCCATGGTGTCGGTGAACCCGATTGCATTATCAATGTAGGTGTTTCGGGACCCGGTGTTGTACGCTCCGCACTGACAAAATATCCCGATGCTAATATAACCGAAATTGCTGATATTATAAAGAAAACTGCGTATAAGATAACTAGAGTCGGTCAGCTGGTGGGCGTTACTGCGTCAAAGAGATTGGGCGTTCCGTTCGGTATCGTTGACCTGTCCCTTGCGCCAACTCCTGCAGTCGGTGACTCTGTTGCGCATATTCTTGAAGAGGTCGGTCTTGAACGCTGCGGTGCTTGCGGAACTACCGCTGCACTGGCAATGCTCAACGATGCCGTTAAGAAGGGCGGCGTAATGGCTTGCTCAAGGATAGGCGGACTGTCCGGCGCATTTATCCCCGTTTCCGAGGACGCAGGTATGATCGCTGCGGCTGAGTGCGGTGCGCTGTCCATCGAAAAGCTGGAGGCAATGACTGCTGTATGCTCCGTTGGTCTGGATATGATAGTTATCCCCGGAGATACTACTGCGGACGTTATTGCTGCTATGATAGCCGACGAAGCAGCTATCGGTATGGTAAACAACAAGACCACGGCTGTCAGAGTTATCCCCGCTATCGGCATGAAGGAAGGGGACGTTCTCGACTGGGGCGGACTTTTCGGAAAAGGTCCTGTTATGAAGGTAAACACCAACTCACCCTCAAAGTTTATTGCAAGAGGCGGACAGATACCCGCACCTCTGCACAGCTTGAAAAACTAAGATTTTTACTGCTTTTGCCGCAAGACAGCACAATTTGTCTGCGGCTCTAGCTATTAATTGTGATCCGGAGGACGAAGCTAATGGATAATGTTATCAACAGTATTTTGAATATCGACTCCGAGGCAAAGCGCAGGCTCACCGAAGCCGAAGCAAAGCGCAATCAGATAATCGCTGACGCAAGAGCCGAGGAGGAACGCATTGTTTCCGAATGTATCACCGAAGCGGACAAGCGCCTTAAATCCATCGAGGATAATGAGCGCATGGAGGCCGACCGCAAGTCTGCCGCTGTTGCCGCTGAGCGTGACAAGGAGATCGCAAGGCTTAACGAGGTCTTTGAAAAGAACCACGAAGCCTGGGAGAACGAGATCTACAACAGCGTGATCGGCGGAGGTTCAAATGGCTAAAAAAGGCTATGCAACTCAGGCGAAAATTCGGGCGGTCTACGGTAAATGCCTGACCTCGGAGAACTATCACGAGCTGCTGCGCTGTTCCGATGTGACTGACGCTGCGGAGTATCTCAAACGCAGCACACATTACGGAAAAACCCTTGCTCAGATAGACACGAACACCATTCACCGAGGTATGCTTGAGGTGCTTATCAGGCGAAACCGTTTCGAGGAATACAAGCGGCTCTGCAAATTTGAGCAGCTTTTTGAATCGGGAATAGAGTTCTACCGCTATGTCATCGTTGAGTCGGAGGTAACGGAGATACTCAGCCTTATGCGTCATATAAATGCAGGCTCGGGAGATGATTATATCTCCACAATGCCCAGCTATATGAACGAGTATTCCTCATTTGACTATATTGCTCTTGCAAAGATAAGAGATTACGGCGAGCTGCTGGAATTTCTGAAACCTACTCCTTATTATGCCGTTCTGAAAGACCACATTCCCTCTGCGGGTGTAAAGCCTAAATTTACGGATATTGAGGTGGCTCTCAGAACATATTATTTCAAGTGGCTGCTGGCTGCCATCAGAAAGGCTGCCGATAAGGAGTCTGCGGACGAGATCGAGAAGCAGATAAAAATTCAGATAGATTTTATGAATATCATAAACTCCTATCGAATGAAAAAGTTCTTTGGAATGTCCGCTGCGGAGATCGAAAAGGATATGCTGCCGTTTTACGGAAGATTATCTCAGGCAAAGCAGTATGAACTCTACTCCGCACCCGATGGGGACAGCTTTATCAGCCGATTCTCCAAGACCGTTTACGGCAGACAGATGGCTGAAAACGGCATTGACACGAGCAATCTTGAAATGAGTGTCAGACGTATGCGCTACCGTTACGCAAAGGCGGTAATGTGCCGTTCCATCGACACTTCGTCCTGTTTGTATGCTTTTATGTATCTTCTGGAAACAGAGGTAAACAACATAATAAGCATTATCGAAGGAATACGCTATCAGGCAGATCCTAAAAGGATAGAAGCCCTGATAGTCATATAATAAGCATCAGTCAACACTTTTATATAAAGGGGTGACAGGAATGTCAATTGAAAAAATGCAGCTCGTAAATATTGCGGGGCTTGTCAAGGACCTTGATGCCGTGCTGATACGATGCAGCGACAGCGGATGCTTTCATATAGAATCCGCAGGAAAAATAGCAGGCTCGGGTCAGGGCTTTTCCTCTCTGCGTGAGGACAACCCTTATCTTCTTCCGCTGAAACAGCTTACCGAGCTGGCGGCTTCCAACGGTATCGAACTTGTTACCGAGGAAGGCACCGATTACACCGAGGACAGCGTTATCGCTATGACGACTTATATCCGAGGATTGTCGGAAAAACTTGCAGATGCCACAGAACGTATGAAAAAGGCTTCCGAAGGGGTTTCCGAGGGAGAAAGCGCTCTCATTCAGCTCAATCATTTAAAGGGGCTGAATGTTGACATCGAAAAGATAAACTCCTGTGAGCATATTACCGTCCGATTCGGAAAAATGCCCTCGGAAAGCTATCAGAAGCTGCCTTATTACGATGATAAGACCTTTATGTTCATCGACTATGACCATGACGGCGAGTATTACTGGGGAGCGGCGTTTGCCCCCGACTCCTTTGCCGCCGAAATGGACGATATACTTGAATCGCTCTATTTTGAAAAGGTCAAAATGCCCGAATTTCTCACGGGAAATGCCGATGATGCCATTGAGATGATAAATAAATCTCTTGCCGATGCAAAGGAATGTATGGAAAGCTGCAAGGCGGAAAAGGAGCAGATAATTGCTGCCGAGCGTCACAGGCTTGACCGCTGCTTTACCATTCTTAAAGCGGAGCACGATAACTTTGAGCTGAGAAGCAAGGCTTCCATCGTCAACGGAAAATTCTACATTGTGGGATTTGTTCCCGAAAAGGACGCAGAACGCTTCAAGGCAATGTTTGACGACCTGCTGGGCGTTTCCATCGTGCTGAAGCCCGCAGATATTGACGGAAGGATAAAGCCGCCCGTCAAGCTGAAAAACAATAAGTTCAGCGAACCGTTCTCAATGTTCGTTGAAATGTACGGTCTGCCGTCCTATGACGGTATCAACCCGACCACATTCGTTGCGGTGTCTTACACGCTGCTTTTCGGAATAATGTTCGGCGACGTTGGTCAGGGATTGGTCGTGGCTCTCCTCGGTTTCCTCTGGTGGAAGCTGAAAGGCGCAAAGCTTGGTCATATTATGACAAGACTGGGTGCGTCAAGTGCGGTGTTCGGTTTGGTTTACGGAAGCGTGTTCGGATATGAGCATCTGCTTGACCCGCTGTATCACGCAATAGGTTTGCAGCATAAGCCGCTGGAAATTCTGGAAAACACGGAAATTATCCTTTACGGAGCGATCGCAATAGGTGTTGCGCTGATAGTTATCTCGATTCTGTTCAACGTTATTACGGGCTTTAAACAGAAAGATTTTGAGCGGGCGCTGTTCTCGAATAACGGTCTTGCGGGACTGATTTTCTTTGGTGCGATACTGTTTGCGCTGGTTTATATGATACTGACAGGCGTTTCGCTGTTCACTCCCGCTTATATTATCGGTCTGATAGTTGTTCCGCTTATCATAATGTTCTTCCGTGAACCGCTGGGCGGTCTGCTTAAAGGCAAAAAGTTTGAGATACACGGCGGAATAGGTGACTTTATCGCTTCAAACTTCTTTGAATGTTTTGAGTTCCTGCTGGGATATGCGACAAACACTATTTCCTTCGTAAGAGTCGGCGGCTTCGTGCTTTCACATGCGGGCATGATGGCTGTGGTAATGGCTCTTGCAGAGGGCGCAAACGGCGGTGCTTCGCTGATTGTGGTAATTCTCGGAAATATTTTCGTTATGTTCCTGGAGGGTATGCTGGTAGGTATTCAGGTGCTTCGACTTGAATTCTACGAGATATTCTCCCGCTTCTATGACGGCAACGGAAAGCCCTTTGAGCCCGTCAAGGTCAAGTATGACGAAAAGATTGAATAAATTTCTAAAATATTTTGGAGGTCATTGTTATGTACATTTTTCTGATTCCGCTTCTTATTGTAATTCTTCTTTCCGTTCCCGTGGCGGGAATTATCCGCAAGCACAGCACAGGTGAAAAGGCTAAGCACGCTCTTATCGGCAATCTTTGCACATTCTTCGCTGTCCTGCTGATGGCTGTTGTTTTCCCTGTGGGAAATCTTGTATCCGCCGAAACTGCCGAGGCTGTTTCAAATGTTGTGAATAATGCAGAATCCTTTGCTTACCTTGCAGCTGCTCTGGCTGTTGGTCTTGGCTCTATCGGATGCGGTATTGCCGTTTCCGCTGCTGCTCCTGCTGCTATCGGTGCTGTTTCCGAGGACCCCAAGGTATTCTCCAAGGCTCTGATCTTCGTTGCTCTGGGTGAAGGTGTTGCCCTCTACGGCTTCCTTATCGCATTCCTCATTATCAACAAATTCTGATTTTTCTTAATTTGGAAATTCCGAAACGGAGGTGGTTTGATGCAGTTTTTTCTTATAAGCGATAATGTGGATACCGAAATGGGAATGCGGCTGGCAGGTATCAGGGGAGTTGTTGTTCACGAGGAACAGGAAGTGAAGGACGCTCTTGCCGCTGCGGCTGCCGACAAGGATATTGCTGTTATCCTTATGACCGAAAAGCTTGTCAGGCTGTGCAGGGAAACGGTTTTCGATATGAAGCTGAATATGAAGAGCCCGCTTATCGTCGAGATACCCGACCGTCACGCAACCTCCGATATTTCCAGCACAATATCGGGATATGTTGAGGACGCTATCGGTCTGAAGCTGTAACGGAGGTTTATATGGAAGAAATAAATAACGAAAAGCTTCAACGGTTTTCTCTGGCTGTCAACAGCGAGATAGACCATCAGGTGGACGAGATAATCAGAGAAGCCGAGAAGAAAAGCCGCACTATTATCGAGGAGGCAAACGCAAGGTCTGCCGAAACTGCCGATAAATATTATGCGGAGAACATAAAAAAAGTCAGCGGAAAATATCTCAGAGAAGCATCAAGACTTGAGCTTGAAGCTAAGAAAGAGGTTCTCCTTCGCAGAGAAGAGCTGACGGGACAGGTCTTTGACGCCGTTTCAAAGCGTCTTGCGCAGTACAGAACGTCCGCTGATTATGCGGTTTATATGAAAAAACTGCTGGCGGAGGCTGCTCCCGCCGAGGGAGATGTTGTCTATATCGGCGAGGAGGACGAAAAACTGTCCGAGCTGCTGAAAAAGGATTATTCTGATGTTGAGTTCAAAACGGACGAGCATATTCATCTGGGCGGACTTTCCGTGTACAGCAGGAAAAACGGCACTATTTCCGACAGGACCTTTGATTTTTCTCTTGACGAGCAGAGGAAAGAGTTCGCAGGCAGAAATTCATTTGCCTGAATTAATTTGAGAACGGAGGGAAAGCATTGAACAGCATTTATTCGGTCAACGGACCTGTTGTCAAGGTCAGAAACACCACGGATTTTTCAATGCTTGAAATGGTTTATGTCGGAAACAAACGCCTTATCGGCGAGGTTATCGGCATTACCGATAAAGAAACTACCATTCAGGTCTACGAGGTCACTACGGGACTGAAACCGGGTGAGCCTGTATATACTACCGGTGCGCCTATGTCGGCGACGCTGGGACCCGGTATCATCTCGAATATTTTCGACGGTATCGAGCGTCCGCTTCGTAAGATCTACGACATCAGCGGCGCATTTATTGCCGAAGGTCTGAATGTACCTACTCTTGATACGGAGCGTATTTTTGATGTTACGCTGAAGGTGTCCGTGGGCGATACGGTCAGCGGCGGAGATATTTACGCCGTATGTCCCGAAACGTCCATTATCGAGCATCGCTGTATGATACCGCCCCGTGTTTCCGGTGAGATAATCTGGGTCGCAGAAAACGGTGAGCATAAGATAGATGATGAGATTGTCAAGCTTAAAAATGAAAAGGGCGAAACGGTCACTTTGACCCTTTGCCAGAAATGGCCTATCAGAGAGCCAAGACCTATCAAAAATCGTCTGCCTATCAACCGTCCCCTTATTACAGGACAGCGTGTTATCGACACGGTGCTGCCTATTGCAAAGGGCGGCACGGCGGCTATCCCCGGCGGCTTCGGTACGGGCAAGACTATGACGCAGCATCAGCTGGCAAAATGGTGCGATGCGGATATTATCGTGTACATCGGCTGCGGCGAGCGCGGAAACGAGATGACACAGGTTCTGGAGGAATTTTCGGGACTTGTTGACCCGAAATCGGGCAAGCCCCTGACCGACAGAACGGTGCTTATCGCCAACACCTCAAATATGCCTGTTGCCGCCCGTGAAGCGTCTATCTACACGGGTATCACTCTTGCGGAATATTATCGTGATATGGGCTATCACATTGCGATAATGGCGGATTCCACTTCCAGATGGGCTGAGGCGCTCCGTGAAATAAGCGGACGTTTGGAAGAAATGCCCGCCGAGGAAGGCTTCCCCGCATATCTGCCGTCACGAATCTCCGAGTTCTACGAGCGTGCGGGGTATGCCGAAACGCTTAACGGCAGTGAGGGTTCCGTAACCATCATCGGTGCGGTATCTCCGCAGGGTTCCGACTTCTCCGAGCCTGTTACGCAGAACACGAAGCGTTTTGTCCGCTGCTTCTGGACGCTTGACAAGGCGCTTGCCTATGCAAGACATTATCCCGCTATCAACTGGACATCGTCCTATTCTGAGTATCTGGAAGATTTGGGCGATTTCTACCGTGAGAATGTTGACGAAAGGTTCCTTGAATACCGTCAGGAAATATCCAACATACTCATTGAGGAAAACAAGCTGATGGAGATTGTTAAGCTTATTGGCTCGGACGTTCTGCCCGATGACCAGAAGCTTGTTATTGAGATCGCAAGAGTTGTCAGAGTTGGATTTTTGCAGCAGAATGCTTATCATAAGGACGATACCTACGTTCCCCTTGAAAAGCAGTTTATGATGATGGGCGCTATCCTCAATCTGTACAAATGGTGCAAAAAGGCTGTTGCTTCGGGCGTTTCAACGGCAGCTCTCCTTGATACGGGACTGTTTGAGAAGGTCATCAAGATAAAGTACGATATTCCCAACGACAGGCTTGATATGTTCAGGCTCTTAAATGCCGAGATCGAAGAGGGGATAAGTGCCGTTATCAACAAATCTAACCGCTGAAAGGAAGAATAAAATGAGCTTACAGTACGTAGGACTAAAGGAAATAAACGGTCCGCTTGTTGCTTTGGAGCATGTTGAAAACGCTTCCTATGATGAGGTTGCGGAGATACGTTTAAGCGACGGCACAACACGTCTGGGACGAATCGTTGAGATATCCGAGGACAAGGCGATCTTGCAGGTTTTCGAGGGAACGAGAGGACTGTCCCTTACCAATACAAAAACAAGATTTACGGGCAGACCTATGGAAATGCCCCTTTCCGTGGAAATTCTCGGACGTGTTTTCAACGGCGCAGGCAAGCCTATTGACGGGCTGGGTGATATTTTCGCAGAAAAGTCCGCCGATATAAACGGCGAACCGCTGAATCCCGTTGCGAGAACATATCCCAGAAACTACATCAACACGGGTATTTCCACCATTGACGCCCTGACCACGCTTATCCGAGGACAGAAGCTGCCTATCTTCTCAGGCTCGGGTATGTCCCATAACAAGCTGGCTGTGCAGATAGTTCGTCAGGCGCAGATAGCCGAGGAAAGCGGCAGCGATTTCGCCGTGATTTTCGCCGCAATGGGCGTTAAGAATGACGTTGCCGATTATTTCAGAAGAAGCTTTGAGGAAAGCGGCGTTTTGCAGAGAGTTGCAATGTTTCTCAATCTGTCTAATGACCCTATCATCGAGCGTATCCTTACGCCGAGATGTGCCCTGACAGCGGCTGAATATCTGGCATATGAAAAAAATATGCACATTCTCGTAATTATGACGGATATGACCTCCTACGCCGAGGCGCTTCGTGAGTTCTCCTCCTCAAAGGGCGAGATCCCCGCAAGAAAGGGCTATCCCGGATACCTTTATTCGGACCTTGCTTCGCTGTATGAGAGAGCGGGCGTTGTAAACGGTTCATCGGGTTCGGTCACTCAGATACCTATCCTGACTATGCCTAACGACGACATCACGCACCCTGTTCCCGACCTTACGGGATATATTACCGAGGGACAGATAGTTCTCGACAGAGGACTTGACCAGACAGGCGTTTATCCTCCTGTGTCCGTGCTGCCGTCACTTTCCCGTCTTATGAAGGACGGTATCGGTGAGGGTTACACAAGGGCTGACCATTCTGCCTGCGCAAACCAGCTTTTTGCCTGCTATGCGAGAGTTCAGGACGCACGTTCGCTGGCATCGGTTATCGGTGAGGACGAGCTTTCTGATGTTGACAAGTCGTATATGCACTTCGGTGTTATGTTCGAGAAATATTTCGTTACACAGAGATTTGACGAGAACCGTTCTATCGATGAAACTCTTGATCTGGGCTGGGATCTGCTTTCTCTGCTTCCCAAATCGGAGCTTGACCGTGTTGACGAAAAGCTTCTGGAAGAGAAATATAATCCTAAAAACGCCGAAAGATTTGTGTGACCGAAGGAGTGAGATCAGTTGGCTGAACAGGTTTTTCCTACTAAAGGAAATCTTATCAATACAAAAAAATCACTCCGTCTTGCCCGTCTGGGATATGAGCTTCTGGACAGAAAGCGCAACATTCTTATCCGTGAGCTGATGACAATGGTCAACACTGTTAAGACCATAAGAGGTTCTATTGAGGAAACATATATCAAGGCATATGCGGCGCTGCAGGAAGCTAACATTACCATGGGCGTTATCGAAAATATCGCTCATTCAATGCCCGTGGAGGATTCCGTTACAGTGACCTACCGCAGCGTTATGGGCTGTGAGCTTCCGCAGGTCACTATCAAGGAAAGAACGCCCACGCTGGATTACGGCTTCGCTGTGACAAATTCCAGCCTGGACTACGCTTATATCTGCTTTGAAAAGGTTAAGCAGATGACTGCCGTGCTGGCAGAGGTGGAAAACGGCGTTTACCGTCTGGCGGTCGCAATCAAGAAAACTCAGACAAGGGCTAACGCTCTGAAAAACATTGTTATTCCAAAGTTTGAGCTGACAGTCTGGTATATCTCAAACAGCCTTGAGGAGAAGGAGAGAGAGGAATTCTCCCGTCTTAAGGTCATTAAGCACCAGAAAAACAAGGCTAAGGAAGCTTCGGAAGAATAGTAAAATAAAAAGGGGGACTGTCTGCGCAATGCGTTCAGTCCCCTTGTGCGGTTTAGCATTAGTATCAGAGAAACGGTTTCAGCTTGTCGATATATGCCTGCTCCGCTTTCAGCATGTCCTTGGCTTCGCTCACAACGTCCGAGGGGGCGTCTGTGGCGGCGTTCAGGCTTTTGTTCAGTCGGATAATGCCCATATTTGTTCCCTGAATGAGCATTTTGGCAAGGTCGGAGGTTTCTGTGCTTTTGGCGCAGGAGAAGGCTATGCCCATATCGGTCATGGCTTTTGTGAGGGGATTTAGCTCCTTGGGAGAGGTACGCTCCGCACGAAGCTCGCCGCATACCCTGTTGTAGCTTTGGCGGTATCTGTTAAGCTGTGTGCTGACCTCTCGTCGAAGCTCCTTGTCTGCTATTTTCGGCAGAATTTTTTCAATGGAACTGCAGCCCATATCCGCATTCTGATAAATGGCACTTAAAAGATTTGTGGTACTGTTCATCGTGAATATTCTCCTTTTTAGTTTTGACGCATAACGTCTTACGGATATTATTCTCGTCGTACATAAAAATATTAACGTGGAGGAATGGATAGTTTTGAAAAAGAAGGAAAGCTTTGCTGTCCGCAGTCTGAAAGGGCTTGGCTTTTGGCTGGCGGGAGAGATAATGTGCTTTGTTATCTGCCTTATGACGGCAATGATAATGAACAAATTTATGCTGATGAAGATAATTATGTGCATCTGCACAATGGCAATAACGCTGGGACTTTTCTTCCAGTATGCCTATAACGCCGCACGTTTTGACCGTGATATGGTGAAATTCCACGGTCAGACTGAGGACAAGAAAATGCCCTACAAAATGGCGGCTGTTGCTACTGCACCCATCTTCATAATGCTTTTGCTGATAATTTTCGTTAAGGCGGGAGCAGTTAACGACGTGTTTTATTCAAAGGAATACACATATACCTCGGTGGTGACCGAAGAAACGACCGTTTCCGAAGAATTGACTGCCAATGGAAATGCCGTTGCTACCGAAGCACCCGCTGAAACCGAGGGCGCTGTCACGACCGTTCCCGAAGAGCCTGTTACGGTAGAAATGACGGGAAAGGTGGAGCTGACATTTTACAGCGCATACCTTATCGGAAATATCCATGTTTCGCCCTTTGTCAGCCTGTTTACCGAAAGCAAAACCATTGACGGGCTTAGCTGGGGCGGCGTGTTCTGGCTGTTTCTGCTGGAGCTGACCTGTCCCGGGATAATAATTCTGACGTATCATTGCGTTTTCAATGATATTGATGTTAAGAAGCTGGTTATGTATAAATGATTTCTTCTCCGTGATTTAAATGGTGTTTATTATAAGCTCTTCGTTATCTATATTGTTCATTAATTATGCTCCTCTCAGCATTTTATTAAAAAAATATCAAAAGAATGAAATGATGTCAATTACAGATAATAAAAATGGCAGTTTCCATAACAGAAACTGCCAAATTTTGTGTAACATTTCTTATATAACTTTGCTGAGAAAGCTTTTAAGACGTTCGTTTTGTGGATTGCCGAAAAGCTCTGCGGGAGTGTTTTCTTCAAGGATATAGCCGCCGTCCATAAACATTACACGTGTGGCTATCTCCTTGGCAAATGCCATTTCGTGTGTTACGACAACCATTGTCATTCCGTCATTGGCAAGGTCACGCATAACGTTCAGCACTTCGCCGACCATTTCAGGGTCGAGAGCGGAGGTAGGTTCATCGAAAAGCATAACGTCGGGGGACATACACAAAGCACGTACAATGGCAATTCGCTGCTTCTGACCGCCCGAAAGCTGATTGGGATAAGCGTTTGCACGGTTTGCCAGCCCAACTCGTTCAAGGAGGGTATAAGCCGTTTTTTCGGCTTCCTCTTTTGATTTTCCCAGAAGCTTTATGGGTGCAATGGTCAGGTTTTTCATAATGCTCAAATGGGGAAACAGGTTGAACTGCTGAAATACCATTCCCATTTTGCGGCGATGGAGATTGATGTCATTGCTTGGGTCGGTAATGTCCGTTCCTTCAAAAAGTATCTGACCACCGGTAGGAGTTTCAAGAAGATTAAGGCAGCGAAGAAAGGTGCTTTTTCCCGAACCCGAGGGTCCGATAACAAAGACAACGTCGCCCTTGTGTATAACGGTATCTATGCCTTTAAGAACCTGCAATTCGCCGAAGCTTTTCTGAAGTCCCTTGACTTCGATAACCGGTTCACCGTTCACTGCTGTTCAGCCTCCTTTCAAGTCCCGCAACAAGCCGCTGGAGGAGCATTACCATTATAAGATAGATAAATGCAACGGCAATAAGGGGCATAAATGCGTCGTAGGTCCTGCTTCGGATAATATCGCCGCCCTTGGTAAGGTCCTGGAGAGCGATATATCCGCAGATAGATGTTTCCTTGAGAAGTACGATGACCTCGTTTCCGAGAGCGGGGAGTACGTTTTTCAGCGCCTGAGGAAGAATAATGTATATCATAGTCTGAGCATATGTAAAGCCCAGGCTTCTTCCTGCTTCGGTCTGTCCCTTGTCAATGGACATAATGCCGCTTCGGATAACCTCTGCTACATATGCGCCCGAGTTTATACCGAAGGCAATTATCGCAACAAGCACTTTGCTGATATTAACCGAGCCGAAAACCACAAAGTAGATTATCAGCAGCTGCAGAACAGAAGGTGTTCCTCTGATAACGGTAAGATACACCTTGCATATGAAATCGGGTATTTTCAGCTTTCCCGTTTTATCGTGTGTGGAGCGGATAACTGCAATAAGAAAGCCGAGAATTATGCCGATAAGTACGGCAAAAAAGGTAACTTCGACTGTTACGACAAAGCCGTCGGCAATATATTTCCATCGGTTTTCGCTGATGAAGTTTGTATAAAATCTGTCTGCAAGGTTTTGAAGCCACTGCGGCATTTGAAAACATTCCTTTCGGTAAGTTATTCGGCGCTGATATATTTGTCGATGATAGCCTGAAGCTCGCCCGACTCCTTAAGCTTTGCAAGAGCAGCGTTTACATCGTTCAGAAGCTGAGTGTTGTCCTTGGCAATAGCAATAGCGTATTCCTCGGTCGTGAATTCCTCGTCAAGTATTTTCAGACCTTCGCTCTGCTGAACGAATACCTTTGCAGGCTCGTTGTCGATGATAACTGCGTCGATCTTGCCCTGAGTAAGAGCCTGTACAGCCTCAAAGCCCTTGTTGTAACGCTCGATGGAAGCACCTTCAATGTCACTTGCGTACTGGTCGCCTGTGGTTCCAAGCTGAACGCCTACCTTCTTTCCCTGCAGATCATCAGGAGATGCAACTGCGGAACTCTCGCTGACAATGATGACTTGTGTTGCGGTTGTGTAGGGGTCGGAGAAGTTTACGCTCTTTAAACGGTCGGGGTCAACGGTCATACCTGCAACGCCAATGTCAGCCTTGCCCGATGTAACTGCTGCAATGATGGAATCAAATGCCATGTCCTCAACTACAAGCTCTTTGCCCAGCTCCTTAGCGATAGCGGTCGCAATATCAACATCGATTCCGACGATAGCGTCGCCCTCGTGATATTCGTAAGGGGAGAACTCGGCATTTGTAGCCATTACAAGCTTGGTATCATCTCCGCCGGAACAGCCCGAAAGTGCTGCGAGCATAGCAGCTGCGGAAAGTCCGCAAAGGATTTTCTTTAAAAGTTTCATAATAATTTCCCTTTCTAAATAAAAATATAATTTATTTTACTGCAAATATTTTAAATTTTCAAGTTATCGGGATAAATTCCGTGATAATTTTTGCGGATAAGAAGAAATCATTGGCTTACCCACACATCGACTTCGTTTCTGTCGGGCATTTCAAAAAGTGCATTTACCTTTTCGGCAAGTCCTTCGTCAACGACATAAGCGGAAGTTTTGCCCGAAATAATCATGCTGTTTCTCATATTTATACGCTTTTTCCATTCCTCATCGCTGATGTTGATGAAATGTATCTCACATTCAATATTTCTCGATTTATAAAATTCTTTTGCATACTTGCGTTCTGCTTTTGACCAAAGCCCCCAATCAAGGATAACATTGATGCCTGTTTCAATGAGTTTTGTTGATTTGTTAAAAAGATAGTTTTTTATCCTTTCAACATATTCATCGTGCTTATCGCCGGCATCACTGTCAAATATTGTAAGCATTATTTCATCAACAGAAAGGATAACGGCTGATAATCTCTTCCGCAATTTTTCTGCGTATGTGGTTTTTCCGCTGCATATTTTACCGCAGGTCATTATTACTATTGCCATTTTCAATATCCTTCACAATTATAATAGGTATATGTCTATTTGAATTATATCAAATCGGTCAGCATAAGTCAAGAAGATGGATATTTATAAGAGTGATATGGCAAATATTGCACAAAAAGCACGCTAAATGCGCATTTTCAGCAGGTGAAATAAACAAAAATTAAAAATGAAATGAAATCAGAGAATTAAAGAGAAATAGAGCAAAACAGCGAGATTTCAAGAGAATGAGGGATATATATTGAAATTTCGGCAAAATGACTATTGACTTTACGAAAAGTTTCCTGTATAATCAATAATGTTGTGTCGGACAGGTACCGTATGCGCTTGCGGCAGTAGGGAAGAGGAGGTTGCACCGAATCCCTCGGGACTTAGCTTCGATGAATATATTTTTAACGGAGGAATTGACTATGTCAACTTATATGCCTAAGGCAAATGAAATCAGCCGTAAGTGGTATGTTCTGGACGCAGAAGGCAAGTCCCTCGGTAGAGTTGCAGCTCAGGCTGCTGCTATTCTCCGCGGCAAGCACAAGCCCACCTTTGCTCCTCACGCAGACTGCGGCGATCACGTAATCATCATCAACTGTGCAAAGGCTGTTCTTACAGGTAAGAAGCTGGAGCAGAAGACCTACAAGTGGCACACCGGCTGGATCGGCGGCCTCAAGGAAACCAAGTACAGCGAATTGATGAAGAACAACCCCGAAAAGGCTATGTCCATCGCTGTAAACGGAATGCTCCCCAATAACACTATTGGCAGAGCAGCTCTCACACGTCTGAGAACTTATGCAGGTGCTGCGCACGATCACGCTGCTCAGAAGCCTGAGAATTTTGAATTTTAATTAAGGAGGCAGCAAAGATGTACGAATCAAAGCAGTCCTATTTCTACGGAACAGGAAGAAGAAAACATTCTGTTGCCAGAGTAAGAGTTTACGCAGGCAGCGGTAATATTACAATCAACGGCAGAGGCATTGATGATTACTTCGGTCTTGAAACACTGAAGCTCATCGTAAGACAGCCCCTTGCTCTTACAGATACACTTGAGAAGTTCGATATCGTCTGCACAGTTGCTGGCGGCGGCGTTACAGGTCAGGCAGGTGCTATCAGACACGGTCTTTCCAGAGCTCTCCTTCAGTACGATGCTGAGCTTCGTCCTACCCTCAAGAAGGCAGGATTCCTCACTCGTGACCCCAGAATGAAGGAAAGAAAGAAGTACGGCTTAAAGGCAGCTCGTCGTGCTCCTCAGTTCTCAAAGAGATAAAAGCTCTCCTTTGTTTATCACGTATCTGCGTGGTTTCAAGCCACATATCAAACGATTTGGGGCTTGTTTGGAGCTTATAAAGCATTTTCAGGATCATCCGCAGAGTTTTCTGTGGGTGATTCTTTTTTGTCTGTGTCGGGTTGGGTGGGCTTCGGGCATATTCTGTCGGCTACTGTGTTTATGAGATTTTCCTTTGATTCAAGCAGGACTTCGGCGTAAAAACCAAGCGTCGTGCTGACGTCGCTGTGGCCAAGCTCCTTTGATACGGCTGACAGATCACCGCTTTCAATAAGTCCGACAGTAGCAAAGGTATGACGCATCATATGTGGGGTGAGAAACTCAAACTCCGTTCCTTTAGTGCAGCGTGAAAGGGCTGTCCTGAGAGCACCGATGTCACGGTAGTTTCCCATTCCCGACGGAAATATCATTTCGGGGTGCTTGAACTGTGTTACCAGCTTTTCCCTGAGGGACTTGACGTAAAGCTGCTGATCTCTCAGTATCCTGAGGATAGTTTCGTTCTTAATAGAAATGAGCTTTTTCTCTCCTGTTTTGGTAGAGCCTAATGTAAGCCGCTGCCCCTTTGGCAAGCTGCTGTCATATATAAGTGTGTGTTCAACCAGGATAGATGCGTTATCATAGTTTATGTCGCTCCATTTGAGAGCCAGAGCTTCCGAGGGGCGAAGTCCTGTCAGCAGAAGAAACTCGAAATAGCGTTTTTCATCTGCGTCCATCTTTGAATTTCTGATATGCTCAATGAACCTCTGAGCCTGATCGGGTGTCATATAACGCTTTTTCTTAGGTTCGTTCTTTTTCTTCCAGGCAATATCGTGAGCA
The DNA here is from genome assembly GCA_017828975.1 of Oscillospiraceae bacterium. GTDB lineage: Bacteria > Bacillota > Clostridia > Oscillospirales > Ruminococcaceae > UMGS1889. The sequence goes on along the minus strand of JAGAJN010000005.1, from coordinate 3,931 downwards.
GGGCTGTGTTCAATAATGCCGCACTGCACCGCATATGTCAGGATAGCCTGTATTGTTGTGAGGTATTTCCGCTTTGAACCGTTGCTGCCTGTCATCTGATTCATTATCTGAGATAAGAATACGGGATTCAGGCGGTTAAGCGGGGTATTGCCCAGAAGAGGCTTGATGTGGTTTTCGTATGAGGATCTGTATGTAGTCACGGTCTGAGGGCTAAGCTCCGATGCGTGTATCTCAAAATACAGGTCGGCAAGCTCCGAGAACTTCATATTACCATCATAATAGGGATTGCTTTGGTATTTGTCATCAAGCCTGAGGGCGTATTTCTGAGCTTCTGTAAGGGCTTTCTTATATGAAAGCGTGGGAGAAGCTACAAATTTGTCGTATTTCTTTATCTGCTTGCCGTTGCTGTCATATCCGCAAAAGCTGATGATCTTGAAGCTGTTGGGGTTCTTTTTGGTAGGTCTGTGTTCGATTCTTGCCATTATCAGCCTCCGAAGTACGCCAGAAGATCGGACTTCCTTATAAGTATCTTGCCGTGTTCTCCACGTCCTGTGCGGATAAAAGGGAGCTTGCCTGTCTTGGCGAGAATGCGGATAGTGCTCTGTGACACGCCCTGAATGACCTGACAGCACTGTGGGATAGAAAGCATTTCTATGACTTCGGGCTTGCTTTCACGCTCAGTTTCCTCTGCACGAATGCTTTCGATAAGCTGCTTGATGATGTTTTCCGTCGATTTTTCTTTTGTAATCATGTGTTTCCTCCTTGCTTTTTTCTTAATAATGTGTTATAATGTACTCAAATGTTTGTAATTAGGTAGTTGACTGTTGATTTACAGGAATTTCACCGCCTTTCTCAAAGAATTCGAGGAAAGATCTCTTGTAAACAAGAATTTTTCCGTCCTTTCCTCTGCCTGTGCGGAAAGCCTGTATCTCGCCGCGCTCGATAAGGCTTCTGACCGTGTAGTATGACAGCCCGGGTATAAGCTGCGTACATTCACGGATCGTGATAAGTTCGATGTCTGTGGGCATATTTTTCATTCCTTTCTTTATCAAAGAGTTTCTGGAACTTAATAAGATGTTTTACACTCCTTAATTACGAACTCTTATTATCGTAATTATACTCTATCTTTTCTTTCTTGTCAAGACTTTTGCGTATGATAATATGACAAAAAAATTCAATAGGTTTTTGTGCAATTTGTAGAGGTGGTCGTATGTTTTGGGATAAATATGTAAATATGTGTAAAAATATTGGTAAATCTCCAACAGGCTTAGCTAACGAATTAAACATTAATAAGAGTACCGTTGCAGGATGGAAAAAGGGGCAACAACCTGCCGGCAACACAGTCTATTTAATTGCCGAAAAGCTCGGCTGCTCAGCGGATTATCTGCTTTCAGAGGACGAAGAGGACATTTCTCTCTTATCTAAAAAGAGTGCGTTCAAGTCAGTTCACGCTATTCCGCAGCGTTTTGTCAGTCTTATCAGCGGAGATCCCATTTCATCGGACGAGCTTGCGGATATAGCCGAGTACCTTGACTGTGATGTGGAATTCCTGAAAGACACAGAAGCTGTTAATTATGTTCCTCTCGGTAAGAGAAAGCCGGGCGTCGAGTTCAACGTTAACATTATGCACGAGATATTTATGATACTTGACCGTTGTGCGGACTCCAAGCTCTACAAGAGCGTCCAGATACAGATTTCCCGTATCATTCTTCATTGGGTGCTTGCCGACGAGGACAGCGGCTGGACCATTGAGAAGCTCTATAATATCAAGCAGATCGACTCTCACAAGCTGAAATACATCTACACAAACGAAGCTGATCCCGACTCAACCAGAAATTACGGGCTGAATTTCACCGATCTTACCGTTATCAGCAGGGAAACTAAGTATTCTTATCAGTATTTGCTTACTGGTGTGGATGGGGATGTTTATAGGGAGTATATGAAGCTCAAAGATGAGAGTTGAACTATAGTGAATTGATTGGACTTCACCCCCCTAAACGATATACTGTAATTTGTGCCGGACAACAGTGTATGCATTGATGCTTTGGCATAGGAAGAGGTAAAATATATGGCAAGAGTGGTAAAGAAAAAAGAAGAAACAGTTTCTTTGGAAACAGTTTTATGGAACTGCCGTGTCGCCCTGCGTGGCGTTGGCAGTACCGACAAAAATCGTGATGCCGTCATCAGTCTGTGTTTTTTGAAGTTCGCCGGTGACAAGTTTGCAAAGCGTCGTGCAGAACTTATGGCTCAATATGGCGACATTCCCGCATTTTTGGAGAAGGCATCTTTTTATAATGCAGTAAATGTATTTTACCTTAAGGAAACTGCTCGTTGGGCATATATTGTCAAAAATGCAGGTGCCAATGATATTGCTGTTATCATCGACAAAGCTATGGCCGATATTGAAGATAGTAACCCTGCACTGAAGGGCGCATTGTCTCTTAATCTATATGCAACGCTCGGTGCACCAAAGGAAAAAATTAAGCAACTGATTGATGAGGTAAATAAAATTGATGAATCTAGGTTCCATGAAGAAGATCTTATCGGTCGTGTGTATGAATACTTCTTGCAGGTATATGCTGCATCAGGCACTAAGGAAGACGGTGAATTTTATACTCCTGCTTGCATTGTACAATTGATTGCAGAAATGATTGAGCCATACAGCGGTGTGGTATATGACCCCTGCTGCGGTTCTGGCGGTATGTTTGTTCAGTCTCATAAGTTTGTAGAAAGCCACCATGGAAACCGCAAGAATATCTCTGTTATTGGTCAGGAAAGCGTTCAGGAAACCTGGCGTCTTTGCAAGATGAATCTTGCAATTCGCGGCATCTCTCATAACCTTGGTGAGAAAAATGCTTCAACTTTTACAGAAGATCTTCATAAGGATAAGAAAGTCGATTTTATCATGGCAAATCCTCCATTTAATCTCAAGGGATGGAGAGGAGAAGACCAACTGATCGGTGACCCTCGTTGGCATGGATATGGTGTTCCTCGTGTGTCCAATGCAAACTATGCTTGGATCCTGCACATGATTTCCAAACTGGATGTTAACCACGGTATTGCTGGATTCCTTCTGGCGAATGGAGCGTTGAATGATCCTGATGATTACGAAATTCGCAAGCAACTTATTTTGAATGATAAAATTGAGGCTATCATTGTACTCCCACGCGATATGTTTTATACCACCGACATTTCCGTTACTTTGTGGATTGTAAATATGAATAAAAAGGCAGGTACCATCAACGGATGCCAAGTACGTGACCGCAGTGGTGAAGTCTTGTTTATGGATTTGCGACGTTGGGATCAGAATGTCGAAGAAATTGTTATTGATAAAGGTAAGAAAAAGAAAAAGACTGTACTTACTCCGACTCAGATTCAAGATATTAAAAAGATTTATAATTCATGGCAAAGCGTGGATACAACTTTATATGCAAATGTTCCAGAACTTTGTCAGTCTGTGAAAATTCTGAAGAAGGACAAGGTTCACCCCGAGGATGTTTCCATTGAAGATAAGAACTTTTCTTTGGCACCGAGCAAATATATCGAGTTTATTGACAATGATTTGGATATCGATTATGAAAAAGAAATGGAGCGCATACAGAACGAAATGCGTTTACTGATGGTATCTGAGGAATTATCACAGTCGATGCTTAAAGACGCATTTAGGGGGATAGGCTATGGCATCGACTAAATATAAATTGGGAGATTTGCTACGTCTGCGTGATGAGCGCAATTCTGATTCACACTATACTCTTGCAGACGTAAGAGGCATCTCTATCCAAAAGGTATTTAAGCTTGGTAATTTCAGAAATATATGCCTGCTCTTTTTCGGGAGATAAAGTTGATTCTTCACAAAGGAGTGCTTCCGATCTGAGAATTAATTCCTGATTTTCCATACCTTTTCACCTCTTGTCTATGATATATTTATTGT
>JAGAJN010000010.1 GCA_017828975.1 Oscillospiraceae bacterium | reverse complement strand
TCTCGCATAGTTTCGATCACTTGTTCTTTCCAAGGCATATTATGTCTCCTTTCGACATTTTCTGCCTTTAGTATATCATAAAGTTGTAAACTATGTCCTTGCACATTATGTAAACTATGTTATCACACTATACAGTTTCCCATCCCCTACAACAATATGTTTATAATCAATTATTGAATAATTTACTCATTGAAATGCGCCTTAAAAATTGCTTTAATACTAAAAAAACTATTGACGAAACGGGATTTTTGTAATATAATAGTATTTGTATGATGAAACTGCCGTATTTTGGCTCGGTTTCTCAGAAAACAAACTTTGAACAGGAGTGATGGGATTGATTAAAGCCGCAGAGGCAATGGTGAAATGTCTTGAAAATGAGGGGATAAAGGTCGTCTTCGGCTATCCCGGAGCTGCAATATGCCCCTTTTACGATGAACTTTCACATTCCGATATTAAACATATACTTGTACGTCATGAAGCCAACGGCGGACACTCCGCCAGCGGTTACGCAAGGATAACGGGCAAGCCTGCCGTATGTATCGCAACATCGGGTCCGGGCGCAACAAACCTGCTTACCGCAATTGCAACGGCTTATATGGACAGCGTCCCCATTATCTGCATAACGGGACAGGTCTGCTCCGACCAGATAGGCTGCGACGTTTTCCAGGAAGCGGACATTACAGGCGCTGCCGAGCCTTTCGTTAAATACAGCTATCTCGTAAAAAATGCGCAGGATATTCCCCGCATATTCAAGGAAGCATTTCATATCGCAGGAACGGGCAGACCCGGCCCCGTGCTGATAGACGTTCCCATGGACGTTCAGCAGACTATGATAGACTTTGAATATCCCGAAACGGTTTCCCTGCGTTCCTATAAGCCCTCCGCAAAGGGCAATGCTCTCCAGATAAAGAAGGTAGCCGAGGCTATCAAGGCTGCCGAAAAGCCACTTATCTGCGCAGGCGGCGGCATTTTCCTCGCTCATGCGGAGAAGGAGATAAAGGAGTTTGCCGAGCTGACGGGAATCCCCGTTGTTTCTACGATGATGGGACTTTCCGTGTTCCCCACCGACCACCCGCTTTATTTCGGAATGATCGGTATGCACGGCGTCAAGACCGCAAACCACGCTGTGGGCGACTGCGACCTGATGATACTTATCGGCGCAAGAGTCGGCGACAGAGCGGTAAAATCTCCCAGCTGGCTGGAGGAAAACACCAAGATCATACATATCGACATAGACCCCGCCGAGATCGGCAAGAACATTCACGCAGACATTCCCCTTGTAGGCGACTGCAAATGCGTCCTCGCTCAGCTCAACGAGATCATGGAAAAGCAGAACACAGAGCCGTGGCTCAGCCATCTCCGGGAATACAGAAGCAATATCCCCGAAAAGCCCGCAGAAAAGGTATTCACCGACCCCAAGGGCTTTCTGAAAAAGCTGTCCGAAGCTGCTCCCGACAACACCGTTGCCGTTGCCGACGTTGGACAGAACCAGATATGGGCTTGCAATAACTTCAAGATAAGAAACGGCAGATTTCTCACCAGCGGCGGTATGGGAACTATGGGCTATTCCGTTCCCTGTGCAGTGGGCGCAAAGCTTGCGGACCCGTCAGCCGAGGTCATCGTTATCTGCGGCGACGGTTCGTTCCAGATGCAGATGATGGAGCTTGCTACTATCTGTCAGTACGATGTTCCCGTCAAGATAGTGCTTATGCGAAATGAGTACCTCGGAATGGTAAGAGAGCTTCAGACAAGAGCATATAACGACAACCGCATTGCCGTAAGTCTTGGCGGCGACCCCGATTTCGTTGCCCTTGCAAAGGCGTACGGAATTTCTGCGGAAAGAGTCGAGAACAACGAGCAGGCAGATGAAGCTATCAAGCGTTTCCTTGCTTCCGACAAGCCCTATCTCTTAGAGGTAATGGTAAACGAAACCGAGTCAACACTTTAATTTAGGAGGATTATCCCGTGAAACATACAATTTCTATTCTGGTCGAAAATCACGCAGGTGTTCTTTCGAGAGTTTCGGGTCTGTTTTCCAGACGTGGATTTAACATCGACAGCCTTGCGGTAGGTGTTACCGCAGACCCGTCCGTTTCAAGAATCACCATCGTTGCCGACGGCGACGAGTATATGGTCGAACAGCTTGAAAAGCAGCTGAACAAGCTTATCGACACCATCAAGGTGCGTTCCCTTGCCCCCGATGAACTGCTTTCCAGAGAGCTTCAGCTTATCAAGATAGCCGCAACACCCGCTCAGAGAAGCGAAATTCTCACCATCGTTGAGATAATGGGCGCAAAGATAATCGACATCTCCGCTTCCACAATGACCATTGAGATCTCCGACACAACTTCACACCTCGCTCGCTTCGAGGAGCTTATCCGTCCCTACGGCATTAAGGAAATTGTCCGCACGGGCGTTATCGCAATTCAGAAAGGCGCCGATACTATCGCTGTTAAAAAGTGATGCTTCGGTTACCATATAAACAATCAATCCATAAATAAATTGGAGGAAATTAAAATGAACAAGATTTTCTATCAGCAGGACTGTGACCTGAACAGACTGAACGGCAAGACAGTTGCTATCATCGGATACGGCTCTCAGGGTCACGCACACGCTCTCAACCTGAAGGACAGCGGCGTTAACGTTGTTATCGGTCTTTACGAGGGTTCCAAGAGCGCAGCTAAGGCAGAAGCAGCAGGTCTTAAGGTAATGAGCGTTGCCGATGCTGCTAAGGCTGGCGACATCATCATGATCCTTATCCCCGACGAGAAGCAGGCTGCAGTTTACAAGAAAGAGATCGCTCCCAACCTGACCGAGGGCAAGACTCTGGCATTTGCACACGGCTTCAACATTCACTTCGGCTGCATCGTTCCCCCCAAGGACGTTAACGTTATCATGATCGCTCCCAAGGGCCCCGGACACACCGTTAGAAGCGAATATCAGGTTGGCAAGGGTGTTCCCTGCCTTATCGCTGTTGAGCAGAACGCTACCGGCGACGCTCAGGAGATCGGTCTTGCATATGCAGCAGGTATCGGCGGAGCAAGAGCAGGCGTTCTCGAAACAACATTCAGAACCGAAACAGAAACCGACCTCTTTGGTGAGCAGGCTGTTCTCTGCGGCGGCGTTTGCGCTCTCATGCAGGCAGGCTTTGAAACTCTCGTTGAGGCTGGCTACGACCCCAGAAACGCTTACTTTGAGTGTATCCACGAGATGAAGCTGATCGTTGACCTTATCTACCAGAGCGGCTTCGCAGGAATGAGATACTCCATTTCCAACACCGCTGAGTACGGCGACTATGTAACAGGTCCCAAGATCGTTACAGAGGAAACCAAGAAGGCTATGAAGAAGGTTCTCGCTGACATTCAGGACGGTACATTTGCTAAGGACTTCCTGCTTGATATGTCCGATGCGGGTTCTCAGGTTCACTTCAAGGCTATGAGAAAGCTCCACGCTGAGCACCCCGCTGAGGTCGTAGGTGAGGAGATCCGTAAGCTGTACAGCTGGAGCGATGAGGATAAGCTTATCAATAACTGATGAGTTTCCCGCATATACTTAAAAAATTGACCGCCGTTATCAAAGGATAGCGGCGGTTTTCATTTCTTTTCGGAACTATTATCGGGACTGTCGTCAAGGTTGTCTATGGCGTAATTCAGACATTGGATTATCAGTTGATTAAGTGAAAGGTTATTTTTATACGCAAGTGCTTCTAAGTCATCAACCAGTTCTATCGGCAGCCGAAAGGTTTTGCTGACGGTGTTATAGCCCTTTTGAATTTTAAACATATCATTCCCCCGTTTCTTTGCTATATTTTATTACTTCCTTTATATTAATTATGCACGATTTTTTATTTAAAATATACAATTATTTTGGAATTGATTTGCAAGACAAATGTATTGCAATATGTCGATAAAGGTGATATAATGTAGAAAGTAACAGAATCCGCTTTGAAAAGGAAGTGTAATAATGACTGATAAGCAAAAAAAGAAATGCCACGGCATAATTCATGGGGCATCAGCTGCCGCCGCAGGAATAGGCGCAGGATTGGCACAGCTGCCCGGTTCGGACAGCGTAGCCCTTGTTTCTATCCAAACGGCAATGGTTATAGGATTGGGAAAGGTTTTTGGTGTTGAGCTTACTGAATCCGCAGCAAAAGCAGCCATTGCAACAGCTACCGCAACACTTGTAGGCAGAGGCGTATCACAGTTTCTTGTTGGTTGGATTCCGAGTATAGGAAATGCTATCAATGCAACAACAGCCGCAGGTATTACGGAAGCGGTTGGCTGGATAATAGCAGGCGATATTGATAAGGAACAAGCTTGAAAGGAGCAGAATTTATGTCAAAAAAAGTAAGAAGCGATTGCACAGTGGGTGCTTTTGAAAAAAAGCATGGCATTGAAGGAGCGATAAGAACGCCTGACGGCAAAGATGTCAGAAGTGATAAGAAAATCGGGAATTTGCGAAAAGATTTAGAAAAATCCAAGAAAGGAAAGTAACTTTTAGTTTATAGGGGCTGCTGTGCTATGGCAGTTCCTTTTATTTTCAATTCCGAAAATCCCGATTTTTCCCGAACTGAAAATCATTGCCAATCCCACGCTATCGTGATATAATGACAAAAACCGATAAAAAGGAGCAGATGTTATGAAAGCAAAAAGAATTATTTCTGCGGCAGCGGCGGCTTTGACCGCACTCAGCCTTGCTGCCTGTTCAATGCCGCCTAGTCGTGAGGAAAGGGCGGGAAATACGGAAACCAATGCCGTTTCGGATATAGATACAATCGAAAGCACCACACAAACGGTTTCCGAAACGACTGCTGCTCCGATAAAGCACTACACAATTCCCGAAAGAATAAGCGCAGAGCTTCAAAAGGACGGACTGTTTTGCGGAATGGAAGAAACAGCAGCAAAGGAACAGTATGGCGGAGATTTTTATGTGAACGGCTCTCTCGGTGATGACCCATCTCACTATATCTACTATTCAGACAGCCCCTCATATTACTTCGGACTCCCCGCAACTGCCAGCTTTACCTACGGATATGGTTTCCTGACGGGAATAAACTATGATATTTCTCTTCCTATTTCCGAATATTCCACAGAAAAAGCTGCAGAGGTATATGACGGCATAGTTAATACCCTTATTGCCGAAATAGGCGACCCTTACGATGAAGAGAATAACGAGGAAAAAACCTACAATAAAACAATGTGGGGCTGCACCTCCGATAATTATTCCGATACCCATATCTATACAAACCTGTATCTGGCTGACCCAAGGGATTCCGCCGGTATAAGCAGCATATATCTCAGGTTCTATGATGCAAGCGTTATCTCGGACTATCAGCCCGAATATCAGGATTACGACACATATTACAGTGATGATTATTATGATGACAGCTATTCTGAACAGCCAAGCTATACCGATTACTGCCAAATAACCCTCGGAACACCCGAACTTAGCTTTGAAACCAATACGAACAAGCCCTGTGTAATTATTCCCATAACCTATACAAATACTACCGTTACATGGGTAGACCCCAAAAAAGCCTATACCGTCAAGGCGTATCAGATCACTCTGCCGAAAGAAGAAGCGTATATCAAAACTATTTTTGAAAATCCCTATACGGATATTTATAGGGGTGAATCGATCACTATCAATTACCCTTTTCTCATTGATTATTCAACAAACGAGATTGAAGTGCGCATTTTTGAAAATGACTACGGCTGGGAGATATTTTCGGGAACAGTAAGATTTTAAAAATAAAAAACGTCCCGACTGCGAGAGTAACCCCCTTGCAGCCGGAACGTTCTATTCACCAAATAGCGGCGGTTTTTTCATCAGAAAATTCAAACATTATGAGCATTGGGAACAAATTCTATCTTTAAAGTCATATTCATTGCGGAAGCTATACGAGTAAGCGTTTTTATAGAGGGATTGGCATTTCCGTTTTCGATCTTGCTAATGTCAGCTTGATCTATGCCCGTAAGCTCGGAAAGCTGTTTTTGTGTGAGATTTCCGCGGCTGCGGCAGGAAATGAGCATTTTTGCAAGCTCGTATTCGGGATAAAGTGCTTCGTATTCTTTACGGAGATCGGCGTCATTTTCAAGCTGTCGTTTTAAGGTTTCTCGAAAATTTTTACCCATAATAATCACTCCTTGTAATATGGTATATATCCCATATATATTATACATCCCAAATTTGAAAAATGTCAAGAGGAATTTTAAAACAACACTTCTCCACCCCACACACGCAGTCATAAAATTCTCATACAAAGCTTATTCACCAAAAAAATCAACCCCCGAAGCCTAAAAAACTTCGGGGGCTTTTATTATTCAGCATCAAAAGCTGCTGACAATGATTTGTTATCTGTTAGCGTCTGCTTCCATGAACTGATCAAGTGTCATCAGACCCTTGCCCAGCATCATAAACTTGTCGCTGTATCTGTCAACGGTTGTTATGGTGATCCTAAGCATATAGTAGAAAAGCTCTCTGCCGAGAATACTGTCGATATAGCTTGAGGTCAAGCGGAAAACGATCTTGCCCCTCGAAAAGTTAAAATCGAAGGAACCGTTAGCAAAGTGGTCATTTGCGACAGAAATTGCAACTGCCAGGTCAACACGCTTGTTTTCGGGGATAGTAAAGGGCAGCGGAGAAAGTACCTGCACAAACTGCCTTTCGCTGTCAACATTAAAATAGATGTCTATGGGAATACCTTCGCCCTGCATTGTCAGGTTTATTCTCATACGATCGTCGTCCTTGGCATAGTGATAATCCTCACTGTCCAGCATTGCACAGATATTCTCATATACACCCTGTGCGATCTTGATAAGCTCTGCATTGCTGCTCATATTTTTACCTCCTTAAATTTATTTAATTCATCTGTGCGATGATGAGCGTCCGCCGCCGCCCGCACTTCCTCCGCCCGAGGTGCTGTGTGTCGAAGAACCGCCGCCAGAGCTGCTTTCTATCTTGCGCCTTGTGTGAGTTTCACGCATAAACATATCGGTCTTGCGGTACATATTCACGCTGCTGCTGTCAAGATATGCGTTTGCGCTGACCGTCCCGTGGAATTTATAGGACGATGCAATGCAGCCGCAGGTTATTGCTGAGATGACCAGACCGAAAATCACTCCCATCACCAGCGAACCGATAAACATGGAATTGTCGGGACCTTCTTCGATAAACCGTTCCAGACTGTCAAGCCCCGTCAGAACGCACTTTGCTTCCTCGTAATTGTCGTAATAGGGGAAACAGTCGTCCAGAAAGCTTTCTATCCTCGAATCGGTGATAAGCTCAATTGCCGAGCCGTAGGTACCGAGGTAAACGTCTGGCTCCGATGTGTCGGGATTATCCGAATTAAGCACGATGCAAACGCCGCTTGCATTAACACCGTTTTCGGCTTCGTAGCTGTCGTCTGCAAAACGCACAACCGATTTTCCCACATCGCCCTCAGCGGTGAGAATAAGCACGTTCCAGCCGCCCTTTTCGGACACGGACTCTGCCTTTCCAATTATCTGAGTTTCCTCTTCATCGGTGAAAAAATCCGCATCGTCACGGACGGTAATGTTGTAAGCCGCCGCCGAAACAGTCATTGCCGCAGCAAGGAGTATTCCCGAGATAACGGAAAATGCTGTTTTCAAAATTTTCATAACAGCCCTCCTATCAGCAGCATGATAAGGACGACAACGGCGAAAATTCCCACGCCGAACGCAAAAAGCTTCGGCTTTGAAAGGGGCAGCTTTCCTGCCATTTTGCCCGTCTGACCGTTCATAACGAACTGGTAAATCTGACCGTTGTACTTGTAATTCATAAACCACACGGGCAGCAGCATATACTGCCAGTCGGTCTTGATGATGTTGACGTTTTTGGAGCGCTCGGTGACTGCCGAATAGCCTGTGACGGTATTTCGCAGTGCGGATACAGCACCCTCCTCCAGACGCTTCTTTATCCTCGGAAGGACAGCCGCCTTGTCAACGTCATACTTATCCGCATAAAAGCCCGAAAGATAGGACATTGAAAAATCCTTAAGCTCATTGTAATCAAACGGCTCGATGGCTTCCATAAGTTCGTCCTCTATTTTGGACGCACCGTCGTTGGGGATTCCGTGATACTCCATATATGCAGCCCTGCTTACGGCGAATATCTTTGTGTCGGTCACCTCGTAATCGCCGCTGCGGTGGGTGTGGATAATGTGACCCTCACCGTCAAAGGTGGCATTCACACGGCAGTCCGCCAGCCAGAAGGGGACATAAAGCCCCGTGATCTTTTCAAGCTGAGTTGCCGAAGTGAAATCGCCGGGAGTGAACCACTTCTTCCCTGCCCAGTCCTTGAAGGTCTTTTTCGCCTGTTCATTGGTGAATTTAAAGGGAATGACCTTGCTCGGACGATATTCCGCAGAAAGCCGTCCCGCCAGCATAACGGGGCTGTGGCAGTAGCAGCAGAAGGTTGCGGCGGTATTTTCGTCGGAAACTATCTCCGCACCGCAGTTGGTACATTCGTAGAGATTATTGCCCGACGCAAACTCGTCGTCAGCCGCCTTTGTCTGCGGGTCTGCCTTGTCAAGGGGGTGATTTTCGTTATCGGCGAAAACCGACTTTATCTCCTCCTCGGTGAATTTGGACATACACCATTCGCAACCGAATTGCTGGGACTGCGGGTCAAACTCAAGGCTGCCGCCGCAGTTTGGACATTGATATTGTACCAGATCCATATAAAAACCTCATTCCAAAAATTACGGTCTTGCTGCACCGCAGTTCTGGCAGAATTTGCCCTTGTTTTCCTGACCGCAGGAGCATTTCCAAGCGGCATCGGGATTTTTTCCGCCGCAGTTCTGACAGAAGTTTCCTGTATTTACCTGACCGCAGGAACAGGTCCAGCTGCCTGCGGGAGCGGGCTTTTTGGCTCCGCAGTTTGCGCAGAAATTACCGTTGTTGCCCTTGTGACCGCAGGAGCAATCCCAGCCGCCTGCCGCCTGAGCCTGTGCCTGAGCAGCCTGCTGAGCCTGCATCTGAGCAGCGTTTGTCTGAGATGCAGCGTTCATAAATCCGCCTGCGCCCTGCATACCCATGCCCATTGCCATATACGCCTGACCTGCGCCTGCTGTGTTGGAGCCCGCAGCCTGCAAGCCCTGTGCAATGGAGGTCTGGACAAATCCCTCTCTAACGGTGGGATCGCTCATCATAGCGCCCTGATTGCGCATATTGATAAGCTTCTTGGACTCCTCGTCATAGGTGATAGCTTCGATACCAACGGAGCAGACCTCGATACCTCTCAGACCGGTCCAGTCGTCGTCAAGGGTCGTTGCCATATACTTGGAAAGCTCACGGCTCTTAGCGCCTATATTGGAGATGCGCACGCCGTCTACGGACATCTGGCTGATAGCAGTTCTGAGAGCGTCCATGAACTCGGAATAATACTGTGCGTTAATATCCTTGATGTCCACTCTTGAAGCGGAACGGGGGCAAGCCTCTGTATAGAATTTCAGAGGATCGGTGATCTTGATGGAATATATTCCTCTCGCACGGAGGAAAAGCTCGGCGTTATAAAAATTATCGAAATAGCCGATAGGTGACTGCGTGCCGAACTTTATTCCCTTTATTTCCTGGAGATTTATGTAGAAAACCTGCTGCTTCTGGGACGGAGTGCCGCCGAACTTGATTCTGTTAAAGGTGTCCGCAACGGCGTCGCCCAGCTGTCCGCTGAACATTGAGGGAGAGCTGCTGTTATTTACGGTGTAATAGCCCTCCTGTGCGGAATAGTCAACGATCTTTCCGCCGTCCACCAGCAGCATCATCATATTAGGTCCTACGTGAACTACGGAACCGTTTGAGATGATATTGCTGTTTCCCTTAACATTGCCGTTTCTCTTATCCCTGCGAACGGGAACACCGCTGACAAGGACGGTGGTATCACTCATTTCGTCAGGCTCGATGACTTCAAGCCACTGATCGGCAAGACCGCCGCCCACAGATGACATAATTGCCTTAACAATACCCATTATAAAAACCTCCGTTTGATTATTCCACGATTTGCCGAGGAAAACTCAGCTTACATAATCACATTATAACACAGTTTTTCAAAAAATGCAATGATTTTCAAAAAATAATTTCACAATTACCATATAAAAAACTGCGTCCCGCACATAAGCACGGAACGCAGCCAAAAAGTCACTTTATGTAACCAAAACCATTAAGGTTCAGTTATTAGCCTCTCTTCTTGGTGATTACAGCAGCAGCGCCTGCAACAGCCATTACAGCAACGATAGTTGCAGCAGCGGTGTTACCGGTAGCAGGAACGGTAGTTGTTGTATCAGCAGCGGGAGCAGCAGTTGTTTCAACGGGAGCAGCCTCGGTAGCGGGAGCCTCTGTTTCAGCAGGAGCAGCGGTTGTTTCCTCTACGGGAGCAGCCTCTGTTTCAGCAGGAGCAGCAGTTGTTTCCTCTACGGGAGCAGCCTCTGTTTCAGCGGGAGCAGCAGTTGTTTCCTCAGCGGGAGCAGCCTCTGTCTCAGCAGCAGTTTCCTCTACGGTTGTTTCCTCAACAGCGGGGAGACCAACAGTGACAGTCTTGCTGCCATCGGAGAATGTAATGTTATCGATGTACATTACATATTCGCAGTCATTCTGGTTAGCCCATGTCATGAAGCCGAAGAAAGGATTAACGCTCTTCTCGGACCACTGCTGAGTGGGGAGAAGCATCTTTCTTGTGATGTGAGCCTTAGCTACACCGCCGTCTACATAGAGGTTTTCATCAGCGCAGTCCCAAGAACCGTCAGACCAAGAGGGGTTCTTCTGACCCTTACCGGGGAGGTTAACATCGAAGCCGCCTGCAACGCCTACGGAACCGCCCATCCAGCCGAGCTGCTTGGTGGAATCCTTAGGAACGAATGTTACGTCGAAGTCGATCTGCTTAACTGTGATAGAAGAAGCTCTGGGCATGATCTTGTCCATATCGAACCAAACCTTAGGAACGTTGCCGCACTTCTGAACGTCAACCTTCAGCTGCTTAGAGCCCTCGTACTCCTCAACGGAGAGCTTGGAATCATCGGATCCGCCGGAGTCCTTGCCGGGGTCATCATTGTTGATGTAAACGAAAGAATAGTCGCCGTCCTCGAAATCGATCTTATCAGCACCGAGTGTGATAGCGGAAGCGCTGAATGCGCAAGACATGGAAGCTGCAAGAGCAGCAGCGGAAACGCCCGCAAGAATCTTTTTGAGTTTCATTTTTATCTCCTCCATAATTTTCGGCTTATTGCCGCATTTTTAGTATAGAAACATTATACCATATTGTAATTGAAAACACAACATCAATTTTAGATAATATTTCGCCCGATTTTTAAACATTTCGCATAAAAATCACAAGAAAAACGCCCCCAAATCACTTCGGGGGCGCAATTTTCATGAACGTAAAATCCGCTATGTAAAACGGTAAATTACTTTCTCTTCTTGGAGATAAGTGCAGCAGCACCTGCAACAGCCATAACTGTTACGATTGCAGCAGCGGAAGCATTGCCTGTTGTGGGAGCAGTTGTTGTAGTGTCAGCAGGAGCAGCCTCTGTTTCTGCGGGAGCAGCTTCTGTTTCAGCGGGAGCAGCCTCTGTTTCAGCAGGAGCAGCTTCTGTTTCTGCGGGAGCAGCTTCAGCAGCGCCTGTTGCCTCTTCGTAGGACTTGCCTTCCATGATGTAAGCGGACTGCTCTTCGTCTACACGTCTGATAGCGCCCTGTGTTCCGTCAGCAGCAGAAAGCTCAGCAGACTTAATGATAACGTCCTTAGTCTGGAATGCGAGGCAAGCACTTCCGTCCTCTTCGCCTGTTGCAGCGTCAACATAGCCCTTGAATTCGGACCATACAGACTCGGGAACTACGAATTCGAGAGAAGTCTGACCCTCAGCAAATACAAAGAAACCGTCGTTCTTAGCGATAGCTGTGTCACTCAGGAGAGAATCAGTGATAGCGTCCCAGGAAACGCACATATTCATAGGCTTAGCCAGGTAGTTGGGAGCACCGATGGGGGGCTTCTTGGTTTCTACGGTGAGAACTACCTTAACGTCGCCGCCGATAGCCTCAAATTCAGCCTTGGGGATAGGAGCGGAAGCGCCCCAGTCGCCTGCATAATCAGCGTTCATCTGAACAGTTGCTGCGAAAGCAGATACTGCCATCATTGTTGCGGAAGCTGCTGCAGCAACTACTGCTGCGAAAATCTTCTTGAGT
This sequence comes from Oscillospiraceae bacterium, assembly GCA_017828975.1. Lineage (GTDB taxonomy): Bacteria > Bacillota > Clostridia > Oscillospirales > Ruminococcaceae > UMGS1889. Next base: position 56,549 of record JAGAJN010000010.1, on the reverse strand, counting down.
TTCATTTTATTTTTCCTCCATTCTGCGGTTTTTACCGCTTATTGATAGTATTATATCACATTTATGCGTATTTGTACAAGTGAAATTTTGCACAAATTACATCTCCCTCATTCGGCATTTTTTATAAACAAAACGCTCCCCGACCTGAATCGGGGAGCGAAGGTTTTCATTCAAACCGATTTTCGGGCATTCCGAAAATTATCTTCTCTTCTTGGAGATAACAGCAGCAGCACCTGCAACAGCCATTACAGCAGCGATAGCAGCAGCGGAAGCGTTGCCTGTTGCGGGAGCGGTTGTTTCGGTAGTGTCAGCAGCGGGAGCCTCAGTTGCGTCCTCAGCGGGAGCAGCTTCAGTTGTTTCCTCAGCGGGAGCAGCAGCAGCCATACCGGAAACTGTAAACTCAACCTCTACGGAAGATGTAGGCATTGTGTAGCCGAACAGACCGTCAGCCTTGCCAAGATCGTCATTCCAGATGTTGATAGCCATGGGCTCAAGATACTCAGTAGCATCGGGGCTCAGGTAAGCTTCATCAAAGGTGTACTTTGTGGAGCCGTCGATCTTTACCTTAACATCGGAAATAGTAACGCCCGAGTCAAGAGGAATATCGGTGGAAACGAACAGCAGGTTCAGAGTTTCATCGGAACCGAAATTGAAATCACCAGTAAGGCTTACGGAATATGTGCCGTCGCCTGTGATCTCAGCGTCTGTGAATGTACCGCCGTTATTTGTAGCAGTAGGTCCGTCCCAGCCTGTCAGGTGGTCGAAGTAGTTTGTGCCGTCATCAGCAGCAACGCCCTGACCATAGCTAGGCTCGTACCAAGCGTTTCTGAATGTGAAGCTTGCGGACTGGATACCGAGATAAGCGTGATATGTACCCTCTGCGGAAGCGGGCATTGCAGCCATCATAGATACAGCCATTGCGCCGGCAGCAGCTGCTGCGAGAATCTTAGACATTTTCATAGCAATTTCTCCTTTTTGTCGGGTATTTTAGATAATACCTCAATTTTTATGATAATTATATCATCATACGGCATCATTTTCAAGATACACTTCCTACAATTTTGACGTCCAAAAATCAGGATAATGCACAAATCCGACAAAACCGTATTCTATGGGATTAACCTCTCTTCTTGGAGATAACAGCAGCAGCGCCTGCAACCGCCATTACAGCAACGATAGCAGCAGCGGAAGCATTGCCTGTTGCGGGAGCGGTAGTTGTTTCTGCGGAAGCTGTTGTTTCAGCAGGAGCAGCCTCGGTTTCAGCGGGAGCAGCTTCTGTTTCTGCGGGAGCAGCAGCCTCAAGACCGGAAACTGTGAATGTTACGGACAGGGATTCGGAAACAGCAGTAGCCTGATTTACACCGGGGTTGTCCTTTGTATCGGAATACATATTGTAAACATCGATTCTGAAGTTGCCCTTTTCCTCAATGTCGCCGTAGAGGATCTTGTCAGCGGAAACGCTGATCTCGGAGCCGTCAACCTCGATCTTGTCGAGAGTTGCAACAGCGTCGGGATAGTTAGCAAACATCTGGTCAAAGTCAATTACAAATACACCGAAATCAGCAGCACCTGCAACTGTTGTAGATGTGAGGGTGTATGTACCGTCGCCTGTTACCTCAACGGAGGTTTCCCAGTCCTGGTGCTCCCATGTGCTGTCGGTAAAGCCGAGCTTTGCAACAACGGGTGTATCCAGAGCAAAAGCGGAAACTGCCATGCCGGAAACTGCAACTGCGCCGCTTACGAGAGCAGCAATAGCCTTATTCATCTTCATAATAATGACTTCCTTTCATATTGCGCCGTAAGACGGCAATTTATTGTATGTAATCGGTTACCCGATAACTGATATAATTATACCCTATTTATCCAAAAAAATCTATATTCATTTTGCATTAATCTGAGCAAAAAATATTGTGCATTTTAGCAATACGATATAATACCGATCCCTCATTAAAGTGTCCGCAAAAAAAAATCTGCGCAAAACCCATAAACGCAAGCTTTTGCTTGATTTTTTGTCCGCTTTATATTCGGGAATCAGTATAAAACGGTTCAGCGATTTTTCTTTTTCAGGATAATGGCAGCAGCCGCCAGAACTGCGGGAACTATGTAGCTTGCGGGTCCCGCATTTCCCGTATCGGGCGAAACTGCCGCCGCTGCGGACGCGTTCACGGTAAATGCCCCTAATGCCGCAGCCGCCGTATATGCCGCAGTGAATACCTTTTTCATAGAATGTCCTCCAAACAGAAAACCGCCCCCGCGTTAAGCAGCGCAGGGGACGGCAAAGTTATCTAAATGTTGAGCAAAAAAATTACTTGTTAGCCTTCTTAGCAACAACAGCAGCTGCAGCCAGAGCAACGGGGATAACAGCCAGAGCAACGGGAGCGTTACCTGTTGTAGGGTTGGTAACGGGAGCAACGGGAGCTGCCTCTGTTGTAGCCTCGGTAACGGGAGCCTCTGTGATAACCTCGGTAGCCTCTGTTACGGGAGTATCGTCGATAACTGTGGAATCGTCATCTGCGCCCTGAGCGGAAGCAGAGAAAGCCATCATAGAAAGAGCAGTTACGGATGCTGCGCAAGCAGTAAGAATCTTCTTCATTTTCATTGTTATTTCCTCCATTTGTTTTTGGTTTATAATAGCAATAGCGAATTATGGGCTATTTAACTATGTTATCATTATAACACAACAATCGCTTTTAATGCAACCGTTCAAATAAACAATTTTAGAGAATTTACCGTGCTGATTTTAACATATTTGTCAAAATCGCAATTTTTTTCAGTCAATTCTGAAAATTTGGTTACAATTCCGTATCAATGTTGAGTGTTGAGTGTTAAGTGATGAGTGTTGAATTTTTTGTTCACCGCTATTTGAAAATGACTGCTAAAATTCAACTTTCAACATTCATCACTAATAAAAGGTTGCATTTTTCGATATTTTGTGATATAATGATTAAAAAATTATTGGGAGATGAGAATATGGACTTGCAGCAGGCAATGAACGACGCCCGCAATGCCGAGGACGGACAGCCTAAAATGCGTGCTTTGCAGACCGCCTACGCCATAGCGGACAACGAGAAAAACCTTCCCTTGAGCCTTCATATCAGATATATGTACATACAGGAGTCTATCTTTTCGGGGGACAGGCTGGGTGCGCTGCTGGTTTTCCCCGAATTTCTGGCGATGTACGACGCCCACCCGGAGCTTGACGATCCCCGAATCGACGAGGAAGTTTCCTATGCCTTCCGCTGGGTCATCGAGGCGGCGGGAGAGTTTTATCAGGTAAGCGTTTCACAGGCGGACGGCTGGTTTTCGGAATATGCAAGGCGGCTTGACGAGCAGGGAATCAGCCGCAAAATTGTGTATATGAAAAGCTCCCTTTACTACCGCCACATAGACCGCAAGCGTGCCCTTTCCGACTTCAAGCTGTTTCTGAAAGCCCCCGAGGACGGCAATTCCGACGGTCTTGCGCTGAACACCGACCACATTGTTCTGATGAAGCTTTATCAGGGCGACGAAGCGGGTGCGATGAAAACGGCAAAGCCCATTTTCGAGGGGAAGCTGCCCAATTTCAATCTCCCACATCAGACCATGGCTGATTTTGCGGATTTTTACCTTGCCTTCGGGGAATATGACAAGGCGCTTGATATGGCGGACAAGCTTTATCCCACCACCAAGGGCGACCCGTTTTTCCTGAAAAGCAGCTCCATCGCACTGGAAGCGGTGACGGAGTACGATCTAAAGCGTGCGGCGGAGATGTTTTCGACGGAATTTCCGAATTTTGAGAAGTCGAAAAACCCGTTTCTCAGATACTATTTTGCATCGGCGGCGGCAAAGCTGTTCAACAGAATGTCGCCTAAAGGAAACCTTCCCAAGGGGCTTGACGGCAGCTTTTACGGCATTGCAAAGGATTTGGCGGACAAGTTTGATGCCCGCAACGGCACGTCCTATTTCAACGACAGATTAAACGGAAGAACGGAGGACTACTATGTTTGATTTTCAAAGCGAATACCAAAAAATAATGCTGCTTGACGAGGGTGCGCCCCGAATGGCTGCCCTGAAAACCGCTATTTCTTCGGCGGATCAGGAGAACGACTATTGGTCGGGGCTGGCGCTGAGATACCTTTACATAAAGGAGTCCATCTTCGGGGACGACGCATTTCAGGCGATAATAATGTTCCCCGAATATCTGGCACTTTTCGACGCTCACCCCGAATTTGAGGAGGAATTTTCAGCCGACATAATGTGGGCTTTCAAGTGGGTGCTGGAAAATTCCCGTGATTTTTATCAGATCTCCCTTGAACAGGCGGAGAAATATTTTGACGAATTCAAGAAACGCTGTGACCGCTGCGGTGCGGGCTATGGCGCATATTATATGAAAAAATCCAAATTCTACGAGCTTATCGACACGGAAATTTCAAAAGCGGCATTTGCCGAATACTGCAAGACACGCCGTGACAAATTCAGCGACTGCTACGCCTGCGAACTGAATTTCAAGGCGGAAACCGAGCTGAACGGCGGCGGCCTTAATGCTGCCCTGAGAACCGCCGAGCCTATTTTCAGCGGAAAACGCACCTGCGCCGAGGTCCCCCACGTTACATACGGCGCATTTATGGACTATTACGCAAGGCAGGGAGAATATGACAAGGCTATGGCATATGCCGAGAAGATGTACCGTCTTATCTCCGATAATCCCTCTTTCCTTGTTCAGGTGGGACAGTTTATGGAGCTGCTTTCGGTAACGGATAATGCACGGGGTGCCATTACTCTGCGTCAGCATATCAAGCAGGCTGTTGTGTCGAAAAATCCGTATATGCGAATGAAATTCTGGATAGGCGCATACCGTGTCACCGCTTCGATCGCCGAGGAGGACGAGGGCAGAATACGCATTATTCTCCCGAGAAACGGTCTGCCTGCGGAGCTTAGGGATAATCTCCCCGAACAGCCCGATAACAACATTTACGATTCAGACGTCCTTGCGGATATGTTCAAAAAGGCAGCCGAAGCCCTTGCGGATAAGTTTGACGAACGCAATAATACCGACAGCTTCCGCAGCCTGATAGACTTCAAATTCCCCGAATATACGGGCGAAAAGGAAGGCTTCTTCTCAATGTACGTTTCCCCCGCACCGTCCATAATGACGGCTGTTGGCAAGGGTCTGACCCTTGAAGCCGCAAAGACCGCTCTGGAAAATGCCGAGGATTTGCAGGCAGAGGGCGTTATGATCGCAGACGACAGGCTTTATGCAAATATCCCCTGCTCAAACGGCAGAATGGAGATACAGTTCAAGCTCTCCCCCTTTATCCCGCAGATGATAGCAATGGCAGAGCCTGTCCACATGATACCCGAGGACGAAATGGCAGCCCTCAAGGAAGCCGACAGTATGCTTGCGGCAGTTGCTATGTACACGGGAAACGGTCCTGCTTGTTTCAGAAAGCAGCTTGAAACGGTACTTGCGGCTGTCCCCGAAACGCCTGTTATTGTGGATATGAGCGCAATTCAGACGTTATCCGCAAAATGGGCAAGGCTTGCGGTGAAATCTTCCGTTGACCCGTCCTTTGAATATTATGTGAAGCTTCTCCCGTTTACAGATGATGAAAGCGACTCTGTGGAAATATCCGCTATGGGTCTGGAACGGTTTGGCATTTCCAATATCCGCCTTGTGGGTTCGGACAAGGTGCGTTACGGCTTTGACGCAAGGGCATTGCAGAAATATGCAAGCGAGCTGTTTTACGGCGAAAATCCCGAAAACCCCGTGCCGTTTGCATATGACAATGACGAGAACGAGTTCTGCGGCATATGCGTCCCCGGCGAAAAAACCGATGATGAAGAGGAAAAGCCCCTTCCCCTGCTTTGCTATATCGACCCCGAAACGGAAGAGCCGAGATCTCCCGATGAATACGACATTGAGTTCCTGAAAAACTACGGCTTCGGTTCGCTCCGTGACGATTTCAAAAACACCGCCCTGCTGGCAAGAGAACGGTTTGACTATTTCCTTGACAACATCGAAAAGGCGGAACAGGCGGCGGCTTGGGTGCTTGTTATCGACCCCGAGGACGAGGATAATTACGAGTACATATGGTGTATATTCGAGAAATCTCCCGACGGAAAAATAACCGCAAAGGCTGACGAGGAAGGCAGCTTCATCTCCGAGGGCGACGAGGTTTTGCCGTATGACGGAGAGGATTATGCCCCCGCAGATTGGGTGCTGAAAATAGGCGAAAACGCTATTCGTCCCGATGATGCTTATCTGCTTGATTAATCAAATTTTTCCTCACAAAAACAGGGCTGCTGCAGCGAACACTGCAACAGCCCATTGCTTTGCCTATTATTCCAACTCAAACGCACCCGTATAAAGCTGATAATACTTGCCCTTGTCGGCAATAAGCTTTTCGTGGCTGCCCTTTTCGATAATTCTGCCGTTTTCCAGCACCATTATCACGTCGGAATTTTTAACGGTGGACAGACGGTGTGCAATAACGAAAACCGTCCTGCCGTGCATAAGAGCGTCCATGCCCTTCTGAACGATAGCCTCCGTTCTTGTGTCGATGGAGGAGGTCGCTTCGTCAAGTATCATAACAGGCGGGTCTGCCACAGCCGCTCTTGCGATCGCAAGCAGCTGACGCTGTCCCTGGGAAAGGTTTGCGCCGTTGCCCGAAAGCTCGGTGTTATAGCCGTCGGGAAGCCTTGTTATGAAGTCGTGTGCGCCTGCCAGCTTTGCGGCTGCCTTACATTCCTCGTCGGAAGCGTCCAGACGGCCGTAGCGGATATTATCCATGACCGTTCCCGTAAACAGGTTAGTGTCCTGCAAAACTATGCCGAGAGAACGGCGGAGGTCTGCCTTCTTTATCTTGTTGATGTTGATGCCGTCATAGCGAATTTTACCGTCGGCAATGTCGTAGAAACGGTTTATCAGGTTGGTAATGGTAGTTTTTCCCGCACCCGTTGCGCCGACAAATGCTACCTTCTGTCCGGGTTCTGCGAAAATGGTAATGTCGTGGAGGACTATCTTTTCATCGGTATATCCGAAATCCACCTGATTAAGGCGGACATCTCCCATAAGCCTTGTATAGGTAGTCGTGCCGTCGCCGTGAGGGTGCTTCCAAGCCCAGACGTTGGTTCTCTCGGAACATTCGGTGAGAGTGCCGTCAGCGTTTTCACGGGCATTTACAAGGGTAACATAGCCCTCGTCGGTTTCGGGCTGCTCGTCGATAAGCTCGAAAATTCTGTCCGCACCCGCAAGACCCATAACAATGGAGTTTATCTGATTGGAAACCTGTCCGATATTTCCGCAGAACTGCTTTGTCATATTCAGGAACGGAACAACGATGCTGATACCCATTGCAATTCCCGAAATGCTCAGGTTGGGGACATTAAAGGTCATCAGCGCACCGCCCGCCAGCGCAACGATAACGTAAAGCACATTACCGATATTTCCGAGGATAGGCATAAGGATATTTGCGTACTTGTTAGCCTTTTCTGCGTCCTCGAAGAGTTGGTCGTTTACAAGGTCGAACTCGTTCTTGCACTCCTCCTCACGGCAGAACACCTTAACGACCTTCTGACCGTTCATCATTTCCTCGATGAAGCCCTCGGTCTTACCGACTGCCTGCTGCTGTCTGATGAAGTATTTGGAGGAATTTCCGCCGACCTTCTTTGTGACCATTGTCATAGCGACAATTCCGATAACTACCACAAGTGCCATCCAGACGCTGAAATACAGCATAATTGAGAACACCGTGATAATTGTAATAGCCGAAATGATAAGCTGCGGAACGCTCTGTGAAACAAGCTGACGCAAAGTGTCAATATCGTTAGTGTAATGACTCATAATGTCGCCGTGATTGTGTGTGTCAAAATACTTGATGGGAAGGTCCTGCATCTTGTCGAACATCTTGCAGCGGAGCTTTTGCAGTGTTCCCTGAGTGATTATCGCCATCAGCTGATTGTAAATAACGCCCGAAGCCAGCGAAAGGATATAGAATATCACCAGCACGCCGACTATTGAAAGTATCTCGGGCTTAGCGGACGCCCAGTCGCCCACCTTCCAGTACTTCTCGATAACGGAGATAACATTCTGCATAAACAGCGAAGGCACCGAGGATACCACCGCATTAAAGATAACGCAGAAAAGAGCAACAGGCAGCATTACGGGATAGAAGGAAAAGAGCATTTTAACAAGCCTTTTCATCGTTCCCTTTTTCGCCATAGGTCTGCCGCCGGGACCGCCTTTTGGGGGACGCATATTATGCTTCATCTGCGTCACCTCCCTTATTCTGTGAGAAGTATACTTCTCTGTAAATTTCGTTGGACTTCATAAGCTCCTCGTGAGTGCCGACGCCGTTTATCTTACCGCCGTCCAGAACAACTATCTTGTCTGCGTCCTGCACGGAGGAGATACGCTGAGCAATGATTATCTTGGTAGTTTCGGGGATAAATTCCTTGAACGCCTTTCTGATAAGCGCATCTGTCTTGGTATCGACAGCACTGGTGGAGTCGTCCAGAATGAGTATCTTGGGACGCTTCAGCAGCGCTCTTGCGATACAAAGCCTCTGCTTCTGTCCGCCCGAAACGTTTGCGCCACCCTGTTCGATGTAGGTGTCATATTTATCGGGGAATTTCTCGATGAACTCGTCCGCACAGGCAAGACGGCAGGCTTCGATCATCTGCTCGTCGGTTGCATCCTTGTTGCCCCAGCGGAGATTATCCTTGATAGTTCCCGAAAACAGCACGTTTTTCTGGAGAACGACTGCCACCTGATTTCGGAGCGTTTCAATGTCATACTCCCTTACGTCACGTCCGCCGACCTTTACCGAACCTGCGGAAACGTCGTAAAGACGGGAGATAAGCTGTATCAGCGAGGATTTCGACGAACCTGTTCCGCCGATGATGCCCACCGTTTCGCCCGATTTTATATGCAGGTCAATGTTTTCCAGAGCAAATCTCTCAGCCTTTTCCGAATAGCGGAAGGAAACGCCGTCAAAATCCACGGAACCGTCCTTTACGTCAAATTCGGGTTTTTCGGGGTTATGCAGAGTGCTTTCCTCGGTCAGAACTTCTGCGATACGATGTGCGGATTCTGCGGACATTGTCATCATAACAAATATCATGGAAACCATCATCAGGCTCATAAGTATCTGGAAGCTGTATGTCAGCAGAGAAGAAAGCTGTCCCACATCAAGGTCAACGCCCAGCGAGGTAACGACTGCCTGCGAACCGAACACCATAACGCATATCATAACGGTGTACATACAGAACTGCATCAGAGGATTGTTCAGCGCAATGATACGCTCTGCCTTTGTAAAATCTGCGCAGACCTCATCGGCAGCCTTCTTGAATTTTGCCTTTTCGTAGTCCTCTCTTACATAGGATTTTACAACTCTCATTCCCTTGATATTCTCCTGAACGGAGTTGTTGATATTGTCATACTTCTTGAAAACACGCCGGAAAAGGGGCATTACCGTCTTGATTATCAGCGCCAGACCGATACCGAGAACGGGCACCACAAACAGGAACACCATAGCCGTTTTTCCGCCCATGATAAACGCCATAACGAACGAGAATATCAGCATCAGCGGACATCTTACCGCAATTCTGATTATCATCATATACGCCATCTGAATGTTCATAACGTCCGTGGTAAGGCGTGTCACCAGCGACGAGGTGGAGAATTTGTCGATATTCTCGAAGGAAAAGCCCTGTATTTTGTAGAACATATCCTTTCTGAGATTTTTCGCAAATCCGCAGGAAGCGGTCGCACACTGACTGCCCGACGCAACGCCGCACGCCAGAGAACCGAACGCCATCAGCACCAGCACAGCGCCGTAGCCCGCAATGGTTTTCATATCGCAGCCCGCCTTTATCTCGTTGACAAGGTTAGCGATGATGAAGGGGATAATACATTCCAGCACGACCTCGCCCGAAACGAAGATCGGGGTCAGTATGGACGCCTTCTTGTACTCTCTGATTGATTTTGCCAGAGTTTTTATCATTTTTCCTATCTCCCTCCCGAAGATATTTCGCCCGACTAAAAAAACGTAATCCTGATGGATTACGCAAGAACATTGAAAGCCTTATTCCCGGGCAATATAATAACTATTTGTACCATATACTAGGATAACACTATTATTTTTAAATGTCAAGTGGGGTAAGATGAAAACTTGGTGAAAACCGCTTTTTTTAGTGTTTAGTGTTGAAAGCTGAGTGTTGAGTTTAATGTGGAAAGTGGAGTGCTGAGTGTTGAATTTATGCGAAATGTGAAATTTACCGTTTAAAAACATTTCGGACATTTTTGTGTGATATAATATCTTCTGAAATTTCCGAAAGGACGCTGCCGAATGAAAAGCAAACACAAAGCCATACTATATATACTCAGCGCCGCACTGTTTTTCTCCCTGATGAACACCTTCGTGCGGCTGGCGGGCGACCTGCCGTTTATCCAGAAAAGCTTTTTCCGAAACCTTATCGCATTCTTCTGTGCCGCCGCAGTTATGAAAAAGCAGCATATCAGCCCGAAATGGAAAGAGGGTTCCCTGAAGGGTCTGCTGATGCGTTCCTCCTTCGGTCTTGCGGGGATACTCTGCAACTTCTACGCCGTTGACCATATCCCCATTGCGGACGCTTCCATGTTGAACAAGCTGTCCCCCTTTTTCGCCATACTTTTTTCGCTGATTTTTCTCGGTGAACGGGTAACTATCGTTCAGTGGCTTCTGGCAATGGGCGCATTTGCGGGAAGTCTGCTGATAATCAAGCCCTCCATGACCAACACCGACTTCTTCCCCGCCCTTATCGGACTGTTCGGCGGAATGGGTGCGGGAGCGGCATACACGGCAGTCCGCTGGCTGTCGGGCAAGGGCGTGAAGGGACCGTATGTGGTGTTTTTCTTCTCGGCGTTTTCCTGCATAATGACAGCACCCGCTCTTATTTTCGACTATCACCCTATGACCATATATCAGCTGGCAATGCTGCTTCTGGCGGGAGGTTCGGCGGCGGCTGCGCAGTTTTCCATAACGGCGGCATACTTCAACGCCCCCGCAAAGGAAATTTCCGTTTTCGACTATTCTCAGGTGATATTCTCCGCAATTATCGGTATGATAGTTTTTGACCAATTGCCCGATGTTTACAGCTTTCTCGGATATATCATCATCTGCCTGATGGCGGTCATAATGTTTTTCTACAATAATCGGGAAAAAACAAGTACCGACTAAAAAAGGCGTTCCTCTAAGTTCGGAGGAACGCCCTTTGTCATTGTTTTCCCTGTGAAACGTAATACCTTCTCGGCTTAATGTCAATATCCACATAGACCTTTACCGATTCGCCGGGGGAATAAGGCTGTGTATCGGGAGGATAGGGATAGCTGTAAAAATAGGTCTTTTTGTCCGAACTGTCCGTATAAATAAATTCCGCACAGTTATATGAAACGCCGTTTACCTTAGTGCCCGACGGCTTTTCACGGGTGCATACCGCAAAAACGCATTTATCCGCTTCGATAAGACCGTTTATGTATTTTTTCATGCGGAGTTCATATACGAAAAACGCCGTTCCCACGCCGCCCGTGACAATTGCCATTATAATGCTCATAACAAGCCCGTTCCACGGCTCGGACATAGTATATCCGGGGTCTGCGGGGTCAACATATATGGTGAGAATATCGCCCACGTCCATTCCCTGAATGTAGTAATTTACCTCGCCCGAATACTCCCTGCCGTCATATTCATAGACAACATCAACATCATAGGTCCTTTTTCTCTGCTTGCCCCCCGAACGGCTCACTCTCTTATGTATCTCGGCTATCTGGGCATTTACGGGGACTGCCGTTTCCTTGAACCTGTTCCACTTGAAAACATTTGCAATGCCCGCATACAAAAGCAGCACCGCCAGAGCGCAGAATACCGCCCCGAATATCAAATGAAAACGCTCAAACTTGTATTTTTCCATAACCGAACACCGCCTTTTTCTCAGAAGCCTATCTTCCCATTGCCCGATGAAACATAGTGCTTGTTTGCGTTCTTCTGCATATCCACATAGACCTTTACCGTGTCGCCCTCTTGATAGGGGCTTTCCATAGGGTGATGGGGGTGACTGTGGAATGTCATTGTGATGCCGAAGCCGTTGTCATAGGTGAAAACCGACTGATTATACCGAACCTTATTCACGGTAAGTCCCGAGGGCTCTTCTCCCGTGTATTCCGCATAGACGTACTTGTCATCTCGGATAAGCCTGTTTATGTAAGCACCCTTGCTCAGCTCAACAATAAGAAAAGCCGCTCCGATACTGCCGAACACAAAGAAAAGTATCAGGCACACCGCCGTTGCCACTCCCGGGTCTGACATACTCTTTCTCGGGTTATTCGGGTCGATAAGAATGGTTATTTCATCGCCCTTAGCCATTGACGAATAATAATAGTCCAGCTTTTCCGAATAGTGCTGACCGTTATAATCGTATTCAACGTAAACGTCGTGATAGGTCGTTGTCGTATTTCTGCCTGTGCTGCTGTGTCTGCGTTCACGCCTAACCTGAATGTCGGTTATCTCGGCGGTCACGCTGACTGCCGTTTTCCTGAAATTGTTCCAGCTTATCCTTGTCCCCACAGAAACAAGTATCATTACCACAGCCACAAGAGAAAAAACTCCTCCGATTATCATAAAAACGAGATTGTATTTGTATTTTTCCATAGTTATTACCTCAATATTTTATCTGCAAAATTCGGGATTTTTCCGCTTTATTTCCGCCTTGTTTTCATACATAAGAGCATCTGCCTTACCGTATATTTCCATAAACCCCGATGAATCGCTTGTTCCCGAAGCATATCCCATGGCAATGCTGAGCTTTATGGGACTGTCCTTGTAGTTATCACAAGCGGTGCGGACATTTTCTATTTCCGACACGACCTCCTCGTCATTCGGGGAAAGATATATCACCGCAAATTCATCTCCGCCTATTCTGTAAACGTTGTGTGCGTTTTTCAGATTTTCCAGAAGCACCTCAGCGGCAGCTTTGATAAGCTTATCACCCTCGGCGTGACCGTAATTATCGTTGATAAGCTTCAACCCGTTCATGTCGCAGATAACGAAGCCGATGTTCAGCTGCTTGCTCTTATACTTCTTTTCAAGCGAGGACATCTGCTTTTCAAAGCTGTTTTTGTTGCGGACACCCGTGGCATTGTCCCAAAGCGCCTGCTCCAGATATGCGGAAACGGGGTTATCCACCGTAACGAACAGACCTATGCAGACAAATGTTACAGCCGCACCCGTCATAAGCAGTTCGGGAATAGCCGCCTGCAAAGAGATCATCATCACCATAAGCGAAATGGTCGGCAGGACGGCAAGCCGCATTTTCCTGTCAAGATTTTTGTAATTCACCAAAGCAAGCACCATTGCCAATAAGCAATATAAAGCAAATATGCCGTAGCACACAAAAATAAGCTGACCGTAGCTGTAATTTGTCCCTCTGCCCTCTACATATTCTATGGGCAGAACGAATGACAGCAGTATTATCAGCAAAACGGGAAAAAACTTGATACGTCGGTATTCCTTCAAAAGCTTATAAGACATTGTGAGATTTATGACATAATCCAGAAATTCCATTATGAACAATAATCCGAAACAATAGAAAGCAATGTGAAGCACCTTATTCACCGCTTTGGGAACAACATCGAGATTGTTTACCGTCACCACTGTAATAATATCAAGGATCACGTGTCCCAGAGCATAGAATGATATTTTCAGAAAGGATTTTCCGTCGTTGTTCTCGTCACTGCTTTTATATATAGAATGGTAGCATATAAGGAAAATGAGAACAAGCAGACAAACGGCTTCCTCTCTTACAGTCAATATCACCGACAAACCCATCAACCCCTATCATTATTTTCAGTCAAATCATTCACAAATATTATACAACATAATAACAGAGTTGTCAAGAATGGATATTGCCCCAAACATAACAATTTTCCCATAAAAAGCCGCCCAAGAAAATGACTATTCGTCAGTTTTGACTATTGCAGAATATGGACTTCCGCAGTATAATTATATTGGGGTAAATTCTACGAAAAGAAGCGAATAATAATGGTAATTGATTTTCACACACATATCTATCCCGCAGACATTGCCGACAAAGCAACAAAGAGTGTCTGCGATTTCTACGGACTGTACGAAGAAGAACACAAAAACAAAACAGCCACCGCCGAAACACTTCTTGAAGAGGGCAGAAAAGGCGGTATCGACAGCTTTGTTATCCTGCCCGTCGCCATAAAGCCCGAGCACGTTTCCCACATAAACGACTTTGCCATCGGAGAAGCGAAGGAGCATAAGGAATTCTATCCCTTCGGCACTCTCCACGCCGCCATGGACGACCCGCTAGCCGAGATAGAACGCATCTTCGGTAAGGTCAGGGGCATAAAATTCCACCCGGACACACAGCAGTTCCCCATTGACGACGAACGGCTTTTTCCCGTCTATGATGCAATACAAGGCAGACTGCCCGTCCTTTTCCACTGCGGGGACAAGCGGTTTGACTATTCCCACCCGTCAAGGCTGAAACGGGTGCTGAAGGAGTTCCCCCGCCTGACGGTCATAGCGGCGCATATGGGCGGATATTCCATCTTTGATGAAGCGGTAGAGCTGCTTTGTCACGAAAACTGCTTTTTCGATATTTCCAGCTCAATAATGTTCCTCGGCAAGGAAAAAAGCGTTGAATATGTCAGGAAATACGGCGCAGAACGGATAGTTTTCGGCTCGGATTTCCCCCTGTGGAAGCCCTCCGAGGAGAAGGAACGCTTTTTAAGCCTCGGTCTGACGGACAGGGAAAATGAGCTTATCCTTTCGGAAACGGCTTTGAACATTCTCAACGGAAAAGTGCTGAAATAAAATAAAAAACCGCCGCAACGCAAATGCTACGGCGGCAATTTTTATGCCGAAATATCCTTTTTAAGGTATTTCATAAACCCGATAATAACAGCCAGAACGGAAATAGCTATGCCGACCCACATAAGCTTCATATCTATCTCCGCCTCGGAAATGATGTTGCTTGCCTCGGCGTATGCGTAGGGCGTTATGTATTTGAGAGATTCCGCCTTGTCGCTGATATTGCAGATGATATTCATAAAATATAAAGCCAGCGCAAGCCCTAAGCCGATGCCTATGCTTCCCCGTCTGATAAACGCCGAAATGCCGAAGCAGATGCAGCCTATCTCTATCTGCATCATCAGATAGGCGGCGTGAAGCAGGACAAATTCCGTCATCTTGTATTCCTCTCCGATAATCACCGCAGATAAAAGGCTTATGCCCACAACAGCGGCATTCATCAGGATTATCTGCGTGAAAACCGACATCAGCTTCTGAAACAGCACAGAGTCTCTGCTTACGGGGTGTGTCAGCAGGAATTCGGCGGTGCGCTCCTTTTCCTCGTTTGCCAGCACGGAAATTCCCGCCAGAGCCGCAAAAAATCCCCCGCCGATGCCCATTATATTGCCGCACTCAATGCCGTAAAAGCCCATAAGCTCGCCGAAGCTGAGTCTGTCCATACCAAAGGCTGCGGTAAATCCGCCCATATTTGCGAAAACGTCCGTCACGCTGTCCATCTGCGACTCCATTTCGGGGAACATCATCACGCAGATAAGCATCATAAACCCGATGGAAAGCGTCCATATCAGCCAGGACTTCGCAGACTGCTTCAGTTCTTTTATGTAAATCGTCATATCACTTGCCGCCTTTCTCATAGAAGTGCATAAATATCTCATCAAGCCCCGGTTCGGTAATAGTCATATCGGTAATGGGCATTTGATCGACGGCGGACAAAAGCGCCTTTATTTCGCCGCCGTAAAGGAATGTCACACCGTCCTCCGACACCTCGGCAGACTTCACGGAAATTCCCTCGGGAACGGCAGTTACGCCGTGGAGAGTCACCCGCTTCGCACTGGTTTTCGAGAGATTTTCCACGCTGTCAAGGGCGATAAGTCTGCCCTCCTTGATGATAGCCGCACGGGTGCAGTTTTTCTGTATCTCCGACAGGATATGTGAGGACAGGAAAATGGTCGCCCCCTCCTCGTGACGCTCCCTTAAAATCCCGAAAAACTCCCTCTGCATAAGCGGGTCAAGACCGCTTGTAGGTTCGTCAAGGATACACAGCTTCGGCTTATGCTGCAATGCGCAGACGATGGACGCCTTTTTGCGGTTTCCAAGAGAAAGTTCATCCACGCGCTTTGAGCAGTCCAGATCAAGCCGTTCGCAAAGACGTTTTGCTTCCTCGGAACAATCCTTTTTCCTCATTCCCGCAGACAGGGAGATAATGTCCCGAACACGCATACCGTTATAAAAATTCGCCTCGGACGGCATATAGCCCACATCACGGAGAATTTCGGTCTTTTGGGAAACAATGTCCTTCCCGAAGATGGACGCCGTCCCCGATGTTGGGAAAATAAGCCCCAGCAGGGTACGGATAGTGGTGGATTTCCCCGCACCGTTAGGCCCGATAAATCCGAAGAAATCCCCCTCGTTCACCGCAAGGTCAAGCTCGGTAATGCCCCTTGCGCTGCCGTAGGTCTTTGTAAGCTTTTTTGTTTCGATAACAGTCATTTTCCGTCCTCCTTTAAAGGTATTCGGGCTTATAAACAAGCCTTCTCAGCATTTCCACGTATTCGAGATAGATGTCGTTGAGCTTCTCCAAGTCCGTCAGTTCCTCGGGGGTCCTCGTCCGCATAAAGCCCTCGGCGAACCACAGGATAATGTTCAGCAGCTTTTCGGGGGAAACGTCCTCTTTAAGCTTGCTTAGGTCTGCCCTTGCAAGAAAGCTTTTAGCGGTGCTTTTCTCAATATCCCCGAAGGTGGTGTCTATCTCGCTTTTTACCTCGGGGCTGTCCTCGTAAAATGCCTTTATGATAAATGTCATACAGTCGGGGTGCTTTGCCAGCATTGACAGCTTGCAGGTCTGGGAATTTACGATAATCTTGAAAAAATCCGTTTCCGATGTATCGCCGAACTTCCGCATCTCGCCCATTATAAAATTCGCCGCATAATCATACAGGAACAGATACAGCCCCTTTTTGCTGCCGAAATAGTGGAAGATAAGCCCCTTTGAAATGCCCGCCAGGGACGCTATTTCGTCGGTGGACGCCTTTTTGTAGTCGTATTTTGCGAAAATGTGCATAGCGGCATTTATGATAGCGTCCCTACGCTCCTTTGGCAATGTGAAAAATTTTTCGTTCAATTTGCATTTCCTTTCTGTTGACCGATTCGGTCAATGTTATTATAACACGGTTGACCGAATTGGTCAATAGGTTTTCTGTCTGCAAATTCAACAAAATAGCAGTAATAATTTCGTATAAATCGTTGACATTTTTATGATAGCCTGATTTTTTCGGAATATTTTAAAAATGCTTGACAATAATATTTTTGTGTGATATAATATAGTCGGAAATGATATAATCTCAATGACTCACCGAGATTCACAAAAATCGACCCCCTCGGAGCTGCAACTCCAAGGGGGCTTTTTTGTCCTAACTAAAAAGTGATGACCGCAGCTTTTGAAAAGGCTGGCGAAACTTTTATATTTCGTTCGATTAGCGTGAATTTTTTCTTCCCGAAATTGACAAATCAAAATTTTTGGAGTATAATAACTGTATATCTGAAAAATAAAGGATTCGGAGGATAAAAAAATGTCAGAGAAAAAACCATTCTATATAACCACACCTATCTATTATCCGTCGGGAAATCCCCATATCGGACACTGCTATACCACCGTCGCCTGCGACTCTATCGCAAGATATAAGCGTATGCAGGGCTATGACGTTATGTTCCTCACAGGCACCGACGAGCATGGTCTGAAGATCGAGCAGAAGGCTGCCGAAAAGGGCATCACCCCCAAGCAGTACGTTGACGAGATAGTTGAGATATTCAAAAATCTCTGGAAAACCATGAACATCAGCTACGACAGATACATCAGAACTACCGACGATTACCACGTTGAAGCCGTTCAGAAGATCTTTAAGGCGCTCTACGACAAGGGCTATATCTATAAGGGCGAATATACGGGCAAATACTGCACCCCCTGCGAAAGCTTCTGGACAGAGTCCCAGCTGGTGGACGGAAAGTGTCCCGAGTGCGGACGTGACGTGGTCGAGGCAAAGGAAGAGGCTTACTTCTTCAAAATGTCCCCCTTTGCAGACAGAATTGAGAAGCTTCTGCTGGAAACCGACTATCTCCGCCCCAAGACCCGTGCCGTTGAGCTTGTAAACAACTTCATCAAGCCGGGACTTGAGGACCTCTGCGTTTCGAGAACTACCTTTAAATGGGGTATTCCCGTCAGCTTTGACGATAAGCACGTTGTTTATGTATGGATAGATGCTCTCTCCAACTATATCACCGCTCTTGGCTATGAAAACAGCGCATATGACGATTTCGGCAAGTACTGGCCCGCAGACATTCATATGGTGGCAAAGGATATTATGCGTTTCCACGCTATCATCTGGCCCGCCATGCTGATGGCTCTGGAGCTGCCCCTGCCGAAGCACCTTGCTGTTCACGGCTGGATAACCTTTAACGGCGCAAAAATGTCCAAATCTCTGGGAAATGTGGTTGACCCGCTTGTTCTCAGCGAGCGTTACGGCACGGACGCTATCCGTTATCACATTCTCCGTGAAATGGCTCTTGGCGCAGACAGCTCATTCTCCAACGAAATAATGATAAACCGCATCAATTCCGACCTGGCAAACGATCTTGGAAATCTGGTTTCCAGAACCGTTGCCATGGTCATCAAATATTTCGACGGAAAGCTTCCCGAAGACAGAGAAGCCGACGCCCTTGACGACGAGCTTATCTCCATGGCTTCCGCTCTTGCGGGCAAGGTTGACGCATTTATGGAAGAAACTCAGCTGAGCAACGCTCTTGCGGAGATATTCACCGTGATCTCCCGTGCAAACAAGTATATTGACGAAACCGCTCCCTGGGTGCTTGCAAAGGACGAGTCAAAGAAGGCACGTCTTGCGACAGTCATGTACAATCTCCTTGAAGCTATCAGAATAACCACCACTCTCCTGTCCTGCTTTATGCCTACGGATATGCCCAAGGTATGGGCGCAGACAGGCGTTTCCGAGGATATGGTAACTTGGGAAAATGCCTGCAAGTTCGGCGTTCTTCCTGCCGATACCACCGTCACAAAGGGCGACATCATCTTCCCGAGAATTGACGTAAACAAGGAGATAGAGGAGCTGAACGCTCTTATCAAGAACAACGAACAGCCCGCTCCCGCCGAGGACAAGGCAAATATTCTTCCCGTGTCCGAAACCATCGAGTTTGACACATTCGAGAAGATAGACCTGAGAGCCGCAACCGTTATTTCCTGTGAAAAAGTCAAGAAGTCCAACAAGCTTCTCTGCTTACAGCTTGATGACGGCATGGGCGGACGTCAGGTAGTTTCGGGGATCGCCAAATGGTACAAGCCCGAGGACCTGGTTGGAAAGAAGGTCATTATCGTCGCAAACCTCAAGCCCGTAAAGCTTTGCGGAGTTGAGTCCAACGGTATGGTAGTTGCCGCAGATGTGGGCGAGGACGCACGAGTTATCTTCCTTGACAGCGATATTCCCAACGGCGCAAAGCTTAGATGAATGTTAAGTGTTGAGAGTTGAGTGTTGAATTTATTTTGACTTGCGAATGTTCCCTCGTCTTCGGCGGGGGAACACTTGTATTCGGGAGAAATCATATGAAAACAGGCTTGGTACTTGAAGGCGGTGCAATGCGGGGAATGTATACCGCAGGCGTCCTTGATACATTTCTGGATAACGGAATAGAGTTTGACTGCATTGTGGGAGTGTCCGCAGGGGCACTGTTCGGCGTGAATTTTCTGTCACGTCAGAAGGGGAGAGTCATAAGATATAACAAGCGGTTTAATGCAGACAAAAACTATATGGGCATTATCCCCCTGATAAAGGAGGGCAATATTTTCAGCACGAAATACGCCTATGAGGACGTTCCCCGACGGCTTGACCCTTTCGATGATGATACATACAAAAGCTGCAATGTCCCTTTTTACGCCGTTCTGACAGATGTTGACAGCGGTCAGCCCGAATATGTGCGGATAGACAGCGTTTTTGAACAGATGGATACTCTCCGTGCGTCGGGTTCAATGCCCATAGTGTCAAAGCCCGTGGAGATAGGCGGAAGGCTGTATCTTGACGGCGGCATCTCCGACAGTATCCCCTATGAATGGCTGCTGTCACAGGGCTGCGACAAGCTTGTTGTTGTCCTGACACGTCACATTGATTATCGGAAAAAGCCCGCTTCACCCGCCGTTGTGGGACTCTGCGGCGCTAAATACCCGAAAATAGCCGAAAGAATGAAGTCCCGCCACGAGAATTACAACCGTTCCGCAGAACGCCTTTTGGAGCTTGAACGTGAGGTCAAGGCGTTCGTTATCCGTCCGTCGGAGGAGATAAAAATTGGCAGGCTGGAAAAGGACCCCCGCAAGCTTCAGGCGGTTTACGAGCTTGGTGTCAAGGACTGCATGAAATGTGCGGGGAAATTGGCGGAGTACATTTGCAGCGTTGAGTGTTAAATTTAATGTGATTATTCACAGTACACCAAAATCGTATATATTATGAACAAGATATTTAACTATTTTATCCTAGCAATGAGATAAATTTTTGTGAGTTTTTACAAATTTCCAAAAAACGCTTGAAATTTCCAAATTCATATGATATAATGTGGTTAATCAAATAAAAGGCAAAGCCGATGAAAATCGGTGTCGCAAAGCACGAGCCTAAGCTTTATGAATATGACTTATTAAGGAGTATGGCGGTCGGGCTGCATTTGATGGGGTTTGCTCCGTTATGCAGTTCGGTTGTATGCTCCTTTTATTTTTGCACCTTATGAATTGGAGGGCTATCTTATGAGTTTAAAAGCTGCATTTGCTGCTATGACAATTAAAGTAAAGGTACTGATAGTCTGCGCTGCCGTCGTTGTAGTTGGCGGTGCTGCCGCCGCTGTCGGTATTACCCTGACTAAGGAGGACACTTACCGTGTTTTAAAGGTATTTGAAATGTCGGGCGAAACTACCGTTACCCGTGAGGGTTCGGGCGAGCTGGCGGCATACGTCGGAATGAATTTGGAAAGCGGCGACCTGATAAGCGTCGGGGAGGGCAGTACTATCCGCCTTTCGCTGGACGGAGATAAGTATATCCAGCTGGACGAACTGACCGTTCTGGAGCTGGAAGCCTCAGGTACAAAAACCGACAGCCGAACTGTTATCAAGCTTAAAGAAGGTACTATATTAAATGAGATAACAAACCCCCTGTCCGAAAACTCGGTTTACGAGGTCGCAACGCCAAAGGCAACCATGGCTGTCCGCGGCACAAGCTTCTCGGTCACCGTTACCAAGGACGCTGAGGGCAGATATATCATCACCGAAAACACCTATCAGGGCAAGGTCGAAGCTACCCTTCTGGACGAAACGGGTGCAAAGACATCTAAGGTAGCTCTTGTCAATGCCGACAGAAGCATCACCATCTGCACAAGTCCCAACTCGGAAACAGGCAATCCCGCCGAGATAGACGGCACCTCCGTATTCGTTATTTACGATACCGAAACGGGTGAGATGCAGATAGTCCCCGACGGTGAGGACCCCACTCATGAGATCGACTATGAGCTTATCTCCGCTATTGTCAAGGAATACGCTCTGCGCTCCAACGATACCAATCTTATGACGCTGGACGAAAATGTGGTCAAGAAGCTGAGAGGAAAGGGACAGAACACCGCTTCTGCCGCAGCCTCTGAGCCGATCGCCACAACAGCTCCCCCGCAGACCGAGCCTGCGGAAACCACAGTCCCCGAGTCTACCGTCAGCGAGGTTACGGAAGAGCCTATAAACTCCGATAACACGGACAATGTGTTTACCACCGCTGCTCCCCCCGCAGAGGAACTGCCCGCCGACACCGAAGCAAGCAAGCTGGCACCGCCCGAGGAATCTGCAACGACTGCAAGCACAACAATTGCCGAGGAATCCACAACGACTGCGGGCACAACAACTGCTGCAGCTGCCACAACCGCCGAAAATACCACAACTGCCGAAGCAACTACAACAGCTGCAAATACCACTACCACCGCAAACACCACTGTGGAAAAACCCACCACAACTGCACCTACAACTACTCAAAAGCCCACCACCACCGCACCGACTACCACACAAAAGCCTACCACAACCGCACCGATAACCACACAAAAGCCTACCACAACCGCACCGATAACCACACAAAGTCCCACTACCACCGTTCCCTCCGTGACCGAGCCTGCACAAACCACCGCTGCCACAACCGCTCCCGAGGAGGAAACGCAGCCTTCCGAAACCTCCGAAACAGAGGCCACAACGGAAGAGGAGGAAAGCTTTGTTGTGTCCTTTGAATGTGACGGAAAGATAATCGATGTCGTTCCCGCAGAATCGGGCGACAGCCTTTATGATATTGCAAGCAGCGTTGCCGTCCCCGCAAAGGACGGAAAAACGGGCGTTTGGAAGATAGACGGCAAGACCGCTGTTACATCGGATATGACGGTTAAGAAAAACATCACCCTTACCGCCGTTTACTCAGCTAATGCCTACACCATCACATTTACCGCAGACGGTGCGGACGAAGCCGCTCCCCAGCCTGTGGAAGCATTCTACGGCGACAGTCTGTATGACATTGTTTCCGCCTGCGCAGTCCCCGCAAAGGCAGGAAATACGGGCGTTTGGAAGATAGACGGAAAAACTGCCGTCACCGCCGATATGACGGTTACGGGAAATATGACGATCGCAGCCGTTTACACAGTCAACAAGTACACCGTAACCTTTACCGCTCCCGGAGCAGACGACGGTGCAGTCATTCCCGCAGCTGCCGAGTACGATTACGGAACACTTATTTCCAAGATAGTTCCCGCTGCTGTCCCCACAAAGACAGGTCATACGGGAACATGGAAGATAGACGGAACAACGGATATAACCGCTGATGCTATCCTTGACAAGAATATTACCCTTACTGCGGTCTATGACCCTGTGAAGTACACCATCACCTACACCGCTCCACAGGCAGACGATCAGACGACCGTTCCCGCTCCCGCAGAAGCTGAATACGGCTCTCTCCTGAAGGACGCCGCACTCGCAGCTATCCCCGCAAAGGCAGGTCACACGGGCGTTTGGAAGATAGACGGAACCACCGCAGTCACCGATGAAATGACGGTAACGGGAGATGTTACCCTCACCGCCGTTTACACCATCAACAAGTACACCGTGACCTTCACCGCACCCGAAGCAGACGACCCGACAGATGTTCCCGATCCCATTGAGGTCGAGTACGGAGCATTGTTAAAGGAGTACGTAACTGCCGAAGTTCCCGTAAAGACAGGCAGCACGGGCGAATGGAAGATAGATGGCTTGTATGCTATTGACAGCACAGTTTCCGTCAGCGAGGACGTGACCGTTACCGCCGTTTACGACAAATACAAGTACACCATCACCTTTACCGCCGACGAAGCAGACGATCAGACTACCGTTCCCCAGCCTATAACTGCGGAATACGGCGACGATCTGTATGACCTTGTCAGCAGCATTGCCGTTCCCAAGCAGGCGGGAAATGACGGTGTATGGAAGATAGACGGCACCACCGAGATAACATCGCCTTATCCTATCCACGATGATATTACGGTTTCTGCCGTTTACACCGCAAGGACTTATGTAAACATCAACTACAACTTCAACGGCACTACGGGTACCGTTCAGGGTAATTCGGGCGAATACCTGAAATCCAGCATTATCCCCAACAAGATACAGCAGGAAACTTACGCCAATGACCTGATGAATCCCTATGTATGGCTGACCTACAATAATAGCTGGTCCGCAGACGGAAACAGCGAAGCAGACAAGGTTGACAGCGGTATGACCGTTACCGACTACGTTATCAAGCAGGACGAGGTTGAGGTCTGGTCGGAAAAGAAGCACACCATCTCCTATACCGCAGGCAGCAGCACAGGTCAGTTCTATCTTGCCGACAATGAATCTATCCTGTACATTTACGGCGGATTCCTCGATGACATTTTGAACGGCTATACGGGCTTCGTATACAACAACGGAGAAAAGGTCACAGAGTTCACAACCACCACAACGGTAAGTGCGGACACTACAATTACCGCCTACCAGTACAAGGTAACGCTGCATGATCCCACAGACGGCACCGCTTACGACTATTTCTTCAATGATGGCGAAACCTTCAACGGCAGGTACGGCTCAATGCCCGCGCCCAATGCAAACAGCGGTTATCATGCAGACAAATGGTTTTACTCCGACGCCAGCTACAACATTACCTTTGTCGATGGCGACACTCCAATAACCTCCAGTATGGATCTTGATCCATATCAGCTGCCTGATGTCTATAATCTGACCTTTAGTATTAGCGGCACGCCCACATCAGAAACAGCAGGTATAAACGATGCCATTCTGACAAAAGCTCCGAGTCTGGACGGAACCTCATTCACTACATGGTATATAAGTGGAACATCAACAGCGGTCACTGCCGGTACAACAGTTCAGAGCCTTGTTAACGACGGAGTTATTAGCATCACAACTGAAAATATAACGTTAATAGCAAGTTGATCATCGAAATTTTCAAGAAATTGTCAAGGTGCCTTTTGGTGCCTTGGCAATTTTTTCGAGAAAGAAAGGCAGCTAAATGGCAAGGAAAATTCTCATTCACATAGGCGCATTTGCGGCGGTGATAGCCCTGCTTTGGGGGGCTTTGATACTCACCTCCCTTATCCCCAACGAAAAGATACAGGGCAATATGCTGACAAGTGCCGAAAGCTATGTTACCCCCGACCCGTTCTCCTTTGAAAACGGGAAAAAATTCAACGCCGTTGCGGATAATTACGCCGATGTTATCCTGCAAAATATCCTCTGGAACATCAAAAGTGACGACCCCTTCGTTTCCTCTCTGGACACGAAATATTTCGACGGCGAGGAGTTCGGCGTGAACTGGGGCTACTACGCCTCACTCAACGGCTATCAGCCCAACACCGATTACACCCGCTACTGGCACGGCTCGGTCATCTTTATCCGCCCGCTTATGACGGTCACCGATGTTAAGGGTGTGAAAATTGTCGGCTTTTCGGCGGCGGTGCTGCTTGCCCTTGCCGTCTGCGGACTGCTTGTCGGGAAAAAGCAGTATTTTGCGGCGTCGGCATTTGCCCTGTCGCTTATGAGCGTGCAGTTTTACAATGTCAGACTTTCGCTGGAATATCTGCCCATGGCGAACATTTCCATGATAGCCTGCATTTTCTTTATCTGCCTTGAAAAAAAGGGGGACACCGCCCTGACCGTCCTTTCGGTCATATTCGGGGCAATGACCGCATTTTTTGACTTCCTCACAGCGGAAACACTTTCTATCCTTCTGCCGCTGCTGCTTGTTTTCATTATCCGTGAACAGGAAAACCGTCTTGGACAGCTTCGGGAAAACCTGCTCCTTTCCGTAAAATGCGGCGGCTGCTGGGCTGCGGCTTACGTCGGAACATTTCTCGTAAAATGGACGGCGGCGACTGCCGTTACGGGGGAAAACAAGTTTGAAGCCGCCATAACATCGGCGGAAAAACGCTTCGTCGGGACGGCGGAGGAGCTGCCCTTTTTCAAGCAGCTGTTTTTCGCACCGCTGGCAAATCTGTCAACCATGTTCGGCGGAGAGGAACGTGTTGACGGCGGGAAAATTATTTTGGGGCTGCTGCTGACCGCCCTTGTTTTCGGCGGGATATATCTGCTCTTCCGCAGACGTCGGGCAAACAAGCCTGTCACACTTAT
Organism: Oscillospiraceae bacterium; assembly: GCA_017828975.1. Taxonomy (GTDB): domain Bacteria; phylum Bacillota; class Clostridia; order Oscillospirales; family Ruminococcaceae; genus UMGS1889. The sequence goes on along the minus strand of JAGAJN010000010.1, from coordinate 30,758 downwards.
CTGCCTGATATTGGGACTGCTCCCCTATCTTCGGTATATGGTGCTGAACAATCACTCCTATCTCCACGAATTTTTCACTTACAGAGCGCAGGCAGCGTCGGTGCTGGCGTTATGCGGGATAGTTTGGTTCAACCTGAGATTTTCCGAACAGAAAAACAAGAAAGCTGCGGCAAAGCGCAGATAATACTAATAACCAATAAAAGTGTAGATAAAAAATCTGCGCAAAAACCATATACGCAAGTTTTTGCTTGATTTTTTATTCACTTTTTAATTGGTTCTTAGTATAAAAGCAATGGGTGTTCCCCCGTGATATGAGGGGAACGCCCATTTTTTCATTTAGCTAAATATCGGACTTATATATTTCGTTAAGCGCAATAAGAAAGCGATTTTCCGAAAGAAATTCTATAACGTCGGGGAAATTTTCCCGTGTTATCAAACCCTGTTTCACGGCAAGAACGGTCAGCGTCCTGTCGTTGCGCTCAAGGACAGACTGAAGGAATGACGAGCATTTATCGTCCGTGTCAAACAGCAGCCTTTGCTTCAGAAACTGCTTTAGCATCTTGTTTGTGATATTGCTCGGAAAGACGAGATCCAGCTGATCCTCATAGCCTCTTATATCGTAAATTATCTCTTTCCCCTCAAAAACGCAGGCATTCTCCTCTGTCATTTCCACCACATTTGTCATATCACCGATAATATACAGCCGATCGTCCATATGCTTCATAAGGCATTTCTCATCTAAAGGCTGTTCGCCTGAAAGATTGAAACCGCGCATTCTGTTTATCAGAAGCATTGAGGAAGAAACAGCGGTTATTTTCGGAAAATCTATACTCTCAAAAAATCTGTCGGCATTTTCCGTACCGAATTTGTCGTAAACCAGATAGGCAAATCTGTATCGCTCATTTCCCGTCAGAAGGCGGCTGAGAAATTCCTGCTGCTTAGGCGGGCGTTTCCGTTTCGGGAAATAATAGGAGAAGTATTTTTTCCGATAGCCGTCAAATGCTTCGGGATATGCTGCCAGCTCGGAAAAAACATAACTTCCGGGACGATAGCCCCCGTCAAGCATGACCTTGACAAACTCCCGCTCATCATAAAGCAAGGCGGAAATGAAGGTAAGGTCAACATCAGCGTGCATATCTTCTTCCGCTGCCTCTTCACACCAGCAATTGCTTAATTTCTTTCTCAGAAGGTCCATATAGACAGCAGCAAGGTCATACTGCTTTGTCAGCATAGTATAATACAGCGGTCTGAATTCCGGCGAACACCGATCACCTCCCATATGGACAGGAGCGATTGAAAAACCATCATTCAAATATTCCGAGAGCAGCCGTCCGCAAGCAGCCGTTTTTCCCAATATCATAGATACGACCAAGGCTTCACGGGTAATATCTCTGAGGTTTACGAATGAATAATATGGGTGTATCCCGCTGTAATTGTAATTATCCATAATCACCCGAAGCTTTTCTGTATCACCCATAGCGGTAAGCGCACCTATAAGCAAAGGATAATTCGGCTGTTCAAAGGAATCTCTTTTTCTCATGATCTCCAGCAGTCTTCCGAAGCGGCTTGCTTTTATATTGCTGTCAAAAGCATATCTCATCAATTTGTCGGCATCTGCATAGTCGGCATAGACACGCTTTTGCGATACGTGCTGCATTGTCGGTTTTATTCTTTTCATTTTTTATCACCTGTATTATTGAATGTTGAAAGTTGAATTTAATGTGCATATTGTAAGGGAACGGTTTCCCGAAACTATCTTTATTATAGCAGAGAAAAAAATTTAAAGCGCTGTATTTTTGCAGTATTTTTTTCCGTAAGGTATGTTATGATGTAAACAACGGCTCACATCAAACGAAAGAAGGAAAAAATATGATGATACCTTATGTTATCGAACAAACAGGACACGGCGAACGCTGCATGGACATTTACTCACGTCTTCTGGACGACAGGATAATCTTTGTGAACGGACCTCTTGAAAACGGTTCGGCGGGAATAATTACGGCGCAGCTGCTTTTCCTCGCCGCCAAGGACCCCCGCAGAGATATTTCGCTGTATATCAACAGCCCCGGCGGCTCGGTCACGGACGGTCTTGCTATTGTGGACACCATGAAGTACATTCCCTGCGACATCTCGACCATCTGCGTCGGTATGGCGGCATCTATGGGTTCGGTTCTCCTTGCATCGGGGACAAAGGGAAAAAGGCTGATACTCCCCCACTCCGAGGTGCTTATCCATCAGCCCCTTATATCGGGCGGACTTGACGGACAGTGCTCAGACATAAGGATACATTCCGACCACATGCTCAGAACAAGAGAGCTGCTGGAGGGTATTCTCTCGGAAGCCTCGGGACAGCCCATAGAAAAGGTCCACAGCGACTGCGAAAGAGACCATTATCTCACCGCAGAAGAATCGGTTGCATACGGACTCTGCGACAGGATAATCAGCAGCGCAGAGGTCAAGTAAGCCGAGCGGCAAAGGAAAAGCACAGTATATCAAAGGAGGAACAAATCATGAGTATCCCAATAATCGAAAAGCACAGCTTCGGAAGGAAGCATTACCTTATGCCCTCCGATTTCAGCGAAGATGTTATCTGCGAAGCCGTCTATTCCCTTGAACGCTTTATCAAGGTAACAGAGCTTCTGAGAAAGCTTGACAGAATAGACTGCGACGATTTTTCAAACAGCACCAACAAGTATTTCATCGCAGCAGACAATATCAACGACGCCTACATAGCCGTCCTTGCCCTTTATTACAGCATTGCCTCCAAGACCGAGGAAACGGGAGAGGCAATTCTTTTCGAGGACGCCGATTCGGACAGACCCGAGAGCAACACCGCAGTTGCCATAAACCTTACTGCGGGAATGAATGACCCCGACCTGAACGCCCTTATCTCCAACGACAACAATCCCGTTATACATATTGTTCCGGCCCTGTCCCCCGCTATTGCAGACAGCGAAATGCTTCTTAACAACAGGGTAGAGTTTTTCATCTACTATGCCCCCGACGGAAGACTGTCAAGCGGCGCATCGGACGATATTATCGGAATGCTGGGCAGCTGCCTGCGCTGCATGGTCATTGAGAATTCAAAGGCTGTTGACGTTGAAAACATCGTCTGCTCCTATTTCTGGGAAAGAGATTTCGAGTGCGACAACACCCAAAGGGAGATCGCCCTCCTTGTAAAGCAGCTGAAGGGACGTGACGAGTATGCAGTCACCGCCGCAGCACGACAGATTATCAGCAATCACCTTTTCAACGACCCCGACGACAGGCAGCTTTTACCCGAGGATTTCAGAGGTATCGCAGAGCTGTTTTCTCTCCGTCCCGTGAAGCAGTTATCAAAAAAGGCGGCTCTGGTGGGGCTGGAAAAGGAAACAGAGAAGATAAACGGCATTATCCGCTCCATAAGCATTGACAAGCTGAGATATGAAAAGCGGCTTTCGGACAGCTTTTCGGGGTGCAGTATGGTTTTTGCGGGACCTCCCGGCACAGCCAAGACCACCCTTGCCAGACGCTTTGCCGAGGAGCTTGCAGAGCTGCGGATAATCAAGGACCCCTCCTGCTTCAAGGAGTGCTGCAAGTCCGATTATGTGGGACAGTATGTAGGTCACACCGCTGCAAAGATAGATGAGATGTTTGCCGAAATGTCCGAGAAGGGCGGCGGAGTTCTCTTCTTTGACGAGATATACACAATTGCCGAGGACAACGCTACCATTTTCGACAAGGAGGCGGTCACCTGTATCGTCCAGAATATGGAGAATTACCGCAGCTGCGTATTCTGCATATTTGCGGGCTATGAGGACAAGATGAACGATTTTCTCGGCTCAAATCCGGGTCTGAGGTCACGTATCAGCTTTATTGTAAGATTCAGCGGATATTCGGACGATGTCCTCTGCGACATTTTCTCCCGCATTGCCGAGGCGGATAATTACAAGATACCTGCCGATTCGGAAGCGTCGGTCATAAGCTTTTTCAAAAGGCTCCGGGAGAAAAGAGGTGAGCAGTTCGGAAACGGCAGAGAAGCACGCAATCTCTACATCAACGCCAAGCAGCATCACGCCCTGAGAATAGGCGGTTTCAAGACCAAGACCAAAAAGATGCTCACTCAGCTTGACTCAGAGGACATCTCCGCAGCGGCAGAGGATATTCTCAGCTCCGAGCTGAAAAGCAGCCAAAGCATGGGCTGTATAGGATTTTAAGTAAATTTAGGAGGACAAAACAATGAAAGATTGCAAGGTATGCGGCGCAGTAAATTCCGAGAGCAGCGAGATCTGTTACAAGTGCGGAGAGGAGCTATGCGATTCGGAAGATGGTTTTTATAAAGGCGTTGATGAAATTCTCAGTGAAAATTCCGATAACGACGAGGACGATTTAGGCATTTATACGGACGAAGATGATTTCGATGAAGATGACATAGAATATGTTGACGAGGACGACGATTCCGATTATGTCGAAGAGGATCTCGGCGATGACCCCGAGGAGAAAATTATCGAAGAATACCCCGACGAAGAATATGTTGAAGAATTTGAAGAATTTGAGATCGATCTTTCACAGTCGGACGATTACGAGCTTCCCTTCTGACCAATTTCACCCAAACAAAAAACGGTGCTCCCCAACGCTGTCGGGGAACACCGATCATTTTTACCAAACGCCCTCGCTGACACGTTCAAAGCCGGTGTCGGTGAGCCTTACTATATTATCGTAAATGACATAATGCTTGTCGTCATAGGGCATGGAAATGTGGTAATGCCCCGAAAACCACAGCCTGAAATCAAGCTGAGAGTTTATCTCCTCAAAATATTTTGTAAGCCTGTTTGAGGTATAGCTAAGACCCGAAAACATCTTGTCCTGTATAGACTGCGGCAGAGTGTGGGTCAGGACTATATCGACCTTCCTGCCTGCCGCCTCAAGGGACTGTCTGCCGTACTCCATTTCCTCCTCCGAGGGCAGTTCCTCTTCCCAGTAGGAAACGCCGAGCTTTCGGTACTGCTTGTCATGACTTTCCGCTCCGCCGAATGAAAAGAACTTCATTCCGTCTATCTCAAAAACGCTGCCCCTGCACAGATGGATAATATTTTCGGTTATCCTCTGCACACGTCCGCCCTTCCATTCCTCCACGGGATATTCCTTTAAAAGGTCGAAGTTTTCGTGATTTCCGTCTATCCAGAGAGTTGTCCAGGGCTTGCCGTCCAGCCATTTCTGCCAGTATCTGTCCTCCTTGGAATTGTTCCATACCAGCCCGAAATCGCCGCAGATAATGAGATAATCCGAACGTGTCAGTGTGTTCTGAATGGGAAAATTGGCGGTTGACAGCTTATGTATATCAATGCTGCCGTGAGTATCTCCCGTAATAAATATCATTTCTTCACTTCCTTTTCTAAGGCAGACTGCGGAACAAAATTATCCCGACAAAAACCCCGCTTTTCACTTTCCGCTCTCCACATTTACCAAAGGAGAGCCTGCGTCAATATTGCAGAGCAAGGTTTTGACCGAATCGGGGCTGACACCGAATATTTTTCCCATAGCATAGCGGTAAAGGGTAAGCTGTCCCTCATATCTTGCCTTTAGACGGTCATAGAATTTTTCGGGCTTTCTCTGCTTGTCAATGTCGGATTTATAGTCAATAACGGTAATGCTGCCGTCCTTTCCCTTTACGACCAGATCGGAAACGCCGTTTACCCAGATCTTCTTTCCGCTGACGTTAAGGTTCTGCTTGTACTTTGAAAGCTCTTCAAGCATTTCGGCGGCTTCCTCTGCGCCGATAAAATATGAGAAGGGAAGCTCCGTAAATATTTCGGCGGAATCCCTGAGTATCTCCGTAAAGGACTTCTCATTTACAAACCAGTTCATTACCCTTGTAAGCTCCTCGTCAAACCCCGACGCTTCATCAAAGCTGACGGTCATGCCTGCCTCCATGATTGCCGTGTAAACGCATTTGCGGATAAGCTCCTTCATTTCATCGCCCGTCATATCAAAATTCAGCTTCCATTCATTTACCAGAAGCTCATAGCACCTGTGCAGCGCAGTTCCGAAAACGGCTCCCTTGGGACGTTCTGCATCTGCCTGTGCGGAGATTATCTCAGGCTCATCGGGTTCGTCGGCATCGTCGGAGATAACGGCATTGTAGTTGTCAAATCCGCTGGGATTGAGAGTTACAAAGCTTGTGTCAAGCTGTTCGTCGGAATAGGTCTGCTCGCTGATGTCGGGGGTGTATTCGGGGAAGGTCACCGTATTTGCGGGAGCGGAGGCTGTCACCTTCGAGATAACATCCTTTACGTCGGGACATTTGTCTATGCCGTAATCGTTCAGCAGCCCATTATCATCGACCAGCCTGTCCATAACTATGAAGGCTTCCTTTGCACGGGTAGCAATAACATATTCAAGACGTGTCCTTTCGGCAATATCAAGCTTTTCCCGTTCGTCCTTCAAGGTGCTGTTAATGTTTACATTGGCATAATATGTAACGGGATTGCCGTATTTGCGGTAGCTCTTATCCTCGCGGACATCGGTGGACCTGTTTGCCCAGATAACTATGCTGCCCTCCAGCCCCTTTGCCTTATGAGCGGTCATAAGCCGCACAGAGCTGTTGTCCCTAACAAGGGGCATATTTTTTTCAAAGCCCTTTTTGATAGTCTGCGCAAACATATCCGCCGCTTCAATACGATTTCCTCTGCATTTTAAAAGCATATCCGAAAGAAGCTGCTCCAGGCTTTCAGCGATACGGAGCGTTGTGTCGGCGGTAAGATCGGTGTCTGCGGGGAGATAGTATTGTATATTCCTTATGAGGAAAAGGGCGACAGCAAAGCCGTCCTTCATGCCCTTTGTGCGTTCTCTGACAGCCTTGATGGTTTCCATGCCAAAGGCTGTCATTTCGTCGGTGATATTGTCGGCATTTTCAAACGTCAGCTGGACCGCACCCTTGTCCAGGGGCTGCTTGGACGCCCTTACGCAGTAATTATAGAGCAGCAAAAATCTCTTTACCGCCGCAGAGCTGTTAAGCGGCACCTGTCCCGCAATGCTTACGGGGATATTGCGGCTTCTGAGTGCGTCTGCATAGACGGGGATATGCTTGTTTTTTGAAAACAGGATAAGGAAATCGCCGTATTCCACGAGACGGTAGTCGTCCCTGCAATTCTCGGTCTTGCGTCTGTTCGGTATCTTTATCTGCTTATTGACAAGCTCGTCAATAAGCTTAGCTGTGTCCTCGGCGGCGATGGTAAGCTCAGCGGTCTTGGAAACCTTGCCTTTTGAATAGGTCTTGCAGTAATAAACGCCCTCTAAAACGGTGTCCTTTGAAGCGGTCAGCAGCGGCACTCCCACCGCCATATTGCTGTATGCAAAGCCGTTCTTTCTGAATGTCCCGTTGTCGCTGAACTTGGAATTTACCCAATCAATTATCTTGGGGCTTGAACGGAAATTGCTGTCAAGGACATAGATATGACCTTTAAGCTCGGGCTTGCTCTTTATATCGTGATACACCTGCGGGTCTGCGCCTGTAAATCTGTAAATGGACTGCTTGGGGTCGCCCACAATAAACAGTGCGCCGTCACGGAGAGCCTTTTTTTCATCGTCATAGGCAAGCTGCCAGATAAGGCTTGCCTGGAAATAGTCGGTGTCCTGAAATTCGTCAACGTAAATGCACTTGAGTTTTGCGGCATAATGCTCTCTTACCGTCTTATTTGTGCGGATAAGCTCCTCTGTTATCCTGATAAGCTCATTGTTTGTGATAAGATTGCTCCGCTCACGTCTGCGGAATTCCGAGCTTGCGGGATATGCAACAGAAGTCATAAAATTGCTTATGCGCAGTTCTCTTTCTGCGAGAAATTTCCCTGCATTTTTCTCAAACCATTTCATGTATTTATCGTTCAGCTCCAAAGCCTTAGCCTTATTGGTCAGGCTGCCCTTGGGCGGTCTTTGGGTAAAAACGCCTTTTCTGTCTGCAATTTCTTTGAGCTTCATTAACAATTCGACAGAGTTATCGGTTAATTTTGAATACAATATATCCTTGATATCCGAAAGCCGGCTGATACTCTTATTAAACTCACGGTTGTAGAGCGAAATTATCTCGGCGGCGGCAGCATCAAACTGCTTTTTGATCTCAGCCGAGTCCTCGGTCAGATTATCCGCAGCTGTCTTGTCATAAGGCACCGCAGCATTGGGCGGCAGCTCGCATATATCATGGAACAATTTGTACAGCGGATTATCATTGTTATGATAACTCGGCTCGGCGGCTATTTTGTAATATTTCATCAGGGCTATCTGCTTGGGGGAAATGTTTTTGAAATATCTGCGGAAGAACATCTGCATTTCCGCTTTCAGCCGCCCCTCCTCATACACCTCCGCATCGGGACGGATACCCGCCTCAAAAGCGTGCTCTCTGAGGATATTCAGGCAGAAGGAATGTATGGTGGAAATAGGCATGGAATCCACCTCGTCAAGCACGGCGGATATTTCCTTATTGCCCTTTGCTTCTTTGATAAGGCTTGTCTGTATACGGGTCCTCAGCTCCTCGGCTGCCTTATTGGTATAGGTAATGGCAGCTATCTCCTTAGGACGGATACCGTGGCTTATCTGCTCAACGATACGGTTGACTATAAGCGTGGTTTTTCCCGCACCTGCGCCCGCCTCGACAAACATATTCTCCTTTATGCTTGTGATAATATGATCTCTCTTCTCTTTTTCGGTCATTGCAGCCATTCACATATCCTCCCTTGTTTTTCTGAAACAGATGTCTGCATATCCGCAATAATCGCAGGACGAAGCTTTTCCGCTGTATTTGTAATTGTTTCTGACAAGGACATCGGTAATTTTCTCCTTCACCTCGCCGCTGAAATCGGCAATGCCGGCGCCCTTACATTCTGTGCTTTTTTCTTCAAGGAAAGGCGTTTCGTAAGTAAATTCATCTACCGTACCGTTTCCCTTGTTCAGTGCAGCCGTGTACAGGACGTGCTGGCTGTGTTCCTTTTCGTCAAAGAAGCTTGAAGTGGTCTTGTAGTCTATCACTCTGATATGCTCTTCACCCGAAGCCGTGTCAGTGTATCGGTCTATTCTGTCAACTCTGCCTTCAAAGGTAAGGTCAAGGGTCTTGTTGGGATTTTGGGTATCGGCGGGGTCAACATAATGCAGCGTATATACGCCGTCGGAAAATTCCCCTTCGCACTCGCTGACTATCCACTTATTGCCGTCGTGCAGATTTTTGTGGAGGTCATTGAAATAGCCGAAAAGCGCAGTTTTCAGTTCCTCCGTTTCAAGCCTGAGTATCTCGGGATTCTCACAAGGCTTTTGGTAACCGTTTACTACCCTTTCAAATATCTCGGTAAGAATCTTTTCGTCCGCTGTAACGGAAACATCGGCGGGGGCGGTGTCCTTTAAGACACGCTCCGCATATTCGCAGGCAGCAGTATGGAAAAGATTTCCTTTTTCAACGGGAGTAAGCCACCTGCTGCCGCTGAACTCCGCAAACTCGGGATTCCACATTTGAAGCTTATAACGGAAGAAAAACTTCCTGGGGCAGCCCATTGCCGTATCTATCATTGTGGGACTGCATTTTATTGCGGACTGCGTTTTATCGGCAGTGTCCGCAGACGGCTTTGGAAGGGACACCCACTTTTTGCCGTACGGCAGCCTGATGTTCCCGAGAATGATATTGTCATAGCCGAGAGAAGCCACATCTGCGACGCCGAACTCCGCACACAGCTTTTTGTAGAATACGGAAGGCGGACATTCGGTCAGCCTTGACAGGTCATAGCTGCTGTAACCGAGATAAAGCTCGCTGTCCTTATCCGCAAGAATGGAGCGGATAAGGAATTCAAGGTCACTGTATATCTTTTTGCTCCTGTTTTCGGAGGTTTCGCTGTTAGCCTTGTTTTTGACATATTTAAGCAGCTGTTCGTCGGACATTACGGGGGACTCGGTCACCTTGGGCGAAAGGTCGCTGACGGAAAGTCCGCAGATGTAGTTATACTTTCTTTCGCTTACAACGCCGCTGCCGATTATGCTTACATTTACAGCATCGGTCTTGGCAGCTTCACTGACGGTCATATGCTCCAGCCTGTCGATCAGGAAACGCAGCACCTCGTTTTCGGGAACGACATCATCGCCCATAAAGGAAAGCTGTTCAGCCTCGTCCTTCAAAGCAGGCATGACAAGCTTTCTTTCGGGATTTTTCTTGTAGGTAAATTCGCCTGCGATCTTTGTAAGCTGTTCAAAAAGCTTTACGGGAGAACGCTCTGAGAACGTCTTTACAAGGGCTTCATAGAAAAGTATCAGCGGATATTTTTCGTCGTTCTCGGCGTCGTCGGGGTGCTCTGCTCTGAACCTTTTGCAGTAAAAGTCATAGCCGCCGATGCCCCACATAATATCCGATGCGCTGTTATAATAAAGCTTTGCGGGTACAGTCATTTTCGGGTTGATGAAAGCATTCTCCAGCTCGGAGTGGAGGAAACCGTTTTCCGCCCATTTGAGCAGACATATCATAAAGCTGACAATGTCCGTTTCCGAAGCGGGATAGGAGGACGAAAGCGTGTAAGGTATCTTCATGCTGCCCAGCCCCGCCTTGATAAAGCTGCCGTAAGCCTCGGAGGTGAAGAAAATATTGACCTCTCCGAAGGGCTTGTCCTTAATGCTTTCTGAGATATATCTTATCTCGTTTGTATATCCTCTGCCCGCAAAAAATGTCGGCTTTATAAGGCTCTCCTTACGGTAAAGCTCGATCATCTCATAGCCTTCGCCTGATATTTTTTCAAGAAGCACCAGCTCAATATCGGTAAGCTGCGTTCCCTCCGCAAGCCCGAAGCTTACGCCCGCAAACGGCTCTGCAATGTCCAAAGCTGTCCTTATAAGGGTGTAGCAGTCGTATGCGCCCATTGACGCAAGCTCGCTGTGGTACATTGTTATAAGCGTTCTCAGGCAGGCAATGTTTTCCTCCTCGCTGCTCATAAGCTGCTCGGTGACCCTGTTCATTCGGATAACATTTATAATTCTCATTATCTCGGCGGACGCTGCGGCACACATGCTTTCCTTTTTGAGAAACGGCAGCTTTTCGGAATTGTTCCGTATAAGCCTGTCGATAATTACCGCACAGCTGCTGTTGTCAAGCAGCTTAAAGGGAATAAGCTTGCCGTTTTTGGCTGCATTGCCGATAATTATCTCACGGGCAATATCCGATATTTGCTTACATTCGGTGTTTACTCTGGAAATGCCGTTACTGTTGCATTTTCTTATAAGACGGCTGCCGTTTTTCACATCTGAACAAATAAGTATCTTGGCGGAGAGGTCGTCATTTTTTAGCCAGTCATTGAATTTCATAGCATACCTCCAAAATTAGGGAAATACTGATTAATAGGTGTTCCCCCGCCGAAGGCGGGGGAACACCCACCTAGATACATCACTAAGGTAACAAGAAATATACAATTGTCGATTTAATCAGCAGTTCCTTAGTTATATCCAATTATACCATATTCTTCTTTATTTTGCAATAACCATGGAATTATAATGTGGAAAGTGGAGAGTGGAAAGTGAAATTTCCGGCTTCATCAGAAAAATATCAAACTCACAAAAATCACAAACAAATAGTAAAACAGCAAACAAACACAAACTCCCCCAAGAACACTATATATAAATAAGCCAAAATGTAAAGCAGGGTAAAGAGGGAGAGGTGAAAGGGAAGGGGTTTGCAAAGGGGGAACCGATAGGGGAGGGAGAAACGCCCTGCTTTGCGTTAGGGTTTGTTGTGTCGCCCTCCCATATAGGTTCCCCCTTTGCTGGAGTTGCGCAAAATTAGAGATGTCACAAAAGAAGTGTCGCCTAAAGAAAGCGGAACGGGTAAGAAGCAAAATTCCCACATCTGCTGGAGTTGCGCAAAAGTGTAGAGGTTAAAAAAGAAGTGTCGCAAAAATAAAGCTGAACGAGTAATAAATAAAATCTCGGTCTGCGGTCAAGCTGTATTTCACTGATTTTTGAGTTGCTGTGGTGAGGTCGGTTTGTGCCTTGATTGCTGTTTTACTATTTGTTTGTGATTTTCGTAAGTTTGAAATGTTGCTGAGGAAGCAAAAAACCAAAAAATTCAGCGCAACTGCGGCTGGGGAAACCACGCCCCTACAATATTTCGTTTGCAAAATACCGATAATTCAACACTAAAAATTCCACTTTCCACATTACAAAAAACCTCTTTCCCCGTCAAAAATGCAGTACTTTTTCCGCCCCCCCATGCTATAATAACATCAGTAAAGGAAATACAAAACAAAATAACGGAGGTATCCACTATGGAAAAAACAATCGCAATCAAAACGGACAGCTACTCTATCACCATCGCACAGGCAGCGGAAAGGCTGGAGAACATCTGCCGTACATATCTTGAAAAGGACAGCAGCGGAAACTACGCTATCCCCGTAAACAGACAGCGTCCCGTAATGCTTATCGGTCCTGCGGGCATCGGCAAGACCGATATTCCCAAGCAGACCGCCGAAAAGCTGGACATAGGCTACGTTTCCTACTCCATCACCCACCACACCAGACAGAGTGCCCTGGGACTTCCCAAGATAGTTACCCGCACCTACAACGGAAATGAGGTAGCCACCACCGAATACACCGCCAGCGAAATCGTTACCTCGGTAAGGGACGAGATCGAAAAGTCGGGCAAGGCAAACGGTATTCTCTTTATCGACGAGGTGAACTGTGCATCGGAAACTCTGGCAGCGCCTATGCTCCAGCTTTTCCAGAACAAGACTCTCGGTCAGAGCAAGATACCCGACGGCTGGATACTTGTAATGGCGGGAAATCCCCCCGAGTACAACAAGAGCGTTAAGGAGTTCGACGCCGTTACCCGTGACCGTCTGAGAATAATCAACGTTATCCCCGACGGAGTTGCGTGGCTGGACTATGCCGCAAAGCGTGGGCTGAACCCCATCGTTACCGCATTTATCACTTCCGACCCCTCCAAGATCTACGCCTTTGACGAGGACAACATCGGTATCGTTTCCCCGAGAGGCTGGGAGGAGCTTTGCATCACCATCGACGCCTACGAGAGAAACAATTTCCCCGTGACCGCCGACCTTGTTGCGCAGTTTATTGGTATCCCCGCCGCGGCAAATGAGTTCTACAACTACTATATCCTCGTAAAGGAAACCATTACCGAGGAGGAAATAGAGCTTATCGTAAGGGGCAAGGCGGACAAGGAGCTTATCAAAAAGCTGTCGAACATCAGCGTGAATATCCGCTTTATGCTTATCGAGTGCATGAAGAGAAAACTCCGCAAGTGCGCTATTTCGGGAGATTTGAACGCCGTAAATGAAATGATGAACAACATTGCGGATTTCGTCAAAAAAGTGTACGGCAGCAACGGCGAGATTGAAATGTTCATGAGCAGTATTCTCACCGACAGCGACATTGTAAAGGCTGCCATCATCACCCACAACGAGCATTTCGGAAAATACCTTGATGACGTTACAACAGCCGAATCTGCCATTAAAAAGAAGATCAAGAAAACCGCTGCCCGCAAGTCCTCATAAACCAAAACGGAGGTGTTCCTATGGACGAAAAAACGATATTGACCGCCGAGGAAAAGGAGCTTTCCGAGCAGATCATCAGGCACACTATGAGGACTGCTGCGGTCTCCTTTCCCTTTCTGGCAAAGCCCATATATTCCCTGAAAACCAAGCCTGCCGACGAGATAGAAAGCATCTGCTCCGACTATGAATATATCTATTACAACCCCAAGTGGCTCATAGATAAGTACACAAAAAACGGGAAGAAGATGGAGAACACTATCATTCACACCGTTCTGCACAATCTCTATCTTCACCCGTCCATGACTACCGAAAATGACAAGGTATTTGAAGCTGCGGCGGATATGTCCGTATTCTGTATGATGAAAAATGCCGACGCTCTGCGGACAAACTCTGCTATCGAAAAGGAGTTTGACGCTTTTCTCAAGCTTTGCAGCGGGACCTCCACCTCCGAGCTGTTTAAGGCAGCCGAGGCGGACCCCGCAGTGTTCAACAAAATGTTCTCCATCGTTTCAAAGCTGAAGGAGGACGACCACAATTTGTGGTACACCAAGCGAAAGGACGTCCCTCAGCAAGGTCAGCAGGCAGGTGAACACATGGAAATCACTGTTTCCGGCGAGTCCCAAAACGGCAATGCCACACAACAGGACGGCAATTCTCAGAACGCAAATGCCGTATCAGGCGGTTCACAGCAGGACAAATACGAGGAAATGTGGAGTAATATGCTCGTTCAGGCGAAAGCAACCGCCCGCAGCACACAGTACGGCTCAGCGCACGGAAATATGTTCGACGAGATCAAAAAGCCCGACAGATTCAGCAGAATGTCCTACCTTGAATATATGAAACGGTTTACTGTTCAGGAGATAATGTCCGAGGACCCCGACACCTTTGACATCATAATGTACACCTGGGGCATGGACAATCTGGACGACACTCCTATCATCGAATTCAGCGAAACAAGGGAGCAGTGCAGCGTATCAGACATAATCATTGCCATAGATATGTCAGGCTCATGCAGCGGCGATATTGCCGTGAATTTTCTGCGGCAGATATACACGCTGTTTGAGCAGCTGAATATCCGCAGCTCGGTAAATATCCATGTCGTTACCTTTGACACTCAGATAACAAGCGAAAAGATCATACGCTCCCGCAAGGACGCCGAAAGATTTATCCGTGATTACAAGGGTGTGGGCTGGGGCGGCACAAGCTTCGAGTGTGTATTTAAATACGCCGATGAATTCTCCAAAAGCAATCGCGGCAAAAAGCTGAAGGGGCTGTTCTTCTTCTCCGACGCAATGGGCAGCTTCCCCGAGCAAAAGCCCAAGTACCGCACCACCTTCTTCGTTCCCGTTGATAATGACCCCATGTTCTGCTATGACAATTACTGCTTCGTCCCCGACTGGGTCGAGCTGGTAAAGTACAAGGACTGATAAGCACGATCACCCCCTATGAACAGATAAAAATGTTCATAGGGGGTGAGCTTTTTGAGAATATTGTTTAATGGGTGTTCCCCCGATTTTGACGGGGGGACACCCATTTGTCGGTATTTTCTTTATTTGAAATTGTAGCCGTCGAAGAAGCCTCTTTTGAATTCATTCAGCCTGCCGCTGTCGGGAAGGGTGGGCTTTTCGGCTATCTGACGATTCCAGAGCTCATCGGCAGAGGTTTCCCCTGCGCTGTTGACGCCATCGGAAGCTTCATCGCTGTCCCAAGCGCAGTCGCCAATGATATTGTCATAGCCCACAAAAAGCGGTATTATCAAAAGACTTGACTCCTCAGGTCTTTTGAAAACGGAAAAGCCCCAAAAGGTTATAAGCTGCTCCACATACCGAGTACAGCTGATGGACGTGATCTTACTGTATTCCGAATTTCTTCCGGTGAACTCCATTCCCATTTGTTTCAGACTGCCAAACAAATTGCCCGATCTCTCCGTGATCTTTCCGCTGCCCGTCCAGAGCGTTTTTTTGTGAAGCTCAACAACGTTTGTTATGCCCGTGCGGATAGCCGGCTCGTCAAAATCGGGGCTGACACCCGGCTCTACTGCGGAGCTGGCTGCGGTTACGGTCAGAGTGCCTATCCCAAATGTTCCCATGCCAAATATTGCACTTAGGTCATAGCGGCGGATATTGTGGAGATAGCCCAGAAGGAAGCCCTCCTGATACTCCTCCGTTTCCCTGCCCGACGAAAACACGGGCTGTGCAGGCTTGCCAAATCTTCCGTTTGCCATTGGATCAAAAAATACTGACATAAATATCATTCTCCTTATAAAAAAATTTCCCGTTGTTCCTGATTTTATTATACCAAAAAATTCATTCTGCCGCAAGCCGTTATTTAAAGAATTCTGAATTATTGAGCACAGCAAGCGCATTTAGACACTTATTGGAGATCACATAGTCCAGCACCTCCTCACAGTTATCCTTGTTTATCATTCCTTGCCCGATAAGAAGCTTTGTAAGCTGCTTGCTGTTTCGGTCAAGGATAGACTGCATGATGTCGCAGATGTCCGACTGACTGAAAATAATATTTCTCATGAGGATATCCTTCAGCTGCTTAATGCTGAGCGTTTTAAAAATGTAGGTATTGCAGTATGACAGATCAAAGGTAATGCTGTGACCTGTAAATATCCGCTCAATTTGGTAGAAATCCAAAAAATTATGATCGTCCAAAGTTACGGTAAGCTCCTTTTCCGCCAGATCATTCAGAAAAAAACTTTCCTCATCGGTAAACGAGCTGTACATCATGATAGTATAGTCGTCCAGAACATTTATCTTTTTCATGGGACTGACTTCTTCGAGAAAACGCTCAAAGGCTTTATTGTCATAGAGCTGACGTATCTGCAATGCCATTCTCAGTTTTTTCTTAGTGCTGAATTTTTCTCTGATAAATTCATAGATGCCCACAGGCTTATCCATACCGATCTTATCGTAAAAATTCCCCATAATAAGATCCATTGCCGCAGGCTCGGGATAAAGCTGAATTATGATCTCCTCGTCTATGCGATAGCCTTTGTCAAACAGCACGGTCAGAAAATCCACGTCCCCGAAATAAGCCGCAGATGCAGCGATAAATGACAAACTATTTTCGGGGAATTTCCTGTTCATAAACATATCCGATTCGTCCGTATCAAAATGCAGCCCTTTTCCGAAGATCTCACGGCACCTGTCCAGAGCAGCAGCCAGCAGACGGTATTTCCCTGTTATCATAAGAAAATACAAGGGATTCAGAAGATACTGCTCCTCATCAAAATCCGAGCGATCAAGTTCATTTCCGATAACATATTCAGCCGATTCATCGTCATTATTCAGACAGCTCACCAGCAGAGAATACTTTGCAGGCACAGGCGTATCCGATGGAATATTGAAGCTTCTCTGCACCTCATAAAACGCCTTTAATTTGTCGTGTCGGCATAGCATCGACAGTATCAGACTGACTTCCAATTCGCAGCCGCTGATACAGGTTTCCCAATATTGCTTCAAAGCCTTCTCTTCATTATACATATCGGTCAGAGCCGTCCTGAATTCATCGGCTGAACAGCTGCCTATTGCCGCCCTTATCGCCCTGTCCTGACAGATAAATTCACAGAAATGAGTTTTTCCGCTGTTACCGATAGGCAAACCGATCATATCGTATCATTCCTTTCTTTTTGGCATAATTTCACTTTGATTATTCCACATCAGACACAAGCTCCGTATAAAAAAGATGGAAATGCTCATGCTCATGCCCGTTTTCCTGAGATACTTTGCCGCCTTGCGGAAGCTGTAAACGACATATTTCCTTTCCGGCTCGGCGGAAAAATCCTCACAGACAAAGGCGTATCTCAGGGACTTGTTCTAAACGCAATCCCCGATAAATTCTGAGAAGGAAATAAGCCGTCCAAGCTGCGCATAGTTTCCGACGGGACAGCTCTCAGGTATTCATCTCTTATCTGCATTATTTTCCGCTCCTTTCCCGTGTCTTTTCGTCCAGCTTTCTGCGGACCATATTCAGGGCTTTTAGGTTATTGTATTTTATGCACATATCCACAAGCCCCGTCAGCTGCTCTGCGGTGAGATCTATCCTTTTAAGGATAAATTCAAAGCCCGTTGCTTTGTCCTTGATGACCCGATCAAGACAGTCATTTTCACGTACATCATCGGTCAGACGAAGCGGCATACTCTTCGGGAACTTCTTCATTCTGCTTTCGGTAAAGTAATCCGAGAAAAGCTCGACAGAGTCCCTGCTGCCGTTGTGATTATCAAGGCTGACAGAAATATTTTTTATGTCAAGAATCCTGTCGCAGCATTTGTTTGTGCATTGAAGCTTGAACATTTCCTCAATATAAACAAAGGGTGAATCTCCTATCATTTCCAATACGACCCGACACAGCTCATCGTCCTCATCAATAAAATGAATGACTGCCGACAGGTCGTTTAGCCTGTATCCAATATCCGTAAGTACCTTTAATTCACGGATATTTGCCTGATACATCGAGCTGAGCATACTGTTCCATATACCTTTGAATATCAGGCATGATCTGATGTAGTCCGTGCCGTACTCCTCAATAAGCCTGCATATACGCTCATTTTCATCGTCAAGTATCCTGCCGTCCGAAACATATCTCCGATACAGCCTTTTTATATAGCCGACGTTGTCCTTATCCCAGTGCTCAAAGACATAGCAGCTGCCTATCAGCTTTCCGAAATCGGAATCAAAGAGGTCCTTATAAAGCCTGTCCAGCTGCGGATACATCTCCCTGTCCGTCAAGCATCTTACCAGCAGCCACACAGAATCGTAATTGCAGAATTTTTTCGGCTCATCGGCATAATGACACGCCTCATATTCAAGCACCTCACAGTTATCGAACAAATCGGCAGCCAGTATGACCGACTTACAGAAAACCTCCTTTTCGTTGTCCTCGGAAATGGTATTCGCAGTCAGATTGCCCGATGTGCCGAAAAAACATTCCTCTGCCCTTTTCAGTATATCCATTGAGTTCTTTTCTTTGAAGATGACAGCCCGCAGAGCCGCACTTCTTATCATTGACATACCATTGCCCGCAGAGAAAAAGCAATTGTCTGACATACGAATTGCAGCTGTCCAGTTCCTGTAAACATTACTATCCTCCAGAAGCCCGGGGCGTTCTGTCATAATATTCATAAGCAGAACGTGCAGAACACTGTCGATATCACTGTAAAAATTGTCGCTGCTCATTGAAATACTTCTGCAAAGCCCCTCCTTATCCCCCGATTCGGTATATTTCTTTATATCGATGACCGCCTTAAGAAAATCAGTCATAAAAAAATCCCTGCCTTTCGCATATTATTCAGTAATAGAATAATACCACAGACAGGGAAATTTTTTGCTTCATTTTTGAAGTGCTGTAAAATTTTATTTATACTAAGAACCAATTAAAAAGTGAATAAAAAATCAAGCAAAAACTTGCGTATATGGTTTTTGCGCAGATCTTTTATCTGCACTTTTATTGGTTATTGGTATTATACCTTTTCAAAAGCTTTTCGGCGGCGGACTTCATTTCTTCCCTCAGCGAAGCAGGCTCGACTATCTCAGCGCCGTCGCCGTATTCCAGCGCCCACATTATGACGCCCTTGGGCGATGCACGGTTGACCTTCACCACCAGCTCATCGGGCGGAGCAGCAGTGATCTTGACCTCAAATCCGAAGGTGTCCAGAACATTGTTGAGCAGATACTTTTTGCACCGCAGAACAACATCTGTCCTGCCCTCATCGGAGGAATACATAACGGGATTTTCACCCTTGTATTTCGACACCTTAAATCCCGATTCGTTTACATACTTGGACTCTGTCAGTTCCTCCGCAGGCTCGGAGGTACACTTGACATTTTTCATTCTGTCAACACGGTAATTCAGGTATCTGTAATTACCGTTTTTATCCTTGTAATATGTGACAAGATAGTAATATCCGTTGGACCAGAGCAGCTTCAGGGGATTTACCGTTCGGACGATCCCGCCGTTTTTGAGCAGCTTAGGGGAAAGCTCGATCTTACGTGTACTTTCGTTGAAAGCATACTCATAATATTCAAAGCTCACTCTGCTTATCTTCTTTGACCTGCCTGCGAGATACTTCTCCCGTGACATTCGTGCTTCCTGAATGGAAATGCGGGAAGTTTCCTTTGGGTCATCATATTCTGTGGCAGAAAGCGCCTTATATATCTCTTGAAGATTCTCGTAATATGTGCCCGGATACTTATTTGCCCCCACAAGATCGGCGTTATACGTCATCTGATTATATTCGGTGGTCAGCTTATTCAGCGCATCAACTATTTCCTGTGTCTTGCCCATCTCCGCATACGGGTAAACGCAGACAGCATCTCTGAGGATAGCTACCTGTTCCTCGGTCAGAGGTCCCTCGGCGTAATATCTTTTATCCTTGCGTTCAAATGATGCCTTAGGGTCATCGTACTTGCAGTCGATCAGCCTGATACCCAGCATATTCACACCGCCATAGATAAGATCGTCCAAAAACCTTTTTACTTTGGACTCATACTTCTTATCATTGAACATTTGGGGGTCATATACCTTACCGCTCGTATCCTCCGGGAACTCTCTGTCCAGCAGTGCAGTCATAAGCTCGGCAGCGGAGATCTTGTGATTTACCGATGAATGTTTGAGCATATAATCCAGCAGATAAAGCGTCTGCTGTATCTTCTTTTCCTTTTTATCTTCTTCATCTTTTTTCTTTTTCGCATTACCGGTCTTGTTTTCGTTACTCAAAATAATTACCCCTTTCTGAAAAACACTTCAAAATTGAAGCCGATGGTCTGAATATTAATGATATAATTTATATAAAATGATCTGAAGGAAGGAGATCGTCATGGAGCTTACAACAGATAACAAACTCAGCTTCCCGAACTATTCGGAAATAATATACATTGACGAGCTTATGAGAGCCGCCCTGGAACAGGACAATACAGAAGAGTTCCGCGAACTGACAGAAAGCCTGAAAAGAAGCGAAAGAGGGATCTCAAGCAACAGCATGATAAAAAGATTTCTGACTATCCTGAGCCTGACAGACTCCGCCGAAAAGCTTTCTGCATTTATAGACTACATACATACACCCTTCAGCTACGCATTCGGCGAAACCAACAGGAATGACTATGCCCGCCCGATAACCGACGCTATGATGATCTCCATTGTCAGAGAAGACCACGAAACCGCAAGGCAGCTTCTGAATGACCGCAGCAATACCTTTGTGTCCGCAGTGCCCATGTATTATATAATGCTCACAAAGTGTTACAGCCTTATACCCGACTGTCTGGAATTTATGAACCGCGATCTCGAATCGTCCTTTAACGACATTTTACACAGACGTCCGTTTGAAGATGAGCTTGCATATGTTATTGCCTCTGCCGCCGTCCACAGGGATTCGGAATTTCTCACAGAGCTGTTCGGGTGCGGCTATAAGCTGTCTGTTCTTGCAATAGCATTTTTGACAAACCGTCCCGATGCCTTTGACTTTCTGGCAAACACCTACTTTGCATATTCGGGAAGATCGGGAGAGCCTTCGGAGTTTGTAAGGACCGCTCTTTCCCCCGAATATCAGCTGAATTTTGTCCTCTGTACTGCGCTGTTAAACGGCAGAGAAACGGTATCCTGCCTGCTTCGGAAATACTCTCTCCCCGAAAAGATGACCGCCATTCTTTCCTCGGATATACGATTTCTGGAAACTCAGTCAGATTACCCATGCGGCTTAAAAGAATCCGTCAAGGCGCTTTTGGACGATGAGCTTACAGTAGTTATCGACGACAATTATACTTACTTTGCCCTTAACAACAGTCTTACGGAAGGTCGGGATATTACCTTTGACGTGCGGCACTACGATGATGTTTTAGGCGATTTCCTGTTTAAAACCGAGAAATTGACCGAATTTATTTCCCACAAGCTGATAGTTGAACAGTCGGCGGAGTGTTCTCGGTTTGTCGAACAGGTACTGCAACTAGACGACGACGGCAGCCTGACCCGCCTGCTGATAAAAAACGGTGTTATAAACAAGGATAACATATCAAACATCCGAAAATTTTCGGAAGATAATATGCTTACCTCAGTTTCTTCGTATTTGGAAGAATACATAAACGAACAGTAACAATATATTCCCCCGTTTTTTTGCGGGGGAATAATTTTTATCGGCATCTATTAATTCAACATTCGTCAGTAAACGACAGCACCGTACTTTCCTGCTATCCTATGCAGCCTGTCCTCGTCAACGGAGCAGTTTCTGTCTATCATAGCCCGTCCCTGATAGCAGAGCAGCGCCGCTTTAAGCGCCATTTCGTCGTCGGAACGGAACATCACGGGCAGATTTGCCATAGACGCATTTCTCGCAAAATGGTAAGCGTCGTCGGAGGAATACAGCTCCACCGCAATAACATCGAAGTTGGTGTCCTCCAGCTCCAGCAGCTCGTCGGACATATCCAGGCTGCACTCCAGATAAGGGCTGCTCTCGATACTGTCGGGGGACAGGAAAAACACCTGACGGCGGTTTGCCAGCAGCAGTTCATCACCCTCCGCACGCTCACGTCCGAAGCGGATAATGCCCTTCTCCCCGACTATTTTTTCAGCCTTTTCTATGTATTCGCAGGACAAATTATGTCCGCCCAAGATCTCCGCACCGCTGTCCGTAAACAGCCTGAGATTTTCCGCAAATTCATCGGGGGACAGCACCCGCTCCGAATCAAAATCCGCAAGAGCGTTGGGTCGGGCAATTAGCGGTATCTTGGCAAACTCCTTTAATTCGCCCAAAACCTCCGCAGCATCGGCGCAGCAGGGCACGTCCTGAATTCCGAACGCCTCCGCACCCAGCTCCTGCAATACCAGCAGACAGGCAAACACGGAAGTATCCGCACAGTCTGGCATGGTCATTCCCTCGCTGTCGGAGGTGACCGTCACCCAAACGGGCAGAGCAGTTTTCCGTCCGCCGATAACAGCGGCACGGCATTCCTCCATATAGCCCATTTCCTCGGCGGAAATAATGTCGCACCCCACCTCTGCGAAAGCGGCGGCGGCATCGGTGTAAATGTCCACCAGCTTCATAAAGGACAGCTCGTCCTCGTCGTCGGCAGTTACGGGAGATATTACCCCCGCTATGGGACATTCGGCATTTTCCTCGGCAATTGCTTTTCGGGCAGCCTCGGCATATTCTGCGGCGATTTTCCTGAAATTCTCCCCGCTTTCCTCGTCAAGGGGATAATACTCCGTGGGGATACGCAGGAAAAGCACTCTTGCACCGCTTCTTATATCCTGTCTGAAAACCTCGGCAAGCCTTGTACTCGGAGGCTCCGCAGCCTCGCTCTGTTCATTCTGAGAAGCTCCGTCAAGGAGCATAGGCAATCGGTATTTCATAATTACATTCCTTTCAGTAAAGTTCGGCGTGTACTTCCGTTTCCATAAGTCCGCCTGCGTTTGCGTCAATGGCGTATTTGAAACGCAGACTTCCCCCGTCCTCGGTAAGCATATTTTCGATAAGCGACGTCGTTACGGAGATGATAACGCTTCCGTAGGGCGTCGCATACTGACAATGGTGAGTTTTCCCCGCTTCAAGGATAAGCTCGGAGGGCGCATCTCCCTCTCTTGTAACGGTCGCACTTTCGCAGCCGAAACAGGTGATGGTAGACTTCCCCTTCAGCCCCGTTGCAACGGAGTCATCATAGGTAATGGCGAAGCTGCCGTCTTTGAGCCTTGCAAATTCCGCCTCGGTAAGAAGCTCAAACTGTTCGGGTTCTTCGTTCAATATCCTTTGATTGGTGGTTATTTTAAGGTTGTATTTTTTCCTTATCATTTTATTCTCCGATATGATTTGTTCTTTATTTTTGGGATAATATCGGTACATTATCGTAGGGGACGCATCCCGTCCCGCCATACGATGTAGTGGGTAAAACGGGACGGGAAACCCGTCCCCTACAAAGCTATCGTGAAACAGACTGCCAAATTTCACTTTGATTTATACCGCCGTCAGCTCGTCAATGCTGACCTTCTCCACCCTGCCCCGAAATTCCTGTCCCAGAAAAGCCTTGGCATTTTCCGCAAAAAGCTCCACGCTGTCCGACGCAAAATAGCGGTTTTCGCCCTGTTCCTCACGGTCGGAGAGCATTTCCGTTTCCGTCAGCACCGCAAGGACGTGCTTTGCAGCCTCCTCGCCGGGGGAGATAAGGGTAACATTATCCCCCATATAGTCGGAAATAATATCCCGAATAATGGGATAATGAGTGCAGCCCATTATGAGAACGTCCACATTTTCATCTCGGATAGGCTTTAGATACTGCGCCGCAGCAAGCTTTGTTATCTCGTTGTCACGGGCGGTAAATCCGTTTTCCACCAGCGGGACAAACAGCGGACAGCCGTTTCCCACAACAGTCAGGTCGGGACGAATAGCCCGTATCGCCTTGCCGTAAGCGCCGCTTCTGATGGTAGCGGGAGTGCCGATAACGCCTATTCTCCCCGAACGTGTCGCCGAACAAGCAGCCTGAGCCGCAGGCATAAGCACGCCCGTGAACGGAACGCCGTCCCCCGTCTGCATATTTGCGCCCACCGCCGAGCTTACCGTACCGCAGGCAGCAACGATGAATTTCACGTTATGCTTCTTGATAAAGCGAATGTCCTGCTCGGCGTATTTGAGGATAGTTTCCTTGCTTCGGGTGCCGTAGGGGAGCCTTGCGGTGTCCCCAAAATAAACGATATTTTCATGAGGAAGAAGCCTGTTGAACTCGGCAACGGCAGTCAGCCCGCCTATTCCCGAATCAAAGACCCCGATCGGAGCGTTATTCATAGGATACGTCCGCCTTTTCAAGAGATAGCTTTACCAATCTGTCCAGCAGCTCGGAATAGGAAATTCCGATGTTCTCCATCAGCTTCGGGTACATACTGATAGCCGTGAAGCCGGGGAGGGTGTTTATCTCGTTTATGTAAATCTCGCCGTCGTCACGGAGGAAGAAATCCACCCTTGCCAGACCCGAACCGTTAACCGCCTTGAACGCCTTTACGGCAATTTCTCTCATTCTGCGGGAAACGTCGTCGGGGATCTCTGCGGGAATTCCGAGGACGGTAGAGCCGAGGATATACTTAGCCTCGTAGTCATAGAACTTGTCATTTGCGGGCATTATCTCGCCGACGGACGATGCAAAGGGATTGTCATTTCCCATAACAGCGCACTCTATCTCACGTCCGACGATAGTTTCCTCAATGACCGCTTTTTTGTCGTGGGCGAAAGCCAGCTTGATAGCGTCCTTGAGGGAATCGGCGTCCTCTGCCCTGTTCACGCCGATGGAAGAACCGCCGTTTGCGGGCTTTACGTAAACGGGGAAGCCAAGCTCGCCGCCTATTTCGGAGCAGATATTGTCCAGCTCGCCCAATTCCGAGCGGAGAACGGTCTTATAGCGGGCGGTGTTGATGCCTGCGCTGTTCAGGACGATATGTGTAAACTCCTTGTCCATACAAACGGCAGAAGCAAGCACTCCGCAGCCAACATAGGGTATCCCCGACAGTTCAAGCAGACCCTGAACGGTACCGTCCTCGCCGTTTTTGCCATGGAGGACGGGGAACACTGCGTCTATCTTAGTGAAAGAATACTCGTCGTTCTCGATCTTCATAATGCCCTTATACATGGGGTCGGGGAGGATAACGGCGGGGGTGCAGTCGGGGTTAGCGTCCCACTGACCGAGGGGGATATTCTTCACGTCCCCGGGGTAGAATAACCATCTTCCCTTTTTGGTGATACCGATGGGGATAACCTCGTACTTGTCCTTCGGGAGATTCTGGATAACATTTGCAGCGGATTTCAGAGAGATCTCGTGCTCGCTTGACACGCCGCCGAACAGCACGGCTACACGAATTTTAGACATTATGTCCACCATTCCTTTCTATTTTCAAACGCACTTTTCGTGCATGATACTATATCATATAATAGTAATAATAAAATTATACCACACTTTTTGTGATTTAGCAACTGTTTTTTTAGTGTTGAGTGATGAAAGTTGAGAGTTGAGTTTAATGTGAAAAGTGAAGATTGGAGTTTTTTGCAGCTAAATAATTCCACTTTCCACTCTTCACATTCCACATTAAATTCAACTTTCATCACTCAACACTCAACATTATTCAAAACTTTGTGCAATTTGCCGAATAAAATCCCCTCAAAACCCCTTGACATTCCCGAATAAGTGTGTATAATTATAATTAGCACTCAGAGAGAATGAGTGCTAACACACAACTAACAAGAGTGATAACGATCCCCACGGAGGTGAACAATGTGCTTGATGACAGAAAGCTGAAAATTCTTGCCGCTGTCGTTGATGAATATATCCTCACAGGCGAACCCGTCGGCTCAAAGGCGGTTCAGCAAAGGACAGGTCTGAATGTTTCAGCCGCTACTATCAGAAATGATATGGCTGTCCTTGAGCAGCTTGGACATCTCGAACAGCCCCATACCTCGGCGGGTCGTATCCCTACCTTCAGCGGATTTCGCCTCTACATCGAAAAGCTGATGCCCGAACGAAGCATCTCCGATGAGGAAAAACGTATACTGGACAGCTATCTGGACGACATTGAGATTCCCACGGAGGACGCTCTTATCGAAAGCGCATCAAAGGCTCTTGCGGAGCTTACCCAATGCGCCGCCGTTGTTCAGAACATATCCCCAAAATTTTCGGTTATAACAAAGACCGAGGTCATTCCCACGGGAAAGCGCATGTATGTGCTGCTGATGGTAACGTCGGCGGGAAATATCCAGAACAAGATTTGCCGCCTTGAATTTGACCTTACCTCCGAGCAGCTTGATTTCTTCTCAAAGTTTATGGCGGAAAATCTTGAAGGGCTTTCCATTGAAGAGCTTTCAGACGAGATGCTGGATAAACTGACCGAAGCACTCGGCGTTTATATGGTGACCCTTACCCCCCTGATGAAAGGCTTTTACGATTTGGCAAAGGGTCTGGGTGCGGACGATGTTCGTGTCAGCGGTGAAAAAAATCTGCTGACCTGCAAGGAGATCGACCAGAAGGAAATTATCCGTTTTCTGGAAAATAAAAACGAAGTCACCAAGCTTTTGGACGAAAGCTTCAGCGGAATTCAGGTAATGTTCGGCGAGGACGGCTTTGTTATGAACAACTCCAGCATGGTGGTATATCCCATTAAAAAGGGAAAGCGCAACGCCGGTTCTCTGGGAGTTATCGGTCCCATGCGCATCAACTATTCCAAGATAATACCTTATATAGAATATTTCTCGGAGAAAATTTCGAGAATGATCACGGAAGAAGATGACGAAGACATTACAAACGATTGAAAGGAGAGCTGAAATAGAAATGAGCGAAGAAATTCTGGAAAATTGCGAAGAGGTCGAGGAAACGGAAGCGGCAGAGGAAGAAACAGCCGCAGAAGCACCCGAAGCCACCGAGGAAAATACTCCCGATACGGCAGGTGAGGACGAAATTTTTAAGAAAAATAAGCAGATAGAGGAGCTGAACGAGCAGCTTGCCGCAGAAAAGGACAAATATCTGCGGGTGGCAGCGGAGTATGACAACTTCCGCAGGCGTTCCCTCAAAGACAAGCAGGACGCAGCGGCAAAGGCACAGGGCGATGTTATCGTTGAGTTTTTGTCGGTCATTGACAACTTTGAACGTGCGCTTGCCACAGAAACAGCCGATGAGAATTACAAAAAGGGCATACAGATGATATTCAATCAGTACGCCGAAATTCTCAAAAAGCAGGGCGTTGAAGAGATAGAAGCCTTAGGCAAGCCCTTTGACCCCAATATGCACAATGCGGTAACTCAGGTTTCTGACGAAAACTTCGGCGAGGACGAGGTTTGTCAGGTATTCCAGAAGGGCTACACCCTTAACGGAAAGGTTATCCGCCACGCAATGGTCGCAGTAGCAAATCCGTAAAATTTGAATAAACCAAAACAAGGAAAGGAAGATCTTTTATGAGCAAAATCATCGGTATTGACTTAGGTACAACAAACTCTTGTGTAGCAGTTATGGAGGGCGGCAACGCTGTCGTTATCCCTAACTCCGAGGGCGCAAGAACAACACCTTCCGTTGTAGGCTTCACCAAGACAGGCGAAAGACTTATCGGAAGCACAGCAAAGCGTCAGGCTGTTACAAACGCCGAAAAGACTGTTTCTTCTATCAAGCGTCACATGGGCTCCGATTACAAGGTGGACATTGACGGCAAGAAGTACACTCCTCAGGAAATTTCCGCTATGATACTCCAGAAGCTGAAGGCTGATGCAGAGGCTTATCTGGGCGAAAAGGTAACAGAGGCTGTTATCACCGTTCCCGCATACTTCACCGACGCTCAGCGTCAGGCTACAAAGGACGCAGGACAGATCGCAGGTCTGACCGTTAAGAGGATCATCAACGAGCCTACCGCTGCTGCTCTTTCCTACGGTATCGACAAGGAAGCTGACCAGAAGGTCATGGTTTACGACCTAGGCGGCGGTACCTTCGACGTTTCCATTATCGAAATGGGCGACGGTGTAACCGAGGTTCTCGCAACAGCAGGCAACAACCGTCTGGGCGGCGACGATTTCGACGAGAGAATTATCCGCTGGATGCTGGACGAATTCAAGAAATCCGACGGAATAGACCTTTCTAACGACAAGATGGCTATGCAGCGTCTGAAGGAAGCAGCTGAAAAGGCTAAGATCGAGCTGTCCTCCTCCACCACAACTTCTATCAATCTGCCCTATATCACCGCAGATGCAACAGGTCCTAAGCACCTTGAAATGACCCTGACACAGGCTAAGTTCAATGAGCTGACCTCCGACCTTGTTCAGGCTACAATGGGACCCGTTAAGCAGGCTCTGTCCGACAGCGGACTGTCCGCATCTCAGATAGACAAGGTTCTCATGGTCGGCGGTTCTTCAAGAATCCCCGCTGTTCAGGAGGCTGTAAGAACACAGCTTGGCAAGGAACCCTTCAAGGGCATCAACCCCGATGAGTGCGTTGCTCTCGGTGCTGCACTTCAGGGCGGTGTTCTCGGCGGAGATGTTACAGGACTTCTCCTTCTGGACGTTACTCCCCTTTCCCTCGGTATCGAAACAGCAGGCGGTGTCTGCACAAAGATGATCGAGAGAAACACAACCATTCCTACAAAGAAATCTCAGATCTTCTCCACCTATGCAGACAATCAGACTGCTGTTGATATTAACATTCTCCAGGGCGAAAGAGAGTTCGCTAAGGACAACAAGCAGCTTGGTATCTTCCGTCTGGACGGCATTGCTCCCGCTCCCAGAGGTATCCCTCAGATCGAAGTAACATTTGATATTGACGCAAACGGTATCGTACACGTTTCCGCTAAGGATATGGGCACGGGCAAGATGCAGGACATTTCCATCACAGCCTCCACAAATATGTCCAAGGAGGACATCAACAAGGCTGTTGAGGAAGCCGAGAAGTATGCAGAAGAGGACAAGAAGCGCAAGGAAGCCGTTGACATCAAGAACGGTGCCGACAATATGGTATTCCAGTGCGAAAAGGCTCTCAAGGACTTCGGCGACAAGGTAACAGCCGAGGATAAGGCTCCCATCGAGGCTAAGCTGAATGACCTCAAGGAAGCTCTCAAGTCCGACAACACCGAGGACATCAAGGCTAAGACCGACGCTCTCCAGCAGGCATTCTACGCTCTGTCCGAGAAGGTCTACAAGGCAGCAGGCGCACAGGCAGGCGCAGCAGAGGGTGCAGCGGCAGGCGGCGCAGCTGATTTCAACGAAAACAAGGACGGCAGCTTCGACGGCGACGTTGTAGATACCGACTATACAGAGGTTTAATATTTAATATCTAAACGGCGGCATTGCGGAGGGCGTATACTCTCCGCAGTGCTTACGCTGATTAAAGGAGCAGAAATTTATGGCTGATAAACGGGATTACTATGAAGTGCTCGGCGTTGCAAAGGGAGCGTCCGAGGACGAGATAAAAAAAGCGTACCGTCAGCTTGCAAAGAAATATCACCCCGACCTTAACCCAGGCGACAAGACCGCCGAGGAAAAGTTCAAAGAGGTAAATGAAGCCTACGAGGTGCTTTCCGATCCCGATAAGAAGTCGAGATACGACCAGTTCGGCCATGCGGGAGTTGACCCCTCCTACGGCGGAGGCGGCTTCGGCGGCGGATTTTCGGGCGGTTTCGGGGACTTCGGCGACATCAACGATATTTTCTCAAGCTTCTTCGGCGGATTCGGCGGAGGAACGTCCACACGTTCGGCAAATCCCAACGCCCCCAGGCGGGGACAGGACATTAACGTGGAGGCTACCATCACCTTTGAACAGGCTTGCAAGGGCGCAAAGATCGACGTTCCCATTAATCGAATGGAAAAATGTACCGAGTGCGGCGGCACAGGTGCGGCTGCGGGTTCATCTGCGGACACCTGCCCCGACTGTCACGGCTCGGGTGCTGTCAAGGTAACTCAGCGGACGGCGTTCGGTATGATCTCCTCGCAGAAGGTCTGCCCCAAGTGCGGCGGTAAGGGCAAGGTCATCACAAATCCCTGTCCCAAGTGCCATGGTCAGGGCAGAACGACCGTATCAAAGACAATTTCCGTGAATGTTATCCCCGGCATCGCAGACGGTCAGACAATGAACGTAAGAGGTCAGGGACATCACGGCTTGAACGGCGGACCCGCAGGCGACCTGAGAGTTGCCATCACCGTTAAGCCCGACCCCGTATTCGAGAGAGAGGGCTTTGATATTCACATTGAGATACCCGTAAGCTTTACTCAGGCGGCTTTGGGAGATGAGATAATCGTCCCCTGCATTGACGGAAAGGTGAAATATCCCATTCCCGAGGGAACGCAGCCGGGCACTATCTTCAAGCTGAAGGGCAAGGGCGTTCAGAAGCTGAACCGTCCCGACCGTGGCGACCAGTATGTTCACCTCACCATTGAAGTTCCGAAAAATCTGAACAAGAAGCAGAAGGAGCTGCTGAAGGAGTTTGAAGCGTCCACAGGCGAGGAAAACTACAAAAAGCGCAAGACCTTCTGGGAAAAGCTGAAGGACATCGGCGAAACGGATTTTAAGGATTGGAAGAATAAATTCGGCAAATGAGGGGCGACCCAATAAACAGAAAAACAGCCCGCAGCAGGTTTTTAAATGCCTGCTGCGGGCGTTTTTTATTAGCAAATTGTAGGGGCGGGGTTTCTGTCAAGAGTAAGATAGTTTACACTTTGTGCAAGCACATGGTTTACACAATTTATGTATCAGAGTTCTTCTGAAATCTCGGGTCGTTTTCGATGAGGTAAGCCCTTTTAAAGGTAAAAACCC
>JAGAJN010000004.1 GCA_017828975.1 Oscillospiraceae bacterium | reverse complement strand
GGTTGACTATGGCGCTGTCCTTGTCAAAAGAAGAGGATTTTATGGAATAGTCCCCGTCCTTCGGAATGTCGAGCATCGCAGAGGGGCTCGGTCCGGGCTCGGTCTGTCCCGAAAATACCAGCGTCTTGTAGGGTATATCGGTGGAGGCTATGCTCTCTTCGGGACGAAGCTGCTCGTCGCCCTTTGAAAACTTCCACGACTTAAGCTCTATATCGGAGCCGGAAAATACGAAATAAACGTTATGGTTTCTTCCGTCAAACTGTGCAAAGCCGTCCGAGCGTATTTTGGTATAATCCGCGCAGTCGAACTCGACGAACGCGGCGGCTTCGGAGGAGATATCGTCAAGACGAACCTCTATTCTTCCCTTGCCCTTGACCTCGGCGATAAACTCTGATGCCCCGTAGCCGAAGTCCGCTCCTCTTACATATATCCACGCGCCGTCGGCGGTGCTCTTTGCGGCAGGATCCGTTACCTTGTCGTATCCGATATCCGCACTGGTGAACATCAGCGCGCCGCTGTTATAGGTATAGGGGTCGACCAGCTTTATCTGCGCTACGCCCTTCTTGCTTGCCGCAGTTATGGGGATATCGCCCGTTGCCTTGTCCATGGGCAGATAGTCTGCCATAATACTGCGGAAGCCCGCTTTTCCTCCCATAAGCTCCTCCAGAAGAAGCGTATGGTGAATGATGTAGTTTACGTCCTTATATTCAATGAAATGAGTGTGGTTGTTAGCCCAGCGAAGTCCGGAGACCCCGTCGGCGTTCTCTCCCGCATTATAGAAATAGGGTCCTCTGCATTCCCAGCTATCCGCGTCGAGAGGGGTCTTGGTGGTCATATACGCCATGCTGCACGCGGGCGGAACGGCGACCCCTTCGTACTCCTCCCAGCCGTTCTTGTGATCCTGCCAGTCGGTGCAGTATGTATAGTAATATACCCCGTCGATATAGTTCAGCTCGCTCGCCTCAAAAAAGTAGGGAGCGTCAATGGAAACAAATTCGCTGTCAAAGGACAGCATATCCTCTCCCAGCCTTGCTATCTTCGGGATCTTGGTGTGCATAGTGCTGCCGTCCGACGGTGTGCCTCCGCCGAAGGAGAGCCAGCCTACGCCATTTTCGTCAATGCACACGCCCGGGTCAAAGGGCGCGGGGCAATTCTCCAGCCCAGGCATATTCTGATAAATCAGAGGCTCGCCGAGCGGATCGGTCCACGGTCCCACGGGGTCGGTGGAGGTTATAACACCCACGCCCGCGCCGCTGTTTGAGAAGTAAAGGTAAAAATGCGTAAGTCCGTCGTCCTCAACGCGGGAAACTATCGACGGCGCCCACGAGTTATATATCCACGGCGCGATCTCTCCGACCTCTATCCTGCCGTGATATATCCAGTTTACCATATCGTCGGTGGAAAATACCACAAGCGATTTGATATGGGCGTAGTCGTTCGTTGTTCCCTCTTCCGACTGCTGCTGGTCGTTCGTGCCGTAAACGTAAAGCCTTCCGTCATATTCCACCGCGGTGGGATCGGCGCAGAATATGTTCGGCGAGATGGGATTTGCGTTCATCTCGTTCTTATAAACGTTACCGCTTACGCTGTCGATAATTATGCCGTTGTTCAGACTGTCCATAATATCTTCCTCTGATACCGCGCCGCTTTCATTCGTTTCGGCATCCGGAGCGCCGGAAACGTCCGCGGTTCCGGAGATGCCGGAAGCGTCGGGCTCGGAGCTCCCGCTGCTTGTTTCGCTGCCGCTCGAGCAGCCCACCGTCATAAGCAGGGTCGCCGCGCACAAAATAGCCGCTGATTTACTTTTGATCTTCATCGTTAAAACCTCCGTTTTGTTTCTCGTGCCCAAAGACACCTTTAAGTTTATTATACCGATAAACAACACAAAGTCAACAGCCTATATCCGTTTTGTCCACCTTTTAATCATAATATGCACCTTTTCGGTTGACATAACCGCGTGAATAAGTTATCCGCAGTCAGTTGACGACTGCGGATTTGCTGTTTTATTCACCGGCAGCGAGCTTAACTCCACCACCGACAACTATCTGAACGACCTTACCCTCTGCGATAAGCTGCTCGACAGCCGCAGAGAGTTTCCGCGAGATACCCTTCATGCCGAGCGCTTTTGCAAGTTCGGTGCGGTTCATCGGGGAAGTGCGGAGTTGCACCAGAATTTTCTCACGGTACTCCGTATCTTTGTCAGAAGATGCCTTCAGAAAGTACGGGTGAATAGGAATAGTTACTGACAGAAAACTACGTTCATTGTCCATCTCGAAACGCGGCATTCCGGATCCGTTTGCTTTCAGAGCCTTGATTGCATTCGGAAATCCTGTGTTTCTGCCCTCAATGAGTTTCAATTCTTTAAGGAAATCACCTATCCTGCGGTTTCGGTACACTCTCGCACGAATGCGGAGTTCCTCGATATCCTTGTCGGAAATACTCCGGTCAAAGCCGGGAAAGCTGGTTATTTCTATTGATTCGGAGGTAATTCGCACCGTGATAGGCTCTTTTTCCTGATATGATCGATGATAAACAGCATTCGCAAGAATTTCCTCAATGGCTGCATAGGGATAGTTTGAAATGCGTGTTGCTTCGGCTTTGTCAGCGGATTTTATTACTACCTCTTTGAGAGTATAGTTTTTGATAAAGGCGAGTGCGTCACTTAGCTGCCGCTGGATAGGTCCGGTAAACACCTTTTCGGTCATGTTAGTTCCGGTCGGGTCAGGAATATCTACTACCTCTATACGCGCATAACGAAAGTACTTTTCAGGACGTTCCGAAAACATCAGCAGTCCGACATTCAGCGGTTTTAATGCTTCCGGCGGACCTGCGACAAGCTGCATATTCTTCGCAATATCCAATGCGTCCATAGAAAGCGAATGCTCATATAGTGAACTTCCTATTTCTTTCAGATGGGAACGCATAAGCCCGATGTCAAGGTCAGAAACATCTGCTGCAAGGTTGGGACGGTCGTCAAAGGGAATATCCATGGAGATGTAGAACAGTTCTTTTTCTTCCTCGGGTGAGGCAACTATTGTACTACTGAATTTGCGGATATAGTACAGTTTAGTGGATTTGTCAGAATGTACATCCTTTGCTGCTTTGTACGGTCTGCCGTGACCACCGGAAACCCATATAACGATGATGTACTTGCCCTGAAAAAGTACTGGCTCGACAACCGGATAATACAGTGGTTCTATCATGTGGCAAAGTCCGATCAGTTCCTTTAGAATGCCGTCCACACGTTCCTGTGGTATTCCTTTCACAGGAAGTACGGGAGTGCCGTCATTTTATTCTACTCCGACTACGATGTAACCGCCGCCGACATTATCGATGTCGTTCGCAAATGCGCAGATACTGTGTATTATTGGAATGGGGTTCCAGTCAGATTTGAATTCCACACGGTTGGATTCAACCACGCGGCAGTCTATCAGGTCGTTTATATTAATTGGTATTGCCATATTATCGCCTCCTGTTAATAGTATTGTACCATATCGACAAGGCTATGTCAATCTGCATTATCATCGACAGCGACAAAAAGCAGATTTTCGTCTGCGGCAGGGAGTTCACAAACGCAGTCGGAGCGCTGCTTTACGCCGCATTAAAGGAAGAGCTGCTGATTTCCGAAAAGGAGATCGCGGCATTCTACACTGCGGTGATCCGTCCCGTGAGCAAATATGCGAAATTCTCCGGACTGGAAGTGCTCTCGGATTTCACGCCTCCGGAATTGAGCGCGCGGCTTTATATCGACATGAACACAAGCGGAGAAGTCGCTGCAAGGCTTGAGTATCTTTACGGCGACGAGAAATTTACGCCGGAGCAGAGCAAAAGAAAAAATCCATTCTGCGACCATTTTGCAGAGGCTTCCTGCGAGTTGTCGGTCAAGAATTATTTTGACGTTCGGGACGATAAAAAGAATCCGTATTACATTGACGGCGACGATGAAATTTACCGCCTGCTGACCGAGGGAATACCCTCGCTTTCAGAGAAAATGGAGATATACACGACCGACCGTTTCAGCAGAAAAGCAGTAATACGTCCTGCGGTCCGTCCGGCTCTGGGAGTGCGTCCGAGCGGCAGCGTGCTTGAACTGGAGCTTACTGCGGACGGCTACACTCCGGAGGAATTGAGGGAGCTTCTCGCGGCTTATCGCCTGGGAAAAAAGTACCACAAGCTGAAAGACGGAAGCTTCTCGATACTTGACGACGGGCTTTCCGAACTGTTTGAAATCACGGAAAGTCTTGACATTTCAGATAAGTCCCTTATGAAAGAAAAAATCAGGGTCCCGGCGTTCAGAATGCTGTATCTCGACAGCCTTGGGAGTACCTCTGGGAATGTCAGAATTGAACGCAGTTCTGAGTTCCGCAGACAGGTAAGTTCCTACCGTGAAATGCTGGATTACTCCGATAAAATCAGCGTTCCGGAACAGCTTGACGGTATTCTGCGCGAGTATCAGATTTACGGGTTCCGATGGCTGAAAACGCTGTCTGCGTACGGTCTGGGCGGAATCCTCGCGGACGATATGGGACTTGGAAAGACATTGCAGGCGATAGCACTGATGCTTGATGAAAAGCGCTCCAAAGGCGGCAGAAGCCTTGTCGTATGTCCGGCTTCCCTTGTACTGAACTGGCAGGGCGAGATTGAAAAATTCGCGCCGGAACTGCGGGTGCTTGCCGTCATGGGAACGGCTTCCGAGCGCGCCGCGCAGTTCGCAGAAATGGAAAAATACGATGTTGTGATAACCTCCTATTCCCTTATCGCAAGGGACTTCGCGGAGTATCAGGAGCATGAATTCTGCTATGAATTTCTGGACGAAGCGCAGTACATCAAGAACAGCTCCACGCAGACGGCAAAGGCGGTGAAATCCGTGAACAGCCGCTGCCGGTTTGCACTGACCGGAACACCTGTTGAAACATGGTATATACGGTCGGGAATGCCGATTTTACGTTGTTTTTATTATTTATTTCTTAAACTCCCTTGGGCTGCACCCATAAACCTCCTTAAAAGCCTTGGAGAAATAGCTGTGGTCATCAAAGCCGCAAAGACCGCAGATGGTGTTTATGGGGTCGGAGGTGTTCTGTATCATGTACGCCGCATTTCGCAGACGGTAATTTTTCAGATACTCAAACGGGGACTGACCCGTTATGTTCCTGAAACACCTGAGCACCTCGCTTTTACTGATGAATGCGGCGGCTGCCATGTCATCAAGTGTGATCTTTTCGGCGTAATGGTCGTGGATAAAAAGCAGTATGTCACGGAGCCTTGTTTCCTGGGCAATGCTGGCGGCAGGTCGCGCCGACATATTCTTTTCCGACATATGGATAAGTATTCGGAAAAGCTCGGAAAGCTCGTTGCGTACTATAAGCTCGTGATTGGGCACTCTGATATTTTCCGTGTTCCAGATGTTTGTGAGCAGCCCCAGTATCTTTGAATAGCTGCCGTCCTTGGGGGTGAATATCAGCTCACGCAGTCCGCTGTTGCCCGTTATGGGCGCAACATATTTCCGATGGTAGATGCTGTCCTCTTTTCCGCCCACTATGGAACCATGCACCACAACAGAGCGGAACACGCTTTTTTGACCCGTCTCCGCTTTGAACATGGCGTGAAGAGTGTTGCTGTTGATAAAATAAATATCGCCTTTGTTCAGTATGTGCTTGTTTTTGCCGCATTCCATAAGCACGCTGCCCTCCACCGCAAATCCGAATTCAAGCTCCTCATGCCAGTGCCAGCTCACAAAATTGTTTGTGACATCGGCATGATATACGGCTATCGGAAATTCGGCATCTCCGTGCAGTCCCGTTTCATCTGATTTAAAAGGCGGATTTGTGCCGTAATCCTCATTACGCAGCACACTGTAATCTAAAATAGACATTACGTTTCCTCACTTGACGATATTTTCATAGTTTTGGACATTATATTTATACCTATCCGTGTTTTTTGATGTTATAATTATACTATAAATTCAGTGAACAGTCAATACGGAAATTTTACGGGAGGTATTAAAATGATAAGATTTACTGAAGAAAACGGCGCACTTATTGCACATTCGAGAAATGAAACTATCCGCATAGAGGGCTGGGGCAACAATGCTCTTCGTGTGAGGACCACCCTTCTGAAAAAGCTCCCCCAGGACGCTCATGCTCTTACCGAGAACGTGGCACACAGCGCAAAGGTGACCATTGCCGAGGGCAGCGAAACGGCTGAGATAGTGAACGGAAAGATCAAAGCCACTGTAAACGGCGTGGGCATTATTTGCTTTTACAAGGACAATGAGCTTATCCTGCAGGAATATTACAGCTATTATTACGGCTCCATACGCAAGGAGGCTATCTGCTACAAGATAAGATCCCGTGAATACAAGGGACTTGCTTCCGATGACTTTAAGATAACCGTCCGCTTCGAGTCCGACCCCAAAGAAAAGCTGTTCGGTATGGGTCAGTACCAGATGCCTATACTTGACCTTAAAGGTTCTGTTCTTCCCCTTGAGCAGAGAAATTCTCAGGTAAGCGTTCCCTTTGTGGTATCAGACAAGGGCTACGGCATGCTCTGGAACAATCCCTCAACAGGCGAGGCGGCTTTCGGAACCAACATCACCAAGTGGATATCCGATGAGAGCGATATGGTGGATTACTGGATAACCGCCGACGATACTCCCGCTCAGATCGTGACCAACTACACAGAATGCGTGGGCAGAGCGCCTGTTATGAGCAAGGATTATCTTGGTCTCTGGCAGTGCAAGCTCCGTTACCGCACTCCCGATGAGGTGCTTGAGGTCGCAAGAAAATACAAGGAGCTGGGCATCAAGCTTGACGTTATCGTTATCGACTTTTTCCACTGGCCGCATCAGGGCGACTGGAAATTTG
Organism: Oscillospiraceae bacterium; assembly: GCA_017828975.1. Classification (GTDB taxonomy): domain Bacteria; phylum Bacillota; class Clostridia; order Oscillospirales; family Ruminococcaceae; genus UMGS1889. The sequence continues at coordinate 11,271 of JAGAJN010000004.1, read as the reverse complement.
ACGAGAAATACTGGAGCAGGGACGCTGTAAAGGCAATGACCGATGAGCTTCATGCCATGGGAACAAAGGTCATGGTCTCCGTATGGCCGTCTGTGGATAAGCGCAGCGAGAACTATTATGAAATGGAGCAGAAGGCTCTCATGAGCACCACCGATGTTGGTTCGGTGCAGACCTATGATTATGAGGGCGACTGCGGCACGGTTGATTTCTTCAATCCCGAAGCTCAGGAATTTGTATGGAGCAAGTGCAAGCAGAATTACCGTGACTGGGGCATCGACCTTTTCTGGCTGGACAACTCCGAGCCTGACAGCACCACGTACGATTTTGAAAACTACCGCTACTATACCGGACGTGGCTCAAAGGTGGGCTGCGAATATCCCAAGAAGTATGTTGAGGCATTCTATAACGGACAGGAAGCCGAGGGCGACCATGAGGCAGTCAACCTCTGCCGTTCCGCATGGGTAGGAAGCCAGAAGTACAGGACACTTGTTTGGACAGGCGACGTTCAGTCCAACTTTGAGTCCTTTAAGGATCAGGTCATCGCTGGTCAGAACATGGGCCTTGCAGGCATTCCCTGGTGGACCACCGACATCGGCGGATTTATGACAGACAACTGGGACGACCCCGATTTCAAGGAGCTTCTCATACGCTGGTATCAGTACGGAGTGTTCTGCCCTATCCTGCGCATGCACGGAAACCGCGGCCCCGACTGGGATATCCCCAAGCTTGATGACCGTGATTTCGGCGGCGGATATCTTTACACAGGTCACCCCAACGAGCTCTGGAGCTACGGTGAGGAAGCCTATGAGATCATGAAGAAGTGGCTGGATATCCGTCTTTCCATGAAGGATTATATTGCAGGACTTATGGAAGAGACCGCAAAGACAGGCGCGCCTGTTATCCGCACAATGTTCTTTGAGTTCCCCGATGATGAAAAGTGCTGGGAACTTCCCGAGCAGTATATGTTCGGCAGCGATTATCTTGTTGCTCCCGTGCTTGAGCTTGGCGCAAGAGAGCGCAGTGTATATCTGCCAAAGGGTCAGTGGGAGAGCATCTCCGACAAGAAGATCTACAGCGGCGGTCAGACCGTCACCGTTCCCGCACCTCTTGATGTTATGCCTGTATTTAAGAAGATCGGATAAATTATCGATTGGTTTAAAAATATCACTTAATTAAGAAACAGCTTCTCCGTTAAAATATCGGCGGAGAAGCTGTTTACATAATATATAAACTATAATACTGCAATAAGGTAAAAAGTCTGTGCGAAAACAATAGAATTACCTTATACTGCTGTTATTCAATAAAATGAAGGGAACGTAAATATGAATTACAAAAAAACGCTGATAGCCTGTTACTTGGGATTTGTTACACAGGCAATAGCTGCAAATTTTGCACCGCTGCTGTTTCTTACTTTTCATAATAATTACAATATTTCTTTAGGAAAAATAGCGCTTATCTCATCTGTGTTTTTTATTACACAGCTTATTGTTGATATTTTGTGTGCACGTTTTGCAGATACCATAGGCTACAGAAATTGTGTTGTTGGTTCGCAGCTGCTTTCGGCGGTCGGACTTATCGGACTTGCTTTTCTTCCTCAGGTCACAACCGATCCGTTTGCAGGAATAATAATCAGTACAGTACTTTATGCCATAGGCAGCGGTCTTACGGAAGTGCTTGTAAGCCCTATCGTTGAGGCGTGCCCTTTTGAGCATAAGGAGGCGGCGATGAGCCTGCTCCATTCTTTCTACTGCTGGGGGTCGGTCGCAGTCATACTGCTCTCAACGCTGTTCTTTGCACTGTTCGGGATAGAGAACTGGAAATGGCTCTCCTGCATCTGGGCGATAATTCCGCTATATAATGTATTCAATTTTGCAGTATGTCCAATCGAGCATCCGACAGAGGGCGGTAAGGGAATGAGTATTGGCAGTCTGCTTAAAGTTCCGCTGTTTTGGCTCTCCATTCTGCTTATGGTATGTGCAGGTGCATCTGAACTTTCGATGGCACAGTGGGCATCTGCGTTTACAGAATCTGCACTGGGTCTTTCCAAATCAATGGGAGATATCGCAGGCCCGTGTATGTTCGCCGTTACAATGGGTATAAGCCGGTCATTGTACGGAAAATATGGTGAAAAAATTGATCTTATGAAATTTATGATCGGTTCGGGGGCTCTTTGTCTTGCTTGCTATATTACAGCATCTTTGTCGGAGATACCTCTGCTGGGACTTGTCGGCTGCATAGTGTGCGGTTTTTCGGTAGGAATAATGTGGCCCGGAACTATAAGCATCTGTTCGGCTAAGATACCTTCGGGAGGTACGGCCATGTTTGCACTTCTGGCAATGGCAGGAGATATGGGCGGTGCACTCGGACCTGCAGTTGTGGGTAATATTTCCCAAAATGCAGGAGATAATATTCAAAAGGGTATGTTTGCAGGCTGTGTATTTCCGCTTGTGCTTATTATTTCCGTTTTATTTGTCAAAAAGCTTAGCAGGCTAAACAGAGCATAAAAAAAGCGTTACCTTTCAATTCGATAGGTAACGCTTTTTCTATTGCAATGTAGATGTTCGATATGATCGATTTTTTACATTTGCTTTGTTATTCGCCATACCAACAAACTTTGTCATACTTTATCGTGTCATCATCAAATGTCGCTTTTGCAGTAACAGTATTTTTCTCATTTTTATTTATATTAACATTGTTCCATACAAAAACAGTATTATTGCTATTTGGCAATTCGCTGCGTTTTATTATGCCAAGCGACCTGTCGTTCACGATAAGCTCAATACTTTGTGCATTTGAATATATCTTTATAAATGGTACATTGCAAGGTCTTACGTTATGACGGCGCTCAGTAATGTAGATAGTTTTCTCACTGCTCCATACAGACCTGTAAAAGAAATACGCATCTTTGGGTATGCGTTCTCTCGTGCATAGACCCTTATCATTCTGGCCTATCGTATCGCCCTCTTCACGACCACTGGAAGGAAAATCAAACATACACCATACAAATGCTGCCCAAAGATATTTTCTTGCAGAAAATTGCCGCCAAACAATTTCGTGAAGCTGTGACTGCTAATTTTCATAATGACGAGCTCCATTCGGGTCAATATCGTTCAGCCAGTCTATGCTGTCCTTGTGCTGTGTTAGGGCTCCGCCACCGCCGTATTCAGAAATGCATATCGGACGTTTTTCCTTTGAATTATGGTATAAGTCAAGCCATTCTCCGAAATGTTCTGCATCGCCTGCTTCCTTATACCAACCGAAATAACGGTTATATCCTACGACATCTGCGGGAAGCTGCAAAAATCTGCCATAGAACTGATTGTCTGCATAAGTTTTCAGCCTTGTGTTGTCCTCCTTGCAGGCAAGCTCATAAAGTTCTTGGTATAAAGCAAAAATTTCATCAGACATTTGGTGAAGTTCATTAGATATTCCCCATAAGATGATTGATGGATGATTGTAATTCTGCCTGATAAGCTCAATAAGCTGCTGTTTTGCATTTTCTGCAAAGCCATCTGCAAGAATGTGACGTTCGCTTTCATCCGGAGACATTTTGTTTATAATCCCTATCTCTGTCCAAACACAAATACCGAAATCGTCACACAGTGAATATTCCTGACTGCAATGCTGATAATGAGCCATTCTTACAGCGTTGCAACCCATATCACGAATAATTCCATAATCACGTTCACGTTGGATATTTGTCATTGCCCAGCCGCTTTCAAAGCTGTCTTGATGATAGTTCACACCATGAAGAGGATAAGACTTTCCGTTAAGGAAAAAACCATCCTCAGGGTTAATATGATATGTCCTTATGCCAAAATTTTCGGATACCATATCTGTTGCTTTGTCCCCATAAAATAGGGTGACTTCGGCACGATACAGACAGGGAGAGTTTACACCATCCCACAACTGCGGAGCAGATATTTTTTTCGAAAGTGTAAGCCTGTCGCTTTCTGTATGTCCACACATTTCTGCAACAGGCTTTCCGTCCGGGGCAAAAATTACGGCCTTTGCCTCTATGTTGTTGGCGGAATCAAGCTTTATCAGTACATCAATGTCTGCGCTGTCTGATGTAATATTATGTGGTGTGATGTAGACTCCGCAGGAACCACTGTCCTCCAGTGCAATGTGAACAGGTTCGGCGGCAATTAATTTAACTTCTCGGTACAATCCACCCATTTTTGTAAAATCTCCCTGTTCAGTAATTGGAGCAATGTAATTTGTGGGTGAATTGTCAACAAGGACTGCAATTTGGTTTTTTCTGTCATAGCGTACAGAATTTGTTATGCTTATGCGAAAAGCAGAATAGCCTCCATCGTGTTTTCCGGCAAAAAAGCCATTCACAAACACTTTAGCAGTAGTGTTGGCTCCCCCAAATTCAATGTATAGTGCCTTGCCCTTGTATTTTGTCGAAAGCTCCAAATCTCGGCGGTAACAGGTCAGTCATTTATAATAGCTGCTTGTTACACTATCAGTTGCATTAAAAGTGTGAGGCAGGCAGATCTTTTCCCATGAGCAATCGTCAAATTCGGGTGTAACTGCATCATTTTCGCTTATTCCCAGATTATATATCTTAGCAAAGCGCCATCCGTTGTTAAGTTCTATTTCAGTTCGCATAAATATTTCCCCTTAAATTATAGGATTCGATTCGTTTTTATATGGTATTCATCCAAACCCTCATATCGTTCTCGCCGCGATTGCCCCATGTGTAATAGGGGACAGCGACCGCATCACACGGAGTAAGTTTTTCAGCTTCGCAGCTGTAAAGATCGTCGCAGTCCTCTGCACGGAAAGCTTTTGCTGTGAGCTGTATCGTTCCACCGAGAAGATCGGGTTCAAATTCGCCGGCAAAAGGCTTCTGACTCCTGTCAATGCGTATCGACCTTACATCGTCATTGTCCGTGCCCTCAAAGCAGTAAACGAGAGGACCTCTCATAAGCGCTGTCATTCCCGTAAGTCTTGGAACTTTGTTTGACGCTCTTACATATCTCGGAGTTCCGTCAAGGGCAAGCTCGATCATAGCTTTTTCGTCTACATCAATGTAAATATATCCATTCTTGGGAATGACCGAAGTAACCTTGCCGTTGACTTTGAGCGAAAATTCCCTGCTCCATTTCGGTATGCGAACAGCGACTTTTCCGCGACCCGAAATGTTGTATTTTATCGTCATATCATAGGGATAAGAGGTCGTACATTCAAGCTTCATTCCGTTTGAAAAGCTTACTTTTCCCGATGTGAAAAGGTGACAGTAAGCAGTATCGCCCTTTTCGCCGTAAGCATATTTTCCGATAGAGCCGATGAGCCTTGCTGCGTTCGGAGGACAGCATGCGCAGGCATACCACTTCGGGCGTGAAGGGAGAACATGTGAATGTGTGCAGGCTTTTCCCGAAATGCCGATGTCAACTTCAAGCGGATTTACATAGAAAAAGCGTTTTCCGTCAAGCTGCATTCCTGCGAGGACGGTGTTGTAGAAAACAAGCTCCATAACATCGCCGTATTCGCCGTTTATCTCGTTTTCAAGCATCTTTTCCGCAAAGAATATCAAGCCGATCGCTGCGCAGGTTTCGGAGTAAGCCGTATCGGGCGGCAGGTCGTAGTCAACTGTGAAGGCTTCGCCCTGAACGGTCGAGCCTATGCCGCCCGTTATGTACATTTTTCTGTGGACGATGTTTTCCCACAAGCGGCGGCAAGCTGCAAAAAGCTCTTTGTCCTCTGTTTCGGCGGCGAGGTCAGCCATTCCCGTGTAAAGATATACTGCGCGGACAGCGTGCCCAACAGCTTCGGTTTGTTCACGGACAGGCTTTGCACTCTGTCGGTAATCATTGCCCCAAGGGTCGCTGTTCCAAACGCTCCAACTGCGCTTTTTCGCTTCTCTCGCCCAAAAGTCGGGAGCTTTTCCTCGCTCGTTGATAAATTTTTGGGCAAGTTCAAGAAAATGCTTGTTTTCGGTAAGACGGTATAATCTCAGCAGGGCAAGTTCGATCTCGGGGTGTCCAGGAATACCCTCGGTATTTTGCATGACGAAACGATCATAGATGCACTCGGCGTTTTTTACGGCAATATCAAGAAGCTTTCGCTTTCCCGTTGCTTCGTAATAAGTGCAGGCGGCTTCGATGAGGTGTCCCGAGCAGTACAGTTCATGACCCTCGAGCAGATTTGTCCAGCGCTTTTCCGTGTCCTTTATAGTGAAAAATGTGTTGAGATAGCCGTCCTTGTCCTGCGCATCGGCGATAAGGTCAATGAGCTCGTCAGCCTGCCGTTCGAGGTTTTCATCAGGCTTGTCTGCGACCGCATAAGCCGCTGCTTCGAGCCATTTGTAAGCATCGCTGTCCTGAAAGACCATTCCGTAAAAGCCGTCCCCGGGGTCTTCACCTCTGAGAGCCTTTGCGGCGTTGATAAAGTTGGCGGCAACGTGGCTCTTTTCCGCACCGTCAGCCTTGTCCCAAAGCACACTGTACTGATATGGAATGACAGTGCTGTGGACGATATTCTGATATTTTTCCGTAAATCCCGATGCCTTGTATGAAGTAACGGGAATCTGCTTCTGTGTTTTCATAAGCTTGCTCCTCCTTGTTGACTTTTGAGCTTATATGTATTATAATACTATAAAACAATATTTTAAATGGAGAAAAGTTCTGATTATATGGAAAATATTATTGCACTTGTATCAGTGGATGAAAAAACTCTGCCACTCGTATCCGACTGTGACATACTTACGGCTACGGATAGCTTTTATCATATGGACAGAATGGCAGATTTTAACGTTATGATACTTGTTACGGACGGTGTGATGTATGTATCGGAGAATGACATTGACTATGAAATAGGGGCAGGAGAATTGCTTTTCCTGAAAAATGGACTGCGCCACTTTGGAAAGATTGAAACTCTCAGAGGGACACGCTGGATATATGTCCATTTTTCTTTGCCCGATGAAAAAGGAACAGAGAAAGTTTATCTCCCGAAGAAAACGTGCGGATTGGCGGGCAGTATTATCGAAGAAAAGCTTTATATGCTGTGCAAAGCCTTTCACAGCTCGAAAAAAATGCGGAAGCTTCGCACCAATGCACAGCTTTATGATATCCTGCTCGACCTATGTTTGGAACAGTCTGAGGGTGAGAGCGTCATGGATAAAATATGCGCTTTCCTTGACACGCAGACGGACATGGACTTTTCAAAAGCACTCATAAGCGAACAATTCTATCTGAGCTACAGCCGTCTTGCAGCAGAGTTCAAGCGTGAAAAAGGCATTTCAATGGGGCAGTATCACAATGCCGCAAGGATGAAAAAAGCCTGTCATCTTCTGCGTTCAACATTGATGTCGGTAGGCGAGATAGCCGATGCACTCGGATTTGCCGATATGCTTTATTTCAGTAAGAAATTCCGTGCTTATGTCGGAGTTCCGCCTACCGATTACAGAAAGCAGATACAGACAAAATATTGATGGTTAAATATCCCTTTGAACAAGTCAATATATTTTTCTGCACGATCGTGGTTGCCCTTAACGGACAACCCGATTTTTTTATGAAGATCACGCTGACAGAGCTTGAATTTGCTGAAAAGAAAATAGATAATATACAATATATGTTTCCGTATCTTCTGTAAAATCAACGATTATGCCAACCGAAGCAATATCTGCGCTATGTTCAAAAAAATTCATCATAAAAGTTTATTCCTTACCATATAAAGTTGTTTTTCAAATTATCATTCTTGGAAATTTTCCTGTACTCACTCGGTGTGATCCCTGTTCTTTTTTTGAATATCTTCATAAAGCATATCTCATTTCCGTATCCGCAGAGGTCGGATATTTCCTTAACGGTCATATCGGTGGTCGAAAGATAATACTGTCCTGTCTTGATCTTTGCGGATAAAATATCTTCATAACAGCTTATCCCGAATTTCCGTTTGTATATTGCCTGAAGATATGACGGACTCAGATTCATTTTTTCAGCAAGCTGATATATATTGCTGTAGCTCCCTGCATTGCTGTAAATATCGGTGCGGAGCATTTCAAGAGCGGAAATGCGGCTTTTATCGCTGTCAGGATTTATGCTGCTTTCGGATATTTTCATGAGTATCATCTGCATAAGCATATTTTCGTATTGTTTCCTGTTGGTCGAACCGGCTACATTTTCACGGCATAATATAGCAAGCAGCTCTTCAATTGCAGGAATATCCGCCGAGGTGATAAGCGTGTCAGTTTTTATCCCATTCATAAGCTCGGTATCGTCCGTATCAAAATGGACAAAGTGATTAACATAACTTCCGCATAGAGTTTTGTAATGCTGCATTGTTCCCTTGCTGTATAAAATGAGGCTGTCGGGAGAAACGGTTATTTCTTCGCCGTTTTGTATCAGAACAGCGGAGGTCTTGAAGATAACAAGAAGATCATCTCCCGAACCATCCGGTCTGCATATTTCAAAATTCCCTTTGTGTCTTACGTTCTGACAGACTGTGTTTATACTTATCATATCATCACCTCAAAGTACGAACGGTTAGTATAATAATATTATAAGTCATTGCAATACAAAAGTCAATGATTTATACTGATAATATAATAATTCAGTATGCGGCGGAGGTATAATATGAAAAAAATATCAATACTAATAAATGCAGACGACAGGCTCGGACATATCTCTCCCGAGATATACGGACATTTTTCCGAGCATCTCGGAAGATGTATCTACAACGGTATATATGTGGGTGAAAATTCACCTATTCCGAATACAGACGGAATAAGGAATGATATTATCGAGGCGTTCAGAAATATAAAAGCTCCCGTTTTCCGCTGGCCCGGCGGCTGCTTTGCGGAAGAATATCACTGGCAGGACGGAATCGGCGAAAAATCTCTGCGCCGAAAGATCGTGAACACGAACTGGGGCGGAGTTACGGAGGATAATTCTTTCGGTACACACGAATTTATGCGCTTCTGTGAGCTTGTTGGCTGCAAGCCTTATATAAACGGCAATGTTGGCAGCGGCAGTGTTCGTGAAATGTCCGAATGGATAGAATATATGACCTCAGATGCGGAATCGCCTCTCACAGAGCAGAGAAAGAAAAACGGCAGAGCCGAGCCGTGGAAGCTCGAATACCTCGGTGTCGGCAATGAAAACTGGGGCTGCGGAGGAAATATGCGTCCCGAATATTACGCCGACGTTTATAAAAGGTATCAGACGTTCTGCCGCAATTATTCGGGAAACAGACTTTACAGAATAGCCTGCGGTCCAAGCTCTGCCGACTATAACTGGACAGAGGTCATGATGAAAAATCTTGACAGCAATACCGTTGATGCTATCGACCTGCATTATTATACGATGCCCGTATGGCCCGAAATGGAATCAGCCACCGATTTTGACGATGAGCTTTATTATAAAACTATCGCTGCAGCGAACTTTTCCGATGAGCTTATCACAAGACATTCGGAGATAATGAACCGCTATGATCCCGAAAAGAAAATAGGACTTGTAATAGGCGAGTGGGGCTGTTGGCATAAGGTAGAAGAGGGTACGAACCCGGGATTTTTATATCAGCAGAATACAATGCGTGATGCTATCGTTGCTGCAATAGAGCTGAATGTTTTTAACAGACACAGCGACCGTGTTGTAATGGCAAACCTTGCGCAGGCGGTGAATGTTCTCCAATCGGTCATTCTTACAGAGGGCGGTAAGATGATAAAAACGCCGACATATCACGTTTTCGACCTTTTTAAAACACACCAAAACAACGAGGCAGTTTACTGCTATACGCAAAATGAAAATATGTCGGAAGGCAAAAATGCTCCGATGATCTCGGTTTCCGCATCGGTGAACGAAAAGAGTATGACCGTTACCGCCGCAAACTGTTCGCTTACGGAAGAGGCTGCTGTTGAATGCAGCATTTTCGGATTTAAAGCATCATCGGTTTCGTGCAGGATACTTACAAACGAGGCGCACAGCTATAACGACTTCGACTGTCCCGACAGGGTGAGCATTACCGAGCATACGGCAGTCATCAAGGATAATGTTTTAAAGCTGAATATTCCGCCTTGTGCTGTTGTGGAATGTGTTGTTGACTAAATATTGGGGCATATTCACAGTGCATTTCGTCTTTATAATAAAAATATAAGCATAAGAGTTGCGTTTCATTAAAGAAGCGCAGCTCTTTGTTTTATAAAGCCATAATATGTTGGGCATATCTACATTTTCCGTTGAAAGAGTGTTATAAAATACGTGTTATCAAATTAAAGTGTAACAAATTGCTGGAACAAAAATTAATTGAGCCGGTAAACAAAATGCGAGAGCAACTAGCAAAGACACACTGAATATAGTACAACGTAACTAAATAGAACGTAGCTGACATTACCCCTGTTCGTCCAAAACGAGCGAGAGACTTTTTTCGTCAGCGCGTGAAGCTCTGCGTTGCGCGGGGTTATTCGGTCTTGATTACAGGGCGGTATTTCGTCCCGCGTCCGTTTCCGATTTTCTCGATTTCGCCGGATTTCAGTAATCTGCCGAGTTCGACCTCGACGGAAGTTACGCTGATGTCGGGAAGTTTGTCGCAAATATCACGTTTGGAAACAGGCAGCAGACTGCCCGTTATAAACTCCCCGATTCGCTGTTTCTTTGTTATCTTTTTATCCTTGAAATTTGCAAATCTGCTGTCCAGTTCAAAGTAGCTCATTTTCAGGTTAAACAGGAAGTTGTCGATGAACGGAAAGTAGTTATTGTCATTCTCGTGCCAGCGCTCCGAGGACTTCTGCAAGGACGTATAGTAATAATTTTTGTAGGTGTTGATCCGCTCCTCAATCGACACATATTTACCCGCTCTGAATCCGCATTTATACAACAACAGCAGCGACAGCAATCTTGACATTCTGCCATTTCCGTCGCGGAACGGGTGAATGCAGAGGAAATCCAGAATCACGCACGGGATAAGCAGCAGTGGATTGATTTCCGACTCCGAATACGCGTCGTGATACGCAAGAATAAGCTGCTCCATCGACGCGGAAGTTTCGCTCGCGGGAATCGGCGTAAAACGCACGCTGCGTACTCCCAGGCGGTCGGTTTCCATGATGAAATTATCCTCCGTCTTGTACTTCCCCGCGAGGTCGTCGCCGCTGGGCTGGAGGAGCATTAGGTGCAGCTCCAGTATACTTTTTTCGCTGAACGGAATGTCGGAGTAACTGCTGTGGATAAGGTCTAGCGCGTTGCGGTAGCCTGCGATTTCAAGCTCGTTTTGTCCCTGCGGCGCGGTGGATTTGTTCACAATGTCGCGGATACGCTTGTCCGTCGTGAT
>JAGAJN010000009.1 GCA_017828975.1 Oscillospiraceae bacterium | reverse complement strand
GCCTGACCGGGCGACGCCCGAAATGGAACAAATATCCATTTCGCTACGCTCCATGGATATTTGTTCCATTTCGGAGAGCTGATTCCAAAGCAATTTTGGATTTTGGGTAGAAAATGTGTCAAGGGATATTGACAATATCATCGGGAATGTACTTTACAACACCTGTCTGAATGTAACCGCAGACAACGCAGGACCTTTCCTTTGTTCCGTCTGATTCGGGTGTTGCAAGCTCTGTTATAGTCCAATCGCCGTAAATGTGGTGAGCCTTGTCGGAGATCTCTCCGCAGCGGCACTCATTCCAGTGATATGCTCTGTCGAAATTCTGTGTGGTATAGCTGTGAACGTGGGCAATATTCGGGATAGAAACTGTCTTTTCATATCCGCAGACTGTGCATGTCAGCTTCTTTTCGCCCTCTGTGTCCTCGGTTGGCTCCTTGATAACTACGCCGTCATTGAATGTATGCGCAGCGGTGTCGTTCTTCTCTCCGCATACCGAGCAAAGGTGGTAATGCTGTGTGTCGTCGCTTGACCAAACATCGCTCCATACGTGATGTGCGGGTATTTTGAGGTCTGCTGTTGTTACTTCAACAGTTGCAGCTAAATCGGAATAAAGCTTTCCGCAGCGGCATACATAATGTGCCTTTACGCCGTCTGTTGTGCAGGTTTCGGGGACTTCGGGAACGAATGTGGGAACATTGTTCTGACAAACGTGGGAAAGGGCGGGCTTGATAACATATCCGCAGACTGTGCAGTGTTCGTCATTATCCTCAGTGGCAGCACCGCTTGAAATATGTGCAGCATAGCCGTCCTTATCGCTGTCAGCGGTCACGGGACAGTTTGTGTTGCCGCACTCGTGCCAATGGTACTGTGTATCATTGGTATATGCCGTGCTCCAATCATGTCCTGTCGGGGGTATATCATCACCCTCAGCAATTGTATCGCCGCATACATCACATATAGTATCGCTTTCCTTGCCTGCTTCCGTACAGGTGGGAGCCTTTGCATTATCTGCGGAAACAGGAGTGTGACCTTCGGCGTCAATTGGTTCAAATTCGTAATAACCGCATACTGTGCAGATGTGCTTTTTTCTGCCATCTGTCACACAATCGGGTTCGGTCAAGGTTTTCCAATCACCGAATGTATGAACGCCAACTGATGTTCTCACGCCGTTAATGATTTTCCAATGCTCTGCGCTGTCAAATTCATAAGTCTTTACGATAGTAACGGTATAAGAACCGTACTTGGGATAACAGCCGGGCTTTTCAGCGCAGTAATAAACGGTATAAACACCGTCATCTGTGAATACAGGGATATCAGAGGTAAACTCTTCATCGAGAGATGTGGAATATGTAATAGTCACATCGGGGTCATCGCATATAACCTCTATGCTCTGAGGCTCGCCTGTGAAAACAAGGTCATCTGCACTTATATCAATATCATCTTCGGTCACCATATTCTTAACAACGATCTTAACGCCTTCGGAAATGGGAGAAGCGGGAGAGGAATCCGTGGCGGGAGTTCTTGACTGAATGGTATATTCCTCGCCCTCGGTAAGGTTATCAAAAACAATGTTTCCGTTTTCGTCGGGAGTCACCCAGGTATTGCCGCCGTCAATGGTGTATTCGGTATTCGGGTTTGATGGGAAAGTGATGGAATTTCCGGTAGTTTCCACATCGGAGGGATTGATAATATCATCAACGGTGCCTTTGGGAACATTTGGGTCATCGGGAGCATCGGGACGGTCTGCAATATCTATTGTAATGGGATCGCTGTCCGCTGTGCTCTCTCCGTCACCCTTTTTGACAAGAGATGAGCTTTTGCCTATCATAGTGTAAGGGTCTCCGTTGTAGTCTGTTCCGGTCATAGGAATAGTACCCTCGGGAGTGGAGGTGATAGGGTGTTTTGTCTGAGTTCCGTCACTCTCGGTAATGGTAAGCTCATACCGGCTGTTAGGCTCAAGGTCTGTAAGCTGTTCGTTCTTATAGTCGGTGGTAGCGCTAAGCATTTCCTTGATAAGCGCTTTAAGCTCTTCGGCAGAACCGATACCAACATAAGCGGAAAGGCTTACAGTTTCGCCGGGAGCAGCTGTGCGGTTTTTCCAGGAAACAGTTGCACCGCTGTCCACATTATCAGCCTTGGTCAGATTGTTTGCAGGTGCAGTTGAAAACATATTACTGCCGACGTCACCATAATGTCCATACCAGAAATCGGAAGCATTGGCTCCCTTAGCACCATTCATTATCAAGCCGAAGCCTGCATAAATACCTTCATCATTTTTGTCATAATCTGAATAAGATTCCATAAGGAAACCAGTTTCCTGTCCGTCCTTTGTTTTGTCAAGCTTGGTTATAGGAGCCCTGTCGCAATTGCCTATCTGAACATCCGAACCGATAGCAAAGTCGAAAGTAACCGGCGATTCGCTATTGTTTGTAACGTTGTAAACAAGCTGTATCAGCTTGCCGTCACTTACAAATACAGGCTCAAACTTAACGGACAGACCGGATGTTGTTTCAGTTCCGTTCTGCACATCGGGGTAGCAGGTAGACTCGCCTACACGCAAAACGCTTCTGAAACCTTCGTTATAAAATGTTACCTGTTTCCAGCTGCCGTTAAAAACGCCATGCAGATCAACGCTGTCATAGGAGCTGTTATAGGAACAGAATTTATATGACATAATACCGTTGCTGTCAGTTATATAGCCTGATTCAGCTGCAAGTGCACTTGCCTTAATAACATAAGGACTTTCAGCACACCAATTTAAAGGGGCATAGCAAATCAGCGAAAACGCCATTGCCGCTGCCGAAATGCCTGCCAGCACCCTCTTAAGCCTTGATTTTTTCATAAGAAAAAATTCCTCCTTTTGTCCTGTAAAAAAATTCCATACATTTATACATCATAATAGTATCACACAAAAGGATGCAAAAGAGCGCCACAAACTGCCATTTTCCGACAAATCAACAAAAAATTTACATTTAAAAACAAAAAACGCCCGAAATCGGACGTCTTTTATAATTATTCAATAGTTCCGTGAGTAAGCTCCGCCCATGAATACTGCTGCATATATTCACCCCTGTAAGCGTTTATGCCCTCCGCCTTGCCTTCCAGCCAGTCGAAATAATCGCAGTCAGCCTTTTCCTTGTCAATGCCTATCTCACCGCGACGCTGAATGATAAGGTCTGCACAGCCTATGCTTTTCAGCACCGACAGCAGGTCACGGCGCACACTTTTGAAATAGGTCATCTTGCGGACAGGGTCCTCGTCCTCCCAGAGAACGGATATTATCTCATTGTTGCTGCACATTGCGCCGTTTCGGTCCACCAGATATGCAAGCATTTCCTTTGCCTTGCTGTACTTAAAGACAACGGGCTTTAGCCCCGCAAAAGCGTCAAAGCTGCCAAAGCATTGGATACGAAGCTTTTCACCCCCTTCAGTAACGGGAAACCGCAGGTCGTCAAGCTCATAGCTTATCTTTTCGGGGGTTATGGGCTTCATTATATATCCGCTGGCGTGCATTTCCACCGCTTCAAGGGCATATTCGCTGTATCCTGTTGTAAAAATAATGTTTATTTCGGGATTTGCAAGCTTTAGCTTTTTTGCAAGAGCAATTCCGCTTATCCCTCCCATATTTATATCAAGGAAAGCCGCTTCGCACTTATTCTCCGATGCATATGCAAGGGCGGCGGAGCTTTTGTCAAAGGCTGCGACCTCCGCAGAGGGCTTGGCTTCATGAATTGCACTTTCAAGGTTTTCCAAAGCTATCTCTTCATCGTCAACGGCGATAATTTTCATACTGCTTTTCCCTCCGTGTTTTTCGTTTTCTTCGGCAAAATAATTACCGCAGATGTTCCCTTTCCTACCTCGCTTGACAGTTCAAGGGAAGCTTTGCACATCTTCCAAAGCCTGTTGCGGACATTTTCAATGCCAAGGTGGCTCTTGCCGTCATTGGGCGGAGTGTTAACATCAAAGCCGATGCCGTTATCGGAAACTTCGATTTCATATCTGTCGTCAAGCTCTCTTGATGATATGGCAAGTCTGCCGCCGTTTTCGGCTTTGCATATGCCGTGCTTTACGGCGTTTTCCACAAGGGGCTGTACCGTCAGGGCAGGCAGCATAAAATCGGTTGCCTTTAGATCCCACACGATCTCAAGCTTGTTTTTGAAACGTGTTTTTTCAAGGGACAGATAGGCATTGACGTGTTTAAGCTCCGTTTCAAACGGCACGGGGGAGTTCCTAGAAACAGAATCCATATTTCCTCTGAGATAGTCGGAAAAATCGCTGACTGCCTTTTTTGCGGCGGAGGGGTCTTTTTCGCACAGCCCGTAGATGGTATTCAGGCAGTTGTAAAGGAAATGGGGCTGTATCTGGCTGAGCATAATGGAAATGCGGTTTTCCGTAAGCTCCGCTTTAAGCTGTTCAGCTTCTCTTGCCGCCTTGTAATTCATTGGAATTATCCTGATTATCCGCACAATATGTATAAGGAAAAGCCCTAAGAAAACAGCCTTTGAGCATATCCCCGCAAAGGACGTGCCAAGGAAGAAGCTTATCATATCCGCAAACGCCGCAATTATCAGCAGAAAACCCGAAGCCATGGCAAGGCGGTCTGTGACCCTTTTGCATACGCATTCGTAAACACAGCAGCCAAGCAGCACGGCATATATGCAAATATGCGTAAGCAGCCAGAAAAACTGCGTATCATATATAACCATAACATTAAACAGCGACAGCAGGGCAAGCACCGAATTGACCGCTCCCGACGCAATGACCGCACCGTGAGCCGCTTTTGCCTTTACATTCTCCGCAATGCAAGCCGCCATACAGGTCGCAGAAAGCATTATGCACATTTGCAGGGCGTATGTATTAATAGAAAAATACCAGCTCCATAAGGAAAGGTCTACGGTATCTAAAATAAAATATCCGCCGAAAAATAAAGCAAAAGCGCCGAGATTTCCTGCCGTTACACCGCCTTCAATATGCATAAGCCCGAAAAACAGCGCAGCCGCCAGCAGCATTATCGCCGCAACCATCACGGCAATTCCTATTGCCCTGCTTGCTTTGCCTTTATTAAGCATAATTTTGTCAAATATTTCCTCATAACCGCCGTAGATGTTCCCCAGCAGCTCATTATAGGCGTTTTTGTTCCCGAATTTGTGAAAATTTGCAAGGCGTATCTCCATAACGTCCTCTTCGGAAATTTCAGGGCTTGTCCAATGGTACCACTTTTTGCCGCAGGTGGCGTCGGTCAGACCTATTTCGTTTGCGTCGTCCCAAAGGAATTGCTCGCCGTTTATAAATATTTCCATTGTGATGTGGTTGAGATAAAAGTTGAAGGGTGTTCCCTCGGGGACATATCCTCCAAAGCCGCCCTTTAGAATAATGCTGTCATATTTTGCGGGAATATCGGGGTTTTCGGGCAGCGATTGCCAGGTTTCGCCGCTGTCAAGGCTGTATTCACCCTGAAAGCAAATGGGCAGCAGAAAAGCTTGTGTTGACTGATTGCTGCTTATGAATGCCGAAATAAGTGCGGCAAGCAGCAGAAGTATGGCTGCTATTCTTCCGATAGCCGCATAGGAAAGCTTTTTCAATATATCATCTCCGATAATAATTTCTTTCATTTTATCACAATTATTTTCGGTTTTCAAGTTTTTTCTTCCATAAACCGGCGGTCAATGCAGTATATGTTACTTTATCACAAAATTTTTTGTTTTTGCAGAAATTATTTCTATGAAAAAAATAATGAAAATGGCGCTCTTTTGCAACCTTTCATATGGTATATTATGATAAATAAAAATGCTCGTTATCGGAGGTGTTTTTTTATGTTAGACAATGTGAAGCTTAATGAATACACGCTTGCGGGTTTGTCGGAGGTATATATTTCGCTGCATATATTGGACCTTGCCGAAGATGCATTGTTTGCCATAAAAACCAATAAATTCATAGAAATGTGGTCGGAGGGCTTCGGCAGCTGCTGTGAAAAGATGCGCAATGTAATGTCAAAGATGACTTCGGAAGAACATCAGAAACTTATTCTCGAATTTACCAACCTGAATACCCTCAATGAACGAATGAAAGGCAAAAAGGTCATCTCCGCAGTTTTTCACGGCAAGGTCAACGGCTGGTGCAGGGCAAGATTTATCAAGGTGACAGACAGCGATAACGAAAAGCTCAGATACGTTCTCTATGCGGTCGAATGTATCGACGAGGAAAAGAAAAAGGAAAATCATCTTCTGTATCTTTCGCAGACCGACCTTATGACGGGAATTTATAACCGCGGCTACGGCGAAAGAATGATATCCGAGCTTCTTGATATGCAAAGGCAGGGACTATTCTGCCTTTTTGACGTTGACAAATTCAAAAATATCAACGACAGATACGGTCACAGCGTCGGGGATAAGGTGCTTATTGAGATATCGAAGGCACTGCAAAAGGTCAAGCGCAGCAATGATATTGTTATGCGCCTTGGCGGTGATGAATTTGCCGCATATTTCGTGGATATTGATTGCGAGCCTGCTGCGTCGGAAATAATAGCGGCGTTTTTCTCCGAGCTATTAAAGATACACATTGAACCTATTTCGGAAAAGATAAGCGTCAGTCTTGGCGCGGTGCTTTATAAAGAGGGATTTTCCTTTGATTCCATATATAAGCTTGCGGACAAGGGCGTTTATGACAGCAAAACTAATAAGGGAAATTCATATACATTCTTTAATTAAAACCAATTTCTGATCAAATTACAGACAAAAGCAAAAGGGTCATAGATGATTTTGCACAACATTTAAATCACGAAAAAATCGGCGCAAAAAACCTGCTTATACGGTTTTTTGCGCCGAAAGATTCTCATGATCAATGGGTGTTTGGTATTACGTATTGTCGGAAAACCCGATGATCAGCCTGCCGAAACTGTCGCTTCAAGTTCCTTGGCGGCTTCTTCGTTTTGGTCGGGAGTGTTTCCGTCGTCCCCGCCCTTATCCTTTTTGAAGAGAACCTTAAGAAGAATAGGAGAAACGATAGAGGAGCAGATAATAAGCAGGATAACGGGTGCAAAATATTTCTGATCCATGATGCCTGCTGAAAGACCCTTTGAAGCAACGATAAGCGCAACCTCGCCTCTGGTCATCATACCGATGCCGACCTTTAAGCTGTCGATCCAGTTGTATTTTGCAAGCTTGGCAACGCCGCCGCAGCCGATAACCTTTGTAATAAGAGCAACGATAACAAACAGCACGGCAAATACCATAAGGTTGGAATCAAGACTGTCAAGCTGTGTTTTAAGACCGATATTAACAAAGAATATAGGTCCAAAGATCATATAGGAGCTTATGTCCATCTTTTCCGCAACATAGTCGCTGTCCTTCAGACTGCAAAGAATGATACCCGCTGCATATGCACCTGTAATATCTGCGATGCCGAAAAGCTTTTCTGCACAGAATGCCATAAGCATTGCAAATGCAAGTCCGAAAATCGGAAGACGTCTGTGGTGAGGATATTTTTTGTTGAGCACTTTAAATATTTTGTAAATAAGAATTCCGGAAAGTATCGTAAATACAAAGAAGAGAAGCACGTTTACAATAACCTTTGCAACATCGCCCATGTTTTTGTTAATAATATCTGCGATACCGCCTGCGGAATCAGAACCGCCTGCAAGACTGATAACAAATGTGAGAACAACGATGCCGATAATATCGTCGATGATAGCTGCGCTGAGGATAAGTGTTCCGACGCGTGTCTTGACCTTGCCCATTTCCTTAAGCACCTGGACTGTTATGCCAACCGAGGTAGCGGTCATGATAGTACCGATAAACAGCGACTCATAGAATTCGGGTGAACCGATTGCGGTAAGTCCTCCAAAATGGTAGAAGGAATAAAGAAAATATCCGCCCACAAGAGGAACAAACACACCAACACATGCAATAAGGAGCGCTAACAGACCGGTTTTCATAAGATCCCGGAGATTTGTTTCAAGACCTGCCGAGAACATTATCAGCATGACCCCGATCTCTGCCATTGCGCCGATAAAGTCCGACGTATGCACAAGTCCCAAAACCGTAGGACCGATAATAAGACCTGCGATGATCTGACCTACCACCTGAGGTGCCTTAACCTTTTTGGCAATAAGACCGAAGCACTCTGCGGCAAGGATTATGAGCGCAAGATCCATAAAGATTTCATAGAGTTCCATTGATTTTTACCTTCTTTTCCTTATATTTTCAAGTTCATATTATAAAATATCATTATTGAATTTCTGTGAATTCCTAAATATATTTGTTAGTTTGGTGATAAATTCGTGACGACATATAATAAAAGCCGAACTATGTTTAATTGTTTTGTGCATTTTTATGTTTGTCAGGGACATCGGTTTATGAACTTTTCCGTTTTCCGGCTGAATTTTTGGAAACTTAATTGAACTAAAGGGTTGACAAACGGTTACCTGTGTGCTATTATATAGGTAATCGTTTGTCAACCCTTGCTTTTGGAGGTAAACTTATGGAAGAAAAGATCAAGCTCTCGTCGTCCGAATGGAAAATCATCTCCCTTTTATGGGAAAATCAGCCTATGACTATAATGCAGATAACCAACGCATTAAGCAGCGATACAGCCTGGACAAAGCACACCGTTATTACGCTTTTGAAGCGTATGGAAGCGAAAAATGCCGTTTCCTATGAGCAGATAGGAAATGCAAAGCATTATTCTGCGCTTATTACCCGTGAGGACGTGGCAGTTTCGGAAACGCAGTCCTTCTTGCAGAGGCTGTACCGAGGAAGCATTGGAATGATGGTAAACTCCATGATAAAGCAGAACGCTCTGTCCAAGGAGGATATTGATGAGCTTTACGATATTCTGAAAGAGGCAGAGAACAAAGATGATTGAAGCGGTAATTTCATCGTCTGTTATCATCGCCATAATTATTCTTATCCGAACGGTGTTTAAGGGGAAGATAAAAAGCTCCGTCAGATATTTTCTCTGGCTGATCGCCGCTGTAAGGCTGATGCTGCCCTTTGAGCTTATCCCCAGTCCCGTAAGTGTAATGAATGCCGCAGAGCATATCCTTCCGCAGCAGGAGAAAATTTCGGTGGCTGCGGATACGGTCATTCCCGATGAAAATGAGCCCTTTATCCCGTCGGAAATTTCCGTTTCCGATAATGTGAGCGATACTGCTTCTAAAGGGCATACCGCAGGACCTCAGGACATTTTGGACAGGATAAGGATATTTGTCACGGCGGCAATGCTCACCTGGTTCGGGGCGGTGAATGTTCTGTATTCGCTGACGCTCAGGAGAAACAGAAGGGCTGTCGAATATGATTCGCCCGTGCGGATATATGCGGTTTGCGACCTTGTTTCTCCCTGCATTTTCGGGCTGTTTTCCCCTGCAATATATATCCCCGAGGACTCTGCGGAGGACAGCGAAGCCGTCCGTTACATAACGGCGCACGAGCTTTGTCATTACTATCACGGCGACCTGATATGGACGGTGCTTCGGTATGTTTTGCTTAGTATCTACTGGTTTGACCCGTTTGTGTGGGCGGCTGCGGTGCTGTCAAAGCGGGACTGCGAATGTGCCTGTGATGAGGCGGCAATAAAAATGCTGGGTGAGGAAAAACGCTTCGCATACGGCAAGGCGATAATTGACCTTATTCCGCAGAAGCCCGAGGAAAGCTTCGGCGTTGCGTCCACATCAATGGCATCGAGCAAGGAGGTTTTGAAGGAGCGTATGCGGTTTATTGTCAGAAAGCCTGTCAACAAGCTGTCTGCGCTGGTCATATCGGCTGCTGCGGTCATTCCGCTCATAGGCATAACATTTACCTCTGCGCAGGAGTTTTCTCCCGAAAAAGCCGTTTTTGCCGATGCTTCGGAGATGTCCGACGAAAAGATAACCATAGCTGTTACCGACAGAACCGGCAGTCAGCAGAAGCTGATATATTTCCCCGCACCCGACGGTTACGAGCCGTACATTTATATGGAAAAATACGAACCGCAGGAGTGGAACTATCCCTATCATACGAACGATCTTTCGGTGTTTCTGGACGGTTCGCATTTTTCGGCGGCGGATATTTCATTTGAAGAAAAAAGCTTTACGGTGAAAAAGCAGAACGCCTACGAAGCATTTGAAAAAATATATGATATTTTAAAGCAATGTGAGCTTAATAGGGCAGATAATTTTTCGCGGTCAAAGCCTGCTGCGAGCATAAGCTTTTATCGTGCAAACGGCGGATTTTCTTCTAAGTTGAACATTACGATATATGAGGACAAAACGGCGTTTATTACGGGCGACGATATGAACAGGCTGACGGATATGGTTATTGATGGTACCGTTCCGACGGAATATGAGCTGCGTCAGGCATACAATAACAGCGTGCATTTTGAAGCTGTTTTTGACGGAGAAATGCTTTATAATTTGCTTTACGAGCTTTCGGGACAAAAGCAAAATGACGAAGCTCAGACGATGACATATCCCGAATTTTATGCGGAAAGCTTTTCGGAAAATATT
The DNA here is from genome assembly GCA_017828975.1 of Oscillospiraceae bacterium. Taxonomy (GTDB): domain Bacteria; phylum Bacillota; class Clostridia; order Oscillospirales; family Ruminococcaceae; genus UMGS1889. The sequence continues at coordinate 7,500 of JAGAJN010000009.1, read as the reverse complement.
TCGCAGCGGCTTACCGTTACGGGAAAAATTCCGCAGGGATATGTTAAGTATGAGCTGAACGAATTTGCCTTCGGCGTACCCTTTGAGGGCAGCGCAAATGAAATAGGCAAAACGTTTTTATGGCAGAACGGAAGCTGTAATTTTACCGCAGTATCGGGCGGTATAAGTGTACCGAAAAATTCGGAAAAAATATCTGGGACCTTCAGCGGAATGTCCTGCGGCTTATATGAAAATGATGAAGCTATTCTGCTGATCTTCACGGACAAATCGGGAAGAACCTTTTCCGCATCGGCAAGCTTTTCAAATGCCGATGAACGGGAAACAGCAAGAAAAATTCTTGGTAGTATCCACATTGAAAAGGATTGATAAAAATGAAAAAAACTATTTTGACAGCGGCGGCAATTGCGCTGCTTTTATCGGGATGCAGCAAAGCTCCCGCCGAAAATACAGCGGAAACTGCGGCAGAAACAACGTCCGAAACAGCCGTAACTTCCGCTCAGACCGAAATCGAGGAAACCGCCGAAAAGCCTCTGCCCGCCCTCACTCCCACTAAGCGTCAGTCATACTTTGAAAATGATGATTACTCTGTCTGCGCTGAGCTGAAAAAGCTTCAGTCATCGCTTTATTATCCCGATATTGTTGCGCAGATAGGTGCAAATTCCGAGATGTTTGCTTTGGAAATGTCGGTCAAGGTGAAAAATATTTCCCACGAGGACAAGGTCTTTGACAGTACGGGATTATCTCTTATGTCGGGTGAAAATGCACTGTATATTTTCGGTGCGGAGCAGGTGGAGATACCGTCGGGCAAGACGGAAAATATGAAGGTCAGGGTGCTTTGCACATTGGAGCAGGCTTCCGATATTTCGGGAATGAGCTTTGAGGAAGAACCGTTTGAGGCTGCCGAAGCAATAGTTCCCGAGAGCATTCTTGAAGCTATTGATGTTCAGAGTGCGGACGATGTGCGGGAGTATCTTTACAAGCAGTATGTTATATATCAGCGCAGCGGTTATTATCGTATGAGCTACTCGGATCCTGCTGCAATTGTGACGCATTTTCTGGGCAGAGTCGGCGAAAATAACGAGTATTTTGCGGTGGAATATCAGGTCACAAACAGAAGCGATTATGCGCTGATTATCGACCCTAACTGCTATGAAATTGCGCTTTACGGCGATGACGGTTCCGTCTATGAGCCGAAAAACGTGTACGTAAGCACCGATGAAGAGCTGATGTACGAGCCCATATCCGAGGGCAAGATCAGCGGTATCGGAAAGGTATACGATGTCCCGGAATTTATCTGTATGAAGCCCGATGAATGTACAAAGTTTACTATGCTTTATAATGTCCCCGGGCATATTTCCAAATGGCTGATACGGTGCGATCTTCACGATGAGGATTTTTATGCGCAGTATGAAAGTGTTATTATAACGAAATGTGATTATTGATCATGAAAAGATTTTTTATTATTGCTGCGGCGGTTTTACTGCTTTGCGGCTGCACAAAAAATGAAGAGCAGCCTTCGGAAACAACGGAGGTCACAACAGAAAGCGTTACCGTCACATTTGCCGAAACGGAGCCTTCGGAAACGACAGCGCCTGTTGCCGAGCAGACCGAGATCACCACCGTTTTAAAGGATAATCAGCTTGAATTTAAGGGCAAAAAAATCAACGTGCTTATGGAATTTACAGGTGCTGAGCCGCTGCATTATTATCCCAACGCTATAAATCAGCAGTATTACAGCAGCACCGATTATATCCTGCATGGGAGATTTACCGTTACAAATACTTACCGTCAGAGCTTTGATTTTATTCCGCAGAAAATTCTGATAAGAGGAAGCAGATATAACAGCCGATGGGATATGAAGCCCATTACCGAAAGCGGAACGGGGCTTGTTGCGTCGGACAAATATTACTCTCTTGAGCCTGAGGAAAGCGTTACCTTTGACATTGATTTTATAGGTCCGAAGGATTGCATCGAATATGCAAATGAGATAGTTTATGCTTATGAAGTAATTTTCACGTATAACAACGTTAATTACGAGGAGCTTAACAATGTTGACATCGCAAAGGGGTTTCATATGACAAACAGGACGGCGATAAAAAAGGCTGTCAGCAGTGCCCTTGATATTTCCAACGATGTTCCGCTGCCCTTTAAGCTTACGCCCGAGGAGGGGGAATATCTTGTAAACACCGATAAAAATTCCTACTGCTTTTCCGTTGAAAAAGCGGGCAATTATATTAAGGTTCATCTGCGCCTTGCTTGTCTTACGGGCGAGCCTGAGATCTTTAAGCCAAATGAATTTGTGCTTGTGCAAATGGAAAATGGTCTTGAATGCGGAAGGGAGCACCCTCTGTATTTTGCATTTGACCCGGCGTTATGCGAAAGCACTCCCACACTTTATTACAAAAGCGGTGAGAACGGCTTTACCGAGGATATTTACGGCTATCCCTTTGAGCTCTACATAAGACCCGACGGCACGGCGGAATATTCATTTTACTATTCCGTCAGCGAGGGCGAAGAATTCGGCAAGTTTGTTTATGCGGGAACAAATGACAGCTTTGAAAAGGAAATAGAATTGTTCAGAGGGTGATATTTTGAAAAAGAGAATTTTGGCGGCGGTGCTGGCGGCTGCTTTGCTTTCGGGCTGCGGAGCAAAAAATATCCCGTCTGCAAATGAGAATGTGCAAACCGAAACGACTGCGGAGAGCACTGCCGTTTCCGTTACTGAAAGCGAATCTGTGACCGAGAAAACGGAAGTCCTGTCAGACGAGCTTTTCACCGAAAGCAAGGACGAATATTATATTGCGGTCGGCAAAGACGGGGCGTTTAAGGAGCTTTCGCAGGAAGAGACAGACAAAATGCAGGCAGCTATGTTTTTTGATGTTATAATGGCTGACGATACCTATTTCGGAGATTTGAGCGGGGAAGAAAAACGGCAGATGCTGATGGAAACCTTTGAAATTTCCGAGGAGGATCTGTCGGCGGCAGATGATTACAGCTGCATTTTTACACTGCTGCAAAGCGGCGACAGTGAAGAGGACCACGGAAGGACTGTTTTTGAATTTGTTCTGAAAAGGGCGGAGGAAAACGGTCAGCAGCTTATGGGAACTGCCGATAACCCTGTTTCCGTGACGGTGTATTATTATATCAGCGATGGAATAATTCAGGTAAATGCGGCTGCATTTGACGGCTCGGAGGAGTTCGACATTGCAGAGGGTGAGTATATAACATCGGACGGGAAGGACGTTGCGACCATCGGCGGAAGGCCCGTTCCCGCAGATACGAAGAGCATTTACATAAGCGCTTATGATGAAACAAGAGCGGCGTTTATAGACAACGGTGCGTCGGAAAATTATGAGGTAAAGATATTCGATTATGACACGGAAGAGGGAAACGAAGGTCTGAACATTGATATTGCAGAGCTTGCAAAACAGTTCCCGAAGCTTGAAAAGCTATATCTTTCGGCGTATGTTACTCCCGTAAATATGCAGGCATTTTCGGAGTTTGAGCCGCTGAAGGAAGTACAGCTTGATGTGCAGGGGTATGAGGAGCTTTCCATGCTTTCGGGGCTGAAAACGCAGCGGCTTATCATCAGCGGAGTGGAATGTCCCGCAGATGCTTTGGCGGGGCTTGATGTAAAGGAGCTTTGCATTGAATGTACGCCGTCCGAGGGTGTTCTTGAAAGCATTTACAGGCTGGAAAATGTGTCCGAGCTGACTATTAACAGATACGGTGATGAGGATCCTGTTCTTTCGGGAATTGAAAATCTGAGCGGACTGAAAAAGCTTGACATTTCGGCAGACAGCGGCTGCGTCCTTGATGCAGGTCCGCTTGCAAAGCTTCGGAATGTGGAGGATCTGCGGATAATGGCAGACAGTACAAGAAATCTTGATAAAATAGCGGAAATGAAGTCCGTGAAAAAGCTGCTGCTCCACAGTATGGACGAAGAGGATCTGTCTTTTCTGTCGGAAATGACGGGGCTGGAAGAACTGTCGCTTATGTATGTAAACAGCTCCTTCGGACCGTCGCTGCAGTATCTGAAAAATGTGCGGAGCTTTTCCGTTTCGGATACTACCGACGGTGCCGACATCAGCAGGATATTTCAGCTGGAAAATGTGGAGGAGCTGATGCTGATGGGCGAAAATTTCAGCACACGGGGAATCAGTTCCCTTGAAAAGCTCAAAACGCTTCGGATAATGCTTTGCAGATACAGCGACCTTTCGGGGCTGAAAAAATGCAGTTCGCTGGAAAATCTTCTGATATACAACTGCGATACGCCCGAATTTGACGCAGAGGATATCAAGGGTATGACACAGCTGAAAACCCTGTCCTTCAACTGCTCCGAGATCTACAATTACAAAGCGCTCAGAACGCTGACGGGACTTAAGGATATGAAGCTTTATTTCTGCGATCTGTCAGACGATGAGATAATGGAGCTTAAAAGAGCTTTGCCCGATTGTTCCATAAAAACGGATAAGGAATGATGAAAAATTCCGCCGAGCACGGTATCCCCTGCGTGCTACGGGATAATACTAATAACCAATAAAAGTGTAGATAAAAAATCTGCGCAAAAACCATATACGCAAGTTTTTACTTGATTTTTTATTCACTTTTTAATTGGTTCTTAGTATAACAACAAGGAAAGCAGCAACGAAGGAGAAGCTCATAACAATTTTTTCGGTCGAATCATAACAAAGCAGCCCCTATGCAAAATGCGTATGGGGCTGCTCATTATTAATATACAAACACTAAATCCGAAAGTTTTCTCTTGCGAAGAATTCTGTATCTGTGCTTTTTATCGGATAACCTGAGATTACGGGGAAGAAGCGCATTCGGGACTGAAACACCGTTAGTTACAGGAGTGCCTATACTCACAAGCTATCTATTGTACTTTCTTTAATATACCGTCGGAGAATACCGTTCCTCTCCGACGGCTTTTTTTATCAGAATATGAAATGAATTCTGACACCCTCTTCATCGGTAACGTCAATCCTGTCTATCATTACTTTGGCAAGAGCGTTCTTCTCTTCCATAGTAAGCTCGTCCCACCTGTTCAGCGGTTCAAGCAAAGGCTTTGTGTCGATTTTCTTTACCTTGCGTTCTATCACCTTTTTCGTTTAACAGCAGGCGGAAGTCCTCCGTTAGCCGAGCATATCCTGCGGTTGTTCCAATAGCTCATATAATACCGCCAGATCATTGTTTTCAACTCAGCTACCGTATAATTTTCGGACTTTCTGTTTCTGCTGTAAAACAGTTCTTCCTTCATTCTTGCCCACATACTCTCGCATCGGGCGTTATCGTGACATCTTCCACCGGCACTGTTCATGCTCTGAATAAATCCGGCGTGTTTCAGTGTTTCTCTGTACTTTTCGCTTGTGTACTGGCTGCCTCTGTCCGAATGCAGAATGGCTCCCTTCAATTCGGGATAGGACTTAACAGCATTTTTTACTGTTTCTACGCATAATTCTGTTTTCATATTGGTATCCATTGATATTCCAAGTGGGGTAAGATCAAAACAGTCAAAGATCACAGATGTATAGAGTTTACCGTCTTTTCCCTTGATCTCTGTAATGTCCGTTACACACTTCTCACAGGGCTTATCTGCCTTGAATTCACGTTTCATACATCATTACTGTAATGAACATAACGCATTAACATTTGACCGCCCACGGGCAGAAAGGAAACGATGTACAGACAGAACAAATGAATATTTATGCGAAATGCTTCTCATACTACTTCGTAAAGGGAGGCGTCGCCATGAGAGCGGAGATCAACCACGACAAGAAGCTTATTCTGGTCTGGCAAGCCACAGATGAAGTTGGTCAGCCTATCCCGGAGGAGCTGGAGTGCGAAATTGCCCCGCTCCGACACCAAAAGTACAAGCTGATAATCCTCAAATCCGGGTCTGAGGACTTGTTTGAAACGACCTTGTACCTGTTGAAGTCCAACCGAATGAAGGCAGCACAGCAGGAGGTGAAAGCAGAACGGAGTGCCATAGACAGCACTCCGGCGTGAAAATAGGGCAGCTCACAGCGGGCTGCCCTTAATTTTTCTTCTTATGTGTTTTCATGGATAATCTTTTCGGTTTCTTCAACAGAAAGATGAGCAATATTTGCAATGGTAGTAACAGGAATGCTGTTTCGAAACATTTCTACTATCATTTTTACTTTTTCTCTAAATTCGCCTATTCCAATGCCTTTTTCTACGCCTATTTCAATACCTTCCGCCCTGCCTTCTGCTCTGCCCCTATTAATATATAACGAACTGATATTGCACATATCATCGACCTCCTTATCGATCTCCTTGTTCATGGGGATACCGTATTCTTCATGGACTATTCTCTTCTTCTCGGCAGCGGGGATCCTTGCCACCAGAAGCGAATGAAGCATTCGGATAATGCCCCTGCACTCTTTTGTATCGGAATCTCCCAAGCATACCATAATAACATTCATCAGGTCATAATCGAGAATGTCCTGCTGTGTGTCTATGTATTTTCCTGCAAGGTCATATCTGTTCATTTTGTAATGTGAGATAGTGTTCTTATGTTTTTCATCGGGTGATGTGCATATCCAAATGGAATATACCTTTTCGATCTTCTCATAATGTGATCCTGTAAATACAGTGTTCAGCTGTCCCGAAATAAGCCTTGCACAATAGTATTCCGCACGCTTGATAAGCGGATAACCTGCGTTAAAATTGTTCTGTATCTCTAAGTTGATAATCAAAGCTATCTGCCTGTTCTGAGGAGTGCGGGCTGTAAATTTGATGTCATATATCCGCTTGCCCTCCATAACCGACATATCCTCGGTAGATTCGCCTTGAATAACGGGCAATATATCGGAATCCACGGGTGTTTCGGACACGGACACATTGCTTATCATATCCACAATATCATCGGCTTCGCTGTCCAGATATTCGGGGACAACAGCTTGAAGCAGCTTTGCAATTATCAGCTTTGATGACATTATTTTCTTGCAGCAGCTGTCAAGGTCGGGAAGAATATCCCCGTTATTTGTTAGGTCGATAACGTCAGCTTCATAGGTCTGCATCTTTAGCACCGCCTTTCCGATTTTCTGACTATATTATATCACCTTTTTCCCGAAAAATCAAGAGAGTTTGCCGAGATTGCAAGCTTTGGCTGTTGTGAATTTTTAATGTCCCTAAGAACCAATTAAAAAGTGAATAAAAAATCAAGCAAAAACTTGCGTATATGGTTTTTGCACAGATTTTTTATCTACACTTTTATTGGTTATTAGTATTAGTTATAGGGGGTAAAAAAACTTTTATTAGGCTATCTTTTATAATAACTCTTGCATTTTCCGTTCATCTATGTTACAATATAGTATAACCATAGTCTGAACGGAGATGATTACATTGGAAAGACTTAACATAGCCGGTTACTGCCGAATATCGGTAGACGAGGAACTGGACAGGGACAACACCTCTATCGAAAACCAGAAAGCCATTATCGAGGACTATGTCCGCACAAAATTCCCCGAAGCT
>JAGAJN010000008.1 GCA_017828975.1 Oscillospiraceae bacterium | reverse complement strand
TTACCGATGAGGATCTGCAGCACGTTGTAGATATGATCAACAATCGTCCGAGAAAACGTCTCAATTTTCTTACTCCCTATGAGGTGCTTAAAAAGTTTTTTCAGTGATTTTGTTGCACTTGACTTGACAATCTATCATATAATAAGTATAACGTTCTGACTGTCGGAAAGGTAAGGTTAAAAATGATAAGACAGTCAAATGCAGAAAAAGTAACAGCCCTCTATTGCAGGCTCAGTCACGATGACGAATTGCAGGGTGACTCCAACAGCATTATCAACCAGAAGCAAATTCTTTCCGATTATGCGGTTAAGCACGGACTTTCAAATTATCGCTTTTATGTTGATGACGGTATCAGCGGAACTACTTTTGACAGAGAAGGCTTCAAAAATATGATTTCTGACGTGGAAAGCGGTGAAGTCGGAACTGTTATCGTCAAGGATATGTCCCGTTTTGGCAGAGATTATCTGAAGGTCGGCTACTATACTGAGATAATGTTTGCGGAATTTGATGTGCATTTCATAGCGATAAACGATGGTGTGGACAGCGAGCGTGAGGATAATGATTTTACTCCGATACGCAATCTTTTCAATGAGTTTTACGCAAAGGACACATCAAGAAAGATACGAGCAGTCTGGAAGGCAAATGGCAATGCAGGCGAAAGGATTGCTTCCGTTCCTGTTTACGGTTACAAGAAGGATCCGCTTGACCCGAAGCACCTTATTATTGATGAAGAAGCTGCACCGATAGTTCATCGGATATATCAAATGTGCTTGTCGGGAATGGGACCGTATCAGATTGCCGCAGTATTATCCGATGAAAAAGTGATTTGTCCCTCGTACCACATTAATAATATAGGTATGTGCCGCAGAACAAATCTCGGAAAAAATCCATATGGTTGGAATTCGAGCAATGTTGCAGAAATTCTTGAACGCAAAGATTACCTTGGTCATACTACTAATTTCAAGTGTAAAAGAAAATCGTACAAGAGCCATAAGGTAATAAAAAATCCTATTGAGGATCAGAGGATATTTTATAATACTCACGAACCTATAATCACACAGGACGAATGGGATGCTGTTCAGAAAATACGAATCTCAAAACGCAGGCGTAATAATTCCGGGAAAACAAATATGTTTTCGGGACTTCTTTATTGTGCCGATTGCGGCGGGAGGCTTAATTACAATTACAAAGAAGCAAAGCCTGCTCAGAGTTAATTTCAGTGCGGTACATATTCATACCACGCTACAAAGGATGACTGCACAACGCATTTTATCAGGGAAACTGTAATCAGTGAGCTGATACTTGCAGAATTAAATGAAATTATCCGTACTGCAAATTGTGATGAAAAAGCACTTGTGGAATTGTTATCAAAGAACAACGAAACGGCATCACGCAAGAAGGCAGCAAAGCAGAAAAAGGAGCTTGCAGCTGCACAGAAAAGATATGACGAGCTTGACAGAATGTTCAACCGTTTATATGAGGATAACGTCAACGGCAAAATCTCCGATGAACGCTTTGCAAAAATGTCCGCTTCATACGAAAGTGAACAGGCAGAACTTGCCGATACTATCAAGAACATTTCTAAAAACCTGAATACTGAAAAAACCGAACAGGATAATCTCAGACAGTTTGTTGCTGTTGCGAAAAAGTACACCGAATTGATGGAGCTGTCAACGGAAATTCTTCACGATTTTATTCAGAAGATCGTTGTTCACGCTCCCGATAAGTCAAGCGGAAAACGTGTTGTTCAGCTTGATATTTACTACAATTTTATTGGAAAGATTAATGAATGAAAAGAAAATCCGAGCCATCGGAATGGTAGCTCGGATAAGAGAGAAGAATTTGTATCTTTATCGTAACAGCGCTGTTACGGACATTTTCATCGCTTGTCATGATAATCTGACAGGGTTTTGTGATGCAATAAATGCTATATTTCCAAAGACGAAAAATCAGCTCTGCATTGTTCATCAGATTAGAAACAGCTGTAAATTTGTGCCCTACAAGGACAGAAAAGCAGTATGTGCAGACCTTAAAAAGATTTACGGTGCGGTCAATCTTGATGACGCTGAATACGCAAAAGAAGAGTTCCGTGAAAAATGGGATAAAAAGTATCCTGACATCTTAAAATCCTGGGATAAAAACTGGTCTGAACTGACAACATTTTTCGATATATCCAACACCTCGTACCGAGCTGTCAGAGATTCGGAAGATAATATAGACTACAAATGCAGTTGAGAGTTACCACAGAATGGTTAGGAAATTTACTAAATCCAATGCAGTATTTCCGACAGATGATTCTATCAAAAAAGTTATTTTTATGAGCGTAAAGGAGATCTCAAAGAAGTGGACAACGCCCGTTCGGGACTGGGGACTTGCGTACTCACAGTTCGCAATTTTCTTCGAGGACAGGTTTGCAGCCTGACGGCTGTTGAGGACGCTGTCCTCAAACTCCTGAGGTTTATCAGCTTAAAAAATACCGGTGAAAAGAAAAGCAGCGACAATGCGCTGCTCTTCACCGTATATCTTTACAGCCTGCGTCGGGTCGCTCCTCAGCGTCGTCCTGTTTGGCTGCAAATATAGTATTGTCGAAATTGTTGTGGGAAATTCATTTACACGGTTTAAAATTCATACCCAAGCAGGCAGTTCATTTAATGGGCTGCCTTTTAGCCTTTAGAAAGCATACGTTCTCTCGTGAGAATTTTTTCGCCGCTGTTATAAAAATAATCCGTGCTGATTTTCGGTCAGCACGGTATTTTTATTTCATCAGTTCATCTGTAAGCCGTATAATTTCGGGGGCTATTTTCTCCCGTTCCTTTTTGGTTACATAATTGTAAAGAGGATATGCGGCGGAAACGGTGCCAATTCCAAGCACTCCCACAATTATCCCAAGTATAAACAGCTCCGTCCACACCAGACAGCAGCACATTCCTACGCCCAAAATCAAAGCACCGGTAACGCCCACGGTAATAGCTGTTACCGTCGCTTTTTTTGTAACGCAGTAATCCATCCTGCGAAGCTGCTCCATTTTATCAGCCTCCGTCGGCAGATATTTTGCACGGATCTTCTTTATCTCATCCTGTTGCATTGCGGAGTAGGTGTAACTGAAATTTTCTTTGTTTTCCATAGCTTTAATTCTCCATAATTCTTTTTATTTCTTTTGTATTCTTTACAATGCTGTAAACCGACATCGTTACAATGATCACGCTTACTCCCGCACCTGTCAGCATTATCATGATCCGCTGATCTTCGGGTGACATATCCTTACCGAATTGTGAAAACATCGCCGTTTCAAGGGATAGCATTGAAACAAGTGCCGCCGCCATATTTATTATTTTCGCCATTGACATAATGGGACTGCCCAGCCTTCTGTATTTCACAAGATTTACAATTGCCATAACCGTAATATAAAAAGTGTAGGCTGCCATAACATAAATAAGTATGCCGTTATACTCATAGCCTTTGTTGCGATAAATAATCATCAGCACAGCACAGGATAAAAACAGGTTCACCGTCAGCAGAATAAAACCGCACAGTCTTGAACGGCGCAGCTCCTTGAAACGGTTTTTTCCGATTCCCACACGATTTGCAAAATGAACAAGCAGAAATCTCATAAGTGCTAAAACAGTATAATAGAACGCAAGAATATAAAACCAAACAGAGCTGTACATCACACCCGACACAAGATTAAGTGCAGCATACACAAGATTTACCGCAAGTGAGCCGTAAAGTGAAATGTGAGTACGAAACGGAATATCCGTCATAAAACGATTTCCGAGTGGATGGGAATAAACCTTGCTTTTTGCAGCTTTGCAATGTTCGGGTATAATTTGTATGCACCGCATTACAACAGCGGTCAGCGTATAGAACGAAAGAATATATGCTGCATAGGCAAGAGGGTGTTCATCATATCCGAAGCCTAAAAAATAAATTAGTGCAGCCGTGCAGATCGGTATTAGCAGAGCTAATGCCCATAAAGGCGGATAGAGCAGCTTAATCAGCTTTTTCCAATTCAATAATTTCACCCCTTTTCAGCCTGACTGTAAACGCACTTCCTTTTCCGACCTCGCTGTTAACGCTTATTTCTCCCTGCATAATATCCACAACACGTTTCACAAGAGCAAGCCCCAGACCGTTTCCCTGTGTGGAATGTGATGTATCTCCCTGATAGAATTTTTCAAAGATATGCCGTCCCGTTTCGGGAGAGATCCCGCAGCCTGTGTCGGTGATTTTTACGGTTACAAAATCATTATCGGCAGTAAGAATAACCGAAACTGTTCCGCCGTTTTCCGTAAATTTAAAGGCATTGGAAAGCAAATTGCTCCACACAAGTCCCAGTAATTCGGGGTCTGAGCTTATAAAAATTTCGTCGGGGATCTCCGTTTCAATGTCAATGTTTTTCTTCTCCCAAATATCCTCAAATTGCAGCAGGCACTCGCAAAGCAATTCGCTCAGATCAAACCTTTCCGAAATAGGAAAAATCTGCTGATTTTCAAGCTTGTTGAGCTTAAGAATATTGGTGATAAGGCTTGAAAGTCTGCGGCAGCTTTCGGTAATGCCCTTTGCATATTCAATGCGCTTTTCATCAGGCAGATTGGGAGATTGCAGCATTGTTCCGTAATTCTGCATAACCGAAAGGGGCGTTTTCAGTTCGTGAGAAACATTTGCGATAAAATCGGTGCGCAGCGTTTCAACGCTTCCAAGTTCCTCTGCCATAATGTTAAAGCAGTCAATTATTTTTGTGAAATTTTCATCTGCTGCTAATTTGTCCTTTTCAATTCGCACGGAAAAATCGCCCCTTGTGATTTTTTCAGCAGATTCGGTTATGCGTTTTGCGGGACGTTCAACAGTAATTTTTCGGCGAAGCCCATCAATGATGCAATAAATCACACTAAGAATAATAACATTAATAAATGTGATTTTTGCGGCATAGCTGAGATTTTCTCCATTCAGAGAAATTCCGAGTGTTTCCGTAAAGATTGATACAAACAGCGTCATACAGCAGGTCGTTGTAAAGGCAGCAAGTGCGAAAAACACAAAAAAGCTGTTTATCATTTTCAGAGCTTTATTCACTTTATCACCGCCTTGTAACCAAGACCGTGTACCGTAACAATTTCAAAATCATCGCAAGCCGAAAGCTTACTGCGCAGCTTTGTCATATATACATCAACGGCACGGGGAGCAGTTTCAGTATCAGCGTCCCAGAATTCATCCATAAGCTGAGTGCGGGTAAAGGTCTTTTTCGGATAGGACAGCAGCTTATATAAAATGCTGAATTCCCTCGTTGTCATAGGAATTTCCGTATCGCCCAGATATGCGGTATGTTCGTCTGCGTCCATAACAAAGCTGCCTATTTCAAGCTTACGGCTTGAAGCGATCTTCGCACGGCGGAGCAGCGCCCCAATACGCAAAAAAAGCTCGTCAAGGTCGATAGGCTTTACCATATAGTCATCAATTCCCACACGATAGCCTCGCTGTTTTGCCTCAAAATCATCACGGGCGGTCATAAAGAGAATGGGTATTTCACTGTTCAGGGAACGGACTGTTTTTGCAAACTCGAAGCCGTCAATATCAGGCATCATAATATCGGAAACTATCAGGTCAAAAACCGTTTCATACATTTTATCGTAAGCGTCATTTGCATTAAGACAGCCCTCTGCTTCATATCCTCTCTGATTGAGAAATAAGCAGACTGTGCGGTTCAGGTCGTTATCGTCCTCAACTACAAGTATTTTAAACATAGCTCATCACTCTTTCAGTCAAATCTAATTGTTACATTCAGTGCTTCATTTACCCCGGAAGCCTTGCAGATCGCCGTTTCAAGCTGTGATAAGGGATATTCGTGTGTAATAAGTTTTCCGATGTCCCACCGTCCGCTTTTCATTATGTCAATAACATCGCTTACGTCCTCGGGCATATACCCTCCCGAACCGATAATGCTTTTCTGGGAATAGGTCAGATGAAGCATATCAAGCTCCCTTATGGCTTTATTTACAGCAACGCAAACAAATCTGCTTTCGATTTTTCCATGCTCCATAAACGTTTTGAATACCGATTCCGCCCCTGCAGCGTCCAGCATAATATCAATGTCTGCTGTATTGCCTTTTAAGGAGTGGGCTTCTCCGAAATAAGCCTTAGCTTTCGGAATAAAATCATCGGTTTCCATATTGCATATCTCAAAACCAAGCTGTTCGGCTATGTTCAGTCTAAGTGCAGAATAATCGCATATCATAACCTTTTCAATACCGAAATACTTCAGCGCTATTGCAGCCGCAATACCTATCGTACCGCAGCCGAATACCACAGCCTTTTCATTTTTCTTTGGCTCTGACCGTCTTGCCGCACGACAGCCTACCGTAAAAGGCTCAATAAGGCATGCGATCCTGTCGGATATGGAATCATCAATCGAGTAAAGCGAGTAATTTCTTTTCGGATTGGGTATCAATATATATTCCGAAAATCCGCCGATAGTTCCTGCCCGTTTGGTATCACCTTTGGCGAAAAGCGGATATGGATATACCCTTTCCCCGACATTAAAATCCGATACGTCTTTGCCCACGGCAACTATGCGGGACACGGTTTCGTGTCCAAACTCTCCTCCAATGTCAATTTTATGTCCCGTTGCCGGACCATGACAGTAAACAGCGACATCGGTTCCGCAGATGCTTGAGTAAAGATTTTTTATCACGACGTCATTGTCTCCGCAGACGGGCATTGGCATTTCTCTTATCTCTATATTTTCTTTTCCCAGATATATTGCAGCTTTCACTGTAAACACCTCTTCAATTTTATTTTGAGTTATTATAACATACAAATGTTAAAGTTTTGTTTGCGCTTTCGGATATAAAAAAATTTTATCAAAAAATCGAAGTGACGTCAACTCAGACACACTCCGCTTTCGGTTATACAAGGCTTGTCCTTTTCAGCACCTGATTGCTTACCGCACCAAGTCCTGTTCCAAGCAGAATTCCGCCTGCAAGACAAAGCAGAACATTCATAATTGAAGCATTGAGAGGGGTGAGCATAGGTATCATCGTAAACAGGAACATTCCCACCATCAGCGACAGCAACATGTAAAGCCACAGCTTAAGTTTTGCGATAACACTCATAAGCAGATAAATCGAAACGAACACAGAAATAAGCAGCATTTTTGAAAGAAGACACATTACAAGATTTCCAATATTGAATCCGGTCATTTCAAATGGCAGTCCCGAGATTGCACTGCCAAGCATTGTTCCCGAAAAGAAACCGAGGATCATTAACGCTCCGCCTGTGAAGCATACAAGAGTTTTAGAAATAACATAATCAGTTTTCTTTGCACGCACGGTAAACAGATTTTTGGCATAGCCGCTTCTGAAATCTTCGGCTGTGAATACGCATACAAGCACTGCAACGGCAAAATACAGCAAATTGATGTTGCACATACTCATCATATCCATACTCATTGCAGATGTACTGTCTGATGCATCTCCACCGCTGACAATTCCTATGATCTGCCACGCATTATCGAATGCCTCCATAACCGTTTCCTCACCTGTCTGTGGATCAACCAAAACAGAGCCGTCCATCATTGTTGTCATTACAAGGATCAATATCGGAACAGCCACGGAAATGCCAAGCATAATGTAAAAAAGCGGCATGGTGAACATTCTTCGGAAGTCCACATTAAGCATACTTTTCAACCTTTTGCCGAAGCCGTTAAGGTATAATAAATCTAACAGAAAGGGTTGTCTGAATTATGAAACGAAAAAATATACTTTATTTTGCTGCCGCTCTGATATCCTGCGGAGCGATATTCTGCTCCTGCGCATCGTCACCCGAAGCACCTGCGGTTTCGGAGACATCGGCAGTCACTGAGGCTGAGGATATTTCCGCAGTCAGCTTCAAAAACGGTGCTTCGGGATTGTTTGAATGTGCCGACGGCTGGTGCAACGGCAGTATGTTCAATGTGACCTGGAGAAAGGAAAACTGCACCTTTGAAAACGGCAGAATGCAGCTTATCATCGACAAGGACAAAAAGGATGGCAGCGTTCCCTATTCGGGCGGAGAGTATCGCTCAAAGGAATTTTACGGCTACGGCAGATATGAGGTCAGAATGAAAGCCATAAAGAATGACGGCGTTGTTTCATCCTTCTTCACATAGACAGGTCCCTCTGACAACAATCCCTGGGACGAGATAGACATTGAAATTCTTGGCAAGGACACAACAAAGGTGCAGTTCAACTATTTTACCGACAGCAAGGGAAATCACGAATATCTTCACGATCTGGGCTTTGACGCTTCGGAGGATTTTCACGATTATGCATTTGAGTGGCACAAGGACAAGATAGTCTGGTTTGTTGACGGAGCAGAGGTATATACAGCAGAGGAAAATATCCCCGTTACCCCAGGCAAGATAATGATGAACGCATGGTGCGGCACAGGGGTTGACATCTGGCTGAATGCTTTCGATGACAGCAAAATGCCCCTCACAGCAGAGTATGATGCTATTTCATTTACCCCCTTTGATGAATGATTTAAAAATATAGACATAATAAATTTTTGCACAAAAATCCCGATATGAAAAAACATTTCATATCGGGATCATTTTATCCTCTTGCAGCCTTTCTTTGCTTTTTCTCTTCATACATAAGCTTGTCCGAACATCTGATAAGCTCATCAAAGCCGGGCTTTTCACCGTTTTGGGTTATGTAAATTCCCATACTTGCAGATACCCTGTAAGGCTTCCCCGAGGCTTCGTTTATGCTGTCAAGAGCCTGATCAAACATCGCTCTGATATCATTTTCGACTCCGCAGCAGGGAAAAACTGCCATCATTTCATCTCCGCCGAATCGTGTGCAGGCGGCATTATGGGGACAAACCCTTTTCAGTGCCTGTGCAGCGGTCCTTATGGCAAAATCGCCGTTATCGTGACCGTATTTGTCGTTGATGGTTTTCAGACCGTCAAGGTCGCACATGACTATCGCCATAGATCTGTCTCCAAGCTCATGAAGAATGTTGTCATATTCCGTGCAGAAGCCGTAACGGTTGTAAAGTCCTGTCAAGGCATCGGTTTTTGAGATCTCGTCAACTCTGTTAAGGAGATAATGCTGATGTCTGAGACCTCTTAGACCTCCGAGAGCTGTGCTGAGCATATTTACTGTTTGAGGGATCTTATAATAATTTCCGGGGATATAGCTTGAAAAATGAAAGCAGGTATATCCCAGAGGCTTTCCCAGATAGGTGAGGGACGTAAAGATAAAGCTTCGCCCGTAATCTAAATAATTCATCAGATTTGGGATAATATCTCTCCCATTCATATTGTAGGAGATAAAACTTTCTTCCATATTCCGCTTATTATCATAATCATCGCTGTCATACAGAACGAAGAGATCATCTCCGAAATGCAGCTGTATATCATACTCGGGATTTATAGATTCATCGTAACATTCACGCTTAATAACACAGGTCATTGCGTACATAAGATCGTCCTTGCGCATTTCGTCGGCGATATCATTAAAATTGTCACATTGCTGTATGCGTTCACTGATGTCAGACAAAATTACGTTTTCGTCCTGAAAGCGGTAGAATTGGTTGATAAGCTCGTTATACAGAGCAGACGAATTAAATTTAAGACCGTTTTTCTCACTCCTGCAGCCGCAGGATTCATTTATTATCGGTTCGGGAATAAGAGGGATATTTTCACCTGCGGACCCTTCATCAAAAATACTGCATATTGCATCGCATACAGCCCTTGCAATAGCCGATGGAAATATTCCTGCAGATGATACGGTCGGCTCGGAGCTGTATATGGTTTCTATGCCGTCATAGCCTGCAACCGCCACTTTATCGGGAACAGAAATACCACGGCTTTGCAGAAAATAGGATACAGCAACCGCCATATGGTCATTGGCGCAGACGATCGCACGAGGAAGCTTGTTTTCCTTCAGAAGCCTTTCTACGGCGGCAACAGCAGGTACAGACCAGAAATCTCCATAGCTTACCATACTGTCATCAAAAAGGATATTATTATCCTGAAGCACTTTTCTGAAGGCTTCGATACGCTCATCGGAATAGGGATTGCCCTTTATTCCCGCTATCATATGTATATCTTTGTATCCGTGGTGCTTTACCATATGGGATACAATTTCTGCAAAACCGTCCTTATGGCGGTATTCGAGATTGATACACCCGCTAATAGTTTCTCCAAGGGATATAACAGCAAGTCCCATATCCAGAAAACGCTGTGCCAGTGTTTTGCAAAATTCATAATTATCAAAACGATAGGAATGTATCACAACCGCATCGCAGAAGGAGGGATCAATGATATCGAAAACTGAGATCTGTGCGTTTATTTCAGCATTGGTGTTCAGTTTTGAAATGCAGTTATACACAAATAAACGGCAGCCCATATTTCTAAGCTGTTGGTCAAGCTCATTTACAAGCTCATGACATTCTCCATCCTGAATACGGCAGGTGCAAAGTGCGATAATTTTATATTTTCCTATCATTTCTGACACCTCGGGTTATATTTTCAAATTTAAGGAAAAAGTACAGAATCCGGAAATCGTATATATTAAGCTTAATAAATTTAAATTTATTATATCATATTTTTGTCATAATGTCAAGAACAGAATAATTAACGGGTTACAATGCGGACAATATACTCAAAGCTCCCCTTGATATATTATAGCATCAATATGTCAGTTACCGAACCGCAAAGCTATGATCATTTTGCTGGCTAATTTGTATTCGGTTGTTTGAATTTTACAACAGTAATGTTTTTTGAGTTGTTTGAGAAATGATTAAGTTTTATTAAAATGAGAAAAAATATGAGTTCTCATAAACTCATTAAATCTCCCTTTTCTCATAGGCTCCTCTTGTTGTTTGGGATTGTCCACAAAATGCAAATGAGCATCACATTCATCTGTGATGCTCATTGCTTTAAACAACGTAAAATCGGCATTTTCGTCCGTTGATACCCTGTGATTATGGGCGTACCTATATTAAAACGTTTTTTTGCCATATGATCACCTTCCGTTATCTTTATGTGAAGCGTCTGTCATAATTATACCGAAGATCTCCCAAAAAGCCTTATGGGAGATCTGCATTTTCTTGGAATATAATGTTATGATTATAAATATTTGCGGAAAAATTTCAATACTTTTTAATCAAATAATTAAGAAAATACAGAATAATGGGTGGAGCTTTAGGGAATTTGGCTGTTGTCAGTTTCTTGTGATATGATAAAAACATATTGACAAATCTCTATATATGATGTATAATAACACATAAACAAACTTCTATGCGAGGTGATATTGTTGACAACCAAAGAAACTGCCGATATATTCAAAGCATTCTGTGATGAAAACAGAATAAGGATCCTCCAGCTTCTTCTTGATGGTGAAAAGTGTGCCTGCAAGCTTCTTGAAGCAATGAATATCACGCAGCCCACACTTTCCCATCATATGAAAATTCTCGTTGACAGCGGGATCGTCAGCGGTCGGAAGGAAGGCAAGTGGATGCACTACTCCATTTCTGCTGAAGGTATCCGAAAGGCACAAAGCTATCTTTCGTATTTGTTAAGCAGAGGAAAGGATGTATAATTATGAGTAAAACAGAAAAAGCATTAGAACTGTTCTCAAACAATTTTAACTGTTCACAGGCAGTATTCGCAGCATTTGCACCCGATTTCGGCATTGATGAGGAGCTTGCATTAAGGCTCGCAACATCATTCGGCGGAGGTGCAAGGAACGGCGAGATGTGCGGTGCTGTTTCGGGTGCTCTGATGGCTTTAGGTTTGAAATATGGTCACTATCAGTCCGAAAACAACGAACAGAAATCAAGAGCCTATGACATTGCTGTTGAATTCACAAAACGGTTCAAAGAAGCCAACAAGTTTATTGTTTGCCGTGATTTGCTCGGATATGACCTTACCATTCCCGAAGATATGGCTTGTATCAAAGAGAAAAATCTGTTTAAGGATATTTGTCCCAATCTGATAAGGAGTGCTGTTGAAGTGCTTGAAGGTGTTCTTGCTGACTTTAATTGAACGGCGTCAGTATGCGTACAAATTTACATGTGAATGTTTGGAGATGATAAATTGGATAAACTTGGCTCTGTGTGGGATTTCATACAGAATGAGATCCTTGGAATGGCTTGGCTGAACAGGCTGATAGGAGATCTGCTGGAGCGTATTGGCATTGATACAAGCGAAAAGATAGGCGGCAGTGTGCTGTTTTTTATCTATGATATGATAAAGATAATGGTACTGCTCGGCATTCTCATTATGATAATTTCGTACATTCAAAGCTACTTTCCTCCCGAAAGAACTAAAAAAATCCTTGGCAGATTTCACGGGATAGGTGCTAATATAACTGCTGCATTGCTTGGAACGGTTACTCCCTTTTGTTCCTGTTCATCGATACCGCTGTTTATCGGATTTACGAGTGCGGGACTGCCGCTTGGAGTTACATTCTCTTTTTTGATTTCGTCGCCAATGGTTGACCTTGGCTCTCTCGTGCTGTTGATGAGCATTTTCGGCTGGAAGGTCGCAGTGGTCTATGTGATCGTCGGACTGGTCATTGCGGTGATCGGCGGTACGCTGATCGAAAAGCTGCATCTTGAAGCTCAAGTCGAGGAATTTATACGAAACGGTAAAGCTCTTGATATTCCGCAGGAGGAGCTGCATTTCAAGGAACGCATAAAATATTCTTGGGAACAGGTGATTTCTACTGCAAAAAAGGTTTTCCCTTATGTGTTTATCGGTGTGGCTATCGGAGCGGTGATACATAATTGGATACCCGAAGCTTTTATTGTGAGCCTACTTGGGGATAATAATCCATTTGGTGTTATCCTTGCTGTTATCGCAGGAGTTCCGATGTATGCAGATATTTTCGGTACTATTCCGATAGCGGAGGCTTTGCTTGCAAAGGGTGCTTTGCTCGGTGTTGTGCTGTCGTTTATGATGGCGGTAACAACGCTGTCCCTTCCGTCCATGATAATGCTCCGCAAGGCTGTAAAGCCTAAGCTGCTGGGTGTTTTCATAGCAATATGTACTGTCGGGATAATTCTTGTGGGATATTTTTTCAATGCTATCCAAGGTTTTATTATTTAATGGAGGTAATCTGCAATGTCAATATTCGGATTCGGAAAGAAAAAAGAAGAAAAGAAAACCATAACCTTACACAGCCCGTACTTGACCGGAAAGATAAAAAATATTAAAGTGCTCGGTGCAGGCTGTAAATCTTGTCATCAGCAGTATGAAAACGCAAAAAAGGCAGTTTCTGTAATGGAACTGCTTGTTAATGTCGAGTATATCACCGATATGGAAAAGATAATGACCTACGGTGTTATGAGTATGCCTGTTATTGTTATAAACGACAAGGTTGCATCTGCGGGCAAGGTCCTTAAGCCGTCCGATGTGGCTAAGCTGATAATCAAGTCAGCAACATGACCAAAGCTGATGTACGCCTTTCTTCGGGGGCTGTCGGGAAGAACTGTTCATATTTTCTTATAATTCGTCCTGATGCGAGATCTGCTTTTGACCGCAGACAACAGTAAGGTTGCCGTTCCTGCAGCGTATTTCGTCGATCATTTTTTTCACGCTGATCTCCTCTTTGAGAATGATCTCGTATCTCAGTTCGTAAAGGCTGCCCATATTGGTGGTTTTGGAGGATATAAGACGGTAGGACGAGGTATAGCTGTTTAAAATATCATCAAAGGCATCCTCAAAATCCATATCCTCGGGAACGGTAATTTTCAGCTCAGATGGAGCCTGCTGCGTTTCTCCGAATTTTATTGCAGTCAGTATCAGCATTATAAGGCATACAAAGCCCGTGACGGCAAATGCAAACACAAGCTGTCCCATACCTGTTGCGATACCTGCTGTCATGGCAAGGAAAAGTGCGCCTATCTCCCGTGAGGTCCCCGGCACAGAGCGGAATCTTATAAGACTGAATGCACCCATTACCGCAACGCCCGTTCCCACATTGCCATTTACAAGCATTATTACCGCCTGAACGATAACAGGCAGCATGACCAGTGTGCATACAAAGCTTTTGCTGTATTTGCTTTTGAACATATAGCAGAGTGCTATCATCAGACCAAGCACTGCCGAAGAGCCTGTGCATAACAGAAGCTCGGAAGCGTTTGACTGTCCGAAGGTCAACATATCGGTGAACATATTTTATATTCTCCTTTTAATTCTTTTATGTAAAATTGCCCGTATTTTGAAAAGGACACAGGGTAGAGCTTTAGCTGTGAAAGTGCCGAGCATAACCACAAGGGCATAGCGCCGGGTATCTTTATTTCCATCAGGACACTGCCGCTTGATAGCAGCTCAGTGCCGTGATCTCCCGCTTGCAGATCAAGGTCATTGCGTCGGCAGCGAATTCTAAAATCAAAGGTCATACGAAGGTTTGTGTCACTGTTTCCTGCCATTGCAATACGGTCGTAGGCGATAAATATTTTCGGATATGCGCTGTAATAGCTGCGGAAATAATTTATCTCCCTGAATATCTGACTGTCTGCGGGGAACAGCCCGTTTTGAATGTAGCTTTCCGCAGCGAAAAGTGTAAGAGCCTCTCTTCGCTTGTAGACAATACCCTTGTATTTCTTTTTCAGCTCCAGAAAAACTTCGGAATCATCATTTGTCGGAACGCCGTAGCTCCTTAGCCGAAGCTTTTCCTTATAAAGAGGCCTTTCGATAGAATTGCGTATCAGACGGTCATCGTCCGTATCGAAATAAATACTGCATATGGTGTGCAGACCGTATTTATCCTCGGTCATATATGGGGAAACAAGCTCCCTGAGTCTTTCATACTGATGTCTTGTCAGCATATATTTCAGTTCTTTTCGTATGAAGGTCGATTGGTAGTCCGTATGTATTCACCGCCTGTTATTTTACAGATTTTTTACATTGTACCACAATAGTAAAATACTGTCAAGATAAAAATAAATTTTTCGGAATAATGCCTTTACAAATCATATCCGCAGATGTATAATTAGGATAATAAGTTTTTGAAAGGCGGTAAAGCATGACATCGACCAAGATATATGCCGGGATAATTTCCGCACTTATAGCTGCGGGCATACTTTCGGGCTGTGCCGACAGTAATGACATTTCCGAAACGGAGGTCAATACATCGGCTGCCACGGATATTGTTTCGGAAAATAATGGCTCGGAAGAAATTGTTTTCAGTCATAAGAGCGGATTTTACAAGGATAATTTTCAGCTGGAGATAACCTGTCCCGACCCGAAGGCGAAAATATACTATACGACCGACGGAAGCATTCCATATGAAGCAAGCACGCTGTACAGCAAACCTATCTCTCTTAAAAACAGGACCAATGAGCCTAACGTGCTGAGCGCAAAGACAGGAATAAGCGTCGGAGAAAATTATACTCCCCGTGAAAAGGTCACTAAGGCAAATGTAATAAGAGCTGTGGCAGTGTACGAGGACGGCAGTACAAGTGAAATTTTAGACGGTACATACTTTGTAGGGATAGACCGTGAAAAGGAATACGGAAATGTACCTGTTATCTCAATTATCACGGACAGCGGCAATCTTTTTGATTACGAAACGGGCATCTATGTTATGGGTGCAACTTATGACAATTGGATAGCCGAGGACGAGAACAACAAGCGGCTTGAAGGCTGGCAGTCCGAGGGGAATTATACCAACAGGGGCAGGGAATGGGAGCGTCCCGTATCATTTGAATTCATAGCGGCAGACGGCAGCATTGGATTTTCGCAGGATATGGGTGTCAGGATAATGGGTGCGGCTTCCAGAAATGCTCCGCAGAAGAGTATGCGATTTATCGCACGTGAGGAATACGGCAGCAAGTCGGTGGGCTATGAGATAATTCCCGATAATATCCGTTCGGACGGGGAAGGGAAGGTGGAAAAATACAAATCCTTCCTGCTCAGAAACGGCGGCAACGACTGCGATTTTGCCAAGATACGTGACCCGTTGTTACAGGAGTGTGTAAGTGTCAGACGGTTTGATACGCAGCAGTTTACTCCCTGCGTTGCATTTATAAACGGCGAATATTGGGGAATGTACACCATTGCAGAGGATTACAGCGACAATTACATCGAAAACAACTACGGCATTGACAATAACAATGTGATAATGATAAAATGCGGAGAGATCGAGGAAGGCGAAGAAAGCGACATTTCATATTACGACGAAATGTTTGATTTCATTGTCGGAAATGATATGTCTGTCCCCGCAAATTACGAAAAGGCATGTGAAATGCTTGATATGGGGAGCTACATAGATTATGCGGCATTTAATCTTTACATCTACAATGAGGACAGCTTCTTAAAGGACAACAACTGGCGTATGTGGCGTGTCAGAACTCCCGATGAGAGTATTGCTGCCGCAGACGGAAAATGGCGCATGATGGTTTACGATACGGATTTTTCCTCAGGTATTTACAGCGGAGGTTCAAACTATAATGCCGATAATATCTCGGAATATCTTAAGCCCGGCAAAGGAAATCCCGATGATGTGCCTGAGGAGGTAAACCGAAGCCCTGCGGATATGTTCCGTGCTCTTTATGCAAATGAGAGCTTTAAAAAAGAGCTTGTGCTTACCATGTGCGATATGAGAAATTATGATTTCAAGTCGTCGGATGTCGCCCACAGAATTGTTGAGCTTTACGAGGTGTACGGAAAGCTTGTACCCCCGACGTTTATGCGGTTCGGTCCCGAATGGGTCACATACGATGCAAAAAATCATTATGAGCAGCAGATAAACAATCTTGCCGTTTTCGTTGACGGACGATATAACTCAATGCCCGATGTTATGAAAAAAGCCTTTGGGCTTGGCGGCTGTTACAACGCAGAAATTTCCTGTTCGGACAGCACAAAGGGAACGGTCAAGATCAACAACACACTTCTTGACCTTGATGAACCTGTCAGCGGAAAATATTTTGCCGATTATCCTGTTTCGATAACGGCAGTACCGAACGAGGGCGAAAGCTTTAAGGAATGGGTATTTACAGGCTGTGAACTGTCATCTGCGGTTTCGCCTGAAGCAGAAATTGTCATTACGGGGGATTTTACCATTCAAGCGGTATTTGAATAATGGCATGGTTGGTTATTTTACGGTATCTGTGATTATCCTGCAATAGTTATGACAAGCCGATTGAGTTCATATTGACCGTCTGAACTCAGTCGGCGTTTTTCCAATCTTTGCCTTAAACTGACGCATAAAATTGTATTCGCTCTCATATCCGCACATTGCCGAGATCTCCTTTACGGTAAGCTCGGTTGACGACAGCAGCCTTTTTGCGCGGTCAAGCCGTCCGTTTATCACGTCGGTCATAACGTTTACGCCGAATATTTTTTTATAGAGATGCTGAAATCCCGAACGGCTCATGCCAAGCTCTTCGGCCATTGTCCCAATGTCGGGAACACAGTCAGGCATTGTGATTATTCTCCCTCTGAGCTGCGTGAATCCGGAGTTTCGCTGCTGCAATAAATTTGATGATGCGTATGAGCGGGACTGAACTATTCTGCTTATCATCAGAAAAAGTATATCAAGATAATGCTTCTCCGTTTCTTCGTGAAACAGCTCGGCAGAGTAATGCTCATATGCCAGAATGTGCATCAGACGGGAAAGCTCATCAATGTTTCCGAGATATGTCGGTTCATTAACTGAAATTTTCAGCTTTCGGAAATTGTCAAAATCATAGTCATCAGCATCGAAGTACATCCAGTCATCGGTGTAGATTTCTTCTGCAGCGCAGTATTTGCAGGGCGTGTCGGGTGAAAAAATCACGAAGGAGTTTGCCTTGACATATTGTTCCTTGCCGTTGATCTCGAAATTGGCGGGCGTTTTTACAAGCAGAAAAAGCCATGCGCCCATGCCGTTTGGTCTGTCCATAACGAATTCTTTTCCGTGGGAGTAGTTGTATCCGATCGAACCGATTTTCATATTATCACACTCCAGAAAGGTTTATACTTACATTATAGCATAAGGTTACTTTTTGTGCAAGTACTGCTGAGTAAATTATCTCGGAATTGGAATGATATTTTATTTTCTTACGACAACGGTATGAGCGGTTACAGCCTTACTGTTTCAAACGGCGAATGAAGCGGTGAGCTTTCGTTATACTAATTTCCTATCTTAAAGTATACAAAAAATCTGTGCAAAAGCTTGCGTATATGGGTTTTGTGCAGATTTTTTGTCTATACTTTGATTAGAAATTAGTATTAGATTCGGCACAGGTCATTGCAGAAAACTGAACAGCGTTTACATCGATCAACATTTGCCTGATGTCAGCAAAAACAAAAAGCAGCTTCGAAAAATTCAGACCGAAGCTGCTTTATTTTTTGGGGATATTATTCGGTGATAAGCTCTCTGACCGCAACCCTTCTTACCTTATGTGAAGCAAAAAACGCCAGCACAAAGAAGCATACGCAGATAAGCGCAAAGGGGGCAATGACCGAGCTGACGGTGCAGCTTACCGAGAAGAAGGAAATGCCGATATTTTTCAGAAGAAGGCTGAGGATATCGTCGGAAAACAGCAGCGCAAGCACCATTCCCGCAGCTGAGCCGACAGCCGCAACAATGAGAAATCTTACCGCAAACTGAAGGCGAAGTCCCGACGAGGTAAAGCCGATTGCCTTGTAGATACCCACGTCCTTTCGCTCCCGCAGAAACACCTTAGTGCAGACCATATGCACCGTCACAAGCGCAAACGCCGCAGATACCGAGTAGATGACGCCCGTGACAACGTTCATGAGAGTGTCTATCATATCGGTCATACTTTCGGCATAGCCGCTTTTTTCGGTGGCCTTTGCTTCAAGAATGTCGCCGTAATTATCACTCAGTTCGGTGACGACCTTGTCTGCAAGGGCATCGTCGGAAAGCGTTATATATATTGCCGAGGGAGAAATTTCTCCGATAACGGAAGCCGCATCAAAGCTCATGGCAAAGCATTTTCCCATGTCCTGGACCGACTGGTAAATTCCCGAAATGACATATTCCGAGCTGCCCTTGCTGCCGCCGACTGTGACTGTATCTCCCATTTTTTTGCCGATCTCCTCGGCTGCCAATTCGGTTATCATGATCTCGTTTTCGTAGAGCGGCGCACGTCCTTTGAGCAGACTTTTGAGAATTGCGGGATCGTTGTAGACGGTGCAGCAAAGCTCATTGTCATCAATGGTCAGATATGCGGTTTCGGAAAAGGTCACAGAAGCGTCCTTGTCGATAGCCTTGACCGAAGCTGCAATTTCGTCCTGCATAGACTTATCCGTACTGCCGTTCAGCTTGGCGTTTACCTGACCGTTAAATGCTCCGAATGCTTCTATCATTGTGTTTGCGGTGGCACCGTCGGCAAGGAGAGTTATGGTTATCATAAAAAACACAAGCAATGCTGCGATAAGTGAAGTGCCGATATACGACTTCATATCAGAAGTTATCTGTCGCATTGCAATGAAGAAGGGCAGAGGCTTTTGCCTGATGGGAATGTTTATCATACTGTCAAAATGAACTTCTTCCGCTCCGCCCGAAATTGCTCTGACAGGGGAGATGCGGCTGATCTTTTTCGTTGCAAAAAATATATAGACCGTGCAGACAACGATAATCCCCAGCGATATAAGCATGCATTTTCCCACAGAAATATCCGTCGCCGTCATTATTCCGGTTATGGGCTGGAATACCTTTCCCAGAATATTTGTGAGAGGTACGGAGAGCACTAATCCGATAACTGAGCCTGTGATGAGTCCGAAGAAATACTGCAAAGCATATATCAGGCGTATTTTTCCTTTTGTAAAGCCCTGTGCCTTCAATATTCCCAGACTGACATATTCGGTTTCTATCGTTGAGGAAATGCTGTGATTTATGGCTATCATTATTATCACAATAAGCAGTATCACATAGACAGCCAGCAGCTTTGTGCCCGTGTCGGTGAACAGAGTGGTGATATTCTCGGAGTTTTCTCGGGACATGGTGAACATCGCCTTGTCTATCAGCTCGTATCGGCGGTTAAGCTCCTTTTTCAGTTCGTTGACGGAAAGCGTGCTGTTCTCATTGCGGAAAATATGGATAATACTTGTGGGAAGCATCAGCCGCAAAGGTGAGCTTTCGGCATCAACGCTTTCGGAATAAAGTCTTGCATAATCCTTTTCCGTGATAAAAATATCCTTGATACCGATGGACATTGAGCCTAAAAACGGTTCCTCGATAAAGCCGCTGACGGTGAATTTTTCCTTGCCGTTTTTTGTGTTTATGACTATCTCGGAGCCTTTTTCGCAGCCGTAAACGGTTTTCAGTGCGGCGGGGACATACGCTTCTCCGTCGGATAATTCTTTGGGAAAATCGTTAAAATTTTTCAGCCTGTCATCATATACGGGGTAATTATTTTCCCACTTCATCAGCAAATACGGCGATTTGCCTTCGGTATCATTTACCGTGTAGGACAAGCAGGCAATAGCTTCGTCACTGCGGACACGTCCCACATTTTCGTCGGCGGTGAGCTTTTCGGTCAGTTCCTCGTCAACGTCGCTCTCATTGATAAATACGGCAAAATCTCCCGTATCAGCCGCAGAAAAAGACCGTTCTATGCCGTCGGAAATATTGTCGTTATTGCTTACGGTAACGGAAAATGACAGCGTAACTATCGCCATCAGAAGTATCACGCTCATAAACGAGCCTTTTTTGTGAAGGATATTTGCTTTGAGTAAGGTAAGTATCTCCATATTCTCACCTCACCATTCCATGGAATTGAGCCATGCGCCGACCTGGGTATCACGGCTTTTTTCCTCGGCGGGTCCGTAGGGCGGAAGGGTAAGCTCGCCGATGATCTTTCCGTCTGCGATATACAAAATTCTTGTTGCTCTGAGGGCTGCACGCATATCGTGAGTGACCATTAAAATGCTCTGTCCCGACCTGTTCAGCTCTGTCAGGAGATCCAAGACCTCGGTGGTGTTTTTGCGGTTAAGTGCGCCTGTGGGTTCGTCTGCAAACAGCAGCTTCGGGTCATTGATAACTGCTCTTGCAATGGCGCAGCGCTGCTGTTCACCGCCCGAGACCTGTGAGGGAAGGTGAGTTTTTATGTGTGAGATGCCCATTTGTTCAAGAAGCTTTTCTGCACGTTCATTTACCTCTGCGGCGGTTTTTCTCTTGTTCAGATAACCGGGCACGGCAATATTTTCAAACAATGACAGGTTGCTGACAAGGTGCATCTGCTGAAAAATAAATCCGAAATCCGTATGACGCAGCTTTGCAAGTTCGTTTTCGCTCATGGTCACAAGGTCCCTGCCGCCGTATGTTACCTGACCTGCAGTCGCCCTGTCCATTCCGCTCAGGGAGTAAAGCAGAGTGGATTTTCCCGAGCCTGATGCGCCCATAATAACGGTAAAATCTCCCTCGTAAAGCTCTGCATCGACCTGTGACAAAATATGTATTTGACCGCCGTTGTGGGCGAAGCTTTTGCATAGACCTTTTGCCGACAGAATTGCTTTTTTCATAACATCGTTCCTTTCATTTTCTGATACTGTAATTCTATCGCAAAAGTCATTAAGAAGTCCTTAAGAAACCGGCTTTTTCGGAAATTATTCGCAAACCGCAAGAGTGACTGTGACCTCCAGCCCGTCGGGGAGATTTCTCAGCGTAACATCACCGTTCAGCTGCATCGCAATATATTTGACGATATAAAGTCCAAGTCCCGAGCCCTGTTCGCTGCCGCAGTTTTTTCCTCGGTAGAATTTATCGAAAATAAAGGGCATATCGCTGTCGGGGATTCCTTTGCCGTAGTCGCGAAAATGTATCTCAGCGGTTTTTTCGGAGCGGGTGATGAACACGTCAATGTCCGTCCCAGCGTATTTTCGGGCGTTGTTGATAAGGTTTTCGGTTATCTGCATAAGCCTGTTTTTATCCGCCTTTACCGTTGCTGTGAAGCTTGGCTTTTCAAAGCGGACATCGTTCCTTTCGGCGGCAATTTCACAGACGGCATTTTCTATAAATCCGCAAAGCTCCATTTTTTCGGGGACGATCTTCAGCTTGTCCATATCGGAAAGCGAGTGCAGAAACAGGTCGTTTGTCAGCTTAGAAACTTCGCCGCATTTTTTTATGATGACGCTGAGATATTTTTCCCGCTTTTCGGGCGTTCCGTCCATATTTGCTTCAAGCGCCTCCGCATATGCCAGTATCGAAGCAACGGGTGTTTTTATGTCGTGGGAAAGTGAAGCGATGACCGTTTTGTTGTTTTCAACGGCTTCACGTTCGCAGGCACGGGCGCTGATTATCTCTTTTCTCATATTGTCGAATGCCCAGGTAAATTCCCCGAAATAGTTTGAACGCTCATAATCAAGGGGAATGTCGAAATTTCCCTTTGCAATTTCCGCAGCATAGCCCTTCAGCTTTTCAAATGGACGAAGCACTGCATAATACACATATCCAAGCACGTAAATAATGCAGACAACGCATATCCCGCATAAAATCAGGCTGTTATTCCCGGTTTCCTCGGGCGGACGGTATGCTCTGACAGCTTCGGAAAGTGCGGCGGTTTTTTCGGCTGCCTTGTCGTATTCGCCGGATTTTGCAAGCTGCTCGATCTCATTGAGAGCAACAAGCTGTTCGGCTTTTATGTCATCGAAATATGTCTGATTTTTGGGAAGAGCAAAAATCATTGCAGCGATCATGATAATTGCGGAAAACAGCGCAGCTATGGAGATGATGCGTTTTTTCATTCCTTCACCTCCAGCATATATCCGACCTTGTAGACAGTTTTGATAAACTGCGGAGCGGCAGGCTCTTCCTCCAGCTTTTCCCGCAGCCAGCGGATATGAACGGTCAGCGTGGAAGGCTCTGCCGTGGAAAATGCGCCCCACACCTCCGACAGCAGCTTTTCCTTGGGAACGGCTGTATTTTTGTGTTCGCAAAGATATGCCAGAAGGTCGAATTCACGCAGAGAAAGGGAAACGGGACTGCCGTTTTTTGTGACTGCCCGTGATGTGATGTTCACCGAAATATTCCCGAAGCTGACCGTTTTTTCTTCCTCGGAGAAACCGTAGGCACGGCGGATAAGAGCGTTTACACGGGACAGCAGTTCCTTCATGGAATAGGGCTTCGGAAGATAATCGTCACCGCCTATGTCAAAGCCCGTGATGCGGTCCGCTTCTCCCGTACGTGCGCTGGCAAATATGACAGGCACCGATGAACGGCGCCGCAGTTCGCTGCAAAGCTCAAAGCCCGTCATATCGGGAAGATTTATGTCAAGCAGTATGAGATGGTATATATTATCGGTCAGAAGGAAAAATGCTTCCTCGCTGTTTTTGGCGTGTGTTACGGCATATCCGTAGCTTTGAAGCATTTCGGAGATTATAAAGGCGAGGTCCTCATCGTCGTCGATTATCAGAATATTTTTACCTGTCATGGTGCGCTCCTTTCCTGCAAAATCTGCAGCTTTATTTCATTATAGCATTGCGCCCGAAAAATAGCAACCGAAATTTTTGAAGAGCCGGACTATTGACATTTTTGGCTGAATATGATAAAATAAATCGGTAACATCGGGAATATTCCCGAAATAAAAGGATTAGGAGCATACATATGACATTTGCTGAAACCTTAGAAACCACCCGTGAGCTGGCTAAGACCGTCAAGCCCCAGCCCTATGATTATTTTATCGCAGTTCAGATAAATCTGACAGGCGAAAACGGCGGCGTTCTTTACGTTGAATTTCTTCACGGAAAGATCAACATCGAACCTTATGAGTACATAGACAGAAACTGCGCTATCACTATCAGCCCCGAAAATTTTATCAAGCTTATCACTCAGAAGCTTGATCCCGTTGTGGCATTTACCACCAAGAAGCTTACTGTTGACGGAGATGTCGGCAAGGCTCTGGAATTTTCCAACGTTCTCAAGCAGAATGCCGAGGGCTGAGTATCGTCTCAAAATCAATTATCGTCAAGAAGCTGCTGCAGCATGTACTGCGGCAGTTTTTTGTTCAGATGCAGCTAATACTAAACACCCATTAATCACGGGAATCTCTCGGCGCAAAAAACCATATACGCAAGCTTTTGTTTGATTTTTTGTCAACTTTACGATGGGAAATTAGTATAAAAGTACTTGACAAAGAGGAATTGCCGTGTTATAATACATACAGACCGTTAGTCTGTAAATGAGGTGAGATAGTGGCAAGAAACAAATATCCCGAGGAAACAGTTGAACTTATCCTGAACACCGCCGCAAGGCTGTTTACGGAAAAGGGCTTCGACAAAACATCACTGCAGGATATTATTGACGAAACCAAGCTGTCCAAGGGTGCGATCTACCACCATTTTACGTCTAAGGAGGATATTTTCGACAAGATCTGTCAGAGGATAGGCGCAGCGAATTCCGAAAGGCTGGCTGCTGTCCGTGACAGTAAGGATATGAACGGACTGGAAAAGCTTCGCAGTATATTCCGTTCGTCAATGCTCCACCCAAATCAGGAGCGTATTGCCGAAATTATCCCGAGGCTGATCGATAATCCTCGGATTCTTGCGATACATGTCAAAATGCAGTTTGAGAATGTTGCTCCGAATTTTATCGCTCCTATTATCAGGGAGGGTATTGCGGACGGCTCCATTCAGGCAGAAGCTCCCGAGCAGCTTGCCGAGGCCGTAATGATACTGTCGGACATCTGGCTGAACCCCGCTGTCTGGCCCGTAAACAGGGAGGATATGCGGAAAAGGTGTGAGGTTTTCCGAAGCATTACTCGTTCGATCGGGCTGGATTTTCTTGATGATGACGTTGTCGAGGCGTATGTGGATTACAGCGATGCCGTTTTGAACAATCAAAGCAATAAGTGAAGCTGCTGTTAAGTGATCGGGCGAGTTCCGCTCGTTGTTCACTTAACGGCATAATTTAAATCACTTTACATACCGACGGTCGGTATCTATATCAGGAGGAAAATTTATGAAAGATGAAAGACTTTTTACAAGGGATTTTACGATGGTCATAATCGGTCAGATCATATCGCTTTTCGGCAATGCAGTCCTGCGCTTTGCACTACCGCTTTACCTTTTGAGGGAAATGGATTCCTCGGTGCTGTTCGGTACGGTAAGTGCCTGCTCGTTTATCCCCATGGTGATATTTTCGCTGTTTGGCGGCATTATTGCGGATAGGGTGAACAAGCGGAACATTATGGTAACGCTTGACTTCTGTACCGCTGCACTTATCATATTTTTCGGGCTGTCCCTCGAGAAACTTCCTTTGGTACCGTTAATTACAGCTACATTGATGATACTTTACGGTATATCGGGAGCATATCAGCCGTCTGTGCAGGCGAGTATCCCGCTGCTGGTCAACGGAAAATATCTGATGCAGGGAAATGCGGCAATAAACATGGTGAGCACTCTTTCGGGTCTGCTGGGGCCTGTTATCGGCGGAGTTTTGTACGGTTCATTCGGAATTGCGCCGGTGCTTACGGTCAGCGTGATATGCTTCACTATCTCAGCGGTCATGGAGATATTTATCCGCATACCGTACGTTAAGGCCACAGAAAATATCAGCGTTTTCGGGGCAGTATCAAATGATCTTCGGGAAAGCTATTCATTTGTCAGAAACGAAAAGCCGGTGTTTATCTCGGTCGTACTGCTGCTGGCTTTGTTCAATCTGGTGCTGTCTGCGGCAATGGTGGTGGGTATTCCCGTAATAGCCGTAAAATTTCTCGGAATGTCCGATGCGGCACTTGGTATCGTACAGGGTGCAATGGGCTTGGGCGGACTTGCGGGCGGAATACTTGCCGGAGTCTTTGCGAAGAAAATGAAGCTTCGGGACAGTCACATCACTTTGGTAATATGCTCATTTGCGGCTTTTTTCATGGGAATTTCGCTTTTTAACAGCATACCGCATATCGTCGCTTTTGCCATTATCAATGTGATGTGCTTTGCGGCAATGTGTGCATCGACGATGTTCAGCGTTGCAATGCTTACTGTTGTTCAGCAGCAGACACCGCCGCAGCTTCTCGGTAAGATCATGTCTGCCATAATGGCAGTTTCGGGCTGTTCACACCCTTTAGGTCAGGCGGCATACGGCGTTTTGTTCTATGTTTTCGAGGAAAAGCCATATATAGTAATGCTTGGTTCGGCGGTGTTCTCGTTGATTATTGCACTGTATTCAAGGAAGATATTTGTTAAGCTGGAGGGGCAGGGGTCATCTTTATAATACTAAACACCCATTAATCACGGGAATCTCTCGGCGTAAAAACCCATAAACGCAAGCTTTTTACGCCGATTTCTTCTCCGTGATTTAAATGGTGTTTAGCATAAGATAGCTGCAAAGGCGCATATTTGAAAAAAAGGTGCTCCCCGCAAAAAGTGGGGAACACCCTTTTAAATAAGCTGTTTGGACAGCCAAGCTTCGACTCACTTATGATACGGGCTGTCAAATTCAGCCTCCGCCTTTTTCACTGCTTCTTCGATGGTCATACCCGTGAAGTGGGGAGCAGCGAGGTTTCTGCCCGACTTTTTATCGTCAACAAATGCACCGACTGCAATTCCGGGAATAGCGCTTTCGGGCGCATTGGGAGCGTGAGGACCGCCCAGATCGGTCCTGCACCAGCCGGGATCGGTGAGGTTTATCATAACATCGGTGCCTTCGACCTTAGAGCCAAGGTCAACAGTGATCTTGTCAAGCGCAGCCTTTGATGCGGAATATCCTGCCTGTTCGGGTTCAAGGGCAATGCCGCTTGTGGTGTTGAGGATACGTCCGAAGCCCGCTTCGATCATTTTCGGCATAAAATGATAGCAGATCATTGCGGGAGCGATGGTGTTTATCTTGAAGCTTTCGGTGTAATCGGAAACGGGAGTGCTGTAATAATCTGTTCTGTATGCGATCTGCAGTCCTGCATTGTTCATTACGATGTCAATGCGGACACCAAGAGCGTCGATAGCTTCAAGCATTTTCCGTACAGCGTCAAGGTCGGAAAGCTCTGCGCATACTGCGTGGGCTTCAACGCCAAGCTTTCTTACTTCCTCTGCGATTTTTTCGGAATGCTCCATAGTTCTGCTGTGCAGGACAAGATTGCAGCCCTGTTCAGCCATAAATTTTGCGGTAAGACAGCCTATTCCTCTGCTGGCACCTGTGATGAGTGCCCATCTGCCCTTAACGTTTACCATAGTATTTCTTCCTTTCACAGCCTGAGCGGCGTATTGTTCGGTGGTTTTTCAACAAAAAAGTTTCATAAAAAGTATAGCATTTTCAGAGCGGGTATGCTATAATATTGATATATAAAAATTGTAAAAATCTATCATTGGGAGAATTGCCTATGAATTGCCTTTTTGAAGAAAGCGACCTGCTTAACAATCCGATAGAATGTTTCAATTTTTCGTCGGAGAGTGAATATTTTCCCGTCAGACCGCATTGGCACTATTTTATGGAAATGATATTCATGACAGAGGGAACTGCCGAAATGCGTGAGGGGAATAATGTTCATCTGCTGTCAAAGGGCTGTATGATACTTTTTCACCCGAAGGCGGTCCATTCCATTTACAGCGCTGACGGCAGTCCCGTAAGATATATGGTGCTGAAATTTGATATAAACCGAATGAACGGCACTTCGACCTATTCTCCGAAGCTGAGAAGCATTTTCCGCTGTGCCGAAAAGAAGGATATGAACGTGTTCTTCAACGCCGATGAAACGGGGAAAATGGGTGCGTCGGAAATATTCTCGAAGTGCATTTCGGAGATGGATACGCAAAAATACGGCTACGATCTGGTCATTCGCTCCGAGCTTTACAAGCTGATGGTGGAGATAATTCGCTGTTGGCAGGAACAAGGCTTCAGGGTGGACAGCGAGGCGTATGCCGAAGACAGCAGATACGATATTTACAGCATTACCGAATATATTGATGCCAATATGTCAAGCAATATTAAGGTGACGGATATAGCGGACATCTGCGGAATGAGCTACTCATATTTTGCGAAAAAATTTCTCTCCGTTTACGGCAAGACCTGCAAGGAATATATGGAGGATATGCGCATTTACAAGGTGGAGGAATTCCTTGCATTCACCGATTTTGACCTGACCTATATCAGTCAGGAGACCGGTTTTTCCGATTGCAGCCATATGATAAAAAGCTTTAAGGCACGTCACGGCATCACACCGAAGCAGTTTCGGAAAATGAAGCAGAATAAAAGCTGAAAGCATCAAAGCCTCCCTTTGGCTGAAATTACCGATGGAAGGCTTTGATGTGATTGGGGGTATTATATATCAAAGATATTTGGTGAGGTCGGTAATAATGTCCTTGTAATGTTCGTCGGAAAGACCGAAATCCATCTGCTTGTATGACCATGCCGCTCTGCCGATACCGTACTTTTCAAATGCGGTGTTGATGTCCTTGAACCAGCGTAAGGTGTCAGCAGTGGGAGCCTGATCTATAACGCCGTATTCGCCGCAGTAGAGGGAAACATTTCTTTCTTCGGCAACACGTACAGCTTCCTCAAAAAGCTCTGCGAAGAAATCGGAGTTCAGCTTGGTGACCTTTTTGCTCTCGTCTGCAAAAACGCCGAAGCATGCGGACTTTATCTTCTTCATTTCCCTCTGATAGGTTTCAATGTCGTCGGGATATGCAATGTGGAAATCAATGGGCATTCCCTCGCACCACTGAGCAGTCTGATGGGTGAAGATAAGAGGCTCATAGCAATGGATATTGTAAACGATATTTTCATCGGTGGGCATTGCAAGGAGCTTTACTGCCGTAATTGCGCTGTATCCTACACCGCCGTAAAGTATCTTGGCTGTGGGTGCGTTCTTGCGGATCGTCTTTATGCAGCGAAGTGCTATTTCGTTCCACTTGTCTGCAACTGCGAAATCTGTGACCTCGTTGAGCATTTCAAACATCACGATGTCGGAATCCTTTGCAAATCTTGAAGAAAGCCTGTCCCAAGTTTGGATAAATCTGTCCTGAAGCTCCTTGTTGTCGAAAAAGCCTGACGAGTAATCTGCATCGTCGAAAATATAGCCGCATGTCTTGTGAAGGTCGAGAACCATATTCAGACCGTACTTTCTGCACCAGCTGATACAGGTTTCGATGTAGTTGAAACCGCTTTCCTTGACAGAACCGTCCTCTTCCTCGATATTCTCAAAGTCAACGGGAAGTCTGAGGTGGTCGCAGCCCCATTCCTTGATTACGGCAATATCCTTTTCGGTGATGAAGGTATCAAGGTGCTCCTGTGTAAATGTGTTCTGGGAGAGCCAGCCTCCGAGGTTTACGCCCTTCTGAAATCCAATAAGCTTTTTCATAGCAATTTTCCTTTCTGTAAATATTTTCGGTGCTTTTCATTGATATTAGTATAGCATTTCATTTGAATATGTGGTATAATAAATGCGGTAAATTTATAAGATTTGAGGTGTAAATATGAGCGGGATCACAACAAAAGAGCTTGCATATCAGCAATTTGTTCAGCGTGAGCTTGGGTTATCTCACCCGACCTATGATTCGGAGCTTTCTTTTTACAACAATGTGAAAAACGGCGATATTGATGCTCTGAAAAAATTGAAGTCGGACGGCACATTTAAGAGTGTCGATCTTCCCGAACGAGGAACATTATCCGACGATAAAATACGCAACCTGAAATACCACATAATAGTCACCGTTTCCATGATATGCCGCTTCTGCATTGAGGGCGGTCTTGATGAACGGGATTCCTACGGTCTGAGCGACATATACATTAATCGAATCGACAAGGCGACCACTGCAAAACAGCTTTTTGAGCTTCACGAGCAGGTGATATTTGACTATGCGGAACGAATGAAAAAGCTGAGCAAAACAAAGCGTCTGAACCTTCACTGCCTGAAGGCGATGGAATACATCTCCGACAATCTGCACCGACCGCTTAGTGTGACGGAGGTGGCGGAGCATATCGGCATCGACCGTACATATCTGGGAAAGCTGTTCAAGTCGGAAACGGGGCAGACCGTTCTCCAATATATCAGAAGCAAAAAGATACAGACGGCGCAGAATATGCTGGTATATTCGGAGCTTTCCTGTTCGGAGATCTCGGAGTATCTGGGGTTTGCGTCGCAAAGTCATTTTACGGAAAATTTCAAGCTGGTGGCGGGGATAACACCGTCGGAGTATAAGGCTAAATATTATCGTAAGCATTGGGATGACCGTTAACGTAAAAAAATCCCGCAGACCTTGAATACACAAGGTTTGCGGGAGTTTTTATTAATTTACCTTTTCGATCTTAATGCTGTGAAGCTTTAGTCCGCCCTGAGCGAAATAAACTCGCATAGCTGTGAAACGTGAGAAGCAGTCGCCTTCAAAATCAAATGAAACAGGGCGTCCGCCTGTACCGTTCCATGTGAAGGTGCCAAAGGGTGTTCCCATGCTGAAAACGCTGACAGGTATCTGTGCCAGCTCGCTGAGTTCGGAGCTGCCCGTCAGAGTGAAGCGGTAACGTCCCGGTTCGGAGATGTCCAGGGCGAAGGAGAATTCCGCCCCTCGGTCGGTGCATACGTCAGTGCAGTCAATGGTGACGCTGCCGTCCAGCTTGTAGAAGGTCACGTCATCGGAATTTGCTGAACTGTTTTCGTCGGGACGGTTGATGATCTCCACCTCGTCGGCAGTGCCGCAAAGCCTGTCCATAGCGTGAGTACCCAGCAGGAAGGAGCAGATATTCATCGCATTTCTCTGCAGCTCTGAGCGGGTGAGAGTGCCGTTTTCAAGAGCGGCAAGAGTGTTGTCATTGTTGCTGCTGCCGTCTGCGCAGACCATGTAAACGTCGTTCTGAGCCTGCGCCATTGCGGCAAAATCGGTCTTGTCAGCCTGACCGCCGCGGCGGTTGATATTTGCCCACCAGTCGGACATAACAAAGCCTGTATATCCCCATTCGTCACGGAGGATAGCTGTGCAGAGGTCGTAGCTGCCGCAGGTCCAGAGTCCGTTTACAAGATTGTAGCTTGTCATTATTGAATCCGCATTTCCCTCGGTAACGGCAATTTCAAAGCCTTTAAGATATATCTCTCTAAGCGCTCTTTCGGACACAACGGAATCCAGATAATGCCTGTTGGTTTCCTGATTATTTCCGCAGAAATGCTTGATAGTTCCCGTAACTCCCTCGTTATGCAGACCTTTCAGTTCCGCAGATGCCATTGTTCCCGTAAGGAAGGGGTCTTCGGAGAAATACTCAAAATTTCTGCCGTTCAAGGGGTGACGGTGAATATTTATGCCCGGTCCTAAAAGACAGTCCACCTTATTTGCGGACATTTCTCTGCCCATATATTCAAAAAGCTCGGTAACAAGCTGCTTGTTGAAGGTCGAAGCGATAAGCGTGCCGTTTGGCAGACTGAACGCCTTTGTTCCGCAGTCAAGACGCATACCCGAAGGTCCGTCTGAGCAGCAGCCGCAGGGGATACCGAACGCAGCCAGCCCGTCGGAAACTCCGCCGAACGCCGCAGCTGTTCCCGCAGTTACCTTGGGACTGCCCATTCCCTCGCCTCGGATAATGCAGGCAAGGTCATTGTCGGAAAGCTGTGCGACAAATTCTGTGAGAGTATTTTTGCCGTTTCTCACGTCTGCAAGCTTAATGCCCTTGTCGCCTGTGAACGGTATTTCCTTGGGAATATTATCAAGACGGCGGCGTGGCTCGTCAACCTCGGAAAGGGGAACGTCCTCAAAATCAATGGTCAGTCTGCCGTTTTCCGAAACGGGCTTCATTCTCTTAAACGGCAGAACGGGCGCCAAAGCCTGCTTGACCTTCTTAACAACGATAGTTTCGGGCAGCTCAAAGGAAGCACATTCCTCGGCAGTTCTTACATCGGTTCCGCAGAACAGCTTGTAAACGCCCTTTTCGAGGATATAGCAGAAACGGTTTCCGGTCACGCCCGAATCGTCATAGGAGGCAAGTCCCGAAATGTTTACGGAAACAGTCACGGTCTGTTCCTCACCGGGAGCAAGCAGCTTTGTTTTTTCGTAACCACAGAGCACCTTTGCAGCCTTACCCAATGTTCCCTGAGGAGCGGAAGCGTATATCTGAACGACCTCTTTACCGCTGAAATTGCCGACATTTTTTACGGAAACTTCAAGCCTTGCCGTTTCGGAATTTATGTCTGAGGAAACGGTTTTTACCTCAAAGCTTGTGTAGGAAAGTCCGAAGCCGAAGGGGTACATTACCTTTTCCGGGGCAAAGGTTTCAAAATATCTGTAACCCACATAAATATCCTCGGAATAGAAATTTTTGCTGTTATCGCCGAAATAATTGTCCGAGGGGTAGTCGGAAACGGAGTACGCAATAGTGTCGGGCAGCTTGCCTGAGGGAGAAACCTTTCCCGTAAGCACGTCAGCAGTTCCCAGACCGCCGACCATACCGCCCTGCCAGATGTAAAGCACGGCGTCGGGGGAATACTTTTTAACAAAGCTCATATCAATGATGTTTCCCACATTCAACAGCACAATGACCTTTTTAAAATGCTTTCTGACGGTTTCCAGCATTGCTTCCTCGCCGTCGCTGAGAAGGAAAGCACCCTTGACATTTCTGTTGTCCTGTTCCTCGCCTGCGGTTCTGCCTATCACGGCGATAGCGGCAGAGCATTTTTCGGAAATTCGTGCGGCAAGGCTGTCATCTAGGGGCATTTCCGTCTGGGACCAAGGCTCATTTCCCCAGCCAACGCCCGTATCAAAGTGGTTTTCCTCGTCCCACTTCTTGTAGACATCAAGCAGTTCCTCGTTGACCTTTACGCCTTTTTCCATAAGACCGTCCGTAACGCCGATTATTTTGCTTACGTTTACAAGTCCGCCCGAACCCGTGCCGCTTTTGTAGTAATGAAGCTGAATTCGTCCGAAAACTGCGACCTCCTCATCTGCGTTAAGGGGGAGAGCGGCGTTGTCATTTTTGAGCATAACAATACCTTCGGAAACGGTTTCCGCAGATTTGTCGATGTATTTATTCCAGTCGAGAATTTTCTTTGCCATTGTGAAATTTCCTTTCCGTTTGATATTTTGGACAATTTTCTCACAAAGTATATCATATCAAACAGCCTTATTCAATCGGAATTATATAACGGAAAGAAGACAAATTGTGACGAAAACGTTTATATGTTGACAGCTTGCGGTTTTGGTGACATAGTTTACGGTAATATTTTACAGCTTTCCAAAATTCCTCAGATAAAGCATATTTTTAATAATAAACTCACATTTCCAGCGGACCTTGGAAACTTCAAATTCCCTGTAATCGGTGTACCATTGCCAAGGTACGGGATATGAGCCGTCCTCCTCCTGAGAGCCCAGCAGGAAATCGCAGTATTTTTCCGCAGCCTCGCCGAGAACGGAATAGAAGGGGCTTTCTCTTGACATCACGAAATCTTGGGGAACAGTCAAATACGCAGTTCCCCATTCTTCGGGGTCGCAGCAAACGGAATTTTTTGCAGAAATAAGCAGCCGTTCGCCCATAAGCTGCATATCAAAAAGGTCGGTTTTTCCCGCAATAAAGCACATATTGAAAAGTGCGGTAAAGCAGCCGACTATATGCTGTTCATTGAGGGGA
The DNA here is from genome assembly GCA_017828975.1 of Oscillospiraceae bacterium. Taxonomy (GTDB): domain Bacteria; phylum Bacillota; class Clostridia; order Oscillospirales; family Ruminococcaceae; genus UMGS1889. Next base: position 34,571 of record JAGAJN010000008.1, on the reverse strand, counting down.
GAATTTGCGAAAAACCATTCCGCAGCCGATTTTGCTATATCGCAGCCCTTTTGATAAAGTGCGCTGTCCTTGTCCGCAAAAAGCAGGATAAATCCCGCCAGAGCCGCTGTGGGATTGTACTTGAATTCGTCGCCGCCCTCTGCATATTCCCACCAGATAGCGTGTGGGTAGTCGTTATTCGTGGGGACGGTGTTCAGCCACTGCATTTTGTCATTGTCAAAATCTGTGCCGCTTTCAAGATATTTCAGTATTCCCTTGACGATAGGGTGACTGCCGTCCTTGAACATCATCATTCCCAGAATTTCCGTTGCCGCCCAGGTCTGTATCGGCGATGAATTGGGATTTAAACAGTCCGCTTCAAGCCCGTGACCGAAGCCGCCGTCCTCGTTCTGATAGCTTGAGAGCGCTGTAAGAACGTCCTCCTCGGATCCGTTTTCAAAGAAAAGCTTCCATTTTGCAAGCTGCAGCGGCGTGGCGTTGCGATAGAGATAATTTCTTGCTTTTTCAAATACTGTCATATTTTTTCTCCTTAATGTGAATGTGAGAAATGCTATCCGAAAATGAACTTTTTGATTTTCCGTTCCGATGCTTCGGGGTTAAGTTTAAGAACCTGCTGTCCGATAGTTTCTGCTGCCTCCGCTTCGGGAATGGTTCGGGAGAAAACCGCCTCGTCATTCCAGAAAACCTCAGGAGTGCAGAAAACGGTGCTTGTCCAGCCGTAGGGTTCGCCGTTTTTGTTGAGTTTCGGCGCACGTCCGCACATGGTCAGATACATTTTCATCTGCAGCCCGGTCAGTGCTTTGTCGAAATCCTTGCATTTTTCCAGACCGCCCAGCTGTTTAATTTCGTGTACGGCAAGACGTTTGTTATCGGAAACCAGTTCGTAAATTTTCTTTGCCGTCTGACTTATTTCGCCGTCATTATACGCTTCCTCAAATGATTTTCCATGCCTGCGGACTGACAGAAAGTAAGGGTACCATTCCTTTGTGATATACCCGCTGACGTTGAAGAAAACCTTTGCATAAGCAAATTCGGAGCGTTCCTCCAGCACCCGCATACGCCATTCCCAAGGGTCGGTTTCGGGGTCGCCTGTGTGCCATTTTGCGGGATAATCGAGAAATTCCTGTTCCTTCCAGTCGTAGGGGATTATTGCATAAATTCCCTTTGAGCCGCCGCCCAGGGAAAATCCGCATTTCAAAAGTTCATCACAGAATTCTCCGAAATTGTTTGGAATTCGCTGTTCCATATAGCATTACCTCCGAATTTATTTTAACGCATTTTGGGGGAATTGTATTGTAAAAATGCGACATCTTCACGAGCATTTCCAAACGCTTCGGACGGTGTTGCGCCATGAAATTTTTTGAAGTTTTTCAAAAGATGCGACTGGTCGCAGTAGCCGAATTTCAGCACCGCTTCCTGAACGTCAAAGCCCTCCGAAAGAACGTCCTTCCACAGCAGCTGATAGCGTATCAGGTCGGTCAGGACTTTCGGGGAAACGCCTGTGATACGCTTGAAAATGCGTTCCAACTGACGTTTGCTGAGTGCCGTGTAAAGGGAAATATCCGAAATATCCGCATTGCCGTTTTTGCTGACGATATAGTAAAGGGCGTTCATAAGATCGGGATTTTCACGGTTTTTATTCAGGCGGCGCAGCAGATAATTTTCTGCAAGCGCAATGCGTTCGGCGGTGGTTTTTGCTTCGGCAATCTCTCGTTGGACAGCCCGCCCGAAATCCTCGAAATACTGCTCGGCGGGTGCAGCGGAATTAAGTGCCGCCGACATATCGCAGTCAGCAAAAAGGATAACGCTGTGGCAGTAAAAACGAATGGCAAAGGTGGTCTTTTTCTCGTCAAATGGCTTGGGACGGGAGTAAAAATATCCGTCATTTATGCCGCAGAAGAATTCATGCGCCGTGCCGCTTTCCATGTCAATGTCCATGATAATATCCATACAAGTGTCGGGGATAACAATCGAATGTTCGGGCTGAAAATTGTCCCTCGGCAGTTCGCCGTTCGTTCCCCAGAAGCAGCGGATATAAGGCTTTAGTGCGTCGCAGGGAGGATATTCGCAGTAATCTCCCGACCTTTTGAATGGTGAGGCGGTTATGGGGCGATAGATACCTGAAAAGTCAACGCTCATTCCATAAAATTCCTTTCAAAATCAGCAGCAGAATTATCAGCCAAAAAAGTACGATGGGAATGGAAAAATACCACTTTTTCGGCTTGCCGTTTTCCCACAAGCCCTCGCTTTTTTGGCGGCATTCCTCCATAACGTCTTTCGGGATAAAATGAATTGCTGCCGCCGCAAGTGCGGGCAGAATTATCAAGTCATCGAGGTATCCAAGTACGGGGATAAAGTCGGGGATAAGGTCGATTGGGGACAGGGCATAGGCAACGGTCAGTGCGGCGAAAACCTTTGCGGCAATTGGCGTTCGTCTGTCCTTTAATGCCAGAAATACGGCGGGAACGTCCGATTTCAGGCATTTTGCACGTTCTTTAAGTGTCATTTTCCTTTGCCCTCCTGCGTTCTTCCGTTTCCTTCAGCGAGAAAACGCAGCCGCAGTAATTCTGACGGTAGATTCCGTACTGCGCCGAAAGCTCCGTTGACCGCTTGTAACCGTTTTTCTTTTTGAAATCCGACGGAAGATGTCTGACATCGTACTTTTCCGCCAGCTCTTCGCCTATCTTATTGAGCATAAACGAATTCTTGTGCGGACTGATAGATAATGTGGTGGTAAAAAAATCAAAGCCGTTTTCCGACGCTGTTTTTGCCGCTTCTTCAAGCCGCATACGGTAGCAGGCAAAGCAGCGTTCTCCGCCCTCGGGAATGGCTTCAAGTCCTTTTACGGCTTCGTAAAAGCGCTCGGGAAAATGCTCTCTCCCCATAAATTCAACGGGATTTTTTGCCCTGATTTCCCCAATAAATCGGCGCTGTTCGGCAATGCGGTGCTCATATTCCTCGGCGGGGTAAATGTTCGGGTTATAGTAAAGCACCGTTATCCGAAAATATTCCGAGAGATATTCCAGAACATAGCTTGAACAGGGCGCACAGCAGCTGTGAAGCAGCAGCGTGGGGGGAGCATCGGGACTGATATTTCCTATGATTTGCTCTAGTTCATAGCTGTAATTTCTTTTTGTTTCGGACATTTTTACTGCCTCCGTTTGAAAAAACAGCCTGTCCCGATTACGGCACAGGCTGCGGTGTATGTAGTTGATAAATCAGTCGTCGATAACAATATCAAGGATAGGCTCTGCAACGGACGCACCTGCGGGAACCATAGGCAGAACGTTGATGTCCTTGTCGATAATGCAGTTGATAAGCACGGGCTTGCTGCATTCGATCGCCTTTTTCAGAACGTCCCTGACTTCGCTCTTTTTGGTGATGGTCATTCCCTCAATGCCGAATGCCTTTGCGAGCATATCGAAATCGGTGGGCTTTTCAAGAGTTGTCTGAGAGAATCTCTTGCCGTAGAAAAGGCGCTGCCACTGACGAACCATTCCCAGAACGGAGTTGTTGAACACCAGCTCGATAACGGGCAGCTGATACTTTGCAAGGGTGGAAAGCTCTGCGCAGTTCATATAGAAGCTGCCGTCGCCTGCTGCGTTTACAACTACCTTGTCGGGGTTGCCGACCTTGGAACCGATAGCTGCGCCCAAGCCGTAGCCCATTGTTCCCAGACCGCCCGATGTGGCGTGAGAACGTGCGGACTTGAAGTTGTAATACTCGGCAATCCACATCTGATGCTGACCGACTTCGGTGGAGATAACAGCCTTTCCGTCTGTCAGCTCGTCAAGAGTTTCGATTACATACTGAGGTGTAACAGCCTCGGGATCGTTTGCAACCTGAACAAGGGGATATTCCTTCTTCCAGCTTGCTACCTCACTCATCCACTCGGGGTGAGAAAGCTTCGGCATGCGGACATTCATCTGACCGAGAACATACTTTAAATCGCCGACTACCTTATGGTCAACGGTGATATTCTTGTTTATCTCGGCGGGGTCTATTTCAAAATGGATTATCTTCTTTCCGGGTGCAAAGGTATTGACATTGCAGGTAACTCTGTCGCTGAAACGGCTGCCCATTACGATAAGCAGGTCACATTCGGACAGGGCGAGGGAAGCGGTCTTTGTGCCGTGCATACCCAACATTCCTACGTATCTTTCGGATCTGTTGTCCAGAGCGCACTGTCCCATAAGGCTAAGAGAAACGGGAGCGTCAAGCAGCTCGGCAAACTTTGCAAATTCCTCTCTTGCTTCTGCGGAAACAACTCCTCCGCCTGCATAAAGGAAGGGCTTCTTAGCTTCCTTGATAAGGCGAACGGCTTCGTCTATCTCGTTTTCAACGTCTGCGCCGAGAATGGGGTCATGAGTTTTCAGGGGCTTGTGCTCAAATTCGCATACGGCTGCGGTAATATCCTTGGGAATGTCGATAAGTACGGGACCCTTTCTTCCGTCATTTGCGATAAAGAAAGCTTCTCTGATAATGTCGGCAAGCTTGGTAACGTCCTTTACGATATAATTATGCTTTGTGATGGGCATGGTTATTCCTGTAATGTCAACCTCCTGGAAGCTGTCAAGTCCGAGGAGAGAGGTGGTAACATTTCCCGTGATTGCTACCATAGGAATACTGTCCATATATGCGGTGGCAATACCTGTAACGAGGTTTGTTGCGCCCGGACCCGATGTTGCGATAACAACGCCTGTTCTGCCTGTTGTTCTGGAGTAGCCGTCGGCAGCGTGTGCGGCGTTCTGCTCGTGAGATGTGAGAATGTGGGTTATCTTGTCGCTGTACTTGTAAAGTGCGTCATAGATGTTCAGCACTGCTCCTCCTGGATAGCCGAAAACCGTGTCAACGCCCTGTTCAAGCAGACATTCTATGATTATATCCGAACCATTAAGCTTCATTTTGAAAACTCCTTCATATAAGAATAAAAATACATATATCATTATAACAGATAAATCTTCCAATGTCAACAAATTTCGTGATTTTTAACAAGAATCAAGTCGGCGCATCACATTACTGTAAGATGAATATGGCAAAATGAACAAAACGTAACCGCAAAATATTCATAAATAGTATGTTTCGGGCAAAAAATCCGATTTTTTTGAAAAAACACTTGCTTTTTTTGTACGGGTGTGGTATAATTTCTACAACAGAATATATTATACAGAAAGGTCGGAAACAAATTCCGGCCTTTTGTTTATATCTTGGAGGTTGTTAAATGGCTGAAACCAAAATCAGAAAGAAAGGCGGCAAGGGCGGAAATACCGTCAAGCTGGTCAGGGAGCTTGCTGAGCCGCTGGCTGCCGAAATAGGCGTTACGGTCTGGGACGTTCTTTTTGAAAAGGAAGGGGCGACACGCTATCTGAAGGTGCTGCTGGACAGATTTGACGGCGGTCTGACGATGGACGACTGCGAAAAGGTGTCCCGTCCGTTGTCAAAGAAGCTTGACGAGCTTGACCCTATCGACAGTTCCTATGTGCTGGAGGTAGGTTCTCCGGGAATCGGCAGGACGCTGAAAAAAGAGGAGCATTTCCTTGAATTTATCGACTGTCCCATAAGAATTCGGTACATCAGGGAAACGGACGGTGTTAAGGAATTCATTGCCGTGCTGCGTTCCTATAATAAGGAGGACGGCTCTATCACTGCGGACACGGAGCAGGGAGAGAAGACCATAAAGCTGTCGGAAACTGCCTTTGTGAAGCTTTGCGACGATGAAGATCTTTTTGACGGAATGGACGATGTTGAGCTGTAATTTAAAAATTTGAATATACTATTTATATACTGGAGGAATTGGAAAAAATGGCTAAGAATGATATGAAGGAACTGTTTGATGCGCTTACCCTTCTGGAAAAGGAAAACGGTATCCCCGCAAATCTCCTTGTGGAGAAAATTCGTCAGGGTATCGAAAAGGCGGTCAGAAAGGAATATCCCGACTGCGAAGACGTTCGTGTGGAGCTGAGTCCCGAGGATAACAAGTTTGAGGTGGCGATCATGCGTACCGTTGTTGATGATGAACCCATTGATATGAATGAGATCAACATCGACGAGGCAAAGACGGTTTCCAAGAAGGCTGCTGTTGGAGATGTTATTCCCTTTAAGCTTTCAACGGCACAGTTCGGAAGAGTTGCTGCTCAGTATGCAAAGCAGTCTATCCGTCACGACATCAAGGAGTTTGAGAGAGAAAAGCTGCTCAGTCAGTATGAAGATAAGGTACATGAGGCGGTTTCCGCAACTGTTCTTAAAATAGAGCCTGCGACCGGAAATGCAACTCTGCGCATTGACAAAAACGAGGTTTACCTGTTCAAGAATGAGCAGATACCCGGTGAGGTACTTAAAGAGGGCGACATTATCAAGGTCTATGTTGTGGACATAATCAATCCCGACAAGAAGCCCGCTATCAAGGTTTCCAGAACTCACAGGGAGCTTGTCAAGAGACTCTTTGAGCTTGAGATACCCGAAATTTACGACGGAACAATTGAGGTAAAATCCATCTCCAGAGAAGCGGGTTCAAGAACAAAGATCGCTGTATGGTCAAAGGATAAAAACGTTGACGCTATCGGCTCCTGCGTGGGCGCAAAGCGTTCCAGAATCAGCAAGATAGTTGACGAACTGGGCGGCGAAAAGATAGACATTATCCTGTACAATGAGGACCCTGCGGAATTTATTGCACAGGCGCTTTCTCCCGCACAGGTGGTAAGCGTTGAGATCACCGATGAAGAGGCAAGGACCTGCACAGTCATCGTTCCCAACAATCAGCTTTCGCTGGCTATCGGAAACAAGGGACAGAATGCAAAGCTTGCCGCAAGACTTACAGGCTATAAGATAGACATCAAGCCCGCAGAACAGCCAGATGCAGTCCCCGAGGAAAAGCCTGCCGATGAAGAAGCGGAGCAGTAATTATGGCAGGTGCTGTTAAGAAGATACCAATGAGAATGTGCCTGGGCTGCGGTGAGATGAAGCCCAAGAGAGAGCTTATCAGGGCGGTCAAGACTCCCGATGGCGACGTTCTTCTGGACCTTACGGGAAAGAAGTCCGGCAGAGGTGCATATATATGCCGAAGCCTTGATTGCTTTGCTAAGGCAAAGAAGGCGAGGCGTTTTGAAAAGGCGTTTTCCATGCAGATAGACGATGCGGTCTATGCCCGTATGGAGGACGAACTAAAAGAAAGCGGTGAGAACGGTGAGTGAAAGCATTGCCGCTCGAACAAAGCTTATAAACATCATCACGATCTGCCGCAGAGCGGGTAAGCTGGAAATGGGCTTTGACGCTTCTGTGCAGTCGGCGGAAAAGCATAAGGCAAGGCTGATATTCACAGCTGCCGATGTATCGCCGAAAACTGCGAAGGAAGCGGAATTCGCGGCAGAAAAATATAACGTTCCGTATATGAAGCTGTCAGTCAAAATGGACGATTTATACTACGGACTCAGCAAGCGTATCGGTGTTGCCGCAGTCTGCGATCAGGGTTTTGCGGACAGGATAGCGCAGCTTGAACAAAACAGCTGAATGGAGGATTTATCAGCCTATGAATGCAAATGATAAGACAAAAACAAAAATAAATGAAGCAGCCAAGGACCTCGGAGTTTCAAATCAGGAGCTTATTGAGGTACTTGAAAAGGAGCTGAAGGTTTCCAAGAAGCCTTCTGCAGTGCTGACCTGCGGTGAGATGGAATTTATTCTCGAATATTTTTCTCAGAAAAATCAGGTGGAGAATTTCGATGCGTATTTCGCAACAAGAAATCAGCCGAAGCCCGAAAAGCCCGCTGAGCCTAAGAAGGACGCAAAGAAAAAGCCCGAGCCTAAAAAGGAAGCAAAGAAGGAAGAAGAAAAGAAGCAGAACGTTCAGGAGAAGCCCAAGCAGGAGCAGAAACCCAAGCAGGAGCCTGCTGCAAAGGCTCCCGCAAAGCCTGCTGCTCCCGCCCCTCAGAAGCAGGAAAATCAGCCTAAGAAGGACGAACAGAAGAATAACGGCGGCATCGGCAAAAAGCCTGTTCAGCAGACCTCTCAGGTCCAGAAGTTCAATCAGCAGATAAACAAATCTCAGGAGCAGAAGAACAAGCAGAATTCTCAGGAAAAGCCCAAGCAGCAGCCCGCTCCTCAGAAGCAGCAGTCCCAGAAGCAGAAGCTGAATGTGAACGCTGCAGCTTCCGGTTCTTCTACACCCGTTCAGGTCACAAGAACTGTCGATACAAGAGGAAGCTATGTTGAGCTTGACAAGTACAACGAAAAGTATGACAACATCGCTACCACACAGAGCGGCGGCGGACGCAACAAGGATAACTATTCCAAGAAGCAGAAGCTCACTCAGAAATCCGCTCAGAGAAACAAGCAGCAGTATTCCACAAAGAGGGAAACAGAGGCTGAGAAGCTTAAGCGTCTTGAACTTGAAAGAGCAAGAAAGCAGCAGCTTAAGGTCCTTATCCCCGATGAGATCGTGGTTTCCGAGCTGGCTTCCCGTCTTAAAGTAACTGCTACCGAGGTCATCAAGCAGCTGATGAAGCTGGGCGAGATGTGTACAATAAATCAGACAATTGACTTTGATACAGCTTCTCTCGTTGCGGAGGAACTGGGTGCAAAGGTTGAAAAGGAAGTTATCGTTACCATTGAGGAGCGTCTTATTGACGATTCCGAGGACGAGGGCGAGGGCGAGGAAAGAGCTCCCGTTGTCGTTGTTATGGGACACGTTGACCACGGTAAAACTTCACTTCTCGATAAGATAAGAAACGCAAATGTTACCGCTTCCGAAGCAGGCGGCATCACACAGCATATCGGTGCTTACAGAGTTACCTGCAACGGCAAGGAGATAACATTCCTTGATACTCCGGGTCACGAAGCATTCACTGCTATGAGAGCAAGAGGTGCGTCCGTAACGGATATTGCTATCCTCGTTGTTGCTGCCGATGATGGTATCATGCCCCAGACAGTTGAGGCTATCAACCACGCAAAGGCTGCAAATGTTCAGATAATCGTTGCTATCAACAAGATAGACAAGGAAGGCGCAAATCCCGACAGAGTTAAGCAGGAGCTTACCGAACACGGACTTGTTATCGAGGAATGGGGCGGCGACGTTATCTGCGTTCCCGTTTCCGCTAAGACAGGCGAGGGCATTGATGAACTGCTGGAAAATGTTCTGTTGGTTGCCGAGGTTCAGGAGCTGAGGGCAAATCCCAACAGGCTTGCAAAGGGTACTGTTATCGAAGCACGTCTTGACAAGGGAAGAGGTCCCGTTGCCACACTTCTCGTTCAGAACGGTACACTCAAAACAGGCGACATCATTATCGCAGGAACAGCTGTTGGTAGAGTTAGAGTTATGACCAACGACAAGGGCAAGACCGTAAAGGCTGCAGGTCCTTCCTATCCTGTTGAGATAACAGGTCTTGCGGAGGTTCCCGCTGCGGGCGATACCTTCAATGCAGTTGAGGACGAACGTCTGGCAAGAGAGCTGGTTGAGCAGAGAAAGCACGAAGCTAAGCAGGAGCAGTTCAGCCAGTATCAGAAGGTTACGCTTGACAACCTGTTCTCTCAGATCGAACAGGGCGAGATCAAGGAGCTACCTATTATCGTTAAGGCGGACGTTCAGGGCTCCGTTGAGGCTGTTAAGCAGTCCCTTGAAAAGCTGTCCAACGAGGAAGTAAGAGTAAAGGTAATCCACGGTGCGGTAGGTGCTGTTTCCGAGGGTGACGTTATGCTGGCAAACGCTTCAAACGCTATCATCGTCGGATTTAACGTAAGACCCGACCCTGTTGCTGCGGATTCTGCCGAAAAGGACGGCGTTGAGATCAGACTTTACAGAATCATCTACGACGCTATCGAGGAAGTAAGCACAGCTATGAAGGGTATGCTTGCGCCTAAGTTCAGAGAAAATCTTCTTGGACGCTGCGAGGTACGTCAGGTCTACAAGATCTCCAATGTCGGAAACGTTGCGGGTGCTTACGTGCTGGACGGTAAGGTCACAAGAAATGCAGAGATAAGAGTTGTCCGTGACGGTATCGTTATCGCAGAGGACAAAATGTCCAGCTTAAAGCGTTTCAAGGACGATGCAAAGGAAGTTGCTTCCGGCTACGAGTGCGGTATAACTCTTGAAAAATTCGGAGATATTAAGGAAGGCGACATCTTTGAAGCCTTTATTATGGAAGAATACAGAGATTGATCCTGCGGGCGGCGGGAAATATTCTGCCGCCCCATACAAAAGGAGATATTATGGCTAATTTTAAAAACAGCAGACTTTCAGAGGACATTAAAAGAGAGCTTTCGGCTATGATATGCAACGAGATCAAGGACCCGAGGGTAAAATCGGGTATGGTCACGGTAGTGCGTACCGAGCTTTCCGGGGACGGTTCCCATCTCAAGGCGTATATCTCTTCGCTGGAGGGAATGGAGTCCGCAAAAACAGCAGTCAAGGGGCTTGAAAGCGCGTCGGGCTTTATCCGCCGTGAGATCGGTAACAGGCTGCATCTGAGAAAATGTCCCGAGCTGAAATTTATCGCAGACAATTCTATCGAACATTCCGCCGAGATCTCCAAAATGATAAGCGACGCTCTCGGCGACAAGTAAAAATTTAACCAGGGGGGATAGCTTTGCGAGTTGATTTTGACGAGGCAATAAAGTTTATTTATGCCCATGACAATTATCATATACTGACACATCAAAGCCCCGACGGGGATACTCTCGGCAGTGCATTTTCCCTTTGTGCTGTTCTGAGAAAGCTTGGCAAAAAGGCAAATGTGCTTTGCAGCGACGAGTTTCCGCACCGTTATGACAATATGTATGAGGGTTATCGGCCCATGAAGTTTATGCCCGAGGCTATCGTTGCCGTTGATGTGGCGGACAGCAAGCTTTTGGGACGCAGTCTTGCGCATTATTCGGAATATGTGAATCTCTGCATAGACCATCACATTTCCAATACGGAATATGCGGAGAGAACGCTGCTCAATGCCAATGCGTCCGCTGCCTGCGAGATAATGTTTGAACTGTACGAGAAAATGGGCGTGGAGCTGGATACTTACATTGCGTCCTGCCTTTACACGGGAATTGCTACCGATACAGGCTGTTTCAAGTATGAAAACACAACTCCCAGATGTCATCAGATAGCGGCGGAGCTTATGAGCAGATACAATGTCCCCTATGCGATAATCAACAGAAAGATGTTTGACGTTAAGAGCAAGGACAGAATGAGGATAGAGCAGTATGTTATGTCTAATATGGAATTCTATTTCGACGACCGCTGCTCAATGATAACCATTACCGAGGAGCTGACAAAGGATTTCGGCATTGAGCTTGCCGAGTTTGAGGGACTTGCTTCCCTGACTGTGCAGCTTGAAAATGTTGAGATAGGTGTTACCATCAAGCAGAAATCCAATAATATTTTCAAAATATCAATGCGTTCCGCCACAACTGCGGACGTGTCCGAGATCTGCCGCAAGCTTGGCGGCGGAGGTCACGTGAAGGCGGCGGGCGCTCAGCTTACCGGTACTCCGGAGGAGGTAAAACGGCGTATTCTGACAGTTGTCGGAGAAGCGCTGGGATATGATTTATGGCTGGTATAATCTGCATTAACAAGCCGAAAGGCTTTACCTCGTTTGATGTTGTTGCGAAGCTCAGAGGTATTCTGAAAATGCGGCGGATAGGTCACGCAGGAACTCTTGACCCTATGGCAGAGGGCGTTCTTCCCATCTTTATCGGAAGTGCTACAAAAGCCTGCGATATGCTGCCCGACCACGACAAGATATATCGTGCGGGATTTAAGCTGGGACTTGTCACCGATACGCAGGACAGTACGGGGGAAATAATCGCAAAATCGGACTTTTCCGATATTACCGAGGAAAGCTTAGAGGAGGTTCTCGGTAAATTCAGGGGAGATATTATGCAGATCCCCCCGATGTATTCCGCTGTTTCGGTAAACGGTCAGCGGCTTTACGAGCTGGCGAGAAAGGGGATAGAGGTGGAGCGCAAGCCCCGTCCAATTACTGTTTATTCCCTGAAGCTGCTTTCCTTTGACGTCGAATCGGGGGAGGGAAGTCTTGAAATTTCCTGTTCAAAGGGAACGTACATCAGAACGCTTATCCACGACATTGGCACCGAGCTTCGCTGCGGCGGGATAATGACTTCCCTCGTGAGAACGTCCGCCTGCGGTTTTACGCTGGACGTTTGCCACACTCTCGATGAAATAAGCGAGGCTGTAAAAAGCGGACAGGGCTTTCAAAGCTTTGTTATCCCCATTGAGCGGGTGTTCGGCTATCTCCCGCAGGTACATCTGAATGAACGTCAGACGGAAATGTACCGCAACGGTGTTCGGCTGGACGCTTCAAGGCTTCATGCAAGCCCTGCGAACGGCGAACGTGCGGCAGTCTACGGCTGTGACGGTATCTTTCTGGGTATAGGCGCTGTCAGCGACGGGCTTTTGAAGGTACTTAAAAATTTCTGACGGGAGGAAAAGCTTTTGATAGATAAGCTGATTGATTTGCAAAGCCCTCCCGAAAAAAAGACCTCGGTGGCGTTGGGATTGTTTGACGGCTGCCACAGAGGTCATAAACAGGTCATTAAAAGGGCGGTGGAAAGGGCGAGAAAATACGGGCTTGCGCCTGCTGTTTTCACCTTTGACACAAACACGGTAACGTCCAAAAGCGGTGCTTCCGAGAGGATAATGACCGACAGGCAGAAGCGGGATTTCTTCCGAAGCTGCGGCATTGAATATATTTATTCTCCGAGTTTTGCCGAGTTGAAGGACTTGTCCGCCGAGGAATTTATCCGGGAGATACTTGTAAAAAAGATGAACTGCGGTGCGGTTTTCTGCGGAAAGGATTTTACCTTCGGAAGAAATGCGGAGGGCAATTCACGGCTGTTATCGGATATATGCGGCGCTCGGTACGGTATTTTCTGCGATATTATTGCAGTTGAAACCGTGGACGGTGTGAAGGTTTCCTCCACACGGATAAGGGAGCTTATCAGGGAGGGAAAGATGCTTGAAGCAAATATGCTGCTGGGACATTTTTACTCGGTATATGAGCCTGTTATCCACGGGCATGAGCTGGGGAGGACGATGAATTTTCCGACCATTAACCAGCTTTTCCCCGAAAATACGGTCGTTCCGAAATACGGCGTTTATGCGTCGTTTACCGAGATAGACGGCAAAAATTACCGCTCGATCACAAACATAGGTGTCAAGCCGACGGTGGAGAAAAACTCCGCTCTGCTTGCGGAAACATATATAATCGGGTACGAGGGCGATCTTTACGGGCAGAGGGTAAATGTGTCCCTGTACGATTTCGTTCGTCCCGAGATGAAATTCGGCAGTATTGACGAGCTTTTTGCACGAATTGCTGCCGATACCGAATATGTAAAAAATCTTGAATACAAATACAATTTACTTTGAAAGGACAAATGTCAAATGGATAAAAAAGTAAGAACCAGATTTGCGCCCAGTCCTACGGGCTATATGCACATCGGAAATCTGAGAACTGCGCTTTACACATACCTTATTGCAAAGCAGAATGACGGCACATTCATTCTCCGTATCGAGGATACCGATCAGGAAAGATACGTTGAGGGTGCTACCGAGGTCATCTACAACACTCTCAGACAGACAGGCCTTATCTGGGACGAAGGCCCCGACATCGGCGGTCCCGTTGGTCCTTATATCCAGTCGGAAAGAATGGGAATTTTCAAGGACTACGCTTTACAGCTGGTTGAAAGCGGACATGCATACTACTGCTTCTGTACCAAGGAGGAGCTGGAGGAAATGCACAAGATACAGCAGGTTTCCGGTCAGCCCACAAAGTATAACGGACACTGCCGCAAGCTTTCCAAGGAAGAGGTTGAAAAGCGTCTTGCAGAGGGCGTTCCTTACGTTATCCGTCAGAAGATACCCGAGGAGGGCACGACTACTTTCCACGATGAGCTTTACGGAGATATTACCGTTGAGAACTCCACTCTGGACGATCAGGTTCTTATAAAAGCAGACGGTATGCCTACCTATAATTTCGCAAACGTTGTGGACGACCATCTTATGGGTATCACCCACGTTGTAAGAGGAAATGAGTATCTGTCCTCTGCGCCTAAGTACAATCTGTTGTATGAAGCATTTGGTTGGGAACCGCCCAAGTATATCCACGTTGAGCATATTATGAAGGACGCTCAGCATAAGCTTGCAAAGCGTGACGGCGACGCTTCCTTCCAGGACCTGCTTGACAAGGGCTATCTGGTTGAAGCTATCATCAACTACATTGCTCTGCTGGGCTGGGCACCTAAGGGTGAGAATGAGATATTCTCCCTTGAAGAACTGAAGAAGGAATTCAGCATCAGCGGACTTTCAAAATCTCCCGCAATTTTCGACCCCATGAAGCTTAAGGCTATCAATGCGGAGTATATCAGAAGAATGAGCTTTGACGATTTCAAGGCGGCTGCTCTGCCCTATATCCGTCAGACCGTTAAGCGTGAGGATATTGACATTGATGTTCTGGTGAGAACCTTACAGCCCAGAGCCGAGGTGTTCGTTGACATTCCCGAGCAGGTGGATTTCATCGATGCTCTGCCCGAATATGACAATGCTCTTTATGTTCACAAGAAGATGAAAACCAACGAGGAGACCGCTCTTTCCGCTCTCACCGAGATACTGCCCGTTCTGGAGGCTATTCCCGAAAATGAGTGGAACGAGGAGAAAATTCACTCCGAGCTGTTTGCGCTTATTGAAAAGCTGGGCGTTAAGAACGGCTGGCTGCTGTGGCCTTTGAGAGTTGCGGTTTCCGGTAAGCAGTTCACTCCCGGCGGCGGTATTGAGCTTTGCGCAGTTATCGGCAAGGCTGACAGTATCGAGAGAATTAAGAAGGGTATTGCTAAACTCTCCTAAATCTGTCACTTTCCTTTCACATTGACAGAGTATACTAATAATGTATTATGCGGCGGCAGGGTTTAAAAAATTCTGCCGTCAAATTCGGGAGGACTGTATAAATGATCGAGGTCAAAAATCTGACTAAGCATTACGGTCAGAAAAAAGCCGTGAACGATCTGTCGTTTACCGTAAATGACGGTGAGATACTCGGCTTTCTCGGACCCAACGGTGCCGGAAAATCCACTACAATGAATATCCTCACAGGATATATTTCCTCTACCGAGGGACAGGCTCTCATCAACGGCGTTGACATTCTTGAAGAGCCCACAAAGGCAAAGAAGGAGATAGGCTATCTCCCCGAGCTGCCGCCCCTTTATCTTGATATGACGGTCAGGGAGTATCTGAATTTCATCTATGACCTGAAAAAGTGCAAGCTGCCCCGCAAGGCGCATCTGGAGGACATCTGCGCTCTGGTTAAGATAACCGATGTTTACGACAGAATTATCAAGAACCTGTCAAAGGGTTACAAGCAGCGTGTGGGAATGGCACAGGCACTGGTGGGGAATCCGCCTATACTTATCCTTGACGAGCCTACCGTCGGACTTGACCCCATGCAGATAATCGAAATAAGGACACTTATCAAGAAGCTGGGCAAGAAGCACACGGTTATCCTTTCGTCCCATATCCTCAGTGAGATACAGGCTACCTGCGACCGTATCATTATCATTGACCACGGTACTATCGTTGCGGACGATACCACGGAAAATCTCACAAAGCTTGTCACCAACGACAACAAGCTTATTGTCCGCATTGACGGTCCCAAGGAAGAGGTCGAAAAGATGATAAAGGGCATCAGCGGCGTTGTTACGGTAAGAGCGGATATGGAGAGAGAGCCGGGAATTTTCGAGTATGACATCGAGGTCGCAGAGGGCAAGGATATCCGCAGGGAGCTGTTCAAGCGTGTGGCGGACAGAAGCTGGTATATCCTCGGAATGAAGAACACCGAGCTTACTCTGGAGGACATCTTCCTTAAAATTACCATGGGAGAAAAGGTCGTCCTTTCCAATGAAAAGGCTTCCGAAAAGGCTGTTGAGGAGCTGGACAAAATGTCGGAGGAAAACAGCGAAGAAAAGGAGAGTGAGGAGTAATGGGCGCAATTTTCAGACGAGAGATGAAGGCTTATTTCACATCTCCTATCGCTTACATTTTCATAGCGGTTTTCTACGTTTACACGGGATATTTCTTTGTAATGGGCAATATTTATTCGGGTACTACCGAAATGTCCAACCTGTTTGCGACGGTTTTCACCATTATGATGTTTTTGCTGCCGCTGCTGACAATGCGCCTTTTCTCCGAGGAAAAGAAGCAGAAAACAGAACAGGCACTACTGACCGCTCCCGTTAATCTTTTCGAGATAGTTTTCGGAAAATATCTGGCGGCAATGGTGGTTTTCCTCATTTCCATGGGAATTTACATTATTTATGCGCTGGTGCTTTACGGTATGGCGGGAAATCTGTCCATTGCGACATTTTTCGGCAATATGCTGGGACTTCTGCTGCTGGGAATGGCATTTATTTCCGCGGGAATATTTGCTTCCGTTCTGACGGAAAATCAGATAGTTTCGGCAATCGTGGGCTTTATCTTCAATATGCTGATGTATATGATAGATGTAATTGCAGCTTCCGTAACTGTTGCACCTATCAAGAGCGTTTTACAGTCCCTTTCGTTCTATACGAGATATTACGAGTTCACAACGGGCATTATCAATATCGGAAGCGTTATATTCTTCCTGAGCGTTGCCTTTATATTTAATTTCCTGACAGTGCGTGTGCTTGAAAAGCGCCGCTGGGGTTAATGGGAGGTAATTGCAATGAGTATTAATAAAAAGCGTTTCAAATACGGCTCAATGGCGACTGCTGTTACCGTTGTTGTCATTGTTCTGGTGGTGCTGCTGAATGTCGTTGTGGCACAGCTTGGCAAGCGCACAAATCTGAGCCTTGATATGACACCCGGAAAGACCTTCGAGATAACTCAGGAAACCAAGGATTATCTTGCCACTATCGACCAGCCCGTAAAGATCGTCGTTATGGCGGACGAGCAGGTGTTTGCATCGGGCAGCGTTTACTATAAGCAGGCGTATGAGATACTGAAAAAGTATGTCATCTGGTCGGACAATATCTCTCTGGAATTTGTAAATATGACAAAGGACCCTACCTATGTCAACAGATACAGCGAGATATACAAGGGCAGCATTGACGAAGGCGATATTGTTATCGAGGCAAACAACAAGATAAGAGTTACCTCGGCTATTGACCTTTTCAATATCGAAACGGATTATTCCACCTATTACACCACAGGACAGCCCACTATGACTGTCGTTTCCTCAAAGGCGGAGCAGGTGTTTACGTCCAACATTATGTATGTTACCGATGCTAATCCCATGACTGCCTGCATTTTCACCACCGATTCCGCAACTCAATCCATCAGCTATTATGAGAATATGTTCAACGATAATGGCTATGACGTTGTAAGCTGCGATCCGCTTACTGAGGCAATTCCCGAAGAAGCGGACATTATCGTTATGATCGCACCCCTCAATGACTATCCCGAGGAAGTAATCAAAAAGCTTTACACCTTCCTCGACAACGGCGGACAGCTGGGCAAAAATCTTATCTACATCGCTGATTACGAGCAGAAGCCTACCCCCAATATTGACGCATTTCTGGCCGAATGGGGAATAAAGGTCGGAAACGGTGTTGTTTACGATACTAACACGGAAAATCTAACAAGCATCGGCGGAACTATTCCCGCTATTTATACGGCTGAAATCAACGAGAATTATTCGGCAAAGCTGGCTCAGCCTTCTCTGTCTGTTGTTGTTCCGTTGTCAAGACCCGTTGATGTTCTCTTTGAAACTAAGGATACAAGAAGCACAGAGGTAATTCTTTCCAGCTATGATACGGGCTATGTGGTTTCCGAGGAAATGCTTACCGAGGACGGCAGACTGGACGAGTCACAGATAGTTGAAAAGAGCTATGACCTTATGGTAATGGGCAGGAAGTTCGTATGGAACGAAAACAATGAGCAGATTTACAGCAACGTGCTTGCTGTCGGCTCAAGCATGATGCTGGACGAGTACCTGACGCAGCTTTCCTACATCAACAACGGTGAACTGTTCGTTGAAGCCGTCAACACTATGACAGGCAAGGAAAACGGTATTACCATCGTCCCAAAGGATTTTACAAGCAAGACCTTTGAGAGAACGGATAAGGAGCTTGCCGTTAATCTGATAGTATTCATCGTGCTTATACCCGTGGCGATAATTATTACCTGCATAGTGGTATGCGTTAAGAGGAGAAACAGATGAACAAGAGAGTTAAATGGATCATTGTCGGAGCTGCCGCCGTCCTTGCTTTGGGCGGTGCGGCTGCGGCTCTTATGCTGACAGCTCCCGAAGAAAAGACAGAGGAAACTCCTGCAGCGGAGGTCACCAGCCGTCTTATTTACGAGAAAAAGCCCGAGGACCTGAAAAAGCTCACCGTTAAAAATGAAAGCGGCGGCTATGAGATAGTTCCCGACGGAAACGGCGGCTTTACTGTTGAGGCGCTGAAGGAGGCTCCGCTGGATACTGAGTCTATTGCATCGGCTGCTGACAAGGCTTGCTCTGTGACCATTCAGGACACCGTTGCGGAAAATGCTCCCGACTTGTCTATTTACGGACTTGATTCCCCGAGGGCGGAAGTTCGTGTTGAATTCGGCGATTCACAGGGTACGGTCAAGGAATTCCTTGTGGGTGACGTATCGCCAAAGAGCAGCAAGACATACTTCTCGTTCAAGGGCGAGAATGATGTTTATCTCATAAATACCACCGACATTAACGGCTATCTCAAAAAGGAATTTGACTTCATCGAGAAAGAGGTTTTCCCGTCATCAAGCAGCGACGGAAGCACGCCTGCTATTGAGGAGATAATTATCAGCCGTCGGGACATTCCTTATTCTATCGAAATATCCTATGATGAGCGTAATGACGATGACAGCATTATGTCGGGAAATTCCTCTACTCATGTTATGGTCGCACCCGTAAGGCTTGACCTTAACCCCGATACGTCCTCAGATGTGCTGAACGGTCTTTACGGACTTACTGCGCTGGAGCCGGTAGTTGTTGCCCCCACCGAGGAGCAGCTTGCAGAATATGGTCTGACCGATGACACCTGCTTCGGAAAGATGGCAATGAAGCTCACCGACAGCATTTTCAGAATGACCTTCGGAAATGAGTTCAATGACGAAAGCGACGAGGGCTATTACTGCTATGTCAACGGCTTTGATGTTATCTATAAGTTCAGAAAGGTGTCCCTGCCCTGGGCAACGGTAATGCCGCTGGATATTACAACGACTATGGTAACCTCAAACTATATTTTCGACATTACGTCCATGGAAATTAAGACTGCCGACCGCACCTACGGCTTCACTATGACAGGAAGCAGCAATGATGATTTCATTGTTAAGCTGGACGGCAAGGACGTGGAGCTTGACAGGTTTAAGACCTTCTATCAGTTCGTGCTGCGTACTGCCGCAGAGGAGTTGTATCTGGAGGAAACCGACAAGGAGCCGTATCTGACCATAACCATTAACGCTAAGAACGGTAACACCGATGTTGTTGAGTTTATTGCAGACAGCGACAGAATGACAATTATCAGGCTCAACGGCAATGCGAATTTCCGATGCAGAACTGCATACACCGACCGTTTACTGGAAAATCTGAATATCCTCGAAAACGGGGGAGATCTGATCTCTACCTGGTGATGTGTTTCGGCAAATTTCTTGTGAAGCATATGATATAATAAAAATGTTCCCAATGGAAAATTATACAAATAAAAAGTTAAAATTTTAGCTATAATTATTTGCAAAAATACTTGAAATATTGAGATGTTTATGTTATAATTTTAACATAGGATAAATTCGCATTTTGGGGACAAATTTTCAACTAACAAGGGAGGATAACATAATGAGTGAAAAGAAGATAGAAAAGACAGATTCTGCAAAGAATGAGTTTTTCAGCTACAAGGGTTTTCCGCTTGTGAGAAATAAAGACACTATCTACTACGGAAATATGTCCGACAAGTATGTGGTTATGATGCAGATACAGGAAACCACAAAGGTCGGAAATCTGGATGTTGCCAGCAAGGTAAAGCTTTATCAGATGGCTACCGATGAAAAGCTGAATCCCGTGCAGGCTATCATCAAGACCAGCGAAAAGAGCGGTCTGTATGAGGCTCTGGATATTGCGCATGCCTGGCTGACAAGAGCGGGCTGAGCGTCGTATCCGATCATTTTCCGGAAATAGGAAAGCCGTCCTAGGGTTAGGGAGATACCGGTAAAGAAGCTTTATCGGTACCGAGCGACAAACCTTGTTCATTTCGCTATTTATGGAACGAAATGACAAAGGGGTCGCCCCTTGGGACGGCTTTTTTGTATTCAGATAAAATGGCAAAAAGAAAACCGCTCGGGCAAACCGAACGGCTGTTGGTGGAAACTATAGGGCTCGAACCTATGACCCTCTGCTTGTAAGGCAGATGCTCTCCCAGCTGAGCTAAGCTTCCGTATCAACATTATAATTATATCACAACTAAAGCTGTTTGTCAAGTGTTTTTGCAAATTTTTTATCCGAGGAACCGCTGATTTAATTGACATTTCTATTTTTCTTTTGCTTGAATGACGTATTTAAGCGGGTGTTCTCCATTAGGGAAGTACCGATAAAGAATTTTTACCGGTACCGAGCCACAAACTTGTTCATTTTGCAAATTAACAAACTAAATGGCAAAGGGGTCGCCCCTTAGGCAGAGTGCCGTAAAGAAGTTTTCAAAAACACGGTAAGGACAAATACAGCGGATCAAAAACAGAATATTGATACGTTCTAACAACAAGGATACTCGACAGGCAGTCAGAACGTAACGCAAAATTGCAAAAATTAGCAGTTGCCTTGGTCTTAATGAAGGATCAAGGCAACTGCTGTTTTATAAAGTAATATTTTGAATAATTTTTTTGCAGAATAAACTCTTAGTTGTTTTTGGCGAAAATATCTTCCGAAAGTAGAATTACTGTTGAAACTAAGCATTTACAACAACCGCTGTTTGTGATATACTGTAATAAAATCAAGCAAAAGGAGATTTCAAAAGATGGATACAGTATTTTCATCACAGCTGCAAAGGCTTCGCAAGGAGCATAATGTTACACAGGAGACCCTTGCCGCTCACCTCGGCGTAAGTCCGCAGGCAGTCAGCAAATGGGAGAACGGCAGTTATCCCGACGGCGATCTGCTGCCGAAAATCGCAGACTTTTTCGGCGTATCCATAGACTATCTTTACGGAAGGGCAAAGGAGAAATCTTCTGTTGCTCAGCAAGTTATGGACGAGCTTCGAAATCTTGTAGAGGACTCCGACAGCAGCAAGGAAGTATTCTTTGAACAGGCATTCAAATACGCATGGGCAATACAGATAGCATCGTGGAAGTCAAACAAATACTATTATGACCGTCCCGAGCTTAAAGAAACAGACAGCCTTACAGTTGGGGAAATAAACAGCAAAGCAGGCTTTACCTATATGCGCCTTAACAAAGACCTTGAATATTTTTTCCTTGTAAAGCAGCCCAAGGAAGGCTTTGCAAAACGGCTCAAAATTACAGATGAAATGGCAGAGCTTTTTGCATTTCTCGGAGATAAAACTAATCTGAAGATACTTCAATATATGCTGACCTTTAAGTGGCAGGAGGCTGTTCGTGCCAAAACAATTGCAAAGCTTTTGGATATACCTGCAGAAAAGGTTGAAAAGGCACTTGAATATCTCTGTAAGTTCAACGGAATGTTTACAAAGGGCAGCATAATAAACGAGGACAACAAAGGCGAGAATATGTATCAGTCATCGCTTGTAAAAGTTGTTGCACCGATCATGCTTATGATATGTGCGGATATGATGATAAATCCGCCTAACGTATATCAGAGTCAGGTGGGCTGGTGCGATGAAGCATGGTTCAGGCGTGAGGACTTGTCCTTTCTGAAAAACAACGAGGG
Organism: Oscillospiraceae bacterium; assembly: GCA_017828975.1. Taxonomy (GTDB): domain Bacteria; phylum Bacillota; class Clostridia; order Oscillospirales; family Ruminococcaceae; genus UMGS1889. The sequence goes on along the minus strand of JAGAJN010000008.1, from coordinate 12,678 downwards.
GTAAATTATGGAACAAAACAATGAACAGAAAAATCCTCTGCATAAGGATTTCGGTATTTTCAGCAATATAAAATACATACTTAAAGCTATGATAAGCTATAACAAGGGCTTTCTACTGCTTATTCCCATTGGTATGATATGCGCACCGACCATGCAATACCTTTGGACATTTATCTCGAAATTCGTAATTGACATGATAACGGGCGAAGCAGGCACAGAGAAGCTTTTATGGCTTATGGTGATATTCACGGTCATTCAAGCGGTTTCAACAATGCTTAATTCCTACTATTACAGCGAGATATGGTGGCGGTTTATTTGCGCACGTTTTAAGCTGATGTCCGGGAAAAATGCAAAGGTGATGCGGCTTGATTATGAACATCTGGAAGATCCCGATGTTCTCGACTGCTATCAGAAAGCGGGAAACGCCTGTAACTCAAATGACAACGGCGTTGAGGGTATGATGCGTGGAATCGTTAATTTTATGCTGTCGGCGGCGGTTGTTACGGTGGGAATTATCATACTCGGCACCATGAATATTTTTATAGTGATGCTGATGATCGTTATTTGTATCGCAAACTTTCTGCTAAATGATCATACAAACAAGACCGTAAAAAAGCGTGTATGGGATCCGCTTGCACCGTGGTGGCGCAAGGATAACTATCTGCGGAATGTAACCACAAGCTTTGATACCGCAAAGGATATCCGAATGTTCGGCTTGAAGGACTGGCTCACGGACAAGATAAGGGAGCTTAAAAAGGAACGCATTGAAGCACAGAAAAATAATGCAAAGGCATGGCTCATTAGTAGTAGGCACTTCTCGTTTCGAGCGTCTTAGCAGCAAATTCATTCATCTCAACATGAGCTACCGGCTTAAAGCCGGCTTGAAGAAATCCTTCCGAAAGCCCTCCGGCTCCCGCAAAGAGATCAATGAAATTGTAGCTATATTGCGCATCTATCTTTGGCATATAGTTTCCTCGTCATTCTGTGTTATTTTGCGGAGGACGATGTTCCTCCATCTGTAATTTCTCCCGGCTTATCAGGCTCCGGGATAAATTCCATGATGTCACCAACATCACATTTCAGCGCACCACATATGCGCAGCAGGACATCCGTGTTCACATTTCCGCCTTTTCCAAGTTTGGCAACGGAGGTGGCGCTGATACCGCTCATCTCCCGTAGAGTCTTTTTATTTATCCCTCGGTCAATAAGAAGTTTGAAAAGTTTGTTGTAGCTGAAACGCATTTGCAATACCTCCGTGATTTTTCTCTTTCTATTATGCTAGCCTGGGCGATGCAGCAGTAAACACAGAAGGCAAATAACAAAAGGGACGAGCCGAAAGGCTCTGTCTCTCGTACAGATAGTTTTGACGGTCGCAGCGATGCGGCTGTTTTTTATGCCACGAGGAGGTGACGTCTTGCGACATCTGAAGAAATACAAGCCGACGAAGTTCAAGGCGAAGGACTCCGTTTATGACAAGGACAAAGCCGATTATGCCGTGTCCTTCATTGAATGCCTCTGCCATACCAAAGGTACATGGGCGGGTAAGCCCTTTGAACTGATCGACTGGCAGGAGCAGATCATACGGGATATCTTCGGCATCATGAAACCGAATGGCTATCGGCAGTTCAATACCGCCTATATCGAGATACCGAAGAAAATGGGCAAGTCGGAACTCGCCGCCGCTGTCGCCCTGCTCCTTTGCTGCGGTGACGGCGAGGAACGCGCCGAAGTGTACGGATGCGCCGCTGACAGACAGCAGGCCGCCATCGTTTTCGATGTGGCTGCGGATATGGTGCGGATGTGTCCCGCGCTTGCCAAGCGAGTCAAGATACTGACCGCCACCAAGCGCATCGTGTTCCAGCCGACCAACAGCTTCTATCAGGTGCTTTCGGCTGAAGCCTATTCCAAGCACGGCTTCAACATACACGGCGTGGTATTCGATGAGCTTCATACCCAGCCCAATCGAAAGCTGTTTGATGTCATGACGAAGGGTTCCGGTGACGCGAGGATGCAGCCGCTTTACTTCCTGATCACCACGGCGGGTACGGATACGCACAGTATCTGCTATGAAACGCATCAGAAAGCAAAGGACATCCTCGAAGGCAGGAAGATCGATCCCACCTTCTATCCCGTCATATACGGTGCGGAGGAATCGGACGACTGGACTGATCCGAAGGTGTGGAAGAAAGCGAATCCGTCCCTGGGCATCACGGTCGGTATCGACAAGGTCAAGGCGGCGTGCGAGTCGGCAAGGCAGAATCCAGCCGAGGAGAACTCCTTCCGTCAGCTAAGGCTCAACCAATGGGTAAAACAGGCTGTCAGATGGATGCCGATGGAGAAATGGGACGCCTGCTCCTTCGCCGTTGTCGAGGATGAACTGGAAGGCCGCGTCTGCTACGGCGGTCTCGACCTGTCCTCCACCACGGACATCACGGCGTTCGTTCTCGTGTTCCCGCCTCTTGACGAGGAGGACAAATACATCATCCTCCCGTTCTTCTGGATACCGGAAGAAAACATGGAACTGCGGGTAGCCCGCGACCATGTTCCGTATAACGTGTGGGAACGGCAGGGATACCTCCAGACCACGGAGGGCAATGTCGTTCACTACGGATACATCGAGAAATTCATCGAGCGGCTGGGTGAACGCTACAACATCAGGGAGATTGCCTTCGACCGCTGGGGAGCGGTTCAGATGGTACAGAACCTTGAGGGCATGGGCTTTACGGTCGTTCCGTTCGGACAGGGTTTCAAGGATATGTCCCCTCCGACCAAGGAACTGATGAAGCTGACCTTGGAGGAACGCATCGCGCACGGCGGGCATCCCGTCCTGCGCTGGATGATGGACAACATATATGTGCGGACTGATCCTGCCGGGAACATCAAGCCCGACAAGGAAAAGTCAACGGAGAAAATAGACGGTGCCGTGGCGACCGTAATGGCTCTTGACAGGGCTATCCGCTGCGGCAATGACACGGCCGAGAGTGTTTACGACACCCGCGGTCTTTTGTTTATCTGAAAGGACGGTGATCTTTATGGGAATATTCAGCGGACTGTTTCGGTCGAGGGATAAGCCTGAAAACAGGACTCCCGGCAGCAGCTATACCTTTTACATGGGCGGCTCGTCCGCGGGCAAGATCGTAAATGAACGCTCTGCCATGCAGATGACGGCGGTATATGCCTGTGTGCGTATCCTGTCGGAGGCTATCGCAGGACTGCCTCTCCATATGTACCGCTACAAGGAGGACGGCGGCAAGGAAAAAGCCATCGACCATCCGTTATACCTTCTGCTCCATGACGAGCCGAATCCTGAGATGAGTTCATTCGTGTTCCGAGAAACGCTGATGACTCATCTTTTGTTATACGGCAACGCCTATGCGCAGATCATCCGTAACGGCAAGGGCGAGATCATCGGACTGTACCCGCTCATGGCAAACAAGATGAGCGTCAACCGTGATACCAACGGGCAGCTCTACTACCAATACACGCGCTCCTCGGATGAAGCGCATCTTGCCAAAGGCGATACGGTCGTGCTGATGCCATCCGATGTTCTGCATATTCCGGGGCTGGGCTTTGACGGGCTTGTGGGCTACTCGCCGATTGCGATGGCAAAGAACGCCATAGGGCTTGCAATAGCGACCGAGGAATACGGCAGCAAGTTCTTCGCAAACGGTGCTGCTCCCTCCGGCGTTTTGGAGCATCCGGGAACCATCAAGGACCCGGCGAAGGTCAGGGACGCATGGATGAGCCAGTTCGGAGGAAGTTCCAATTCCGGCAAGGTGGCTGTGCTGGAGGAAGGCATGAAATACACGCCCATCTCCATCTCGCCGGAGCAGGCACAGTTCCTGGAAACCAGGAAATTTCAGATCAATGAGATAGCGAGGATATTCCGGGTGCCGCCTCACATGGTCGGCGACCTTGAGAAGTCCAGTTTTTCCAATATCGAGCAGCAGTCGCTTGAATTTGTCAAATACACGCTCGATCCGTGGGTGGTCAGATGGGAGCAGTCAATACAGAGGACACTCCTCTCGCCCACAGAGAAAAAGAGCTACTTCGTGAAATTCAATGTGGAAGGACTGCTCCGTGGCGATTACGCCAGCCGCATGAGCGGATACGCCACGGCAAGACAGAACGGATGGATGAGCGCCAACGACATCCGGGAACTGGAGAACCTCGACCGCATCCCTGCGGAGGACGGCGGCGACCTCTATCTCATTAACGGCAATATGCTCCTGCTCTCACAGGCGGGCGCTTTTGCAGATACAGACAACAACGGAAAGGAGGACGAATCCGATGAAGAACAGGAAGTTCTGGAATTGGAAAAATCAGACGGACGAGGAGCCGTCCGCAGAGCGGGTCCTTGAACTGTACGGCACGATAGCCGAGGAAAGCTGGTTTGATGATGACATCACTCCGGCGATGTTCAAGGAGGAGCTTTTCGCAGGCAGCGGTCCCATCACCATCTGGATCAACTCGCCCGGCGGGGACGTGTTCGCAGCGGCGCAAATCTACAATATGCTGATGGACTATCCGCATGACGTGACCGTCAAGATTGACGCTCTTGCGGCATCGGCGGCAAGCGTTATCGCTATGGCTGGCACGAAGGTGCTGATGAGTCCCGTGGCGATGATCATGGTGCATAATCCCGCCACCATTGCAATCGGCGACAGCGAGGAAATGCAGAAAGCCATCGATATGCTTGCCGAGGTCAAGGAAAGCATTATGAATGCCTACGAGATCAAGACCGGGATGTCACGCCACAAGATTTCACAGCTTATGGACGCGGAGACCTGGATGAACGCAAAGGAAGCCGTGAAGCTCGGTTTTGCCGATGAGATTCTCTTTACAGGAAAGACGGAAGAAAAACTTTCCGATGACGGTGCAGAGATGCTCTTTTCACGCAAGGCTGTGACGGACTCACTGCTTTCAAAGCTGATCCCGAAACGACCGGAGAACTCAAAAAACACCGTCAAAGTAACCGACCTTGAGAAGCGGCTCTCGCTTCTCTCACACTAATTTTATGGAGGTATTTATCATGACCAGAATTATGGAACTTATGGAAAGACGCGCTAAGGCATGGGAGGCTGCGAAGAACTTCCTTGACTCCCATTCCGACAAGGGTGGAAATGTGTCCGCGGAGGATGCCGCCACCTATGACAAGATGGAAAAAGAGGTCACTGACCTCACACGCGACATCGAGAGGCTTCAGCGCCAGGAGGAGATCGAGAAAATGATGAACGCTCCGACTTCCTCTCCGCTGACTGCAAAGCCCGGTGCCACCGAGGACAAGGAAGAAAAGATCGGCAGAGCGTCCGCCGCTTACAAGAAGGCGTTCTGGGACAACATCCGTCATCCCGGCAATCCCGCTGTTCGTAATGTACTTGAGGAAGGCACCGATGCCAACGGCGGCTATCTCGTCCCTATTGAGTTCGAGCATACCCTTGTTCAGGCACTCAATGAAAACAATATCATGCGTACCATCGGCTGCAAGATCATCACTACGCAGAACGAGCGCAGGATTCCCGTGGCAAACGGCCACACCCAGGCTGCATGGACTGCAGAAAACGGTGCTTATACCGAGAGCAATCCCACCTTCGGACAGACCAGCATTGACGCTTTCAAGCTGACTGACCTCATCAAGGTGTCGGATGAACTTCTTTCCGACAGCTTCTTCGATATCGAAGGCTACATCTCCGAAGAGTTCGGACGTGCATTCGGTGAAGCCGAGGAGGATGCTTTCATCAACGGTGCAATCCAGACCGGGCAGACGGTAATTGACAGACCTACGGGTCTCATGATTGCCGCAGCCGCAGGCGGCGCTCCGTCCGGCGTAACCACTGCCGCAAACAACAAGATCGACGCTGACGAACTGATCAGCCTTGTATATTCGCTGAAGGCTCCTTACAGGAGCAAGGCAAAGTTCCTCATGAACGATGCCACTGTTGCGTATATCAGAAAACTCAAGGATGGCAACGGCGTGTATATGTGGCAGCCTGCCCTTACCGCTGGTGAGCCGGATCGCCTTCTCGGCTACCCGCTTTATACCTCTCCCAAGGTTCCTGTTATGGCGGCAGGCGCAAGGGCTATCGCATTCGGTGATTTCTCATGCTACTGGATCGCAGACAGAGCCGGCCGCAGCATGAAGCGCCTGAATGAGCTTTATGCTGCCAACGGACAGGTCGGTTTCACCTGCACGGAGCGCGTGGATGGCAAGCTCATCCTTACCGAAGGCATCAAGATTCTTGATATGCACGCCTGATGATGAGGAGGAACAGCTATGAGTTATAACGCAAAGAACTATACCGAACAGGGCGGCGAAGTCACCCATATCGGCGGAACACTTATCATCGAGGAAGGAGCCTCCGTGGTGGGGCTCCTTTCCACACCCGCGGAAAACCAGGCAGACAGCGAAGCCTCTACTGTCGCCGCTTTGAAGGAGGACTTCAACGGTTTGCTTTCAAAATTAAAGTCCGCAGGGATTATGGCTGCGGACGAGTCGGACTAAGGAAAGGAGGCGGCTGTGATGGATACCCTGCTTGAAAAAGTAAAAGCAAATCTGATCCTTACACATTCGGCGGACGATGAGCTGCTCACGCAGTACATCACTGCCGCCGTTTCCTATGCGGAGAGCTATCAGCACATTGCGGAGGGCTACTACTCGGAGAACGCCATGCCCGCGACCACGGAGCAGGCTGTCATTATGCTGGCAAGCCACTTCTATGAGTCGAGGGACGGCTCCACGGGCGGATTCTTTTCCGACCATGTGGGTGCGGCGCAGCAGGTATGGAACACGGTCAACCTCCTCCTTCGGCTCGACCGGGATTGGAAGGTGTGACTATGAGTTTCGGAAATATGAATACCTTTATCTCCATCGTGGAGAAGCAGTTCACGCAGGATGATGAGGGCTTTAAGACGGAAACGGATGTGACCGTTGCGGAGGAACGCGCTTACAGGGAAGGTCGGCACGGCAGCGAGAAATGGGCGAACATGGCTACCTACTCGACCGCCACCGACCTTTTCCGTTTCCGCGTGATACCCGGCGTTACGGTCACCACGGAAATGAAGATACTCTGCGACGGGCATACCTTCGAGATCACTTCCGTTGAGGATGTGCGCGGAAAAGGTATGTACCTTGAGGTGCTGGGGACGGAGGTGAAAAAGAGTGGCTAAAGCGACATTCAAAATGCCGGAGGAGTTCCTCATGAAGGTTTCCAGGCTTGCGGACAAGACGGACGAGATTCTGCCGAAGGTGCTGGAGGCGGGCGCGGAGGTCGTTGAGGGCAAGGTGCGCTCCAACCTCTCGTCCGTTATCGGCAAAGGCACAAAGGAGCCGTCCCGCTCCACGGGTCAGCTTCTGTCCGCTCTCGGAACTTCGCCCGCCAAGCAGGACAAGAACGGCGATTTCAATGTGAAGGTCGGCTTTGCCGAGCCGAGGTCTAACGGCGATAGCAATGCCAAGATAGCAACCATACTCGAATACGGCAAAAGCGGACAGCCTGCAAAGCCGTTCTTGAAGCCCGCGAAGTCCGCATCGAAAAACGCCTGCATCGAAGCGATGAAGGCAAAACTGGAATCGGAGGTGAACGGCATATGAGCCTGTTATCTGAGATCAAGACTGCGGTCACGGGCTGCGGTCTTTCCGTGGAGACTGGCGTGTTTTCCGATGAGCCGCCGGATGAATATGTCGTGGTGACTCCGCTTGCGGACACTTACGGGCTTCATGCGGATGATGCTCCAGGATATGAGACGCAGGAGGCGCGGCTCTCCCTGTTCTCCAAGGGAAACTATATGCAGCGGAAGAAGCAGCTTTGCAATGCGCTCCTTGCCGCTGATTTTACTGTTACGGACAGGCGGTACATCGGACACGAGGACGATACCGGCTTCCACCACTACGCCATTGACGTGGCGAAACTTTATGAAACGGAGGATTGAACATTATGGCAACAATCGGTCTTGATATCGTGCAACATCCCTCCGAAGAGAACCTTTGCGGCTCTCGTGTCGGTGCTGGACGATATCGCGCTGTGGCTCGATCCCTCAGACGGGCTGAAACAGCTTATTTTTGACGATGTGCCGGACAGGTACTTCATGGCAAGGCTCTCCGAGAAGGTGGACTGCGAAAGGCTGCTCATCCGTTCGGCGGGCAGCTTCGATTTGAAGTTTCTCTGTCCCGATCCGTTTGCCTACGCTGTGGAGGACGAGGAATTTTCTATCACCACCACGGGAAATCATACGGTCAGACGCACGAAGGGAAACATCGAGTCCCATCCCGTTTACCGCATCAAGGGCGTTATCACCTCCGGCGTGAGCAACTACATCACCATCACCACGAACGGCTCACAGCTTAAGGTAGTGAACGCCGCGCTTGCGGCAACGGAAACGCTGGTGGTTGATACAGACATGATGACCGCCTGGGTGGAGGATGGGGGCGGCAATGTGCTGCGGAACGGCCTGCCGTATCTTTCGCAGCTCAATTTCCCGGCTCTTGAGGTCGGCAACAATACGATCGCTGTGGCGGCGAACAACGCCACATTTACAAGGCTTGATATCCGGGCAAAGAGCAGATGGAGGTGACGGCGGATGTCCTTAAAAACGATACTCAATAAAGAGACGGATTTCACAGGCGAGTTCCTCGCGAAACTTGCGAAGGACGGCCTGTGGCGTTTCAACGATGACGCTCCCGACGCCGACACCTGCCTTGCCGATTCCTCCGGCAAAGGACGGAAGGCATATATTAACAACTGGAGCGGAACGACCGCGTCTTTGACAGACGGCATTTTCGGCACATATTTCCGCATGAACATCAACAATCCGTCCTCGGAAAAGACATACCTTCGCGTGACGAATGACGGCTCGATATTTGAAAATATCGGGGAGCGCATCATCGTGGGCGGCTGGATGCGTCCGACCACCTATTCCGTGGGCAACACATACACGCCGCTCCTCTCAACAAGAGCAGGCACGGGCAATCCTATATTCTATCTGTCGCTCATCCGGGGAAAACCGAGGATCATGCTCTACAATTCCTCCGGCTCTCTGATACTGGACACATCGGTCACGCCGTCTTTTTCATTGGAGAACGCCAAGTGGTACTTCATCGCGGCGGTGATCGAGCCAAACACAAAAAAAGCCTGGTATGTGGTCGGCGATAAGGCGGCAGGCACGGTGTGGAAATCCTCCGCGCTGACCATATCGGGAGAACTGAACCGCTCCTGCACGGCTGACCTTGTCTGGGGAATGCTGAACAATTCCTACTGGTACGCGGGCGGCTTTGACGAGTGGTTCATGGACTGCGACTCGCAGCTTACCGCAGACGATCTCATGGATTATTTCCGCTCCGCTGTCATGGCGAATGCCGGAGATACCACGGCTGATGTGGATGGGCTGACGGAAGAAAACGCAGTTATTTTGAGAGCGTCCTCCGGCGTTTATCCGAGTGAAGGCGTCCTTACAACGGCGGCCGCGGAATGCAGTCTCTCCGGCACGGGGCGCGTGTCCGTGACGAGCGAATATATCTCCGGCACGACCGCCGTGTCCCTGGTGGAGACTTCCACGAGCGACGATCTCATCACCTGGAGCGATTGGGTGGCCGTTCCCGCTGACGGAAAGCTGGCGTCTCCCAACAAGGAATACATCCGTTTCCGGGTGACGCTTACGACAAGCGATACAAGCAAAACGCCGAAACTGATAGACATCCGGCTTTACGATATTCCGAAATCGCCGTATGAGAAGATCGGCTATTCTCGTCCCGTGGTGCTTGATTCCAACGGAGCGTGGGAGGCTGTTCTGGAGAACGCCTACGACATCATCGTCACGGGCGAGATCAACGGCGAGGACACGCTTTCCTTCAAGATACCGTTCCGGGACAGCAAGCGCGTCCATATCGACAGCGAGAAAAAGATACAGATCGTGGACGATATCTACAAGGTGCGCACGGTCACGGACAGCAAGGATACCGAGGGCAATTCCGTCACGGAGGTGTATGCCGAGGCGGAGTTCTACGACCTTACCTTCTCTGTCAGAAAAGAGGAACGCACCTTTGAAGCGGAGTATCCCGAAACGGCGATGGCATACGCTCTCGCGGGGACGGAGTGGTCTGTCGGCACGGTCAATGTCCGCACCAAGAGGACGTGGACGAGCAGCGAGAAGAATGCGCTCTCCATCCTCCGAAACGTGGCAGACCTGCACGGCGGCGATCTTGTTTTCGACTGCCCGAACAGGCTGGTGCATCTGCTGACCGTCAACGGCAAGGACAGCGGCGCGCTCTTTGCCTACAGAAAGAACATGAAGTCCATCCAGAGGGTGGTCGATACCCGCAGCCTTGTGACCAGGCTCTATGCCGTGGGTGCGGACGGGCTGACCTTCGCCGACATCAACGGCGGCAAGCCCTATGTGGAGGACTTTTCCTATACGAACGAGATACGCATTTCCACGCTGGACTGCTCGTCTTTCACGAATCCGTACCAGATGAAGGAGTACACGGAGATGCGGCTGGCGCAGTACGCCAAGCCCACCATTTCCTATGTGCTGAACGCTATGGATTTGTCCGTCCTCACGGGCTATGAGCATGAAGCGTGGGAACTTGGGGACTATGTGCGCGTGGAGGACAAGGAGCTGGGCATCTCGGTCACGACTCGCATCGTGCGCCGGGAATACAACCTGCAGGAGCCGTGGAACACGGTGCTGGAGCTTTCCACCACGCTGAAGAACCTCGGCAGTTCCGCAAGCCAATGGGACAATGCCGCCGATACCTTGGAAGGCACGAGCATGGTAAAGAAAATACCGAAAGACCTTCTTGAGAAGTGCGATTTTGAAAGCGAGGTACAGTAAATGTCTGAGATAGTAAGCAAAATCAAATACGCAATGAGCCTGAGAACTCCGCAGGAGGAGGCTCTCTCTTACCTCGATGCCATCAGTTCGCATTGTGATTACAAGAAGGACAGCAAGGCTGTCGTTGAGGCCGCCGCATCGGAATACTGCGAGAAACAGCGCAAGGTTAAAGCTGGGTTTGACTTCCCGTCATTCTGCTTTGCTATGGCCACCGGCATCGGCAAAACTCGTCTGATGGGTGCCTGCATCTATCATCTGTACAAAACGAAGGGCTATAAGCATTTCTTCATTCTTGCGCCCGGAAACACGATTTATGATAAGCTGCGTAAAGAGTCCAATCCGAATCATCCGAAGTACATCTTCAAAGGACTTGAAGCGGAAATGGGCAGACCGAAAGTGTATGACGGTGAGAATTACGATACCTATCCCGTGAAGTTTGAGCAGATGTCTCTCCGCATCGAGAAGACCTCCGAGATTCAGCTTTTCATTTTCAATATCGGAAAAATCTTCAACAGCAAGACTGACACGCAATTCAACTTCCATAAGTTTAAGGAAACGCTGGGTGCGTCTTTCGCTGATGTGTTGGCACAGTTCGATGATCTCGTTATCTGCATGGATGAGGCGCATCGCTATTACGCTCCGGCTTCGATGAAGGCAATCAACTATCTGAAGCCCATCCTCGGATTGGAGTTTACCGCCACGCCGAAGACCACATCAAATGTTATCTACGCCTATGACTTGGCTCGTGGCGCAGTTGAGGGCTATTTGAAAATCCCGGTTGTAATGGGACGATCCAACATGGCCGGCTATAACCAGGATGATATCGAGGAGATGAAAATCCGCGATGGACTTACTCTCCACGAGCATCGCAAGGCTGTGCTGCGGGAGTATTGCAGTGACAACGATCTGGACTATGTGAAGCCGATTGTACTCATTGCCTGCAAGGATACAGACCACGCAAAGAAAATCAGGGCATTGATTGACAGCGATGATTTTCAGAAAGGCAAGTATAAAGGCAAGGTTATAGAAATTCATTCCAAACAGTCCGGCGAAGAATCGGAAGAAAACATTCGCCTTTTGCTCTCCATTGAGAGTGCTTCTAACCCTAAGAGCGATGCGTCAAACGGCACATCAAATGCTAAAGCTATGCTCAAGCGTAGCTGCCCGGAATTATCGGATGCTCACTGTGAAGATATAGTAGCATCAATTCTTGGTGCAATGACAATGTCCGATTCTGACAAAGTGTCTCTCGTTGTTACGGCTCCGCCATCGTTCGCAATAAAAGCAAGGACGACCATGAATGTTGTGCAGTCGATGATTAACGGAGCGGACAGGAATATTCTGATTACGGGCTATTCCTTATCCTCATATTTTTCTGAGCTGGTTGATACCATCATTCAAAAGAGCCAGCGAGGAGTTTTTGTAAAGTTCTTCGTCAACGATATAGATAAGCAGCCGGATTTTGATAAAGTCCTCCGATATAAAGGTCGCTTTCTTAAAATATACAATTACCGCCAAGAAGACGATAAAATGGCTGCACTTCATGCGAAGGTCATATCGGTTGACCAGCAACAGACGCTGATTACTTCTGCGAACCTTTCCTATCACGGGCAACAAGGCAATATAGAACTTGGGACGCTCATAGAATCAAAGCAGATTGCAAAGCAGATCGATGATGTTTTTACCAAGATGATCTTCTCAAAAGTATTCAGTGAGACCTGCAAATAAAAGTCAATCCCCCAAAGAGTGAATTTACAGATAATTCATATGATAAAAAAAGTGCATGACAAAAAGACCGCATTCAAAAAGATTTTTAAAGCAGTCAGAGAAATGAAATATAGATTTATGGAC
>JAGAJN010000003.1 GCA_017828975.1 Oscillospiraceae bacterium | reverse complement strand
GTCCAAGGCGGTAAGCTATGCTCTGAATGAGAAGAAATATCTTTACAGATTTCTTGAATCGCCGTATGTTTCCATAGACAACAACAGAGCTGAAAATGCTATTCGGCCGTTTGTTGTGGGAAGGAAGAACTGGCTGTTTTCCAACACACAAAATGGAGCAGCGGCAAGTGCGCTGATATACTCGCTTGCTGTCACTGCCTGTGGAAATGGTCTGAATGTTGAGGATTATTTTTACAGGCTGCTGACCTACGATGAACCGGTTATGCCTTGGAATGAATGATTGGGAAGATTAATGCCCTCCGCTGATTTGGTCGGCGGAGGGCTGGGTTGTTTATGGACGGGGGAGGGTTTGACGGTTACTTTATTTCTTTGATCGTTGCCATTTGCGTCAACTCCCTTCGGAGCTTATTTTACCACCGTTTTTATCCTTTGGCGAGTTGTGGGTGGGGTTGGCGGTTACGGAAAATTAAAGCCCTCTGCCGATTTTGTTCGGCGGAGGGCTGGTTTTTTAGGTCGGGGGAGGGTTTGACGGTTACAAACAATTTGTATTAAAAAGTAGTCTTTGGCACCAAAAGCGGCACCAAAGACTACCTAATATAACTGCAATTCTACGGGCAAATAACACCCAAATTAACTTTGTCAGACAGAAGTATTAAGCCGGCAGTCCGAAAGAAGCAACAAGATTCTTATACTCTGCCGCACGGATAAATCCAGCAAATACATCTTCTCTGGTTCCGCCACTGGAAAGAACATTAAGCCAATGAGCTTTTCCGCCTGCATCAGGAGCTCTGTCAAAGAATGTTGCATACATACAATCTACAAATTCCTCATCGCTGAGATTTCTGTTTTTAAATTCCTGAGAGAATATAATCTTTCTTGCTATCTCGTCAAGTGTATTTGCCTTGGTAATATAGGTCTTTGTCCAATGTTCAAGTCCGTCAGCATCGTATTTTCTGTTTAATGCCTTGGTATACAGTCTTGAAATAAATGCAGTCAGCTCATAACTTTGATCTCTGTAAAGAGTAGGCTTGAATGTTCCCGGAATCATGCCATACTTATTACAGATACCCTCAAATTCGGGAGAAGAAACAAACTTCATGAAAATAAATTCCATGGTACAGCCGTTTTCCAATCTGGATTTCCAATGTGCAAGTCCGGATTCATCAGCTTCTCTGTTCATAAATGTTCTGTACATTCTACGTAACATTTCATCATTGCTAAGATTTTTTTTCTTTATTTCTTCACTAAAGACAAATCCGTATGAAACAGAAGCAACTGTCCTGCCATTTTTGAGTTCTGTAAACCAATGTTGTTTTCCAGCCTCTTCAGAAGCTCTACCAAGCATTTTTGTGTACATTCTTTCAACAAAATCAAGAATAAGTTCATCGGACTCAGAAGGGCCGGAGGACGGTGTGTAAACATAAGGCGAACTGCTTATTGTAGGATATTTGATGAAATTAACATTCTTTAACACTGCCGCACTTGAAAGAACATGGTCTGTGTCTGAAGCATAAGAAGTTCCTGTCATAAACCAATTGTAATCATACATACCGGTAACTTCATAATTATCCATCCAGGTAACATCAACATAGTACCATGCACCATTCATATATACGATATTCCACTCATGAGTTTTGCTTACAACAATGGTACAGGGAACAGAGATCGCATCACATAGAAGTTTGAAAGCCTCAGCGTAGCTTTCACATACACCGGAACCGTTTATAAGCGAACCGTAAGCATTCCAGCAATTATCGCCGGTGTTTGAATTAGCAGCAGTCCAATTATAAGTTACATTATCGCAAAGGTATTCTGCAAAAAATTTAAGTTTCTCATAGTTGCTGCTGTATGCTGAAGCGGCAGATACTATTGAGTTTACCTTATTGGTTACAGCTGTGTACGAATTTACTGCCGTATCTCCTGCTGCCTGTCCACTGCAGTAGTTAAGTGTCATCGTTACGGAATTTCCATTGATTTGAGAGCCGATATATGAATAACTTAGACCATATGATTTCAAACCAACAAATTCAGGATGATCAAGCACAAACGCAACAAAAGCCGGGCTGGCAACATCACTCGAATATGAGCTATTAAATACAGACACATTAAGGTATTCACCGGACACAGGAATGCTGCATTGCGATGCCCCCTTATTTTCCATGAGAGCAGCATACATAGCTTTATATACGTCCTTCTGCGCTTGTGTAAGCAGATTACAGAAATTATATGTATTGGCACCGTTATAGCTGTAAAGCTGAATATCCGACATATACTTCGGTTCTTCGGGTATCATATCGGGCATAACGAATATCTCTACATCATCGGCGAGGACAATATCATATGGTCCGGTAGGATGATCAGGTACAGGTATATTCTCCGCATATACCGGCAACACCATTGACGCGGTAAGGGATGCCACAGTAAGCAATGAAATTATTGACTTCTTTTTCATAAATCCATCTCCATTATTTAATTTTTCCGAACTTAAATTCGGATATTAGCATAAACTGAAAATTTACATTGAACATTATTTGTTAAGAACCCTATTTATGAGCTATACCGATAATAATCACATCATCTATTCTTCGGTACTTTCTAAACAACTATCTTATTTTCAGAGAAATCAAATTGTAACTACTTTCATATGAATAGTCCTCTCAAAATTCTTATCCTCCAGAATTACACGAAAATGAAACTGACATGATTCAAAGCAATCATTCGGCGCTCTCATGGGAAGCATAAATTCTGGTTCTTCCATATCAATGTTCAGAATATGAAGCGGTATCAATATTTCGTTTTGATTTGTTGTAAACCAATAATTTAGCTTGACACATTCCGAACCAATCCAATCCTTTATATCCTTATCAAACGTAATATGCACTCGTGTAAAGCTGCCGGCTCTCAACTTTATATATTCGGGAGTACTAATAAGGAATTGGTTTTCATCATGTGTACATACAATTGTAAATGACGGCATTTCATTTTTTGATGCAAGGTACTCAGAACAATAATCATCATACACTCTACGTACATCAAACTGTATTTCAAGTTCAGACCTGTACCTTTTAATCTTTTCACTAATAAGTTCTTCAGAAATATCCTCAAACCGATCCGAAAGTCCTTCAAAAACCTGTCCATTCTCATAAAGAACACTATAATGATTTTCAAAAACGAACTCAGAAGGTACTACATACAGATCCCAATCTGTCTTTGCACCGGGCCAGCACATCGATATATACGGCACAACGTCAAATTTATCGGGATAAGTGCCCACACCATAGTTAAAATAAGTGCTCCACTCATCAGTACCGGATGTAATGACGTGAGGATACTTTTCTGTCATCTCATTAAATATCTTCTTATCTATTATCTGCGGCTGATGAGAAGCATACATCATGGTGGGATAGCCATGTTCTGATAAAAATTGACAGGTTTTGCTCATTCCTATGTCAAATGAAGTAGGATTTCCGTAGGTACCGTCCCATTTCTTTAAATCATAGCAGTAATATGCCTTATATCTATTGCTGTCAATAAAATCCTTTATCTGTATTTCCCTGAGAGGACGATAATCATCGTCTGTCATTATAAAAACATCATCAATGATTTCTTTTCTAAGAATAAGGCATCTCAAAAAGAAATTTCTGGTTTGATGATCCTCGGGAAGCTCTGCCCCGTCCAGAACTTCGCTGTCTGTCAGAAATTTCAGTTCAAATCTGCCCTTATATGCAGCCTTCAATTCGTCCACATTCCTGTCGGGACAGCAGATGACCATCTCCGTGATAAACGGCATATATTTTTCAAGATAAGGCAGTGTCGCCAGAATATCATCATTCCTTGCAGTAAGCACGACCATCTGCTTCACCCTTGTGTCCTCGGGCACCTGTACCAAATTTTCATTGACGGAGCAGACAGCAGACAAGAACATTTTCGCAGAATCGTCCCAAGTAAAAGGAACGAATTTTTCAAGCAGTGCTTTTTTCTGTAAATAAGTATTTTCATCATCTGCCAGCACTTTGACAGCTCTGATAAAAGATTCCTTGTCATAAGGGTCGAAATAATCGGCAAATTCTCCGCCGACTTCTCTCAACACGCCAATATCCGAAGCAATAACTGGAGTACGGCGGCAGAATGCCTCTATCATAGGCAGTCCAAAACCCTCGTTAAATGTGGGAAATGCAACTGCCAGCGCATTTTTATAAAGAAGATCCACCACAGCATCATTAGGTTTTTCCAAGAAAAACAGGTTTTTACCAAGAAGCGGATGCTCTCTGATCCTTTTTTCAAGCTCCTCCACATTCCAGCCTATTCTTCCTGCAAAAACCACATTTATGCCAAGCTCTGCAAGTCCACTATCAAGAGCATCTATTACAAGACTGTGATTTTTTCGAGGTTCGATAGTTCCTACCATAAGGATATATCTGCCCGAAGCAATTTTGATTATATCCTCAGGCACTTCTTCATCGGAATTCTTAGCGGAAAAATCCGCACCGAGAGGAACAACAACACATTTTTTTCTTTCTTTGCCAAGTTTGTCGCAAAGCTCGTCCAAAGCATCGGCAGTAGCCTTTGCCGAAACTATTATCAAATCGGCATATTCGATATTTGCACCCACATAAATCATAAAGTTCATACAAGTGTTTTCGTGTGCAAACTGTGGGTGTGTTATGGGGATAAGATCGTACAGCTGTGTTACTATCTTAACTCCCTTCTGTTTCAGCAACGGAAAAAGCCAGCTTCTTTTGAGCCTGCTGTTCCATACGGAATCTATATCAAAAAATACAGCACCCGAAGAAATATCGGTGAAATTTATGACCTTATCTGTGATGACATCCTTCTTTTCTCCTTTATGATTGAAAAAATACGTCAGAAACTTATTATTGTCAAGCAGATAATAAGCATTTTCGGCTTCATCATACATAAGCAAATTAAGCTTCAGACTATCGTATTTTATCAGTCTTATGACTATCTCCCTGACAACACGCTGTATTCCCGTAAGAAAATCCACCTTCATCAGATTGGTAATGTCGGAATAGATCATCACTTTAGTATCCATAAAATTCACCTCCGTTTCAAAATTTTTCTAAGCACTTTTTTTACTGCTTCCGGAAGTCTGTTATATATTTTTCTCAGCCGATTATTGATATGCAGTTTTATTTCCGATTTCTTTACTTCAACAGCCTTTTTTGAATTCGACGGATCCCCGCCGTACTGATTATGGATCGAATAAAAATTATCGTATACCTTAACGTTTTTATTGCTAAATTCATCTGATGTAATCAGAGTCATTGTCAAAAGCCGCTGAAATTGACAAGGGAACAGTGAAAATCTTCCCTCCCAGTTTCTGTAAGCACTTTCATCCGCAAAACGCTTCAGCAAATGTATATATGCCTTTTCCAAAAAAAGCTTATTGCTGTTTGTTCTTGAAATATGAAAAATATTTGCAGCCTGTGGATGTATCGTACTCAACTCTGCAAACGCTTCCTTTGAAACAGAGAATTCTCCTCCCGCTTCCCTTATATTTTCCTGAGTAATATCATAAAGAGCGGAATAAATATTATTATCCATAGATGCAACCTCGAAAACAGAAATTATACTTTGCCTTGAAAATAAGCAAGAATATCCCGCACAGACTTTTCAAGTGAGATATTCCTTTCCCAGCCCGTGTCTATTTTCAGCTTGGTAACATCAGCCTCAATAAATGGCACGTCCACAGGACGAAATCTTGTCTTGTCGACATCAACCTTTATCTCAACACCCGACAACTCGATTATCTTATCAAGCACGGACTGTATGGAAACAGCATGTCCGCTGCCCACATTGTAGGTCTCGCCGCCTCTGCCCTTTTCGGAAAGCTCGGCGTATGCCCTGACAATATCCCTTACATCGGTAAAATCTCTTTTTGCTGAAAGGTTGCCCACATGAATAACAGGCTCACGCGTCCCCGCCTTTATTTCGGCAGCCTGTCTGCAAAAATCCGCCACAACAAACTGCGGCAGCTGCCCGGGACCTATATGATTGAAGGCTCTTACGGATATAATGTCCATACCGTAAGCCTTGCAGTAAAGCTCACCTATCATATTCTGTGTAAGCTTTGTTATTGCATATATGTTTGCGGGCTCGGGTCTTACATTCTCGTCCACAGGCTCGGGACGGTTTGCGGCATAGCCGTACTCCTCGCTTGAACCGATAAAAAGTATTCTCGGGGATATTCCCGCACTTCTTACCGCTTCAAGAAGATTTATGCAGCCCTTGATGTTTATGTCTGCTGTAAGTGCGGGCTTTTTCCAGGAAAGTGCCACCGAGCTTTGTGCTGCAAGATGGAAAATGCAGTCGGGCTTGAAGCTGCCGAGCAGTTCCGCAACGGCATTTTCATCAAGTATATCAAGGTCGGAAGTGCCGTATGAAACGGCATTTCCGCTAAAAATATTTATTTTTTCATGAGGAAGCTTGGTAGCACATACCTCCCAGCCCCTTCCCGAAAGCTCGCTGATAAGGTATCCGCCTACAAAGCCGCCTGCACCGATAACTAATGCTTTCATATTATCATTCCCTGCTTATCAGGAATTTGCAATCTCTTTTTTTACAAGCTCAAGGTCATTCTTAACCATACATTCAACCAACATAGGGAAAGAAACCTCTCTCTTCCAGCCAAGCACCCTTTCAGCCTTTTCGGGATTTCCGAGAAGCAGATCAACCTCTGCAGGACGATAGAATTTGGGATTTATCTTAACAATGACCTTGCCGGTCGCAGCATCTGTTCCTACCTCGTCAACTCCCTCACCGCTCCACTTTACGTCAATGCCCAGAGCCTTGAAGGAAAGCTCAACAAACTCTCTTACTGTATGAGTTTCATGAGAAGCAATAACAAAATCATCGGGCTTGTCCTGCTGGAGCATAAGCCACATTGCGTTTACATAATCTCTGGAATGTCCCCAGTCACGCTTTGCGTCCATATTGCCAAGCTCTAGATGATCCTGAACGCCCAGCTTTATCCTTGCTGCTGCGTCGGTTATCTTTCTTGTTACGAACTCGTGTCCCCTTCTCTCGCTCTCGTGGTTAAAGAGAATACCCGAGCAAGCGAACATATTGTATCCCTCACGGTAGTTTCTTGTTATCCAGTGAGCATACAGCTTTGCAACGCCGTAGGGGCTTCTGGGATGAAAGAAGGACTTTTCGGTATAGCCGTCAAAATTCTCTCCCTGATCCTCGATGCAGCCGCCGAACATTTCCGATGTGGATGCCTGATAATACTTTGCGTCAGGCTTAACCGTTCTGATAGCTTCAAGGATATTTGCAGCTGCAACACCTGTGATGTTTGCGCTGGCAACAGGCTCCTTAAAGGACTGCGCAACGAAAGACTGCGCCGCAAGGTTATATACCTCATCGGGCTGGGACTCCTTGATAGCGTTTATCATAGCAGCCATATCGGTAATATCGCCAAAAATGAAGTTTATCTTTTCCTTTGCCGCTGTGCCCTCAAGATTTCCGAAATCAAGACGGGACTTTCTTCTTACTAGACCGTAAACCTCATAGCCCTTTTCAAGCAGAAGCTCTGCAAGATAGGAACCGTCCTGTCCTGTTACGCCGGTAATAAGTGCTCTTTTCATAATCTTTATTCCTCCATTATTTTTTTACATTGATTCTTGATGTTTTCTGTCATAATCTTTATATCAAAATGCTCAAGAACTCTTCTTTTTGCATTTTTGCCGAATCGTTCACGCAGGCTGTTGTCTTCTATCAGCCTGTTTATCGCCGAAGCCATCTCTTCGGAATCACCCGCCTTTACGGTAAGACCCGTTTCTCCGTCAATGCTCACAAGGGGGACGCTGGTTTTCAGATCGGTATTGATAACGGGCTTCCCGCAGATCATTGCTTCCAGCTGAACAATGCCGAACGCCTCGCTTTTCTCTATGCTGGGAAGTACAAAAATATCGCAGTCGGCAAAGGCATTTTTAAGCTCCTCGTCCGAAAGCGGCGGAATGAAATGCACTCTGTCGCCCAACTGCTCTGCATGCGCCCTGAGGGCTTCCTCGTCGGCACCTTTGCCCACAATGAACAGCTCCGCACCGCTGACCCTTTTAAATGCGTCCAGAAGAACTCCCACGCCCTTATAATAAACCAGCCTGCCCACAAATAACAGCTTTTTTCTGCCCTTGTCGGTCAAACGGTCGGTCAGTATGGGCTGTGATGGAGTCACCGGATAGCTGTCAATATCAATACCATACGGCACGATCCTGCATTTCTCCTTATATTCTCTTATATAAGCAGAACCTTCAATATAACCCTCGGAGGTGGTGAATATTGCATCGGCTCTTTTAAGGATTTTACTAATTATGGGATTTATAAGCTTTACAAGATTTTTCTGCTTGATAATGTCGCTGTGCCACCACAAGATCACCTTACCTCGGAATCCCGAAATCAGCACCGCCATATCTCCCAGTGGAAAAGGCTCATGAAGTATAATCACATCTGTATTTTTCGAATATTTTCTCACAAGAAAGGGAAAGGAAAAGGATATGGGCATGGAAAATTTTATTCCCAAACTGCCTGCCCGAACGACATTTACGCCGTTTACCTGTTCCCTGACACCTTTGCCCTTAGGCTGACAGACAAGTACAGTCATATCCGTATCGTCATTAAGATTTTCGGCGGTGGTCTTTGCCACCGATTCTATTCCGCCTATCCATGGGTGATAGAGCTTATTAACTTGTAAAATTCTCAGCTTTTTCATACAAGTTCCTCTAAAAGATTTTGCAGGGTATCGGCGCTTTTTTTCCATGAAAATAGCTTTGCCCGTTCAATACAGTTTATGCCTTCGGCTGCAGTATATCCGTCATCAGTCATTTGGATAAGAGCATCGGATATTTCCCGAACATTTTCTGGATCAACAGCTATTCCGCAGTCCCCTGTTACCTCAGGAAGAGATGTCCTATCTGAAACGATAACAGGCACACCACAGGACATAGCTTCAAGAGGCGGCATACCAAATCCCTCATACAATGATGGAAAACAGAATGCTCTTGCTCCGTTCATCAGCAAAGGAACGTCCTCATCATCAAAATATCCCGTGAAAACGACCCTGTCGGAAAGCTTCAGCTCCTCGACCCTGCTGAATATCTCTTCATAAAGCCAGCCCTTTCCGCCCGCAATGACAAGCAACGGAAGGTCAGCCTTTCTTTTCAGAGCCTCGCCATACGCCTCCACCAGCCTGGCAATATTCTTCCTCGGCTCAAGATTTCCAAGATAGAGATAGTACTCACCATTAATTCCATATTTAGGGCATACCTCCCTCCGTACCGACTCCCTATCGGGAACAGGGCGGAATTTCTGACTGTCTGCCGCACAAGGGATAATTACAATATCCTCATCAGCGACATTGAAGTGCTTCATTATCTGCTGCTTACTGAACTCCGAAATAGTGATTATCTTATCCGCACGCTTTATTGAACGCTTCAAAGTGAGCTTCAGCATGATTCTTGTTTTGAAATTCATGGTTTCGGGATAATCCTTCACTACCGTATCGTAGACCACAAGTACCTTTTTGCCTCTTGAAAAAGGAGGTAGGTAGTAATTAAAAAACATTGTAACATCGGGTCTGCTCCTGAAAAACAGTCTGTACGGAATGGGCAGGAAAGTCCATAGCAGCTGGTAAAGCGTTGCACTAAACCATTTGCAGGGTTCGGAGGAAACATTGCTTTTACCGAACTTCACGGAAGGGTCGCCCTGTTTTTTTCTCGGGTCAAAATACTGCAGCAGAAAGCTGTCCTCTTCATCGGCATCAAAAAGTGCTTTCATAAGCTCCTGCTGATAAAATCCTATACCCGATTTTACCGAATGCAGCATAGGCTGAATATTTACAGCTATCTTCAAATCAAACTAACTCGTTTCTGTTGCAGATTTTCAGGTTCTCGATGACTTTCTTCACATCCTGAGTACTGTCCTTGGCGCAGATGAGAAGAGCGTCATCGGTATCAACGATTACAATATCCTCTATGCCAACTGTTGCAATTAGCTTATTTGAACCACAAACAATGGTATTTCTGGTGTTGATGCTGATAACATCGCCCTGTATCATATTGCCGTATTCATTTGTCTTATTTACACGTTCAAGAGCCAACCAGCTGCCAACATCGTCCCAGCCAAAGTTACCCGGGATAGTCAATACACCACTCGCCTTTTCCATAACGCCAAAGTCGATAGACTCCGAACGAAACTTAGGAAATTCTGCTGCAACGGTATCTTCAAATGCTTCGGTACCTGCACTTTCGTATATCTTATCAAGACCTTCTGTCATATCGGGAAGATATTTCTTAATATTTTCTTCGATGGAGGACACCTTCCATACGAACATTCCGCTGTTCCAAAGGTATTCACCGGAGTTTACATATTCCTTAGCAAGCTCGATATTAGGCTTTTCAACAAATCTGAGGACATTGTATACTCCGTTCATGCCGCTTTCGGCAGAACCAAAATGGATATATCCATAGCCTGTTTCGGGATATGTGGGAGTAATTCCGATAGTAACCAGATTTTTCCCTGCTTCAGCTGCAGATACCGCTGTTTTCAGCGTATCTATATACATACGATTTGACTTTATAAGGTGATCTGAAGGCAATACCATCATTACCGCATCACCGTATTTTTTCTTGATAACAGACGCAGCCAGTCCGATACAGGGTGCTGTATTCCTTGCTGCAGGTTCAAACAGGATATTCTCTTTCGGAAGCATATCAAGCTGTTCCTCAACAAGAGAAGCATAGGCTGCATTTGTTACAACGAATATATCCTCTGCCTCCACAAGCTCAGACAGCCTTCCGACAGTCTTTTGTATCATAGTTTCACCGTCACCCGTAAGTGACAGGAACTGCTTGGGACAATCCGAACGGCTTCTGGGCCAAAATCTTTCACCACGTCCGCCCGCCATTATTACGGCAGTTATTTTCATAAAACAATCCCCTTTATTTTCGATTAATTCAACGCTCCGTCAGCCGACAATGACCGACAATAACGAGCGTCAGCAAAACACTATATATTATTTTATCATAACATACGGTATATGTCAAGATAAATCAGAATTTTTCGATATTTATGACATAGGTTTACTGTGTGGTGTACAATTATATTTGAACATTGCATATCAATATACGCATACTCATACATTTATACATGCTATTATCCAAAATATATACTACCACAGCAGACCACTAAAGTCAACCATAAAATCAAATACACACAATTATAACAGGTTATTTCAAGAAAATGGCACTTCATTCGATAATCTTTCATTTACAGGTATGCATCATTGACATAAGCCTATTCTGGAAAAAAACATCATACCCCATGCTTCATAAGGAAAGAATGTCAGCACTTAACTCATAAAAAACAATGGGGTTTATTAATCGAATTTTTTTAAACGTGGTTCACTTCCGCATTCAAATATAAAAAGATAATTCTTGCTATGCCAACCCATCTTTCAGTTGAATAAAAATTTCATCTATTGTCAATTTATATAGGATTTTCCAAAACACCGAGGCTCCATCATTTCCTGTAAATCCCCTGTAAACCAAAACTCCGACACCAAATTTTGGCTTAAAAAGGGGCTTTGCGGACAAACGGCAGATGTTGCCGTGACATACAAACATAAAGCTGTAACAAATTTAGCCGTCGTGTAACCATCTGTTATCGATCTGTAACTATTCAAGCGAAAAATATCACCAAATTGTAAATTGACTTTTAACTCTAGCCGTGTTATAATAAAACCATAGAAAGAAAGGGACAACCCGATACGAATTCTTTCCAAAAGAAAAGTCTAAAAGGAGGACGAATTTATGTTAAATGTACACGAAAGCTTTTTAGAAGCATACAACAGCTACTTCGAGGAGATCGAAAACCTCGGCAAGGACTACCTCGGCGAATACAAGATTCGTCCCGAGGAGGACCCGAATATGGTTCGCTTTACGCTTGTGGGCTGCATAGGTGGCATTGATTTCGGCAGTGCTTCAGTCAACATTCCCAAAGCATCTTGATTTCAGCCTTTTGATTTTCAACCTCCAAATAAAAAGCTGCTGTCAGACCGCTTTTTCGGCGGTTTGGCAACAGCTTTTATTTTTTGTGAAAAGTCAATCCTCGTCCTCTTCCTCAGGCATATCCCAGTTATGATAAACGTTCTGAACATCGTCATTGTCCTCAAGATGCTCAAGGAGAAGTCCCATCTTCTTTATGTCGTCCTCGTCGGTGAGAGTTGTGTAGGTAGCGGGTATCTTCTCGACCTCTGCGGAAAGAACGTTGTAGCCCTTAGCGGTGAGAGCCTCTCTTACGGCACTTACGTCATTAGGCTCGGTCTCTATCTCAATGCTGTCCTCGTCCATTGTGAAATCGGAAGCGCCTGCGTCGAAAACGTCCTCCATGACCTGATCCTCGTCAAGGCCCGTATTTTCAACGATAACGATACCCTTATCCGAGAACATAAAGGAAACGCAGCCCGTGGTTCCCAGATTTCCGCCGAATTTGTCAAAATAGTGACGAACATCGCCCGCAGTTCTGTTCTTGTTATCGGTCAGAGTTTCAACGATAACTGCAACTCCGCTGGGGCCGTAGCCCTCGTAAACGTTGGACTCGTAGTTGGTCTTGTCGCCGTCGCCCATAGCCTTCTTGATGATCCTGTCGATGTTGTCATTGGGAACGTTGTTGGACTTTGCCTTTGCGATAAGGTCACGCAGCTTGCTGTTGTTGTTGGGGTCGCCGCCGCCTTCCTTAACGCAGACAGCGATCTCTCTGCCGATCTTGGTGAAGACCTTAGCCTTTGCGCCGTCTGTTGCTTCCTTTTTTCTCTTAATGTTGTTCCATTTGGAATGTCCCGACATTTAAATCTCTCCTTAAATTTTATTGATATACATCGCCGTGTCCGCAGAGGATCCTCCTCGGAACAAGGTCGAAAATTCGCCTGAATGAACGCTTTGCAGCCTTGGGGCTTTCGCATACGGGGATAGTCAGCAGACGTCCCCTGATATTCGCCGCAGCATCTCCGCAGTAAAGGTCTGTGCCGTGTACAAAGCCTATGGAGCCTCTTGTGTGACCGTCCAGCGAGATGATGTCACCTTCGATACCGAGAGCGGCAACGGCTTCGTCCGCAGCGTCCTCCTCGGCGAAGATTATCTTATCCCTCGGGGGAAGCTCGGCACAGTGCTCGTGCTTCTCCGACCACATATCCATGACCTTGCCAACGGGATTCAGATAGTAGCAGGAACGGCTCATATTGTCCAGCACAAGATTGCAGTCGTACTTGCTGATGATAACGGGGGCATCATATATCTCGGAAAAATACTTCACATTTGAGCTGTGGTCGTAATGACCGTGCGTCAGAAGTATCAGCTTGATATTGTAATGGGTAAGCCACGATTCTATGTAATCCCTGTACTTTTCCATTCCCGTGTCGATAAGCATATCGCCGTTTTCGCCTCTGATAACATAGCAGTTGACCATATCGCAGGTGCAAATATTCAAAAAACCTCTGTCAATCATCATTATCCTCCCCACTGTTCCAGATAATCTCAAATAGCTCGTCTATCCTGTTTTTATCTCCCAGCAGATGGAGATAGCCGAAAAGGCACTCAACACCCGTAGCACGGCGGTATTCCACCGCATCGGAGCTTTTCGGCGGGGTATGCCCCCCTGCATTCCTGCCACGCTTGAACATCGCCAGCTCGTCCTCGGTAAGAACGCTTTCCACAGCGGAAAATCCCGCCGACTGATAGGAAGCCCTCACCCTTTCCACCGCCAGCTTATGCAGCTTGTTCACGGGCATATTCGCCGTCAGCACCAGCCGTTCTCTTACCAGCTGCTCGTAGACCGCATCGCCCAGAAATGCCAGCGTCAAGGGGCTGTACTGCATGACCGAATGTCTGTCAAGGTTTGCCAAAAGCTATCGTCCTTTCTGTTTTCGGGAAATCATCTGTACCATAAACGGGACAGATATTTTTCTATCTTACCGCCGCATAAATGGCGCAGTCGTGATATTCTCCCAGCTTATACGCCGATTTTTTCATAACGCCTTCAAGCTCATAGCCCGCCTTTTCAAGCACACGGCAGGAGCCGATGTTGTCCGAAAAGGTTATAGCGTATAATCTTACAACGTCGTGATTTTCAAAATAATAATCGGTGAACAGTCTGACCGCACCCGTCATTATGCCCATACCCCAGTATTCTTCGTCCAGCCAATAGCAAAGCTCTGCACTTTTTTGGGAAACATCGTCTTTTCTTGAAGCACCCACAAACCCCACAAAGCTGTTGTCGGCAAATATGGCCTTTGAGCAAATATCATCGCTGTCGCTGCACACCCTGATATATCTCTCTGCACTAACCTGCGAACAGGGGTGCGGAAACAGATCTCGCTGATAGCGGGCAATATTAATATTGTTAGCCACCCTCGCAAAATCGGCGGAGTAGCCCGATGACCAATCCCTAAGCTCTATATACATTTAAATCGCACCCCAAAAAACTCAGAAAACAAAGTCAAATTCAAATCCGAAAATATTGACTGTATCTCCCTCTTTGATGCCCATCTGTTCCAGCTTGTCGATAATGCCCGAATTACGCAGAACTCTCTGGAAATACTGCATAGACGAGTAGTCCTCCATATTGACCGTGCGCATAATGCTCTCCAGCCACGGTGCTTCCACATAGAACACTCCGTCGTCCTCACGGGTGATCTCAAATCTGCGGTCGGTACCCGCCATTTCGTCCATTTCCGCCTGAGTAAGGGGCTGTGCCTCGTATTCCTTGATGGGAGGCAGCTTGTCCAGCTCTGCGGTGATCGCATTGATAAGCTCCTTTGTACCCATAGCGGCAGCAGCGGAGATCTCAAAATACGGCAGACCCTTCTCCTCAATATAGCTTCTGAACTTAGCCTTCTGCTCGTCGTCGGCAATATCGCACTTATTCGCCGCAACTATCTGCGGACGTTCAGCCAGGTCCTCGCTGAAATTTGCCAGCTCACGGTTGATTATCTCGAAATCCTCCGCAGGGTCACGTCCCTCAATGCCCGAAACGTCCACCACATGAACGATAAGACGGCATCTGTCAACATGACGCAAAAACTCGTGTCCCAAGCCAACGCCGTCAGACGCACCCTCGATAAGTCCCGGGATATCCGCCATAACGAAGGATTTCCCCTCAGCACCCGAAACAACGCCCAGCACGGGGGTAAGAGTGGTGAAGTGATAGTTTGCAATCTTCGGCTTAGCGGCGGAAACTACGGAAATAAGCGTGGATTTTCCCACATTCGGGAATCCTACCAGACCTACATCGGCAAGCAGCTTCAGCTCAAGGGTGACCTCAAACTCCTGTCCGGGGAAGCCGGGCTTTGCGAATTTGGGTATCTGCCTTGTAGGTGTGGCAAAGCGGGCATTTCCCTTGCCGCCCTTGCCGCCTCTTGCAACAATTTTCGGCTCGGAGCTTGAAATATCCGCAAGTATCCTGCCTGTTTCGGCGTCCTTGACAACCGTTCCTCTCGGCACCTTTACAATAAGGTCGGGGGCATTTTTGCCTGTGCAGTTGCGTGCGCCGCCGTTTTCGCCCTTTTCGGCGCAATATTTTCTTTTGTATCTGAAATCCAGCAGAGTGGAGAGGTTGTCATCTGCGACGAAAACCACATCGCCGCCTCTGCCGCCGTCGCCGCCGTCGGGACCGCCCGAAGCAACGTACTTTTCACGGTGGAAGGAAACTGCACCGTCCCCGCCGTCGCCTGCCTTGATCTTGATTTTTGCTTTATCTACGAACATATTGACCTCTTTCTCCGCAGACTGTCTGCGAGATAACTCAGATACGAAAAAAGGGGCGGGGCTTAAGGGGCGACCCCTTTGTCATTTCGTTCCGTAAACAGCGAAATGAACAAAGTTTGTCGCTCGGTATCGATAAAACTTCTCTATCGATACTTCCCTAGCCCAGCCCCGATTATTCCGAGTGAAAAACGAAACTGAAATTATTCAGCAGCGTAAACGCTTACCTTCTTGCGGTCACGTCCAACGCGCTCGAATCTTACTGTTCCGTCGATCAGAGCGAACAGAGTATCATCGGAACCCTTTCCAACGTTCTCTCCTGCGTGAATGTGAGTACCTCTCTGACGAACGAGGATATTGCCTGCAACTACTGCCTGGCCGTCAGCTCTCTTAACACCAAGTCTTTTGGACTCAGAGTCACGTCCGTTCTTTGTGGAACCCATTCCCTTTTTATGTGCAAAAAACTGCATGGAAATTCTAATCATTTCAGTTACACCTCCGTAATAGTAATACTAATCGTTCCCTTGTACTCCTGCGATAAACATTCCAGATGGTCGACGAGTGCTGCAAGCAGCTGCTCGGTACATTCATCGGGTCCGCAGGAATCCGTAAGCTTCAGCGTAATTTCGTTCTCATTGACTTCTGCTTCTGCGGCACTTCCGAAAAAATCGGTGATAGTGTTGCAGGTAAGCTGAACAGCGGAAGATACGGCGGCACAGACAATATCACTGCCCGACTCCGCATATCCCGAATGCCCCGAAACGCTGAATCCTCTCAGCAGATCGTGTTTCCTGTAAAAAACAGCCTCTATCATAGCTTAAGCCTTGATAGCGTCGATTCTTACCTTGGTATAGGGCTGTCTGTGACCCATTTTTCTGCTGGAGCTCTTCTTGGGCTTGTAGGTGAAAACGGTGATCTTCTTAGCCTTACCGTTCTTGATAACTTTAGCCTCAACGGTTGCACCGGAAACATAGGGTGCGCCTACCTCCAGACCGGAATCCTTGCCTACTGCGATAACCTTGTCAAAGGTAACGTTCTGGTCAGCTTCAACAGCGAGCTTCTCGATGAAGATCTCATCGCCCTCGTTAACCTGATACTGCTTACCGCCTGTTTCAATAATTGCGTACATTT
The DNA here is from genome assembly GCA_017828975.1 of Oscillospiraceae bacterium. Taxonomy (GTDB): domain Bacteria; phylum Bacillota; class Clostridia; order Oscillospirales; family Ruminococcaceae; genus UMGS1889. Next base: position 75,071 of record JAGAJN010000003.1, on the reverse strand, counting down.
TACGGCACCTGCCTTTTTCACAAAACTCGCTACAACGGGCGGCACACTTCCCTAAAGAAGCCGCACTTAACACAGCCCGACATAAGCGGCTTTATTATTTTAACATACTCCGCACCCGTTGTCAAGGGTTTTTTACGTTTTTTTCAAATTTAACAATTTGTTCTTTTTAGGCATATTCGCCTTTAAGTTCATAATGATGAAAGTTTTTAAATGTTACAAAAGTACTTGACAAATCCTGCAATATATTATATAATATCAATAACTAATCAGTAACCGTTACCGATAAGTGAGGTGCAAAATGCAGACCAGAAATACAGTCCAGCGAAATGCTGTGCTTCATACCGTTCAGGCAATGAAAAATCACCCCACTGCCGAGGAGATATATCTGGAGATCAGCCGTATCCACCCCAATATAAGCCGTGGGACAGTCTACCGAAATCTGAATTTTCTGGCAGAACAGGGCGTTATCCAAAAAGTCCTTATCCCCGACGCTGCGGACAGGTTTGATTTCAACATTTCCGAGCACTACCATTTTAAATGCAGCGAGTGCGGAAGGGTTTTCGACGCCGACATTCCCTATCAGCGGAATATCAACGAAAAGGTCGCAGACAAGCACGGATTTTCGGTAACCGGACATATGATAGTATTCAGCGGCATATGTAACAGCTGCAAATAGGAGGAATTTATTATGGCAATGGACGAAAGACTGAAAGGAACCAAAACCGCAGAAAACCTGCAGACCGCCTTTGCGGGCGAATCACAGGCAAGGAACAAGTACACCTACTTCGCTTCCAAGGCAAAGAAGGACGGCTATGTTCAGATAGCAAAAATTTTTGAGGAAACTGCCGCAAACGAAAAGGAACACGCCAAGATCTGGTACAAGCTCCTGACAGGCGGCGTAGGCTCTACCGTTGACAATCTCAAGGACGCCGCAGAGGGCGAAAACTACGAGTGGACAGATATGTACGCGAGCTTCGCAAAGACCGCCCGTGAGGAAGGTCTGGACGACATCGCTTTTCTGTTTGAGGAAGTTGGAAAGATCGAAAAGGCGCATGAGGAGCGTTACAAAAAGCTGCTTGCCAACATCGAGAACGGTCTCGTTTTCTCCCGTGACGGCGATATGATATGGGAATGCTCCAACTGCGGTCACATCTGCGTCGGCAAGAAGGCTCCCGAGGTTTGCCCCGTCTGCAATCACCCTCAGTCCTATTTTATGCTTAAAGAGCAGAATTATTAAGATAAACCACGATACATACAGCGGCGGCTCTCTCGTCAATGACGGGAAAGCCGCTTTTGTTATACCATAATAAATGTTATCTGACGATCTCTGTCAGCTTGGCAAACTCAGTCTTGTACTTGTCATCGCCAACGTCTGCCTCCTTGATCAGCCGCTGAATGTCCTCATAGGAGGAGTTTCCCGCAAAGCTGCTGTCCCTAAGCAGCATTCCGAACTCCGCAACAGCCGCCGCAAACTTGAAATCTCCGGAAGGCTTATCGGTGAGGTCAGCCGTCATAACAGGCTTGGAAATAAGCTTGCTTGTGTCCCCGTCAGGCTCCTTGTAGCGGATATTCACGGTAAGCAGCTCATCGGTCAGAACAGCCTTCGGAGCATCTTCTTCCGCAGTGGTTTCCGCAGGCTGATATTTCAACTCGGGAGTACCGCCCATTGAATAGTCGGAATCGGCAGTCACTATCTCGTAAAGAGCGGTAACAGTGTGACCTGCCCCCACCTCGCCTGCGTCCTTGGTGTCATCGGCGAAATCCTCGGCGGCAAGTGCCCTGTTCTCATATCCGATAAGACGGTAGCCCTTGACATTGGCGGGATTGAACTCCACCTGGAACTTGACGTCCTTTGCCACGGTGAACATTGTGGAATTAAGCTCCTCAACAAGCACCTTTTCAGCCTCCTCAATGCAGTCTATGTAGGAATAGTTGCCGTTTCCGTTGTCGGCAAGGGCTTCAAGGCGGTTATCCTTGTAATTTCCGTCGCCAAATCCCAGAACAGACAGGAAAACACCGCTTTTGCGTTCCTTTTCGATAAGGTCGGTCAGCTCCTCAACGCTGGATAATCCTACATTCAAATCGCCGTCGGTCGCAAGGATAACACGGTTTACGCCGTCCCTGATAAAGTATTTTTCCGCAATATCATATGCGGTGACGATACCCGCAGCACCCGCAGTGGCTCCGCCCGCTTCAAGGGAATAAACAGCCTCGCATATCTGACGGGTCTTGTTTCCCGAAACGCCCTCCAGAACTACCTCGTCCGCACCCGCATATGTAACGATAGACACACGGTCGTTCTCGGTCAGACCCTCTGCAAGCAGCGCAAATGCGTCCTGGACCAGCGGCAGCTTATCCTCGGAATACATGGAACCGCTCACGTCCAGCAGGAAAACCACATTTGTGTTGGGACGCTCGTTCTTCTTTATGTCATTTGCTTTTATCCCCACGGAAAGAAGCTTCGTCTGAGGATTCCACGGACATTCGGAAAGCTCGGTCGTTACGGAAAAAGGCGTTCCGTCCGTTGAATCCTTGTAATTGTACGAGAAATAGTTTATCATTTCCTCAATGCGCACAGCACTCGGCTCAACATAGCCCCAATTCCTTATCATACGTCTGACAGCCGTGTATGACGCCGTGTCAACGTCCGCAGAAAATGTGGACAAGGGCTGTTCGCTAACGGAAACAAAGCCGTTTTCCGTTATCTCGGTATATTCCTCGCCGTTTTCCGGCTCCGCATAGGGCGGATAGTACTGCTCAATGGCAACGTCATATACTTCCGCAGGAGAAGCATCAAAGTCGCCTCCATCATATGCTTCGGTTTCAAAGTTATCGGTTTTAGTATTTGAATTAGAAATAGAATTTCCATTTTCTGTTTTATTATTTTGTATTGGATTTACTGCGGCGGTAGAAGCACCGCCGGAAGCAACATCACTCGACTCTTTGTTGCTGCCGCAAGAGGAAAAAAGTCCGCAAATAATCGAAACTGCCAGTATTGCCGCTGTTAATCTTTTTCTTGTCATATAGATCAATCCTTTCAAATAGTTAGTTCATCATGGGGTCAAACGGGTCTATCTTGATACCGCCGTATACTCCGCAGGAATATTCAAAGGAGAACATTCCATTTCTGTCATCGAAATATATGGAGTATCTTCGGATATAGCCCTCACTTGCCAGCTCATATAGAAGCTCTTTTGCGCCCTCAATGCGCTCATCTCTTGGCATTTGCTGAGAATTTTTCAGCCACTCGCCGATCGCTTCATCGACTGTTTCCATATCATCAAGCTCTTTATCGGTGAAACCCTCGCCGCTATCATCATCGGCACCAAAGTTGAGATTTTCCGCAAAGGTCACTGCCATTCTGTCATAGAAATAGTCGTCCTTTCCGTTTCGGGGACACTCCAGATACGCCGTTTCATTCTCCATAAAGGAAGTCCAGCCGTTGTGGAAAACCGCATAACCGTCAACCGTAAGCTCTGTCTGCGGTGCGGAGGGGAACACAATGTAATACTCCCCGTCCCGCTCGCCGAGAGGAAGAATATATTCGTGTCCAATTTTTAGGACATATTGATTGGAGCAAAGGGTGTTGTTATCGCCGTTTCCGAAGGTGGTGGAGATTTTCAGCAGCGTATCTCCCAAAACGTCATAAAGCTCGTATTCAACGGCATTTTCCGCTTCGTTATAGCTTACCGACCTGACCTTCACATCAACAAATCGGTCTGTCTGACTGAGCACCTCACTCTCCACAAAGTACGCCACACACTCATTCTCTATCTCGGGCATATTGGACTTTGCCGTTTCTCTCGGGAAATTCAGCTCGTTGTAAGACATTTTTTCGGGGAGATGCCCTGCGGGGGAACTGTCCACGGACGGTGCGGCATCATCTGCATAGGCATTATTCTCCTCTGCCTCCATCTGAACTCCATTTGCGGCACCATCTGTCATATTGTCAGCAACCGCCGTGTCACTGTTTTTTATGGAATTTTCCGAGAACTGCGCCGCCTTAAAGCCCACGGGAATGAGGATTATCGCCGCCGCTGCCCAAATAGCCGCAGTCCGCTTTCTGCTGTGCATAACTATCTTCTTTGCACGGGGAGAACGCTCTTCAAGACCTGCTTCTATTCTGTCCCACATTTTGTCCATATCGGGCGCATACTGCGACATTTCGCCCTGATATTTTTCCATAAGCTTATCTTCAAACGAGCTTTTCATCGGGTATGCACCTCCTTAGCTTTTCCAGAGCCTTTCGGTATTTCCAGGTCACCGTACCCAAAGGCTTTTTCAGTATTTTCGATATTTCGGAGAATGTCAGCTGGGAGATAAATTTCAGATTGATTATCTCCCGCTCCGTTTCCTCCAGAGTGTCAACCGCCGCTGTAACGGTGAGCCTGTCGGTCACGCTGTCCTCCAGATGTTCGTCAGACGGTGTTTCTTCAAAGCAGCCGTCCTCATCGGCAACGGTTTCACGTTTTTTACGCCTGAGATGATCTATCGCCATATTCCGTGCAATTGCCGCCAGCCATCGCCTGTGACCGTTTCCGCCCACATATGTATCTGCAATAGACCATAGCCTGATGAAGAAATCGGAAGTAATATCCTCGGCATCGTGCGGTGACTTTACCACCGACATTACCGTGCCGAATATAATCTTGCCATATTCCTCGTAAATATCCCGAAGCCCCGACCTGTCGCCGTCAAGTATTCGCCGGACGGCATTATCAAACTGCTTCTCGGTCAACCCGTTCACCTCGCTTTCGCCAACCCGTCTGTCGGTTTTCATAATATATACGTTTCCCGACAAAGGGGTTTATGGCAGATTTTAATTAACTTTTATAAGATGTTATATGAATTTTATATGTATATCGTTTCGTGAAATGTTCAGAGCAATTTCAGCAAATTAACACAATCGTCTGCTATACTATTATTATACACAATTCCCGATTTTTTGCAAGACAATGTACTATTGATTATTCGGAAAATTTATGATATACTATTAAATATTGCTATCGAAAGGACTGTCAATAAATGCCTGACTATAAAGGTTCAACCTGTATATCCTGCGGCAAACGCTTTACGGAAGATGACGACATTGTTGTCTGCCCCGAATGCGGAACGCCCTATCACCGCAGCTGCTACGAAAAGGAAGGCAGCTGTATAAATCACGAGCTCCACAAAAGCGGCGGCGACTGGAGATCCGATGCTGCCCCCGACGAGAAACCAAAGTCTGCCCCCGACGGCAAGCTTGTCTGCCCCGTATGCGGTCTGGAAAATCCCGCAGGCACGCCGTTTTGTCAGAGATGCGGTCAGGCTCTCGCAATTGCATCTCAGGTGCATGACGAAAGCTATTCCCGTCCCGGAATGACACCCGAGGAAACTATGAAAAATGCAAACAGCATGTCCCCCGAGGACTTTGCGGCATTTCTCATAAACTACTCCGACCCCCTCTGCGGATACGATCCCAACGAACCCTACGGAGATACACGTGTCTGCGAAATAGCGGACTATATCGGCAAAAACACTCACTACTATCTGCCGCTGTTCAAACGTTTCAAGCTGACGGGAACGAAATTCAGTATGAATCTGTCTGCGCTTCTCGCTCCCGAGCTGTATTTTGCCAACCGCAAGATGATACTTGCTTCCATTCTCTGCATAATCACCAGACTTTTCCTCGCATTTCCAAATCTGATACGGATAGGTGCAGATGCGCGGTATAATTTCGGTTTCATCTCGGATATCGCATCTCACTTCGATATACACAGTATGGCATTTCAGATACTTTCCATAATGTTCAGCATTCTGACCTACGCCTTTATGCTGGGAACAAGCGGCTTCGCTAACTGGCTGTACTACCGAAAGGTGCTGAAAACCGTCCCGAAAATACGGAAGAAAACCCATCCCTACGAGCTTCGGGCAACCTTGGCAGCAAAGGGCGGGACCTCGGTGCTGGCATTGTCACTTGTTATCATTTTCTATGTATTTACATTTTTTGCGCTGGAATTTTATATCGGCTCACTGAATTTGTAAGGTGCAGCGGCCCGCAAAGCCGGGTAAGGACGGAAAAGTGTTGAGCGACCGCCCCCCGCACAAAGCTTTGACTAACACAAAAGCCGCCCTAGAACAACACACTTTCGGTTTAAACTAAAGTAAAATCTCCCAAAATAAAGACTGCCTATAAACGGCGGTCTTTTGTTTGATATGCAAAATATCCAAAGAGAGATATATCCAGATATATCTGTTGATATACAAAATATACAAATATAAAACCTTATCATTTGGATTCTTGACAATTAAAATAATTAGTAGTATAATAGAACAAAAGTGCGAAACTAACGTTTACAAATTAAGGAGTTAGCTATGGCAAAGGATAAAATCATCATAAAGGGTGCTAGAGAGCATAACCTGAAAAACGTAGATCTGGAGCTGCCGAGGGACAAGCTTATCGTTATGACGGGGCTTTCCGGCTCGGGAAAATCTTCCATGGCGTTCGATACCATTTATGCGGACGGTCAGCGCAGATATATGGAGAGCCTTTCTTCCTATGCGAGAATGTTTCTCGGACAGATGGAAAAGCCCGATGTTGACAGCATTGAGGGGCTTTCCCCCGCTATTTCCATCGACCAGAAAACCACCTCGAAAAACCCCCGTTCCACCGTGGGAACTGTCACCGAGATATACGACTACCTCCGTCTGCTTTATGCGAGAATAGGTATACCCCACTGCCCTGTCTGCGGCAGAGAGATACGCCAGCAGACCGTTGACCAGATAGTTGACAAGGTGCTGAAGCTGCCCGAAGGTACGAAAATTCAGCTGCTTGCCCCCGTTATCCGAGGACGCAAGGGTGAACACGTCAAAGAGCTGGAATCAGCCAAGCGTTCGGGCTTTGTAAGAGTGCGCTGCGACGGCATTATTTACGACCTTTCGGAAGAAATAAAGCTGGAAAAGAACAAAAAGCACAATATTGAAATAGTGGTGGACAGGCTTGTTATCAAGCCCGAGATCACCTCCCGACTGACCGACAGCATCGAAACTGCGTCATCTGTGTCGGGCGGACTGCTTATCGTTGACGTTATCGACGGCGAGGAAATGCTGTTTTCTCAGAGCTACGCCTGCCCCGAGCATAACATTTCCATCGACGAGCTGACACCGAGAATGTTTTCCTTCAACAACCCCTTTGGTGCCTGCGAAAAATGTACGGGTCTGGGCGTTTTCTCGAAGATCGACCCCGACCTCATTATCCCCAACAAGGAGCTTTCTATCCGTCAGGGCGCTATCAAGGCAAGCGGCTGGAACTCTTTGGACGACAAATCCATCGCAATGATGTATTACAAGGGTATCGGACAATTCTACGGAATTTCGTTGGATACTCCCGTCAAGGACCTTCCCAAGGACGTTGTGGACGTTTTCCTGTACGGCACAAAGGGTCAGAAGCTGCGTCTGCACCGTCAGACAGAATTCGGCAGCAGCGTTTACAACGCCGAATTTGAAGGCATTATCAACAATTTGGAGCGCCGCTACCGTGAGTCAAACAGCGAGTGGTCAAAGGACGAGATAAGAGAGTGTATGAGCGACGAGGACTGTCCCGAATGTCACGGTGACAGGCTGAAAAAAGAGAGCCTTTCGGTAACCGTCGGCGGTATCAATATCAGCGAGCTTTGCCGAAAATCCGTATCGGAATGTCTTGATTTCTTTGATAAGCTTGAACTTTCGGAGCGTGACGCTTTCATTGCCGAGAGAATTATCAAGGAGATAAAGTCGAGATTGGGTTTTCTTTCCAGCGTTGGTCTGGAATATCTGACGCTTTCACGGGCGGCATCTACCCTTTCGGGCGGTGAAAGCCAGAGAATACGCCTTGCGACGCAGATCGGTTCGTCGCTGGTGGGCGTGCTGTATATCCTTGATGAGCCAAGTATCGGTCTGCATCAGCGGGACAACGACAAGCTTATCGGCACTTTGAAGCGGCTCCGTGATTTGGGAAACACCCTTATCGTTGTTGAGCATGACGAGGACACTATGCGTGCCGCCGATTATATCGTGGACATCGGTCCATATGCGGGCGTTCACGGCGGTGAGGTAATATTCTCGGGAACCTACGATGAAATCCTCAAATGTGAAAAGTCTATTACAGGACAGTTCCTCAGCGGCAAGCGAAGGATAGCCGTTCCCGATAAAAGGCGTCCCGGAAACGGTAATTTCCTCACTGTCAAGGGTGCTTGCGAAAACAATCTCAAAAATGTTGACGTTTCTGTTCCGCTGGGAACATTTACCTGTGTTACAGGCGTTTCCGGGTCGGGAAAATCTTCTCTGGTAAATGAGATAATCTACAAAAATCTGGCCGGACGGCTCAACCGTGCCAAGACACGTCCAGGTAAGTTTGAAAGCATGGAGGGTCTGGAAAATCTTGACAAGGTAATTGCCATTGATCAGTCTCCCATCGGCAGGACTCCCCGTTCAAATCCCGCCACATATACGGGCGTTTTCAATGATATTCGTGACCTTTTCGCCCAGACAAACGATGCAAAAATGAAGGGCTACACCTCGGGAAGATTTTCCTTCAATACCAAGGGCGGCCGCTGCGAAGCCTGTGAGGGTGACGGTATCATCAAGATCGAGATGCACTTCCTGCCCGATATTTACGTTCCCTGCGAAGTCTGCAAGGGCAAACGGTATAACAGAGAAACTCTGGAGGTCAAGTACAAGGGCAAGAGCATTCACGACGTTCTGGAGATGACCGTTGACGAGGGCGTGGAGTTTTTCTCGAATATCCCGAAAATCGCAAGGAAGCTTATTGCTCTGCGTGATGTCGGGCTTGGATATATCAAGCTCGGTCAGCCCGCAACTACCCTTTCGGGCGGCGAGGCACAGCGTGTCAAGCTGGCTACCGAACTGTCCAAACGTGCAACAGGCAGGACCATCTACATTCTGGACGAGCCTACCACGGGACTTCATTCCTACGACGTTCAGAAGCTTATTGAGGTGCTTCAGGCGCTGACGGATACGGGAAATACCGTTCTGGTCATCGAGCACAATCTTGACGTGATAAAGGTGTCCGATTACGTCATAGACTTAGGTCCCGAGGGCGGAAACAAGGGCGGTACTATCCTAAAATGCGGCACTCCCGAGGAGATCGCTGCCTGCGATGAATCTTACACGGGACAGTATTTGAAAAAACTTTTGAAATGATGCCATATTTTGCAATGTGCCTTTCGCCGTAAATGGAGAAAGGCACGTTTTGTTCGATTTTGAGTAAGTAATTATTGATATTTGCCTATTTACAGATATTTATAGTGGTGAATATTGTGCAATTATACAAATATGCTGAAATTCCAAAAAAACACTTGCATTTTGGGTTTAACTGTGATATAATAATAAAGTCGTCAGGGAGAGGACACAATCCCCGATGAAAACCTCACCGATGGCTCTCTTGAATACTGGGGTATAGCCAAGCGGTAAGGCAGCGGACTTTGACTCCGTCATTCCGATGGTTCGAATCCATCTATCCCAACCAATATTGGGGTGTCGCCAAGTGGTAAGGCAGATGACTCTGACTCATCCATTCCGAGGGTTCAAATCCTTCCACCCCAACCATTAAAAACCTGCAAGTTTCTTGCGGGTTTTTCTTTTTATTAAACCGAAACGGCATATCCCGCCGAGAAGCCAGCATATGCAAAAGAGGTGCCTATCCGTGAAAAAACGCCCGCTGAATCAAGGTATCACCGCCACGCCCATAGGGAAAGAGCTTAGAAAAGAATACATAGTAATGGCAGCCATGGGGCTGGACGACCGAACCATTATCGAAGCACTGAAAAAATATTTCAAGGTGGACGAGCAGCTGACGGAAAAGGATGCTGAGTTCTGGTATGCGCTGGCTTCCGTTCAGTACGACTTCGGCAGGCTCACCCACGACGCCAAGCGAAACGCCGTTCTCTGCGCCAACAGAAAGCACACCTTCAGAGAAAAGCCACTTTCGGCGACCGCAGAGGGACGGCGCAGCAGCGTTTATCAGCTTCGTGAAAAGCTGATGTCCGACTATATGCCCGAAATACGCACGCCAAAGCTGAATATCCCTAAAGCGCTGGGGCAAAAAGGCGAGATACTGTCCTGCAGGCTGGTAAATGCCGAGGACAGCGAATGGTTCAAGGATATATATATTGCCGTCAAGATAGCCCGAATAACCGCTCAGCCGCTGTCGAATATTATGCCCGAACTGGGTAACAGCGAAGCTACATTCTGCGTCCTTCTCGATTATATGGGCAAACGTCCGCCGAATATTTCCGATGTCAGAAGTGCGCCTCCCATGCCCATCAGGGATATTACCCTCAACGGCGAACGCTATATGGGATTTATGTTTGAATATACGCCTAAATGTAGATATAAACAACATATATACATACAACATATAGGTTATTCGGATATGATCGACACAGTTTATGCAGATGCTCACATCATGGATATACACGTTGAAAAATTGGAGGACGAGCTGCGTTATCTGAAATGGTTCAACGAAAGGAAAAGCAGAATATGAACTGCATAATTTATTAATTTTGTTGCTTAGTTTTTGTTATTTTCAGGAAGCGAGTTTTCCCGATATTCTGCGGGATCTACCCGAAAAAGCGTCCTTAGAAGCAGAATCATCGGCAACGCCTTTTCTTCTCTGCCATATTTGATAAATCTGCTTGGACAATCGGCAAAATCTAATCTAAATAATTAGAAATTGCCGACAAAAACGCCGTTTTTTCTGCCGAAGCCAACGGTAAATTCCCTATTTCGACAAAAAATTGTCCTGTACGCTGTAAAGGCATTTATCTTTACAGCGTACAGGATTTTTCTTTTTCATATATAAATGAGTTGCGTAAACTGCCTATTTACTTGACTTTGACTCCTCCACAAGGACGAATATAGAGCTTGTGACAACTGCCCTTTCCGAAAAGATTATCCATAGTATCTGTAAAGGTATCTAACTTGTCATTAGGAACGAAGGCTTGAATGGTCCCCGCGAAGCCTCCGCCGTGAACTCTGCATGCTCCCCTGCCCTCAAGGACATTTTCAGCAGCGTAAAGTCCCACGGAAAGTCCCTGCTCGGAGGGATTTTTCGGTGCACATATGTTCTGGAGATACTTGTAGGAGCTGTTTCCGCTTTCGTTCACATTTTTGAAAAATTCATTGATATTTCCGGCTTTTAAAGCAGCCGCTTCCCTTTCAACTCTGACATTTTCATCGAAGAAGTGCATTGCTCTCAGGAATGCTCTGTCCCCCAGCTTGGCACGAATATCTGCGGCATTCTCCATGACCTGTCCCTTGTCAATATCACGAAGCTCCTTCTTGCCGAAATACTCGGCAACTGCCTTCATTTCCTGAGGAATAGCGGCATATTCGGGGGTAAGATCGGCGTGATTTCCCTTTGTATCAACGACGCAAAGGCTGTATCCGCTAGAAGCAAAGTCGTAGCTGATGCTTTCGATAACGGGATTAGCCGTGTCCTTGAAATCTATGGTAATGAAACCGCCTACCGAGGACGCCATCTGGTCCAGCAGTCCCGAAGGCTTTCCGAAGAACCGATTTTCCGCATACTGTGCGATCTGAGCGATCTTCACAGCGGACACATTTCCGTCATTGTAAAGGTGGGAAAGTATAGTTCCGATAAGCACCTCAAACGCCGCAGAGGAGGAAATTCCAGAGCCTTTCAGCACGTTTGAAGTGGTGTAAGCCTCAAATCCTCCGATTTTCAGTCCTTCCTTGACAAAGCCCGCAGCAACGCCCCTGATAAGCGCTGCGGAGCTGTTCAGCTCGGCTTCAACGGGCTCAAGCACGTCCAGCTTGACATCATCTCTCGGAAATCCCTCAGACTGAACGGTGATGACGTTCTCTCTTGTGGGGATAACATACGCAATAACGTCCAGACCGACTGCCGCAGCAAGCACCTTTCCCCTGTTATGGTCGGTATGATTTCCGCCTATCTCGGTTCTTCCGGAGGCGGAGAAGATCATCGGTTCAACGGACACTCCGAAGGTTTCCGCAAACGCTCTTTCGGCGTTCTCGTAGCGCTTTAGCTGCTGCTCCAGAGCTTCTTCGCCGTAAAGCCTTTTTAAGGTTTCTTTTAACTGTGCCATATATATACTCCTTTTTAAGGGCTTCCGCCCAATTTTTCGATGTATCCTTACCTAAAAAGCTGCGGTCGGGCATGGGTAGCGTCCCTGACCGGTCCCCTCGCAGAAAGTAACAGACCGCACAAAAGCCGCCCTAGAACAGCAAGCTTTCGGTCACCACTAAAGTAAAATCTCAAAAATAATAAAAATATATACAAATAAAATAGAAATAACATTTTTTTCTATTAATTTGCGTCATAGAACACTCTATAATTCTTTTCCGAATGGGAGTAAACGCTCATTACCAGCCCGATACCGATGTACATACTCAGCACCGCCGTACCGCCCGCACTCATAAACGGCAGCGGGACGCCGATAACGGGCATAACAGCAAGGACCATTCCGATATTCATCAGGCAGTGTGCAAACATCATTCCGAACACGCCGACGCAGATATTTCTGCCGAGGGAGTCCTTTGCGATTCGGCTGTCGGCAACGATCTTCAGGCAGATATACGTCAGCACCGCAACCAGCGCCACTGAGCCGATAAATCCGCAGGTCTGACCGACATATGAGAAAATGAAGTCGTTATGTACCTTGGGAACATAGCTGTAATCCCCGCCGAACAGACCTTTTCCGAAAAGCTGTCCCGAGCCTAAGGCAATAAGCCCCACCTTCTGATGATAGAATATGGTCGGGTCGGGGTCTTCCGCAAAAAGCACCTCAAAGCGTGCCCGATGATGGTCCTGCATTAGGTAATTCCATGCGTACCAGCAGAGCGCAGGTGCAGCGATAACGGCAGCCAGGATATATTTCCAGGATATTCCCGCAGCAAAAAGCATAGCGGCGAACATGAAAACAAATACAATAGCTGTACCGTCGTCCCCCTGCTTTGCAATGAGGGCTACGGGGATAACTCCGTGAAGGCAGAGCAGACCGACATTCACGACGCTGTTCATATTTTCTTCAACTTTTGACAGGTGAAATCCGAAAGAAAGTATAAACCCCAACTTCAAGAATTCCGACGGCTGAAGAGTCGTAAAACCTAAGTCTATCCACGCTCTGTCGTCGGTTCCCGGTGGCTGATAGCCAAGGCTTGTAAAGGTCAGAAGAACCAATCCAAGTAATACAGGGACATACAAAAACCATAATTTTGCAAGTATATGGTAATCCAGCGACGACAATATCATCGCCGCAGCAAATCCCAGAACAATTCCCTTTATCTGGGTGTTGACATATGAAATATCAATAATATCGGCGCAGCTCATAGAATAAAGCAGCACCACGCCGAACGCCGAAACCGCCAGCACGGCTATTATCAGCTGTTTGTCAAGCTTTTTGAAATATTGGTGTATATATCTGAATATCGCTTTCACATTGATCTCCTATCCACGGATCTCGGATATGACGGCCTTGGCGATATATGCCTGCCATCTGCTGTCGGGGTGGGGGTCAAACCTGTTATTTGCGGGGTTTCTGATGTCGGGGATATTGTCGGACATTACCTCGGATATATCCGCTATACGGTACTTTTTGCGGCAGCTGACCTCGATAAATTTGTTCATTTTGGATATATATACCTCGACGATATTGCCCATCTCGATATTCAAAGGCTTGATATTCCAATATCGGTACGGGTTATAATATCCCGTCACCACTATATCCGCATAGGGGTTTATCTCCGAAATAAGGTCGATAAGCTCTACCCACTCTTTTCTGAACTCGGCAAACGCTTCGTCCATACTCCTTCTCTGGGGCGATCTTTCATCGGAATACGCCCGATACAGCGCAATTATCACGGAAATATCCACAGCACCCTCAAGCTTGTCCGCAGATGCCTCCGTTTCGGGAAACTCCACCCCCGCCATATCCGCAGCCGACATCAGAAACGGCACAAACAGGCTGTTGGAACCGACAGTCAGGCTGATAACGTCCGCTTCCGACAAAGCATCGGCGTTTTTCTCCGCCATTTTGATAATATCAGAGGTGTATGCGCCGCAGAGTGTGAAGTCATAAAATTTGTCCGCACCGATAGCCTCGGCTGTTATGTAAGGGTATGCGTCCCGCTCCCTGTCAGCAAGCCCGTAGCCGTAGGCAATGCTGTCCCCCAGGGCGGCGTAAACAAGCTCGTCCTCTGCTGCATGAGCAGTTACGGAAAATCCCGAAAACAGAGCGTTTGCGGCTATTAAAACAGCTGTCACGGCAGCGGAAAATCTCACATTTATCAGTCCTTTTCTAAATAATCGGGCACAGTACACCTATATTAATATTATATTCTGTCGGCGGCTGTATGTCAAGCGGTTTTACGGATTTTTTCGGTTGATTTGCCTTTGTGAGATGCACAGCTGTAAATGCTGCCGCAGGCTTTGAATTTACCGAGGGTTTCTACCCCACGGCAATAGCAAAACTCCACTGCTTTCCCACTTCGGGGGCGGAAAGCAGCGGAGTTCGGCAAAGCAGGATATTACGCAGTTCATTCGGCGGAAAGCACTGTATCTGCGGCGTTTGCTCCATTTCTTCGGAATATTTTTCTGAACAGAGTTCTGATAAGCGGCTGAATGAAAAACAGCTGTGAGAAGAACGCAAAGGGAAAATTCAGGCACACCAGCTTTAACCAGTCGGCAAGCAGCGTGATAATGCTGAATCCCCTGTAATATGGATAATAAAGCCAGGCAGCGATAAAGCTCATTGCGGGACACATAATACCCACCGTAGCGCATATAACAGCGGTTTCAAACAGCACAGGATGGGTTTTCCCCGGGTCAAACACCTTGCACGCAAGCTTGAATGAGCAGGGACTTCCGACCAGACATTCAAGGCAGTATGCAAAGATAAATTCCACTATTACCACCGCCCAGATCGGCACAAATCTCCCAAACATATAAACTCCGCCTTGAGCACCGACAGCTTCAATGACGCTTCCCGCCTGATTTATCTCCATAAGCAGGCTGCCGTTTACCACATAAAGGCTGTAAAACACATATCCATGGACGGTCACAATAACAGTCATAAGAGCAAACATCATTCTTTCAAATTGGTTTTCGGGCATAATATCTCTCCTGAAATAAAAATTCCGAACAAGCAAAAAAACGCTATACCCTGGGCGTAATACTAAACACACATTAATCACGGGAATCTCTCGGCATAAAAAGCCATAAACGCAAGTCTTTTACGCCGATTTCTTCTCCGTAATTTAAATGGTGTTTAGTATAAATCGAACGGCAGTACCGTGATCAGATTTACATACCCAAAGGTATAACGTGTGTCGTTGCTTATTCGGTATTGCTATTTTAGCATACTTTTATATTTTTTTCAAACGGTAGAAATCGCCAAATATTTTTTTATTAATTTGTATATTTCCACTAAAAGCTCTTTTTGCAGCGGAGCCTCTTGAACATTACGGCGGCGATAATAAATGTCAGTATCTCGGCAATGGGAAAAACCGTCCAAGACAGCCATTCTATGCCAATATTTGCAAATATTAACGCAAAGGGGAACACAAACAATATCTGACGGCAAACAGATATTACCAGCGACTGAACGCCGCCCTCCATTGCCTGGAAAAGTCCCTGATATGCGATATTCGCCCCCGCAAATACGAAGGATATTGATATTATCCGCATGGCCTCGATGCAAAGCTGCCGTGTTTCCCCCGACAACCCAAATATTCCCGAAAAAGGCACGGCTAATATCTCGATAACGGCAAATCCCGCAAGCATTATTACGGCGGTATAGAGCTGCCCATATTTTACGCAGTCACGGAGCCTGTCCTTGTTTCCCGTGCCGCAGCTGAACGCCGTTATGGGCATAATAGCGTCCCTCATTCCGTATGCGGCAAACAGAAGAAACTGCTGTATCTTATAAAAAAGACCGTATGCGGTGACCATAGCCTCGCTGATGCCGCCGAAGATAATATTCAGACCGTATGTCATAACCGAAATGAGCGCCTGAGATATTATAGCGGGCAGACCTATCATATATATGTCCCTGATAGTCCCGAGCGACGGCTTAAAGCAGCTAAGGCTGTTGGAAATATCGATATTCACCTTGAGATGGAAAATAAGTGCGGCGATAAACGAAACTGTCTGCCCGATAACCGTTGCATACGCCGCTCCCACAACACCCATTTCGGGAAGCCCAAGCAGACCATATATAAGTATGGGGTCGAGGATAATATTTGTCACAGCGCCCAATATCTGTGCGATAGTGGAATATACGGAATTTCCCGTGGACTGTAAAAGCTTCTCATATACCGAAAAGAAGGACATTCCAAAGGAAAATACACAGCATATCCTGACATAATCGGTTCCCATCTCAGCGATTTCGGGGTTGGCTGTCTGAGAATTTATGTAGCTCTCCGTCCCCGTTATTCCGAATATCAGGAATATCAGATATATCACAAATGCAAGGAATACGGCATTTCCCGCCGCCTTGCCCGCCTGCTCGCCGTTCTTCATGCCAAGGCATTTCGCCACCAGAACGTTGGCGCCCACACCTGTTCCGATGCCGACCGCTACCATCAGTATTTGCAGCGGGAACGCCAGTGTCAGGGCGTTGAGTGCCGCCTCGCCGCCCGTTTTCATATTGGATACAAAGGCACTGTCCACGATATTGTAGACCGCCTGCAGCACCATTGATATTATCATAGGTATCCCCATGGAAAGCATTAGTTTGTTCACGGGCATATCCGCCATTCTGTTCCGAGTACCGGTTTTCTTCATATATTTATCTCTCCTTGCAAAAAAATCAGCGCACAGCTTTTTGAGCTGCACGCCTGTATATACAATATATAGATATGCAGCCGATTGGACTTACACCTATATTGATATACTCAATATAACAGCTACACATCATTTTTTATTATATCACTTTCCCCGGGATTTTTCAAAGGGCATTTTATACGAAGTTTCTCGGGACAAAACGGTTTATTCTCGGCATATTGGAATAATAATCCCAAAAAAATTTCAAAAACCTATTGCAATTTCGTTTCCAATGTGGTATACTATGTGCAAATAATCCGCAATGCGGAGCGAAAGGAGTAGTTATTGATGACTGTTTGCGAGGTAATTGTATCGTAAAACCGAATATAGGCACAAAAAGTTGGAGCATGCCCTTTGGTACTACCGATTAAAGAAGTTTTATCGTACCGAGCAGCAAACTTTGTTCATTTAGTTAAGCTATAAACGAAATGACAAAGGGGTCGCCCCTTGCTGTGCCGTTTTGTAAAAACCTTTCGTGAAGCACATTTGAGCGCATCCAAAGGGGTGTGTTATTTTTTTGCCTTTTTTCGGTTACGATACAGGAAGGAGTGATATTTTATGATGAATTTTAACGAGAGATCATACAATTATTTGGAGGAATTTTTAAATGGATATGAAAGAATACGGACTTACACCCAATATGATACCCGAAAACACCACAGGAATCCCCGCCCGAGTGACCGCCGTTCATAAGGAACGCTTTGAACTTATCTGCGAACACGGCGAGGTCAGCGGCGTGCTGAAATCCAAGGAATATTACTACGACTATCGGGAATTCCCCACCGCAGGCGACTTTGTGATGATAGACTATGTAACAAACGGCGACTGCAGAATTACCGAAACCCTCCCCAGAAAATCTTTTTGTTCCCGCCGAAATCCGACTCCGGGACAGGGCGCACAGGCGGTCGCAGCGAACTTTGACTATGTATTCATAATGCAGTCCCTGAACAAGGACTTCAACGAAAGACGCCTTGAACGCTACCTGACACTTGCATGGCAGTCGGGAGCATTTCCCGTTGTGGTCCTGACAAAGGCAGACCTTTTGGAGGATAACAGCGAATACATCAGAGCAGCCGAACGCATCGCCCCGGGAGTTCCCGTCTACGCCGTAAGCTCATCAACAGGCTATGGTCTGGACGCTCTCGGCGAGTTTGTCAAGCCCGAAAAGACGCTTGTTTTCCTCGGCTCATCGGGCGTTGGAAAATCCAGCCTTGTGAACGCTCTTGCGGGCGAGGAGATAATGGCTGTGAACTCTATCCGTGAGGACGACAGCAAGGGCAGACACACCACCACCCACAGACAGCTTATTATGCTGAAAAACGGTGCAATGATAATCGACACCCCCGGTATGCGTGAGCTGGGAATGTGGGAGGCTTCAAGCGGTCTAACGGAAACATTCTCCGACGTTGAACAATATATCGGAAAATGCCGTTTCCGTGACTGCACGCATCAATCCGAGCCGGGCTGTGCGATCAAAGCAGCTATCGAGAGCGGCGAACTGTCCCCCGAACGTTTCAGAAGCTACGAAAACCTTAAAAAGGAAGCCGCATACTCCGCAGATTCGGAGGATTATCTCCGTCATAAGCAGGAATGGCATAAGGGCATATCCAAATATCTGAAGCAGAGGAAGAAAGAGATCTGGTAAATTTCACTCTGCACTTGTTGACTCGGCTCTCGGAATATCATTTCCGAGGGTCGGAATTTTGTTTGCTTGAAAAAGAAATATATAATTTTATATTTGAAATATATTATAATAAAACAGATATTACCATTTCTATTTTCATTTCATTTATAAAAGGCAAAAATTATCCGTCCTAAGCAACTGTACGAGTATTTGCTTAGGACGGATTTTCTATGTAGACACGGTTTTCAGATGAAAATCAAAGTCCGTTGGGATTATTCTTGGTAAAATTCCAGCTGTCTGCACACATCTTGTTGATGTCAGCCTTTGCCTCCCAGCCGAAGAGAGCCTTTGCCTTGTCGGTGTTGGCATAGCAGGTAGCAATATCACCCGCACGTCTGGGAGCGATCTTGTAGTTTATCTTCACGCCCGATGCCTTTTCAAAAGCCGCAACGACCTCCAGCACGCTTGTGCCCTTGCCCGTTCCGAGATTTACAGCTTCAACTCCGCTGTGCTTAAGAGCATAGTCCACAGCACAAAGATGTCCCGAAGCCAGGTCAACAACATGGATATAGTCCCTGACACCCGTTCCGTCGGGAGTGTCATAATCGTTTCCGTAAACGCTCAGGCACTGAAGCTTTCCGACAGCCACCTGCGCAATATAGGGCAGCAGATTGTTCGGGATACCGTTGGGGTCCTCGCCTATAAGACCGCTTTCGTGCGCACCGATAGGATTGAAATATCTCAGCAGAACAACACTCCACTCCTTGTCAGCCTTGGCAGTATCGGACAGTATCTGCTCTATCATGACCTTAGTGTAGCCGTAAGGATTAGTCGCCGAGGTGGGCATAGTTTCAACGTAAGGAACGGGATTGTTCATGCCGTAAACCGTCGCCGAGGAGGAGAAAACTATCCTCTTGCAGCCGTTGTCACGCATAGCCTTGATAAGCTCCAGCGTTCCCGTAATGTTGTTATAATAGTATTCAACGGGCTTTGCACAGCTTTCGCCCACTGCCTTCAGCCCCGCAAAATGGATAACTGCGTCGATCTTGTTTTCCTTGAATATTTTGGAAGTGCCCTCATAATCCAGCATATCCGTTTCATAGAACTTGAAGTCCTTGCCCGTGATCTTCTTAATGCGGTTAAGTGCTTCGGGCTTAGAATTGGAAAAATTGTCCATCACCACAATATCATATCCGCTGTTCAGAAGCTCCACGCAGGTGTGACTTCCAATAAAACCCGCTCCGCCTGTAACAAGAATTGTTGCCATAGTAAACGTCCTCCCTTATAATTCCGAAGCTGTCCTTCGGTTACTGTCATAATTATATATCACTTTCCCCCGAATTGCAATATTTTTTTGTTTCATTTATATGGATTTATGTTGCAAGTCAGCTTTTTTTGTGGTATAATTTTTGCAGATTTACTTTTGCGGGATATGCAGCACAGTTCATCACCGCAGCTTTAGCGCAAGCTGTTACTAACCTCCCCACGGCGATAGTATGGGTCCGCAGCTTTTGCACTTCGAGGTAAAAAAACAGTCCAATTCTCCAAAAGAATTGAACGGAAATATTTGTATTTCATTCATCAAGTATCTCCCTGAACATCTCGTCAATGTCATCATATGCCTTAACATTTGGATCATGTGCTATTCTATCCGCTTCAAGCATCGCCTGCTCTGTTTCTTTATTCGGTATATCCATAAAGCTTCTGATGAAATCAATAAATGTTTTTAGCTGTTCCTCGGAAAGCATATCAATAAGGTTGTAAGCAATTTCTCTTGTACTCATAAAAATCAGCTCACTTCTGTATTTAGTATATCACAGTACAACATAAAATGCAAGTGCTTTTTTCATTATCCAAAAAGGAAGTGTACCATAAAATGGACAGTACCATCAAAAAACTATCCTTCAAATCTGGCAGCACGGAGGGCTTTTCCCTGACCGTAAACAGCGCAGGCTACGAGAAGTGCGAGAGCCTCCACAGTTGGGGAAAGGGTGTCCGCGACCACTATCTTATCCACCATATCACCTCGGGCAAGGGCGTATTTTCAACCCCATCGGGCAGCTTTGAACTGAAAACGGGCGACACATTCCTTATCTACCCCGAAACGCTTATCAGCTACACCGCCGATGCCGACGAACCGTGGGAATACTACTGGACAGGCTTTTCCGGCGCCGATGCCGAGCATATCATCTCACGGACGGACTTCACCCGTGAAATGCCCGTCCTCCGCTGTGATTTTGGGGACGAGCTGAAAGACCGTATGTCCGAGATATACCGCTGCAACGGTCATACCGCCGCCGATATTACCGAAATGACAGGACGGCTGTATCTTATGCTTGCCCTGCTGATGAAACACCCCGCCGCCTCGTCAGCGACCGGCGGACAGCAGTCGGATTACGCCGAAACTGCCCGACAATTCATCTCAGGCAGCTATTCGCTGGATATTTCCGTTGAGGACATAGCCGCAGCGGCAGGTGTCAGCCGAGCAACGCTGTTTCGGGCGTTCCGACGTTCTATGGGCATTTCCCCGTCGGAATATCTGGCGAGATTTCGCATAGACCGAGCCTCGGAGCTTCTTCGCAGCGGACAGCTCACCGTATCCGAAACAGCCGCATCTGTGGGCTTTGGGGACAGCTTGTATTTTTCACGGGTGTTCAAGAAATATAAAGGCGTTTCACCGTCGGAATATGCTGCGGGAATACGGCATTGATATATTCACACCTCACCATTCATCATCCGCTTCAAAGTTCAGGTAATATTTAACAAAATCATCAATAATTTCCTTTCTTGAACGAATGTATTCGCCCTCTGCACCGTCCATTTTCAAGCTGTCTATCCATTCAATGTCTATCATACAGCCCACGTCCATGTTAATACCGTACTTCACTTTTTCCAGCAGCGGAATGTCCGATTTATCGCCGATACAATACAAATACCCACAAAGTGCCCTGAGATATTCCGAACTGCCATGCCGATAATTGTCAAGCTCGTCCCGTATAAGACCTGTTATTTCCGCTTTTGAAATATTGTCAAAATCAAAACCGTATTTCTTTATCAGCTGCTCCGCTCTTTGCTCGTTTGTCATAGCTGTTCCTCCGTTTTGTGAAATATGTATCAAGCATTAAAATACATATCATAAACGATATAACCGCCTATGCCGTCCAGCGAGCCTTCATATGTTTCCCGGCACATCATACACCGAGGTTCGTTCATCGGAATGCCGCTTGTGGGGAATATGTTAAATTCCGATGAAGTCCTAAAACCGACATTGTTATAGAATTTGTAGTTTCCCTCAACGGTTATGCCCTTGTAACCCATTTCTTTGACCCTCTCAATGCCCATTTTCAGCATGGTTGAACCGATTCCCCGACGGAGATAGTCCGCATGGACGGATACGGGAGCAAGCATTACTATTTCGGTATCTGCCGCACCGCCGTGTCCGCCTTCTTTCATGGGAGATAACGGAAATTTCGAGAACAAAAAGTGTCCCACGATAACACCGTCCAACTCCGCAACAAAGGACAATTCTGGAATATAGTACTCCGAATCCCTTATCTCTTCTACCAAAGCAATAATATCCGTTCCGTCGGAATAATCGGTCCCCTCACGGAATGAACGCAATATCAAGGAAACTATATCCTTGTAATCCTTATGTTCCTCGGGGCGGATAGTGAGCT
This sequence comes from Oscillospiraceae bacterium, assembly GCA_017828975.1. Lineage (GTDB taxonomy): Bacteria > Bacillota > Clostridia > Oscillospirales > Ruminococcaceae > UMGS1889. The sequence goes on along the minus strand of JAGAJN010000003.1, from coordinate 52,927 downwards.
TGTTGTTCATACTTATGTCCTCCTTGTATCATACTCCGCTTGCGAAGTAAAAACCAAATTTACCGCAAATACATCTTGAAAAAATCATAGTTTGTCCAATATTCTATTCTGCAAATTATTTCGTTTTTTGATTTGGATTGGAATTGCTCAAGAGGGAAATCAAAAGGATTTTCCTTCGTAATATCAACAAGACGAAGAGTGTAACTGCCGCTAATATCAAATTCCGGATACCAACCCAAATCAATTAACAAATTTTTATTTTCCAATTGAAGTAAATCCTCGCACAATTCCGCTGCATATTCAGGATCATCACTTTCCAGGTCATACTCGGAAAACGTATTATACTTTATCGTCCAGTCGGAATGAATACGCAAAGGCTGCAGTTCAAATGTTTTTATATAAATCACTCCCATCAATCCATATCCCGATTTTTCCTGATTTCATTATACCATTAAGAACATAAAACGCCCCGAAAATCCAAATGAATATGTAATATACCGCTTGCGAAGTTACAAACAAAATTGGAAGTTTATTTCAACGACTTTGAAAGATAAAGAACAAGGTCATCATCATTAGAATATATTGCTTCATAAGGTGTGCATATTTTATCCTTATACCATACTCCCGAACCATCAGGAATGTAACCTCTTTTCACATACATTCTTTGTGCGCTGCCATACCCGCTGTGTAAACCAACCCCCAAATATACCGTATCAGCATATTCAGAAGCAATTTTTTCTGCGATATTCATTAATACAGTGCCAATGCCCTTTTTTCGGTACTTTTCTAAAACGCCAAAATCAACTATTTCAGGATACCCTTGATTTGCAAATGCTCCCCATTCCGAATTAGGATAAACATTTACATATCCGGCAGGGTTTCCGGAATATTCAGCAACTAAGGAGATACATTTTCCGTCTTTTTGGTCATTTAGCCGCATTTCATATTTATCTAAAGTTGAATCCCAACCTTGTAATCTTTCTTCATTTGTGAAATACTGTGCATCTGAACGCATCATATCTCTGACAACGATTATTTCATCATTATAATAAATCATATATTCTCCTCCTCAAATCCCGATTTTTCTTGATAATATTATACCAACGAAACCAAATAAAGTCAACGCCAAAAAAGAAAAATCCCCCGAAAATCAAACGATCTTCGGGGGGAAAGACCATTGGCACCTCCAACAGGAATCGAACCTGTAACTGCCCCTTAGGAGGGGGCTGTTATATCCATTGAACTATGGAGGCATACCATTTTAACGGTCTTAGACTATTATATCACAAAAAAAATGAAAAAGCAAGAGGTTTTTTTGTGTAATCTTGCATTAATTTTCTCTTGTAAATGGGGAAAAAATTTGTTATAATAACATTATAGTATATAAATCGGCAATTGCCGTTTACGGAAGGAAGTTTTTTCAATGCAGGAAATCAAAATCACTTTAACGACCTCTCCTAAGGAGAAGCCTGCTGATCAGAGCAAGCTCGGCTTCGGAAAGATCTTCACCGACCACATGTTTCTGATGAATTACGATGAAGGACAGGGTTGGCACGACCCCCGCATCGTCCCCTACGGACCGATACCCCTGGACCCCTCCGCAATGTGTCTGCACTATGGTCAGGCTGACTTTGAGGGAATGAAGGCTTACCGTACCGCCTCGGGAAAAATACAGCTGTTCAGACCCGACCAGAATATGGCAAGACTGAACGTGTCCAACGACAGACTTTGTATCCCCAAGATAGACGAGGAATTCTGCGTTGAGGCTGTCAAGGCTCTCGTTAAGGTCGATGCAGACTGGATACCCACCGCTGAGGGAACTTCCCTTTATATCAGACCTTACATATTCGCAATTGACCCTATGCTGGGCGTTCACCCCGCTAAGCACCTGATTTTCGCTATCATTCTCTCCCCCGTTGGTGCTTACTATGCAGCAGGTCTTGCTCCCGTAAAAATCTACGTTGAGCAGAACTATGTCCGTGCAGTAACAGGCGGAACAGGCTTCACAAAGGCTGCCGCTAACTACGCTATCTCCATGAAGGCACAGGAAGAAGCCGAGAAGGAAGGCTACGCACAGGTTCTCTGGCTGGACGGCGTTCACAGAAAGTATATCGAGGAAGTCGGCGCAATGAACGTATTCTTCGTTCTGAACGGCGAAGTCATCACCCCCAGCCTTGACAGAGGCTCCATTCTGGGCGGTATCACAAGAAAGTCCTGCATTGAGCTGCTACGCTCCATGGGCTACAAGGTGACCGAAAGAAACCTTGAGATCGACGAGCTTATTGCCGCTTACGACAACGGCACCTTTGACGAGGCATTCGGCACAGGCACAGCTGCTGTTATCTCTCCCATCGGCGAGCTGAAATACGGCGACAAGCATATGACCATCAACAACGGCGAGATCGGTGCTATCTCTCAGAAGCTTTACGATACTCTCACCGGTATTCAGTGGGGCAAGATCGAGGATAAGTTTGGCTGGACTGTTGAAGTTAAGTAATTTGCATTAAGATATACAATGACCCCTCCGAGGTAATGCTTCGGAGGGGCTTTTGCGTTCAGTCAATAAGTCCATATTCCTTATACAAAGATAGTATGCGATTGTAAATAAGCCTGTTTCCCATATACTGCTTGTAGGTCGCTGTTTTTTCTTTTCCCTTTGCTTTTAGCTCGTCCATAACCGCCTTTTCCTTTTCGGACTGTTCGATAATGTCGCTTAACATTTTCTCAAATGCTTCTAGTCTTTCCACCGTTCTCACCCCCGCTTGATAAATGAAATAAAAATAGAAATGTCATTTTCTGATATTTATAAAAACCTTTCAATTAATTTCTATTTCCTTTTTACTCGATAATTCACTGATAACAGCCGAGCCGATTATCAGCACACCACCAATTATAATATCAACGCCCATGTTTTCCTTCAAAAGCAGCGCCGAAAGAAGCACAGCGACCAGCGGGTCAAGATAGCTGAAAATAGCCGCTGTCTGAGCTTTCAGTTCCTTTATAGCTGAAAAATACAGCGCATACGCAAATCCCGTATGTATAATACCGACCGCCAACAGCAGAAGCACAGTCTTAATACTCAGCATTTCCGAGGAAATATCCTCCGTCAAAAGCGTGTACGGCACTAGCACCACAGCCGCCGAACCAAGCTGAACCACCGTCATATCGAATGCTGGAATATCCCCCGCCCGCTTGTTCATCAGCACAACAGACGCATAGACCGCCGCCGCAGACAGCCCAAAGGCTATCCCGCGCATATCCGAGCCGCCGTTCAGACCGTCAGACAATATTCCCGACACAAAAACCATTCCCAAAACCGCCGCCAGCCCACAAACGATTTTTCGAAGGGTAAGCCGTTCCTTCAGAATGAGCGGCGAAGCCGCAATGACCAGCACAGGAGCCATATAGTAACAAAGCGTCGCCGCCGCAACGGTCGTGTACCGATACGCTTCAAACAGCAATATCCAGTTGACGCCAATGCAAACTCCCGAAATACACAAAAGAGGCAGCTTTGACTTTATCTCGTGGGACAAATGCCGACGCTTTGCGGCTGCCAGCACCGTCAGAAACAGCGTTCCTATCACTCCCCTTGCCGCTGCCACCGCCCCCGACGGAAGCGATATGTACCTGACAAATATCCCTATGCTGCCAAAGATAAGCATCGCCGCAGACAGCTTTATAATTCCCGATTCGACCTTCATCAAACCTTCCTTTCACAAAACTGCGGCGCTTGCTGAAAGGTGCAAACGCCGCAAATATTATATCTCGGCAGGCGTAACATAAACCGTCCTGTTGTTGGTGAAGATGACCTTGCCCGGCTTTGCCCCCGAGGGCTTTTTCACGAATTTCACAGGAACATAATCCACAGGCACCTGAGCGGAATTTGCCGCCTTGCTGTGCCTTGCGGCTATTCTTGCAGCAAACAGGATGGTTTCATCATCGGGAACGCCGCCGTTCGTGCATATTATAACGTGTGAGCCGGGAATATCCTTTGTGTGCAGCCAGATGTCCGATTTTTCGGCGGTTTTCAGGGTCAATTTGTCATTTTGGACGTTATTTCGTCCAACCAATATGCGATACCCCGAGGGCGACTCGTACTCGATAGGCGGCAGACTTTTCGGCTGCTGCCTGCCCTTCATGGACACGGATTTCACATAGCCCTGCTCCGCCAGCTCCGCCTTTATCTGCATGACCTCGTCCTCGCCGTTTGTTCGGGTGAGCGCATCGAAAACGCTGTCAATGTAGCTCAGCTCCTCCTCGCCCTTTGCAATAAGCTCGGTCAGCTTTTTCTCGGCGGTGACAGCCTTTCGGTAATCGGCAAAATACCGCTGCATATTCTGCGAAGGTGTCAGGCGAGGGTCAAGCTTGATAGTTATATCGGGGCAGCTTTCGTCGTAGAAATTCTGCACGGTTATCTCGTTCATGCCCTTTTCCATTTGGTAGATATTAGCAGAAATCAGGTCGCCGCAAAGCTTCAGCTGCTCTCTGTCAGCGGACTGTTTCAGCTCCTGCTTCTGTATTTCCAGACGTCGGGAGATACGCTCTGTAAGGTTCACCAACAGCCTGAAAAGGTCGGAAGAACGCTGTTTCATTCGGGCAATTGCATCTCTCTCGGAGAAGAAGCTGTCCAGCGTATCACAGGCGGACGGCTGTTCCTTCAAGGTCATCAAGAAACCATACTGATCTATGCGAATAAATGAAAAATCTTTTAACAGCCCCTGCTTGTCGGTCAGCGTACAAAACCGGCATTTCCCCTCGGTCAGGGCGGTTTTTGTGTTTTGGACAGCCTCAAACAGCCTGTCCTCCGCTATTCGGGAAATATCCGCCGTTGTCAGGTCACCGCCCCGTCCCGCATAGAATGTCCACTCCCTCGCCACAACGGGGGAAATTCCCTCAAACGTCCTGATAAGCGCCTTTGACAGCTCGGCGTTGGGCGAATTTCTCAGCGCATCGGACAGCTGCTCCCGTGTACAGGTAAACAGACTGAGCCTGTTATCTCTCGGAGGGGCTTCGTAGCGCATTCCCGGGAGAACGGGTCTTTCACGGGACATCTCCTCGTCAACACGCTTGATGCTGTCGATTATCCGCCCCTCCTGATTTACAAGGATAATATTTGAGCATCTGCCCATAATTTCGCATGCAACGGTTATGATAACAAGGTCGCCCAGCTCATTTACCGCTTCAAAATCCAGAAAAAGTATCCTCTCCAGCCCGTCCTGACGGATATTCACAAGCTTTCCGCAGCCGATATGCTTTCTCATAAGCATACAGAACATAGGCGGGGATTTTGGGTTTTCGATCGATTTTTTCGTGATATGCACCCTTGCAGAACCCGCATTTGCGGAGATAAACAGCTTCTGCATACCGCCCTTTGCCCTAAGTGAGATAACTATTTCCTCTCTTGACGGCTGATGTATCTTATCCACACGAGAACCGATAAGGAACATCAGCTCACTCTTTACCGCATATAAAAACGCTCCGTCCAGAGCCATATCAAACAGTCCTTTCCTTTTTCGGGGGGATCTTCTCCAGGAGAGCGTCTATCTTATCTCCGAAAAATTTCTCAAGAAGAACCGCCGTTAGTATGCCCAGCAGAGCCCCTGCCAGCACGTCTGTAAAATAATGTACGAACAGGAAAACCCTGGAAAAAGCTATCATAAACGCAAACACCAGCGCCACGATACCCGCCGATTTTTTCCGCAGAAACAGAGCCGTCGCAGACGCAAACGACGAAATACTGTGCCCTGACGGGAACGACGAACCCATGGGTGCGCCGATAAGCAGAATCAGGTCATCATTAGCCAGATAAGGTCGTGTACGGTTGAAAATCGGCTTTATCATGAGATTTCCCACGATAGCCGCAACCGTCAGCGAAAGAAGCATCATTACGCCGATTGGACGGGTTTTCCGCTTTATAGTCAGCAAAAGTCCGCTGATTATCCATATTACACCGCCCGTTCCGAGGTGAGTGATGATCGGCACGATGGTCTGTGTAAACGAGTTGTGCATGTGGTTGTTTATGAAATATGTTATTGCATCGTCGATAGATTGTATGAATTCCAAATATATCCACTCCTTATGTAATGCGTGTCATACTATATAATCATACCATAAATATGCCGTTAAGTCAACATTTTCCGAAAAATCCGCAGTTGACAAAAAGACGTGACAGTGGTACAATTGTCTTGAATTAAAAGAAGAAAGCAGGTCACACTATGAATGATAAACAGCCCCATGACTGCGAGCTTTGCGCATATTACGCCTATGACGAGGACTACGAAGAATACTGCTGCGAGGTCAGCATGGACGAGGACGACTATGTGAGATATATCACAGGAGGAAGCCGAAATTGTCCATTTTTCCGTCTTGGAGATGAATATAAGATAGCTGCAAAGCAGTAATATCAATATATTGATATGCCTTGTACATCAGATACCATATGCGGTATCTGGTGCACAGGGCTTTTTTATTGGCATAATTCCGTATAAAATCAGTTCAAGGTGAGAAACTAATACAAATTTTCCGAAAGGACTGATAAAATGAAGATCACGGGAAATACATTTCTTTTGAAAAACACGCCCTCCATAGTCAGCTTCGCATCGGTAGTAGGTAAAAAGGAAAGCGAAGGCCCACTTGGAAGCTGCTTCGACCAATGCGAACAGGACGGCTATTTCGGTCAGGACACTTGGGAGAAAGCGGAAAGCGAAATGCTCCGACGGACAGTTTCCGCAGCTCTGGACAAAGGCGGCTTCACACCCGAGGACATCGACTATATGTTTTCGGGAGATCTGCTCAATCAATGTATAAGCTCCACCTATGCCCTGAGAGGGTTTGACATTCCTATTTTAGGGCTTTTCGGGGCATGCTCCACCATGTCCGAGGGACTGCTCCTGGCATCTCTGCTGACCGACAGCGGCGCAGGCGGACATATCGTTGCTGTGACCTCCTCCCACTTCTGCACCGCCGAAAGGCAGTTCCGTCTGCCCCTATCCTACGGCGGACAGCGAACCCCCACCGCACAATGGACCTGCACAGCGTCGGGAGCGGTAGTTGTAGCGGAAAAATCTGTCCCGCCTTATGTAAAAGGCGTTACTATCGGTAAGATATGCGACCTTGGTGTTACCGATGCCAACAATATGGGCGCAGCAATGGCACCCGCAGCCGCCTATGTCATCAGAAGTTATCTTGAGGACACAGGAAAAACTCCCGCCGATTTCGACCGAATAATCACGGGAGATCTGGGAACAGTCGGCAGCAAGCTTCTTTATGAGCTGCTCTCCCGTGACGGCATCGACATCTCAAAAAACCACTCCGACTGCGGCGTTATGATGTTCGATCTGAAGGAACAGGACGTTCACGCAGGCGGCTCGGGCTGCGGCTGCAGCGCATCTGTGCTTTGCGGATATTTCCTGCCGAAGGTGAAAACAGGCGAGCTGAAAAACATTCTCTTCTGCGCAACGGGCGCACTTATGTCCACCACCGCATCGCAGCAGGGCGAAAGCATACCGTCCGTGTCCCACGCCGTGCATATCTCAAACAGTTCTTCGGACTGAGAAAGGAGCAAACAATGGACTATATATGGTCATTTCTCATAGGCGGACTTCTCTGTGCCATCGGGCAGGTGCTGATTGATTACACCAAGCTTACCCCCGCAAGAATTCTTGTGGCGTACGTTGTGGCAGGCGTTATTCTGGGCGCAGTGGGCATCTACAAGCCCTTTGCGGAGTTTGCGGGAGCGGGGGCAACAGTACCTCTCACAGGCTTCGGCTACCTGCTTTCTGAAGGTGTAAAGGAAGCCGTCAACGAAAAAGGACTTCTCGGAGCATTGACTGGCGGGCTGACCTCCTCAGCTGCAGGCATAACGGCAGCAATGGTGTTCGGTCTGGCAGTTGCGCTTATCTTTAAGCCGAAGGAAAAGTAATATTTCTGTTTACTCTAAAGCAAAAAAATCAATGGGTGTTTCCCCGCTTTACGGTGGGAAACACCCATCTCAATATGTCAGTCAGGCAGCTGAAAAAATAGAAATTTCGATCAAGTCAGCACTTTCATAAATATATCAAGTTATCCAAAAGCATCAACTGTTGATCTGTAAGTATCATTTTGCTCATCCTTTCTCATGATTATTTATTAATACTTCGCCAGAATAGTTTATTATAACATACGTATATCCCAAATTAAACCTTTTTTCTTTACTGTAAATAAAATCCAAAGTAACATAATTTGTGATATCGGCAAGTTCATTTGAAAATTGAGAAATCAATTTTTGAGATTCAGCACTACCCAAATATTTTTGAGGTAATGTTATAGTCATTTCCGCTACATTGTGACTATCTCCATTTATTTTCTGATATTTTAAAAATTCATCCAGAGATGCTGATTTATCAAACACATCGCTCATATATTCCATATTTGATATACCGCTCCATTGAAATTTAATTTCTACGTCTGCATCATCATAATATTTTTTAAGTATCCCTTTTATAAAATCCTGATAATCTTCCCTGATAATTATCCCATAATAATTATCACTAGCCAAAAGCCTGCTCCCTACGGATAGATATTTCTTTCTTACTACATTAAATTTATCTGTTTCACAATTTCCGTTTATGGGATAAAATCCATAATTTGCCCCATCAGGCTTTACACCTATGTACTTAAATTCCTCATTGTATTTGTGATATAGATAGTTTTTTAAGCCTATAGGCGTTCCAATATCCGTACGATAAAACAAAGCAAGCCCCAGCCAGAGCGAAAAGCAGATTATACCGGCAGTTTTTGCGGCATGAAGCTTTCCATGCTTCCTCGCATACTGTGCCTTGAATATTTCTGCCAGCTGATGACGCAAAAGGAAACCGACAGCCGCCGTACAGCATACAAAGCAAGCTTCAAAAAACGTCAGAAAAATGATGACCGCTATGCACACAAGCCCCACACCGACAGAGAGCGAAACAGCAATAGCTTTTCTGCCTGTTTTCCAATTATTTCCTATATAACCGCAAACACTTCTCCGATATATCATAAGTGTCAGCAGTATTATCATTGTATTTAGTATGTATTTTGACATATTATGTCCTTTCAAGTATATTTGTTTAAAAATTCATACATATGCAAAAAGTACCAAAGCAAACTTATTCGATTCGCTTTGGTACTTTATTTTCGGAAATAATAAGATCATTTTCCCCGCTTTGAAGTCGGCTTAACGGGCTTCTTTTCCTCCACAAGCCCCAACACAGTTTCGCTGGTCTTATACTTTTCGCCGAAGAACTTCCGCTTAATACTCTCCATAGCAATGCCGTAGGTTGGGCTTTTCAGATATGGAAACGCCCGAATAAGGCGGCCCTGAGCGGAAACTGCCTGTTCCAAAAGACGGTTGTATTTGTCCTTCAGGTCAAGGGTTTCATTGGAAAGATTTTCTCCCAGCGCCACCGAGCTTGCTGTCATAAGCTTTGCGATCTCGTCTATCTTTTTCAGGTATTTGTTGAGATTTTCCACATCGGACACCGACGAAATAATGTCGATTATCAGCAGAATGGACATTACCGCAATAAACGCCAGCCCGACCTTGAAGGGTATGAGGTTCACGCCTTTTTCCACCAGCGGGTGAACTATCTTCACAACGATAAGGCAGCCCATACCCCATAAAAGCGTTACTTTCAGGCAGATATACCCTTTATAGTTGAATTTTTCGCGGGAATAATCCCACCAGATATTGTGAAACATCTTCTCAAGCCCGATGCCCACCAGCAGCTCAACGGCGGTACAAACTATTGCCGACAGAAAGAAAAGCACAAACGGATGGTCTATTATGGGACGGCAGCTGGCAACAACTATCAGCACGCCGAAGCCATAGATAGGGCAAAACGGCATATTCAGAAACCCTCTGTTCTGAAATTCGCCCGTTTCCAAGGTCATATAAACAACTTCAATGCCCCAGCCGATAAACGACCAGAAGCAAAAAATCAGAAACATCTGATACAAATTATATCCAAAAAACGGAATAGTTATCATACAAAAAACCTCAAATCTGAATGAAAAACATACCTAACAATGGTATTATATCTCAATATATACGTCATGTCAATAGAATGTCGAAAAAAATCACCAAAATGTAATATTTACAGCATGACGAAAAAACGGCTGCGACAATACCGCAGCCGAAATCATTACATTCCCTTTTTGCGCTTTTTACCTGCCGAAATGACAAATATCAGAAAAAGCAGTATCAAAAGACCGCCTGCGCCCATAAGCAGCTGTTCCTTGGTAAACAGCGGTTTTTTGTCAATTCGGGTAAACGCAACAGTGTTTATCATATTTTTGAACTTGGCAAGCGTGGATTTTTCGATCTCCTTGCCCTTAGATAAAAGATCAATGGATATGTAGCTGCCGTTCTGAACAGTAAAATATGTGCATCCGTAATTATACGACCGTCCTGCGGAATAAGAATAATTGATAACATACACCAGCGCCTGATCATTCAGCTTAAACTTCTCATTTGAACTGTTTATCATAGAGTCAGCCGGTATAACACCGCAGCTTGCCAACTCAGAGATCAACTCCTGCTGCTGCTGATAGGGTGCATCGTTCAGCGAAAAGATCTCCTCGGACTTGCTGTCTGAAAAGCACTTGACGGTGATGATATTAGATTTATTTGAGTTGAAGCAGTACAAGTAATAGTCGTTCTTTTCGGCAAATACCTTAAACGAATCGGCAGTATAACCGCCTGCGGAAAGTGCCTCGGAGGGCATATCATCTCTGGTAAGACAATCCCAGCCTATGTTATTTTCAATTCTGATGTAAGCATCATCAAGCACCATTGTCTTGTTTTCAGCCGCTGCCGAAACGCCTAACACAGTTACTGCGGCAGCTGCGGACAATACGGCAGCCAGGATTTTTTTCAGCAAGCTCATCCGTCCCTTCGATTAAAGTAGTATCCAACTATTTCCTCACACTATTTTTATAGTATATCACATAATTTAACTTTAAAAACACAGAAAATTATATCTGTTTGTAAAATTTTTATGTATGTCCGTAGATAATTATTTTCTAAGATTTTACTTTGTGAGATATGAAAAAAAGATAAACGCCGCCTCCTTGCGCAGTCTGTCACCTTAGTGCAAGGGCTGCACCGGACGCTTCCCCGTCCCCCCCAAGCAAAGGCAGTTCCCTAGGGGAACGCTGAATTGATCGATATTTCTGTTGCAAACCGCGTATTTGGTCGGGTGAACATCCATTAATCAGAATTTTCCTTGTTTTCACACTATTTTTTCATCGGCAGTAAGCTCTCTGTTTTCGCTTTCCAGCTTTGCCCGCTTCTTTTCCGCTCTCCGTCTGACAGCTTCGGGGTCAAGAAAGTTCAGCAGCAGGACTACCGCAGTAAGTACAGGAACCGCCACCGTAGGCAGATGCCTCATCACAAGCTTGTCCGTGTTGGCTATCAGCGAGATCGTCCGTATAACATAGACCGCAGCCACCGTACCCGCCGCCGTGCATATTACCGAGGCAATATTTTTCCGCAGTATCGCCAGAACAGCACCGCCTGTCAGCAGCAGAGAGGACACTATAAGCATAATGCCGTCTGAGATGTGCTCATTTCCCGATTTTACAATTATTCCTATCCCTCCCATAATATTAAAAAACACAGGATAGACCGCAGTTGCTGCTATCATCAAAAAAATTAGAAATTTCCTTACTTTATTAATAGAAAACACCTCATTTGTAAATTATATTTCCTTTTTCTGTATTGCTAATTTCGACACATTAATCAAAAGGTTGGGTGTAAAATTACAGAATATAAAACACGTGTATTCTTCTGAAAGCTGTCAATATTAATATAGCGGCGCATGTTCGCTGCAAAAATCCGTGAAGAAAGGACAACAGCTATGAAAACAGCAGCAAAAATTTTAGCGGGACTGTCAGCCGCTGCCGTTTCGCTGTCAGCAATATTGTTTGCGGCGGCAGCACATTACAGCTTTAATCTTCCGGACGAATACTACGTGACCGGAGAAAACGTCCTGAATTTCTCCTGCGAACCGCTTACAGCCGACCTTATCAAGCCTGTTTCAACAGAAATAAACGGCATATCAAAGAACGCCTCCGAACAGGTGCAGCTTCGGCTTTTCGGAGTAGTTCCAATCAAAAATGTCAGCGTTACGCATGTCGATGAACCCGTCCTCGTCCCCTGTGGAACGCCCTTCGGCATAAAGCTCCTGACCGACGGTGTTATGGTCATCGACACGGGAGAATTTACCTCGGACAGGCAGCTTGTTTCCCCCGCCAGATCGGCAGGGCTTCAAGCGGGCGACATCATAACCTCAGTAAACGGTCAGAAGGTCATGACCAATGCCGAGCTTCAAAAGCTTATCGCAGGCTCCGACGGAAAGCCCGTTACCGTTTCCTACCGAAGAAATTCGATAGACAGCACGTCCTATATCACCCCGAAAAAATCCTCGGAGGACGGCAAATATAAGGCAGGTCTTTGGGTGCGGGACAGCACCGCAGGCATAGGAACAGTCACCTTCTACAACGCCGAAACAGGCGTGTTTGCGGGTCTGGGACACCCCGTATGCGACTCGGACAACGGCGAGATACTTCCCCTCTCAACGGGACAATCCGCAGATGTTGTCATAAACGGCGTATCTAAGGGAAAATCGGGCAAGCCCGGCGAGCTGCTGGGCACCTTCACCACAGGACTTCCATCGGGAATACTTGCGGAAAACTGTCAAAGCGGAGTGTACGGTTTAATGGACAGTTCGCCTGTTGCATCTTCGGGAATACCTCTTGCAATGCGTCAGGAAATTGAGATAGGCGACGCATATATTCTCAGCACCATAAAAGGAAAAACTCCCAAGCAATACTCCGTTTCCATCGAAAAAATCGACCTGACCGACGCCCCGGACAGCCGAAATATGGTCATTCGCATAACCGACCCGCAGCTTTTGGCGGAAACGGGCGGCATCGTCCAGGGAATGAGCGGCAGCCCCATTATCCAGAACGGTAAGCTGGTAGGCGCAGTCACTCACGTTTTTGTAAGCAATCCCAAAAAAGGATATGCAATTTTCGCCGATACTATGTATGAGGAATCCTGCAAAATTTCCGTTTCTGACGAAAATGCCGCATAAATTCGAACTTCGGACAGTTTTCCTTTATCGGGAAAGCTGCCCGAAGCGTCAGTTATCGTCCCAGCGGATAACTATCGTATCACCCGTGTGCACCTCGTCCATATAACCCGCTTCCTTGCCGTTAATGGTAAGTATCATATTTCCCGAAGGCGGCGCTGCGTTGATGTCGATGTCCGCTATCGCCATCAGGTCAAGGAAAATGTTTGATGAACCGTCGGATTTTGGCTCCAGCTTAACATTTTTTCCGTTCAAACGAACCACCGTACATTCAACCGCAGACTTTTCCTCTGGAACAGGCTCATCTTCCTCAAAAACAGGCGGCTCGGGCTTTCTTCTTGTAACAACTACTTCGGGAACAGGCTCGTCCTCCTCGTCATCTTCCTCGAAAACAGGCGGTTCGGGCAGCTTTTCGGGAATTTTCGGAGTGACGGTCGGTGACGGCTTTTTGTCACGAACGGTAAAGCTGTCCCCGTCCTCAAGAAGGGTGTTTACGGAAACACTTGCGCCGTTTCGGAAAAATTCCAGCTTTTCGGGAGAAATTCCCAACCGTTTCAGCAGGTCGCCCAGAGTCGAAACGGAAGAAACCTCCACCTTGTCGAAATTCTGCACCACATAATCGCCGCTGACAGATTCGCCGTTGACGAAAACCTCCGTACCCACGGTGTAATCTATCTCATCAACGGAAATATGCTTCACCGTAAGGTCCCCCGCAATATCGGAGATGGAAAGCTGCGCATTTACGCCGTTTTCCGCAGGCTTCAGACAGATAACATCTCCCTGAGTGACCGCCGCCTCAATGGAGGACGGACTGCCGTTCACAGTAAGCTCTGAGGGCAGCGCAGGAGTGCCCCGAACCGTCTGTTTTTCGCCGTTTAAGGTGAATGTAATGCTTCTTCCCGAACGTCCGATAATGTGATGGGACTTGTACCCTGCCATCATCAGCAGGTCGAGAACAGTCAGCTTTCTCGTGTCAAACACTCTCAGCCGCTTGTCGTTGACGGTGACAACGGAGAAATCGTAGCCCTTTTGCAGGGTCGATGTTACACCGATGCCGATAGGAGTTACATATTCGGGACCTTTCAGCACCTCATCGGAAATTTCAACATTTTTCAGGAAAGTATTTCCGCCCACAGCCACCCTGTTTTCGGGAACGCCCAGCTTCTCAGCAACCATTTTGGCAAGATTTGGGATACGGCTTCCGCCGCCCACAAGGAACACAGCGGCAGGGGCAGAGCCGTTTGCATTTACAATATTGTCGGCAATGGTTTCCGCAAGCTGTTCGGCAGCAGGAAACAGACTTCCGATAAATTCCTCCGAAGTCAGGGTGTGTTCAAATCCCAGAATATCCTTATATGAAATGGTGTCTTTGAGCGCCGAAAGCTTCATTTCCTCGGCAGTATCGAAATCCACCAGATACTTTTTGATTATTTCCTCGGTAATTTCATCACCCGCAATGGTCGCCATTGCATAGGCAACAATGCTTCCGTTTTGCGAAACGGCAATATCGGAGGTACCCGCTCCGATGTCCGCAAGAGCAATGTTTATCAGACGTACCTCGGGAGGAATGATAACATTCATAGCCGCAATAGGCTCAAGAGTAAGGCTGGCAACATTCAGCCCAACCTTGTCCATAACGGAATAAAGGCTCTCCACGACAAGCCCCGGCAGAAACGCCGCAATAAGCTCCACCGTGACCTTTTTTCCCTTATGTCCCACCAGACTTTTTATGGGATAACCGTCCAGATGATAGCTGATTACCGTGTGTCCGACGCAGTAAAACGCCGCCGCTTCGGTCTCACCGCTTCGGTCAAGCTCCGTCTGAGCCTTAGAAACGGCTTCCAGCTCGAAGGATTTCACCATATCCTCGGTAATGGTGTCCCTGTCCTCAACGTCTATCTCGGCTGTGGCACGGCAGGTTTTCAAAGCACGTCCCGCAGCGGCGATGGCAACGTCCTTCAGGCGTATTCCCGACTGCTTTTCCAGCTCTGCCTTGACCTCGGCAGCAACCTTTGCAACGGCATCAATGTCCTCTATCTGTCCATCGGTCATAGCCCGCTTTGTATGTGGAACGGACACCGAATATTTCACGGTAAATTTGTCATTTTCGTAATGGGACACTATTCCCACGACAGTTCGTGTACCAATATCCAACGAAAAAACGTCCGCCTCGGTCTGCTTTCTCTTTGAACGGGCAGCGGGACGTTTTTTAGGCTTTTCCTCGGTTTTCGGGGGATTTTTTACTGCTCTTGCCAACTTTATCAGCTCCTGTCAATCCTTAAGCTTAAGCACCGAACGAAGCATTTTCAGCTCGTCGGAATCGGAGATAACCAGCAACTTGTCACCGCTTCTCAGCACCGACTGACCACGGGGGATTATCAGCGAGTTACCTCTTGTAATGGACACGATATTGAAAAGCCCGGGCAGCTTGATGTCCATCAGCTGCTTGCCGTCATAGTAATATTTTTCGGGCAATGTTACCTCACAAATGACCGCTTCGCCGTGGTTTAGGGAGATAAGCTCCTTTATTTTGGAAGTATCCACCTCACGCTCGATAAGGGACGTAATGCTGTCGGTGCTGTTGATAACATTGTCAACGCCAAGTTCTTTTAGAACGATAGCATTTTTGGGATTATTTACCTTGGCAATTGTTTTCGCAACGCCGAATATCTTCTTTGCCAGCTGACAGGTGATAAGATTTACCTCGTCCATTCCGCTGACACATATCATTGCATCAGCTTCCTCCAGAGAAGCGGATTCAAGAGTTTCGATAAGTGTAGAATCTCCGCAAATTACGGGAATATCCAGCTCATTTGCAATAGAAGCACAGGTCAGCTTATTTATTTCGATAAGCACGACCTCGTGCATATGTTCAAGAAGAGTTTTGGCAAGATAGTAGCCGACCTTGCCGCCGCCGACAATTACAACTTTCACTTACAATTCTCCTTTAGTCTACAAATTTGGCAAATATTAGCCTGTCGCCCTTTTGCAGATACGGGTTTGACAGAAAAACAGGCTGCATGGAATGGTCCTCATGCTCGATAGCAAAAAGCGTTTCATTCTTTTCAAAAACTATCTCGCTGGCTCTTACGCCGATATATTCCTTGGGAATGTCCATGGTCTGGAATGTGACCGTGTGTGAACTCAGATTGAGGTGCACAGACTCCGACTCATCATTAAGCGCCGTGCATACAGACGCCACCGTCAGATTTGTGGGACAGATGGTTTCCAGACCAAACTGCGTGAATATCTCGCCACGGTTGGGGTCGTCCAGAACTGTCGTTACATTCGGAACCTTGAAGATGTGCTTTGCCATCTGAGCGACCATTATGTTAGCATTGTCGTCCTCTGTGACCGCAGCAAGAGCGTCACAGCTTTCTATTCCCGCTTTTCGGAGAACGTCCTGATCTATGGGGAAACCGACCGTTGTAAATCCCTTGAAATCCGCATCGAGAGCGGTAAAGCTGTCCTCATTCCTGTCCACGACCGAAACATCGTGACCCTGTGCGCTAAGCACATTTGCCAAATTAGCGCCGACCTTTCCGCAGCCGACAACAATTATGTTCATAATCAAATTCCGCCTTCAAAAAACATTTGCGCCCAAATTTTACCTAACAGCTGTTAGATAAAATCTCCCCGAACATTTTCGTGACGCTTTGAACTAATTATACTATATTAAGATTGATTTTTCAATAGGAGATTGAAATTTTTCACAGCTTTTTCAATATATTATTCCGAAAACATACAGCATATCTCATCATTGCAATCACCAAACGACCCTTTCCGCATATACTGTACTATTCAATGAAACCAAAAGAGGTGGCGTTATGAAAACCTTCCTTGTGGCAGGCGGTGACATGCGCTCGGTGAGCCTTGCCCGCACTCTTTCCGAAAATGATATGGTCAGCGCCATAGGCTTTGACGGAAAAATTTTCGATAATTCAGACATAATTTCCATAAATAAAGCTTCCGAACTGCCCGAAAAGGCGGACTGTCTGGTGCTCCCCCTCCCCGTTTCGGCAGACGGCGTGACGCTGAACTGTCCCCTTTGCAGCTGCTGCCCCACTATCAGGGAGCTGTCGGCGGGCATCAAGCCGGGCGGCATTGTGTTCGGCGGGAAAATATCCCCCGAAATACATAGGTATTTCGAGGAGCAAGGCTTTGCGGTCTGCGATTATCTTGACCGTGAAGAACTGGCAGTGCTAAACGCCGTCCCCACCGCCGAGGGTGCTGTGCAGATAGCCATCAGCCAAACGGACGAAACCATCTACGGGCAGCAGATACTTATCACAGGCATGGGACGCATTGCCAAGGTGCTGATAAAAATCCTCACTGCAATGGGCGCAAAGGTCACGGCGGCTGCACGGAAATACTCCGATCTGGCATGGGCGGAAATTTACGGCTGCACTCCTCTGAACATTTCCGAGATAGACGGCGAGCTTTACAAATTCGGGATAATCTTCAACACCGTCCCCTCGCTTATCTTTGATGAAGAAAGGTTACTGTCCCTTAAATCGGACTGTTTGCTGATAGATCTGGCATCGAAGCCGGGCGGCGTTGACTTCCGTGCGGCGGAACATTCCTGCATAAAGACGATACACGCCCTGTCCCTGCCCGGAAAGACTGCGCCCGTGACTGCGGGGAGGATCATCGCCTCTGCCATTTACAACATTCTGGAAGAAAGGAGCGAACACTCTTGATATCCGATGAAATACATGAAAAACTCAGGGGCAAGAAGATAGGCTTTGCTGTCTGCGGCTCGTTCTGCACCTTTTCAAAGGCTTTTGCACAGCTGGAAGCCCTGAAAGCCGCAGGTGCCGACCTTACTCCCATTATGTCATACAACGCATATTCCACCGACACCAAATTCGGCACAGCGGAAAGCCACCGAAAATTTCTGGAGGACACCTGCGGCAAACCCATCATCTCCGATATTGCCGCCGCAGAGCCTATCGGTCCGAAGCGGCTTTTCGACCTGCTGATGATCGCCCCCTGCACGGGAAATACCATCTCAAAGCTGGCACTCGATATTATCGACACGCCTGTCACAATGGCGGTCAAAAGCCATATCAGAAATGAACGTCCCGTACTTATCGCCCTGTCCACAAACGACGCACTTTCGGGCTGTGCGAGAAATATCGGCGACCTTATGAACCGCAGATGCTTCTATTTTGTCCCCATTCGTCAGGACGATGCCGAAAAGAAGCCCCGTTCTGCGGCAGCGGATTTCACGAAGATCCCCGAAGCCGCCGTTGCCGCTCTGGAAGGACGACAGTTACAACCTATTTTAATGTTGAATGTTTAGTGTTGAGTGTTGAATTATGGTATACTGTGAAAAAATTTAACATTCAACTCTTATAACTCAACACTTTTTTTAAAACAATTGACATTCGGAAATTTTTACAGTATAATAAATGTAAGTATGTGCCATTCTCCGAAATTTACGGGGAATGGCACAATATTCGGAACATATATTACAAAATTCAAGGAGAAAGCTATGAGAATAAGAAAGAAAAAATGGGCACAGCCCGAACTGGACGCCTGCCCCTACTATATCCCCGTTGCGTCGGAGCTTGCAGGAAAATGGGACAAGCTTTTCGGCGAAAGCACGGCACCCGTTTACCTGGAGCTGGGCTGCGGAAAGGGCGGCTTTGCGGCACAGTCCGCACTGCTTCACCCCGATGTAAATTACATTGCCATGGACATAAAGAGCGATATGCTGGGCGTTGCAAGGCGCACCATTGAAAAGGCATTTGCCGAAGCGGGAAAAACACCCGAAAATATCCGCCTTATCTCCCAGAACATCGAAATGCTCCGCACCGCCTGCATGGACGAGCAGAGCATCGACCGCATCTACATAAATTTCTGCAATCCCTGGCCGAAAAAGGGTCACAAAAAGCGCCGCCTTACCCATACAAGGCAGCTTATGCAGTACCGTCCCATTTTGAAGGACGGCTGTGAGATACATTTCAAAACGGACGATGACGAGCTTTTTGAAGAATCTCTGGAATATTTCGCAGAATCGGGCTTTGAGATAAAGTATATCACCCGTGACCTGCACACTTCGGGCTATGAGTTCAATGTTATGACCGAACACGAGAAAATGTTTATGGAGGAAGGCAAAAAGATAAAGTTCCTTATTGCCGTAAAATCGGAGCTTCCGAAAACCGATATGTCCGTTTAATTGGACAGGAGGATAATATGCAGAAGGATTTGCCGGGGCTGTCGAAAAAGTCATTCAGTATGTTTTTCGGCGGCGGAGAAATATGGTTTGAGCATTTAGACGGCATATATGAACACACCGACCTTGCCATCGAAAAGCTGGAAAGCGATTCAAAGCTGTTCAAACGTCCTTCGGGGACATCACTTATTGCAATAAATCTCGATGAAACCGAGGCAAACACCGATCTGATAAACGCTATTTCGGACAAGCTTCTGAACAGCGGAAAACGCTTCACAAGGGTAGTATTCGTCGGCACGTATAAAGCCGTTCAGCGTGAACTAAAACGTGTTCTCATGGGCGGCGGCTTTGCGCTCAAATTCATCAACGATTTTGAAAAGGCAAAGGAATGGCTTGTCAGCGAGGAATTTTACGGATAATAATATCCCGTCTGCGCTCAAAACGAGTTTGCAGACGGGATTTTTTATGTATGTGATTTTTTGCTTTCCTTAAGCTTTGCAAGGTCACTTTCCCGAACCCATTCTTCGGTGAAACCGCAATTGCAGCAAACATATCTATCAACAGGCACCGCAGAAAAAATCGTCGCACCGAGCATAATATTATTGCCCGAGCCGTAAGCACCCGCATATCCGTCAACGATAACTATGTCGTCACTTTTGCATTTGGGACACATTCTATTGTTTTTCATAGATTCACCTCTCTGTCTCAGCAAAGACTATTACATCATTTTCATTAAAGTACGGATAAGCTATATAAAAGTATTCATCATCAACATAATACCAGCCGTCAAAGCATAGATCACGGTTGGTGATATTTTCTCCCTGTGCATTGCCGACCCAGCCGAAAGTTTGATAATAAACATTTCCCTCATATTTACCGCCGCCCTTCTTCAAAAGGAGCGGTACCGATTTTTCGGATAGCTTATAATACTCTCTGTTCAGCCTTATGACAGGATAATCTCCTCCCGAATCATTTATCCTCAAAGCCTTGCCGCTGATTTTCAGCGGTGTTTCGTCAGATTTCGGACTTTGCTGCTTTAGATCTTCTTTCCAAACGCTGATGCACTCCGTATCAAAAACTTTTAGTGATATGCGAGCGTTGTTCTTTCTGCTGTTTATTTGACAGATAGAAATATCGGTATTTTCATCATATGAATGAAAATCAACAGTATATATACTTTTTTCCTGACCTTTTCCATAATACTGAGATGGACGAGAATATCCGCAGACAAGACTTTCGAGGAATTTGCCGCCCGAAGGAATATCTTCATCAATGAAAGAATGTCCTTCCTTGCCATTCCCACCCGAAAAATAATCGAAATAATTCCCATTTGGCAAATTATGAAGTGTCAGTTCCCTATCCTTTACCTTTATACGAAGAGATAATTGTGAATAGTCACTCTCATATTCCGAAAAAACACTGTTTATATCCTCAATATATTTGGGCGTTTGCGACTTTTCGCCTTCTATCGTAACATATCCATAAAGTGAAAGAGCATTGTTGTTCACAAGTTTCTTTATATCACCATCAAAATAAGATGAAAACATAAAGCAATAATTCTCATCTGTATGATAATCCTCTTCATAAACCTCAAATACCGCATTGACAAGTTTCCCCGAATGCTCCGAAAAATAGCTTTCTATATCGCTTGCAACAGCCGCTTTTATCTCTTCGTATTGGTAACTGTCATAAAATGTGTAAGAATCTTCTTTTTTTACACAGTAAACATATCCATCGGCAGAACTTAAAAGGCTTGTTCCGTATGAATCGGCAGAATAGCTGCTTTCAACTGTTTCAAGCTCCGAGGAATACTTTCCTCCGTATTTTTCCAGAATAAAATCGGACGCCTTTTCAATGGAAATAGGAGTGTTGACAGCAGTTGCACGTTTATCAGCAATTTCATCAAGCTCTTTTTTTGCATCTTCCAATAACAGACCAATGATCGCTATGGAAATCGGGTTGAACAAAAGAACTGACAGAATGATGACAAGAACTGCTATTATAATCTTATTCCTCATATTCAGTCACCCCTTTTTGTTATTTATACATTGTGAAACTACTTTTTGCTTTTAGCCTTTTTCACAGTTGAAAATACCAAAACAGGAAGTGAGATCAAATCTATCACCCCTAATACTCTTACTATAATATCAGGCAGCTCTATCGAAGCAATATTAGCTCCTGCCAATATAATTGTTGCAATACCAATCAAAATTAAACTTATTGACCACATTATGTTGATTGTCTTTGAATCCATTTTCGCTCCTTAATATCGATCAGGTTTTCTTATTCATCTCCGAAATAATACCGTCCAACTCCCCAATGATCTCGTCCAGACCTTCAGACGCCTTCTTAACAGCCGTCTGAGCGTTCTTAACCGCACGGGCAGACTCGCCTAGCAGAGCGGTGGTGTTCCCCGCATTTTTGGAGCTGTCCGAAGCAAGCCGCCTTACCTCCTCGGCAACGACTGCAAAACCCGAACCCGCTTCCCCCGCCTTTGCCGCTTCAACGGCAGCGTTCAGAGCAAGCATATTTGTCTGAAATGCCACGTCCTCGATAACGGAAACAATGCCCTTTATCCCGTCGGACGCCTTGTTTATGTCGGTCATTGCCCCACCGATACGAGAAACGTCCTCACGTTCGTTTGACAATCTGTCCGATAAAAGGGACAGTTTCTCCAATGCCGTGCCAAGCCTTTCCCTCAATCCGAGAAGCTCGCTGTTATCCGCAGCAGGGACAGCTTCGGGCTGCATGACAGGCTTCGGAACAGACCTTTCCGCCGAAATTGTCGGCTTGACAACAGCAGCTTTTCTTTCGGCGGCGGCAAGCTGATGCTCCAATTCATCTATCCGGCGGCAATACCTGTCTACGGAAGCCTTTAATTCCGCAAACTCGTCGGACACGTGCTTTGCTTCGTCAGAAACTAAGGTAAAATCTCCCGAAAGCCTGTTTGAACCGGCGCCGTCAGGTATAGGTATACCCGAAACGATTTCTTTGAGAGCCACAGCAGAACGTCCAAGATTGTCCGACGCCGTTTTCACGGAGTTTTCCAATCGCTTGTCGGCAATATGCGGCACGGGCGACGAAAAATCGCCGTTTCCCAGCTTATCAATTCTTGCGATTATCTCCGTTAAATCGGGAGCCTTCTTTTCGGGAACGGCCTTTACCGAAGCAATTTCGGCAGACTTCCCGCCCTTTTCCGAAAGACGCATACCTAGATACGCCCCCGCAAACACCAGCAGCGCCACCGAAAGCGAACCTATCAGCGCAGGCGTGCGGGACATCTCACCACGGGCATAGACCTTCCACTCCCCGTTTGCGGCAGCGGAACCGTCCGATTTTAGGGACTTATCACCAACTGCAACCGTCTTTCCGCAGTAAATCGCCATCTCGTAGCCCTCGAACCCGCCGCATATCTCCTCAACACGGCTAAGGTCGGAAATACAGAGAAGTGCACCGCTGACAGCACCGTCCGTCCTAACGGGCACAGCAAGGATAAGCTCCCCGTCCTTGGTTATCTCTGCTTCGGAAACGCTGCCGCTGTGAGCCGTCCGAAGCGCATCAACGAAGGAATAATCCCGCTTGTTAAGATAGCCGACGGTCGAACCGCTCGGAACATAGTCGTATATGTACTCTTTATCGGACAGAAGCTGATTTTTGTATTTCAGAAAGCTTGTCCCCACAACGTAGGGAACAATGGTAAAAGCGTAATTTTCCGCAGCCTCGGAAGTCGCCGAGGAAAGTCCGCCGACATACTGACTGACTGCCGCTGCAGCACCCTCCGCCGCAGCTGATGCGCCTTTTTGTGCGGAAGCAACAGTAGTTATCTCGGCAGAAGCAAAGGTCACCGCCGCCGCAATAAGCGCAGTTACAGCAGAGATCAGTATTTTTTTCACTCGGCTCGCCTCTTTTCGTCAAAAATATACATATAGATATAATACCACATTTTTCATTGTGATGAAAGCATTACAAAAATGTTAAATGTAAATTTTATGTGAATAGCATTATTGAATTTCTTCGTATTTCCGTCCGAATTCATAACTAAGCGTCTTTGTGTTATGGCTGCTATTCATTATTTATTATTGATATATATTTGAAACAAACCATAATAACCAATTTCTATTTTTATTTTAATATTTCTATTTATTTTCTTCATATTAATTGTATCTGATTTGAAAAATAAAGATATGTAACAATAAGGAAATTGACAATCCGATATACCATATGATATAATAATAAAAAAGGGAGCTTGTGTGCAGGCTGAGAGGAAGTAATCGAACTTCGACCTGACCTGATTTGGGTAATGCCAACGTAGGGAAATAATGCAGCTTTGCTGTTTTTTCGTGCGGGTGTGCCTTGTCGGGCGCACTCTTTTGTTTTTGAAAGGACTGTTATCATGGAATATAAAACTCAGATGGAAGCCGCCAAAAAAGGCATTATAACGGAACAGATGAAAGCAGTTGCGGAAAAGGAAGGCTTATCTCCCGAAGCAATAATGGAGAAGGTCTCCAAGGGAACTGTGGCTATCCCCGCAAATATCCGCCACACCTCCCTGTCCCCCGAGGGTATCGGACAGGGTCTGCGGACAAAGATCAACGTAAATCTGGGAATTTCGGGCGACTGCAAGAACTATGACACCGAGCTTGAAAAGGTCAGAATGGCGATAAAATTTGGCTGTGAAGCGATAATGGATCTGTCCAACTACGGCAAGACAAACACCTTCCGCCGTCAGCTGATAGATATGTCCCCCGCAATGATAGGAACCGTACCCATGTACGACGCTATTGGCTATCTGGAAAAGGATCTCCTTGACATTACCGCCGAGGATTTTCTGAAGGTCGTAAGAGCGCATGCCGAAGAAGGCGTTGACTTTATGACCATTCATGCGGGCATAAACAAGCGTGCGGTGGAGTGCTTCAAGCGGGACAAGCGCCTGACAAATATAGTGTCAAGAGGCGGTTCTCTGCTGTTTGCGTGGATGGAAATGACGGGCAACGAAAACCCGTTCTACGAGCATTATGACGAGGTTCTGGACATTCTCCGTGAGTATGATGTCACTATAAGTCTGGGAGATGCACTTCGTCCCGGTTCAATTGACGACAGCACCGATGCGGGACAGGTAAGCGAGCTTATTGAGCTGGGTGCGCTGACAAAACGTGCATGGGAGAAGGACGTTCAGGTCATGGTGGAGGGTCCGGGACATATGGCAATGAACGAGATCGCCGCAAATATGACCCTGCAAAAGCGTATCTGCCATAATGCACCCTTCTACGTTCTCGGACCTCTTGTGACCGACATCGCCCCCGGGTATGACCACATCACATCGGCGATCGGCGGGGCAATTGCGGCGGCAAACGGTGCGGATTTTCTCTGCTATGTCACCCCCGCAGAACATCTCCGTCTGCCCGATATTGACGATGTTCGTGAGGGCATAGTTGCTTCAAAAATAGCAGCCCACGCCGCCGATATTGCCAAGGGAATAAAGGGTGCACGGGATATTGACAACAAAATGAGCGACGCCCGCCGCCGTATTGATTGGGAGGAAATGTTCTCCTATGCAATCGACCCCGACAAGGCTCGCCGCTATTTTGAATCCACACCGCCTTCGGACAGACACACCTGCTCTATGTGCGGAAAAATGTGCGCTATGAGGACTACCAATATGATACTCGAGGGCAAGGAAGTAAAATTCTGCTCTGAGAAATAAATTATATGGGGCATGGGGAGCGCCATTGCCCGTCACAAAAGCGAGGGAATCCGTGTTTCGGAGTGAGAGGATACTTTTGAGTATCGACCGTTAGAATATCATTCTGTGCGATATTTTAACGGGACAGCTCTGCGGTAATGTCCCATTTATCGGACAGATAAACGAAAGGACGTTACCGAAAATGAAAAGAAAAACCGAACTGAAAAAGCTTGCCGCCGCCGCACTTCTCTGCGCACTTGCAGTAGTCTGCTCTCCCCTGTCGATACCCGTGGGAGCGTCGAAGTGCTTCCCCGTTCAGCACCTTGTAAACGTGCTTTGCGGCGTGTTCCTAGGTCCTTGGTACGGTCTGGGAGCGGCGTTCGTCACAAGCCTTATCCGAAATATTCTGGGCACCGGCTCGCTGCTGGCATTCCCCGGAAGTATGTGCGGAGCGTTTCTCTGCGGATTTCTCTATCAGAAATTCAAGAAGCTGCCCCTTGCCTATGTGGGCGAAGTTGTCGGGACGGGACTTATCGGCGCAATGCTCTGTTTCCCTGTCGCAACGCTTGTTATGGGCAAGGAAGCTGCGCTGTTTACTTATGTTATCCCCTTCGGAATAAGCAGTCTGGGCGGCACTATCATTGCAATTGTTTTCGTGACCGCATTCAAGAAAGCAGGACTGCTTGATATGTTTGAAAAAAGCCTGAACACTTAAAGGAGAAGCCCGTGAAAGCCGAAGAACTGTTTGCCAAGATCGCCGAAGAATCCCCGCTGATACACTGTATAACAAACTATGTCACCATAAATCAGTGCGCAAATGTGCTGCTTGCCTGCGGTGCATCTCCCATAATGGCTGACTGTGCCCTTGAAACCGCAGAAATTACCGCACATTCGGACGGACTTGTCCTGAACCTCGGTATGCTGTCCCCCGAAAAGCTGGACGCTATGCTGTTTTCCGCAGAAGCAGCAGAGAAAAAGCATATCCCCGTGGTGCTTGACCCCGTAGGTGCGGGAGTTTCCGAGTTTCGCAGAAATGCGGCAAAGCAGCTGCTTGAAACAGGTGCGATCACCGCCGTTCGTGGGAATTTTTCGGAAGTATCCGCCGTTTGCGGGATAAAGTCGGGCGAAAAGGGCGTTGATTCGGGAGATGCGATTTCCGAGAATATTTCCCGTGAAACAGTAATTTCCGCAAACAGGCAAACTGGCGCTCTTATCGTTATGACGGGCGAAACCGACTATATTTACGACGGAAGGACCGTTTTCACCGAAAAATGCGGCGTTCCGCAGATGAAAAGGATAACGGGAACGGGCTGTATGCTCACAAGCCTTATTTGTGCAGCCCTGACCGTTTCACGGGAAAACCCAGCCGAGGTATGCGCACTTGCCGTCCGTACATTCGGACAATGTGGCGAGGACGCATTCCGTCGGGCTGAGCGGGACGGGCTTGGAACAGCTTCCGCAGCTGCCTATCTTATAGACAATATCAGCAGATTCACCGAAAGGAGCAGCCGATTTGAAAAGCTTTGACCCGACACTTTACCTTGTGACAGACCGTTCTTGGCTGAAAGACGGACAGACCCTCGAAAGCTGCGTGGAGCAGGCTATACTCGGCGGTGTAACTCTTGTTCAGCTGCGTGAGAAAAATATGTCGGACGAGGAATTTACGGAAAATGCTCGGAAAATGCTGGCTGTTTGCAGGAAACACGGCGTTCCGCTGATAATCAACGACCGTCCCGATATTGCCGCCAAAGTGGGTGCGGACGGCGTTCATGTGGGGCTGGACGATATGTCCGTCAAGGAAGCAAGGCGTATTCTCGGGGACGGAAAGATCGTCGGAGCGACCGCACACAATGTCCGTGAAGCGCTGACGGCGGAGGCTGACGGTGCGGATTATCTGGGAGTTGGAGCGGTTTTCGGCTCGTCCACAAAATCGGACGCAAAGCCGTTGGAGATGTCCGAACTTCGGGCAGTGTGCGAAGCTGTTGAAATTCCCGTCTGCGCTATTGGCGGCATTAGCAAAAGCAATATTTCACGGCTGTGCGGCTCGGGGATAAAGGGTGCTGCGGTCATTTCGGGAATTCTTGCCGAAGATGATATTTTGTCGGCGGCAAAAGAGTTAAAGGAAATTTGCGGGAAACTATGAGCAGCATTGTCAATCTCATATCGAATAGGCTAAACCGTCATACATTCTATGGCGGTTTTATTTTCCCCGGCTGCGAAAACGTTTTCCCTCATGCGATAGGTAAACTTCACCAAGTTTCGGGGACAAAGCAGGGAGTTTTTTCTATCTATCCCCCCGAATTTCAAAAATTGTTCTTATTGCGGATAAAATCAGTTGTTGAATAACTTTTATTCAACTGATATAATGCAGTTGAAGAAGGGAAAAGTTAGTAAAGCGGTCAGGGAAAATTTCAAAGAATTTATCAAAACGGGATATTTGGAATATTATACAAAGAAAAACCAATATTAATCAGGGAAACAGAGCATTTGAAAGGACGATGCATTATGATAAAGAAATACATTTTCGGCAGCCCTATGAACACAGGCGCAGCAGCACTCAAGCTTTCCGACGAAACGGGCAGCCTGCCTGTTTTCGGCACCGATATTTCAGAGAATAAGATAACCCTCACCTGCACCCTTTCCGAAAGGGATATTGTTTACGGTCTGGGCGAGGCTAACAGAGGTATCAACAAGCGTGGCTGGCATTACGAAGCCAAGAACAGCGACGACTGCGTTCACACGGAGAACAAGACCGCTCTTTACGGTTCACATAACTTTGTAGCTGTTTCGGGCTGCGAACACTTCGGTATCTTCATCGACACTCCCGCATACATTCACTTTGACATCGGATACACCGACCCCGATGTTATGACCATCGACATTCACAGCCCCGACGCTGCCGTTTACTTTATCGCAGCTGACGATATAAGCACCGTTGTGCGGGAATTCCGCCAGCTTATCGGCAAAAGCTATATCCCTCCCCTGTGGGCTTTCGGCTATCAGCAGAGCAGATGGGGCTACAAGTCCGCAGACGAGATAAGGGAAGTCGTGGAAAACCACCGTTCGTCGGGAATTCCCCTTGACGCTGTTTATATGGACATTGACTATATGGACGGTTACAGGGATTTCACCGTGGACAGCGTAAAATTCCCCGAGTTTGACAAGTTTGTTTCCGAAATGAAGGAAAACAATATCCACCTTGTCCCCATAATCGACGCAGGCGTTAAGATAGACGAAAACTACGATGTTTACCGTGAAGGCGTGGAAAACGGCTACTTCTGCAAGCGTGCGGACGGTTCGGATTTCGTTGCGGGCGTATGGCCGGGACGGACACATTTCCCCGACTTCTTTATGCCCGAAACAAGAAAGTGGTTCGGCGAAAAATACCGCCGTCTGACCGAACTGGGCATTGACGGCTTCTGGAACGATATGAACGAGCCTGCGATCTTCTATTCCGAAGAGGGTCTTAGGGAAGCTATGGAGCATGTTGACCGTCTGAAGGGCGAAAATCTGGGCATTGACAGCTACTTTGATCTGACAGGCACCGTTGCGGGAATTTCCAACAATGTCAAGGACTACGACCGTTTTTATCACACCGTTGACGGGGAGAAGATTCCCCATTCCAAGCTGCATAACCTTTACGGCATGAATATGACAAAGGCAGCTGCGGAAGCCTTCGAACGGTTTGACCCGTGCAAGAGAATGCTCATGCTTTCCCGCTCGTCCTATATCGGAATGCACCGTTACAGCGGCATCTGGACGGGAGATAACTGCTCCTGGTGGTCGCACCTGCTCATGAGCATCAAGCAAATGCCTTCGCTGAATATGTGCGGCTTCCTGTACACAGGCTCCGACGTGGGCGGATTCGGAAACGACACCACTCCCGACCTGCTCATGAGATGGCTGGAATTCGCCGTTTTCACCCCTCTTATGCGCAACCATTCCGCCGCAGGAACAAGAGATCAGGAGGTCTACCGTTTCAGAAATTCCGCAGCATTTGCGAATATTATCCGCCTGAGATACAGACTTATCCCCTATCTTTACAGCGAATTCGTGAAATCCGTCCTGAACGATGATATGTATTTCCGTCCGCTGGCATTTGATTTCCCCGATGACAGCATTGCTGTTGGCGTGGAGGATCAGCTGATGGTGGGAAATTCGGTCATGATCGCACCCGTTTACGAGCAGAACGCACGGGGACGCATAGTTTATCTCCCCGAGGAAATGCTGAGAGTAAAGTATCTTCCCGACGGTTCGTATGAAACACGGGTAATGCCAAAGGGTCACAGCTATGTCAGCGCAGAGCTTGACGAGGTCGTGTTCTTTATCAGAAAGGGACATTTTATCCCGCTGGCAGATTCCGCAAACTCCACCGCTGAGCTTAATATGAAAAAGCTTACCCTGCTGGGCTATCTGGATTATAAGGCGAACTATCTTATGTATTCCGATGACGGCGAATCAAAGGATTATTACGATCAGAACAACTATATCACCCTTACCGTTATCAAGGACAACAGAGATATAAGCGTCCGCTCAAGCGCCCCCGACATTGAGCTTGCTGCGGATATTAAGTAAAATAACCGATATTTTGTACGCTTCTCCCTGCCCTCGGCGGGGAGAAAAGCATTTACAGCAGAAAATGAAAGGACAAAATCGTGAATAACAATGAACTATATAAAAAGACATTGGCACTTGCCGCTCCCATGATGATACAAAACGGCATCACCAACGCCGTCGGACTTGTGGACAATGTAATGGTCGGCAGCCTCGGCACGGAAGCAATGACCGCCGTTTCCATTGCAGGACAGCTTCTGTTCGTTTTCAGCCTTGCCATATTCGGCGGACTGGCAGGTCCCGGCATTTACGGAGCACAATTTTACGGACAGAACAACACGGTCGGTCTGAAAAACACCTTCCGAATGAAGTGGCTCATATGCGCAGTCTGCCTTGCCATAGCCATTCCCCTGTTTGTTTTCAAGGGAGATTTTCTTTTGAAACTGTACCTTAAAGGGGACAGTAACGGAATTGACCCCGAGCTTATCGTCAGCCACGGCCTTGACTATCTGCACATTATGCTCTGGGGACTTATTCCCTTTGTCATAACGCAGGTATACGCAGGAAGTCTGCGAGAAACAGGCAACAGCGTCACCCCCATGATAGCGGGAATTTGCTCGGTCTGTGCGGACATTCTCTTTAACTATATGCTCATTTACGGTAACTTCGGAATGCCGAGGCTGGGCGTAAGAGGTGCCGCCATTGCCACAAATATTGCCCGCGTCATTGAAATGAGCATTATTGTCATATCCGCACACACAGGCAAAAACAAGCCGGCCTTTCTTGACGGAGTGTACAAAAGCTTCAAAATTCCCCAAAGTCTTGCGGGAGATATTGTACGAAAAGGTCTGCCGATCTTTTTGAATGAGCTGCTCTGGTCGGGCGGAATTGCCGCTCTGACGCAATGCTACTCCCTCCGAGGAATGGACATTATCCCCGGCATCAACATCTCAAATGCCCTCTGCAACCTGCTGAACGTCGTGTTCATCGCCCTCGGAAACGCTATCGGCATCGTTATCGGACAGCTTCTGGGCGCAGGCGAATTTGAGCGGGCAAGAAAAAGCAGCTTCGGACTTGCGGGACTGTCGGGCGGTATCTGCGTCGGGCTTACGGTGATACTTGTGGCACTTTCCGGCGTTTTCCCGAAGCTTTACAATGTTACGGAGGAGGTCAGACATCTGGGCAGCAGCTTTATAATTATAACAGCGCTGTTCTTCCCAGTTCAGGGCGTGCTGAATTCGCTGTATTTTACTCTCCGTTCGGGCGGAAAAACGTTTGTCACCTTCCTGTTTGACAGCGTGTTCTCATGGGTGGTGTCGGTACCGCTGGCACTTGCCCTCTGCAAACTGACCGACCTGCCCATACTGCCGCTGTATGCCGCAGTTCAGGCAACGGACATTATAAAATGCGTCATAGGCGCAGTTCTTATCAAAAAGGGCGTCTGGATAACAAGCGTTGTCGGGGCGGAAAAAGCAGCCGAATAGAATTTGCCGTACCTCTGTTTTTCAGCGGTACGGCATTTTTTACGCCGATTTTACACGGATTTTCTGATATTTTCAAACAATTATTATATAATTGATCAGGGTGAAAGCTATGGAGAATTTCGATTATATGTTGAAAAGATGCGTCACTGTTGACACCGATGAAATGCCCGGACCTTGTCAGGGAAACTGTGAGGAGATAAACCCCGACCTTCGGGAATACATCTTCGGCGGCGAACCGAACGAGTTTACCGAGTGGCACAGGGAAGCACTTAAAAATCTCATCTTACGAAACAATATCAAAAATATCATAATTGCAGCAGGAATGTCAATGCTCTTTCTGTCACTTATTGTGACCTTTATTATAAAACGGACAATGCCCGAATGGTGGACAATTCCCATACTGTTTGCGCTGCTGATCTTCGCTATAATAGGGGGCTACGACCTGTACGCAAACAGCATCGCCCTTAAAGAAGCGGATAAGGGCAACCTGTTCTGCTTTAAATACGAGTTTTACGGGAAACTCCGCTATGTTATAGACCATGAGGACAACAGCTGCCTTTACTATGCCAATCTGGGGGATTTTTTCGTAATGATCTCCTCTATGGCAGAACCCGGACCGTACATTTTCGGCGTTGTGATAAATGTCAAAGGGGCGGAGCACTTTTATCTGCTGGTATAATGAAAGGAAGAGTATGATGAACTCAGAGATAAGCTGTCGGCAAATCAGCAGAAGACCATACCGCATTCAGAAAAACTGCGTCCCTATCGATATGGGCAGCGAAAGTCTTGTACGAAGCAAGGGAATACACTGCGAGTTTGATGACAGACTTCGCAGAGCATTCAACAGCACTGTTCGGCAAAACTCTGTCCGTTCGAGCCTCGGCAAGGGTATCATTCTGGCGTTCGGAGCGTTTTCCATAGGCTCGGGAACATTGGCGCTGCTCATTGCGCTGATAACCGCCTTTACTGCGGAAGATACTTCAAAAGCGGCAATTGTCGTTCCTGTCGTTCTGGGCGTGATATTTATAGCCGCAGGAATCGGACTTTTGATATATTCCGGAAAGGTAAAGGATTACAGCAGCCTATGCTCCCAAGCTGAGATGCTTTGTGACAGCGCAGAATGTTTTCGGTTTAAATTCAAACTGCTCCGATACACATACTGGAGAAATGAATCCGATCCCGAATCGGAGGTCACGGAAATATACGCCGATCTGGGTGAATTGGCGGTGGAGATCTTCAATTTTTCGGACAAATGGGAAAGAGCAGAGTACGCCTATGCTGCATTAATAGATGTAAACGGAACGCATATGTTTTTCTTCTTCAACGATGAGGAACAATGATAAATACGCAGCTTATCAAAAATTAAACCGGTACTTCTGTGATTGGGGAAAATAAATATGCTGTTTTTAAGCAATAACATCGAAAAAACCGAAACAAAGCCCGATCGTATTCAAGGTAATTTTGCGCCCGTTAATATTGAGCTGGAACGCTTCATACGAGGCGGTCAACCTTGCGTATTAAACGAAAAGCTTAGCGAAGCCTTCAAACGTGC
Source organism: Oscillospiraceae bacterium (assembly GCA_017828975.1). Taxonomy (GTDB): domain Bacteria; phylum Bacillota; class Clostridia; order Oscillospirales; family Ruminococcaceae; genus UMGS1889. The sequence goes on along the minus strand of JAGAJN010000003.1, from coordinate 20,358 downwards.
TGCGAAACGTGAGATGAACCACAGCAGCGGCGAAATATTCAAAAGCGCAGCTGCAGGAATTTTGCTGATAGCTGCGGCAGCTTATTTAACCAAGGACAAAGGCGGTGTATCTTCCGAAATGCCGTATGCCCTTGCCATAACTGTGATTGCGGCTGTTCTTATAGGCTGCGCTGTTGCCGTAATTCGGAATATCGGAAATCAGCGAAAAAAAGCGGAAATGATCTCCCAATTGGCGGAATTACCCGAGCGGACAGAATGCTACCGCTACCGCTGTCGATTGCTCTGCCACAGCTATTATGATTATGATGAGTATAAAAATGACTATTATGCCGATCTGGACGATTTTTATGTTCGGCTGAATGCTCCCTCGGGAAAATGGCGGAATTCGGCTTATGCTTACGGCGTTATTTTCAAAGTCAATGGCTCCGACGTTTTCTTCCTGTTTAATGAAGCAGAATAAACCAATGGATTTAGTGAAAAGCTATAAATATTATGTATAAGATTTGTTGAAAAAGCGCATTGTCCACCCCTTGATTTTTTACGGGAAATGTGTTATTATATAATCACAAGGTAAATGACATTTACCAAATCTTCCCGAAAGGAGTTACGCTTATGACAGGTACAATGATATTATGGCTGATAATACTGGTAGCTTCCATTCTTATAGAAGCGGCAACACTTCAGCTTGTTTCCATATGGTTCGTTATCGGCTCTATCATCGCCATGATACTCGCAAAGCTGGGAGTTCCCCTTGGAATACAAGCACTGGTCTGCCTGCTTGTTTCGGGAATCCTTATGGCATTCACCCGCCCGCTGCTCAAAAAGATCATGCCAAAGCGGATAGCAAGGACAAATGCAGACGGAAGCATCGGCAGAACAGCCGTCATCATCGAAAAAGTGGACGCTTCCGCAGCCACAGGCAGAGCAAGGCTTGACGGCGTGGACTGGCAGGCTGTTTCCGAGGACGGTTCAGTTATCGAGGAAGGCATCTCCGTTACCGTCACCGCCGTAAACAGCACAAAGCTCACCGTTGTCCCCGAAAAAATTTTAACTGCAAAGGAGTAAACATTTATGGATTGGATAATCATCGCAGTAATTCTTATCGTACTCATCATTGTCATCTCGGGAATCAAGATCGTTCCCCAGGCTCAGGTCTACGTTGTTGAGCGTCTGGGAACATATTACGCTTCTCTGGGCACGGGACCTCACTTTATTATCCCCATCATCGACAAGGTTGCAAAGAGAGTTTCCATCAAGGAACAGGTGGTTGACTTCAAGCCCCAGCCCGTTATTACCAAGGATAACGTTACTATGCAGATAGATACCGTTGTTTTCTTCCAGGTGACCGACGCAAAGCAGTTCACCTACGGCGTTGAGCGCCCTATGTCTGCTATCGAAAACCTGTCTGCCACCACTCTGCGTAACATCATCGGTGAAATGGAGCTGGACTCCACCCTTACCTCCCGTGACGTCATCAACACCAAGATCACCGCTATCCTCGACCAGGCGACCGACCGCTGGGGCATCAAGGTTAACCGAGTTGAGCTGAAAAACATCCTTCCTCCCCGTGAAATCCAGGACGCCATGGAAAAGCAGATGAAGGCAGAGCGTGAACGCCGTGAGAAAATTCTCCAGGCAGAGGGTGACAAGAAATCTCAGATACTCGTTGCAGAGGGTGAAAGAGAGTCCAAGATACTTCGTGCAGAGGCTGAAAAGCAGTCGGAGATTCTCCGTGCCGAGGCAGAAAAGCAGGCTCTTATCCTCCGTGCGGACGCTGTTCGTCAGCAGAAGATACTTGAAGCGCAGGGTGAAGCAGAGTCCATTCAGATGGTTCAGAACGCCCTTGCAGCCAGCCTTGAACGCCTGAACGCCGCTAACCCCAACGACAACGTTCTCACCCTGAAATCCCTCGAAGCCTTCGCAAAGGCAGCCGACGGCAAGGCAACAAAGATCATTATTCCCTCGGAAATACAGGGCATCGCAGGTCTTGCAGCTTCCTTGAAGGAAACCGTCACCGACGGAAAGTCCGCCGAATAATTCACATTATTCCCCAAAATATTGCAAAAATCAGCCTTCGGAAAAGTTCTCCGAGGGCTGTTTATTTTGAGGTAAATGTAAATATCATTTACTTGTAGGAATACAAAAACTGCCTTGCCAAAGGTTCAGCAAAGCAGTTGATTTTCTTATATTCGCAGAACAAAGACAGTTATCCCCTGCCTCCGCCGCCCCTTCTTGTTCCGCCGGGACGTCTTTTCTTGTCCATAATGTTTTTCAGGTCGCTCATTTTTTCTTCGCTGTTCTGCTTGAAGCGGCTGAGCATATCCTCAAAGGACGCATCTCCCGAGCTCTGAGGCTTCTCCATTGCAAACATAGGGGGCTGTGCCGATGAATTGCTGTGGCTGTTCCCGCCGCCGTTTGAGGGCTTGCCGCCCCTGTTTCCGCCGTTACGGTTGCCGCCGTTAAAGCTGCGGTTTCCGCCATTTCCTCCGTTGCCACCCTGCTTTTTGAAATCACGTCTGGGCGGAGGATTGTCCACTGCCTTCTTTATAGAAAGGGAGATCTTCCCCTCTTCTGTGATGTTAAGCACCTTGACCTTGACCTGCTGACCTTCTGTGAGGTGATCCTTGATCTCATTTACGAAGGTGTTTGCGACCTCGCTGATATGTACCATTCCCGTAGTTCCGGGCTCCAGCTCCACAAATGCTCCGAATTTGGTTATTCCGGTAACCTTACCCTCGTAAATTTTTCCAACTTCCAGCTGCATAAAAGAATTTTTTTCCTCTCATATTTTTTTATTTGACCGCCGTATCCGACGGTTGATAACTAATTTCTCGAAGTATCTATAAACCGACGCTCGGACGGATAGGCATAATCCTGAGTTTCGATCGCCAGACGCTCATAATACTCCTGTTCATTTTCATCGTCGAGAAGCCTTGCGCACTCCTCATTCTCTGCCTGAAGCTGCTGTTCCTTTAGCTTCAGCTCCTCCAGCTCACGCCGCTTATCCGCATTGTCAGCCTGAACGGTCACAACAGTAATTGCCGTATAAGCAAAGGCTGCGACAAAAGCAAGCTTTTTGACCAATCGGAACACGGGACCGCCTTTAAGCCTGTTCTGTCTATGCCTTTCATTGCGGCGGCGCTGTCTTTCCAGACGGTCTTTTTTTAGTCTGTATGCCTCGTCCAACGCCATCGCCTCCTATCGTCAGATACAGAAAATCACGCCTAAAGGATAAAACTGTCCAATTTTCATTATACACAAAACGAAAGAAATTTGCAAGAGGTTTTTTACAATTTTTTCGTATGACGGGGATTTTTTCCGTTTCTCACAAAAACCGCCGACTTTTTTTGACACCATGCGCCTATTTTCATAAGTCCCGAGGCGATTATCCGAAAAAATCCCGTAACTATGCTGCCTACGGACATCAGATACAGCACAAATCCGCACAGGCTCCCAATGACCATAAATCCCCGCAGCACCGCCCCAGACACATTATATGAGAACAAAAACAGCACAAGGCAGCTGCTCACCCAGAATATCACATCGCATACGGCGGTGGGCAGTGGCTTTCTCGCTGACGGGACTAGTATGCGTATGGTCCGAAACACGTCGTACCACACCCCCATGACCGCCCCCAGCACCACCGAAAGCAGGAAAAACCGCACCTGCTCACTGACGGTAAAGAATGTTTCCAGCGGCATAGACGTTACCTGAACAGCCTTCCCATCAGGGTGATAGGCGACCTGCGGGAGCTGTCCCCGTAAACAAGAGAGCTTATCTCCCCCTCCACAGTCAGCTCGCCCGTTTCGGCAGACACGGTTTCCACCCGCAGCTCCTTTCCGTAGACCGCCAGCTCGCCCAACGTCGTGTAGAGGATAACGCTGCCCTCGTCGAACCTGTCAACATCGGTTACGCCTGTTATCTGAAGCCTTTTGCGGTTTTCCATAATGATATTCTGCGGTGTCTTGTCGGTTTTCTGCTCAGCCATTGCCATTTTCCTCCGTATGCGAAATTATATAAACACTATTTAAATCACAGAGAAGAAATCGGCGTAAAAAGCTTGCGTTTATGGGTTTTTACGCCGTGAGATTCCCGTGATTAATAGGTGTTTAGTATTATGTATATTTCCACATTTTGAGGATTATACCGAAATGTCAACTGTCCAATAAAGCTCCCACATCATTCCCCGACTTTTTTCAGATACATGTGCAGTTCCAGATAAACGATACAGTAGATAAGCATTGCTGCGGGCAGGATAAGTATGCTGTTTGCCAGACCGACCGCTTCCGTAAATCTGCCGAAAAGCGCATTAAAGGCAATGTCAAACAGCGTAGCCGAGCCGATAACAAGTCCCGTTGCCGTTCCCGCCTGTTCGGAAGGATAGCACTTTGAGATAAGCAGCACCATGGTGGGCCATAGCACGGAAAATCCCAGACCCGACAGACAAAGCAGGAAGATACCGCTTTTGCCCGCAAGCACACCGATCATGTAAGCCGCCCCAGCCGTCAGGGAGAACACAAGAAGCGTTTTTCTAGCCCCTATCTTCGCCGCTATGGGCGCAAAAACAAGCCGTCCTACGGTTATCCCGAGGAAGAAATATGACAGAAAATCCGCCGACTGTGAAACTGTATAGCCCAGCTGTTCGCTGCCGTAAGTAGTCAGCCAGTTTTGCAGACCATGTTCGGCAACGCAGTATGTCCCAAACAGCAAAATAAGCCGAAAGCAGGCGGGATTTTTCACTATTTTTCCATATCCCCCCGAGGATTTTTCGGAGGACGGCTTCGGCAGCTTCATAAACACAAGCGCCGCCGAACCCACAAGCCCCATTGCCAGTAGAACAGCATTCGCCCGATGCCAGTAAACGATGCTGCCCGTAAACTGCCCGCCGATTTTCTGAGCACCCACGATGCCTATTCCCTGAATGAAGTTGAAGATGTTTATCATCAGCGCAGGCGACATAAATGCAATGGGCGTTATGACATTCACGGTGGTGGACAGCATGGTTGAAGCCCCCATACTTAACAGCATTGCGCAGACTATCAGAATGTAGTTCTCCGTGAAAATGTAAATGCACAGCGCCGACATCCACATCAGCGTTACAGCAATGATGAATTTCCGCCTGTCCACCCTGTCGGAAATATATCCGCCCAGGAAGAGGAAAACCATATTTCCGATATAGCTGACCATTATAATGACCGAAGCTTCCGTCTGCGAAAGCCCGAAGGTCCCCTTGAAAACGGGCAGAAAAACGCCCCTGAGAGCGTCGCTTGCTCCCAGAGCGATCATCATAACCGTGCACCAGAAGGCAGCGGCGTTTCTTGTTCTTTTATCAATATGTCCCATAAAACTCCCACATTAACCAAATATATCTCCCCCATTCGGAGGAGATATGATTTGTTATTTTTCCAATATTTTCTTTACAGTCCTAAGAATTGCCTTGAAATTCAGCAGCGTTATCAGGATAAACAGCAGGCTCAGCCACAGATAGCAAAGCTTCGGTTCGGAAGATGCAATGACCATCATTGCCGAAAGAATGACCGTATTTATAACGAACCGTACAACGCTGAATTTAAAGTGAATATACCGTCTTGCGTCAAACATTCTGATGACAAAGCAGACAAAATAGCTGGCAAGTGTGGCTGCGGCAGCTCCGTAAATACCATATTTAGGAATAAGCAGGAAGTTCAGCGCAATGTTCAGGGCAGCTGCTGCAAAGCTCGTCCAGAAGGAGTTCACCGTCTTTTTTCTCGCCGAATAGATAGTTGACAGGAACTGACAGAAGCACTGGAACAGCACCGAAGCAATAAGTATAGGCGAATAATGGAATGCCTCCATATACCCGTCGGCATTTTCGCTGAACATGGTCAGCAGCGTAAGTATAAGCTTGCCGAACAGCGTCACGCCCGCCGAACCGATAAACATTATGGAACTGTACGCCGAGAACACCGAAGCGTAAAATCCGCTGACCTGCTTATCCTCATTTTCGGAGATAGCCGACATCTGCCACGCCTGATAGAACATAGTCGAAACCAACATAATAAGCGTAGGTATGCGGTTTGCCAGAGAATAAACACCCGTTGCGCTGTCGTCCACCATATAGGCAAGGACATATCTGTCCGACGAGGAGATTATCCACCACATTATCAGGGCTGGTATCATGGGCACGGAATATCTCAGCATATCCTTCATAAGCCTTTTGTCGAGATATTTCAGGTCCATATACTTATGAAGCTTTGCTATCGCCGTCAGCAGAAGGAAGGACAAAGCGTCCGACAGAATCACCGACAGCATATAGCCCGTAACGCCCATTTTCAGCCAGACCATAAATATTACATTGAATATAACGATAGTCAGCGTGGAAATAATGCCGTCTGCGGCAAACAGCTTCACATACCCCAGCGACCTGACAAACTGCGAAGCCACCTGACGGAAGCAGGAGCAGTACACAAAGGCATACAGCAGAAAGCAGTATCCCCGCAGCTTGCTCACCAACCCCAGCGCAGGCGTAAACACGGCAAACACCGTCATTCCCAGCGCAAGCATTACAAGGGCGATAGTGTAGACCTTTCGGTTATCGTACTTTTTGTCGATACCGTATCTGACCACCGCCTCAGACATAGCAAGTCCGACAATGGGCACAAGTATATTTCCCGTATCGTAGATAATATTCTGAATTCCGTACTCCGCCTCGGTAAGGCAGCCGGTGTAAAGCGATACCAGCAGGAAGCTCAGCAGCTTCGCCCCGAAGGAACCGACAGCGAAGATCAGCGTGTTTCCCGCAAGAGTTCTGTATTTATTCACGTTGATACTCCCAATGGTGCAGGCATTATTCGCCCTTTACCTCATAGTAGATTTTTCTGCCGTTGTCGATTATTTCAAGGATAGTCTTGACGGTGACCGCTGCGCCCATTATGCAAAGCACAGCAAGTATCGCCTTTGTGCAGCTTTTCATTCTTCAAATTCCTCGCTTTCATCAAGATACGCTTTCATGGCAATTTTTATGTCGGAATAGGAATGTCCCATTCGGGTGATAGCGGCAACGGCTTTTCTCCTGCCGCTTTCATCTCCGAGATAACGGGCATATTTTTCCCTGATGAGCCGCTCGATTCGCTCAACCGAGTCATCTGCGTACTCATCACAAAGCTCCTCGATGATCTCATCGGGAACGCCCTTTTTGCGCATTTCCTGCTTTGCCCGATAGTAACCGAACAGCTTTACCTCAAAGTACCTTTCGGCAAGCTTTTCGCCGTATTTTCTGTCGTCCACCAGCCCCAGCTCGACCATTTTCCTGCAAACGTCTATGCTGACCTTTTTGCTGTAATTCTTCTCCAGCTTTTCGTAAAGGCATTTGAAGCTGATGTCCCCCGCCTCAATAATGTACAGCGCACGTTCCCTCGCCTTGCGGTACTGCTGCTGATACATGAGATAGGCGACCTGTCTGCGGGTAAGCACCAGCCCGTCCTTCAGACCGTTTGCGCTGACTATCTCGGCGGAAAGATATATCCTGCCGCCCTGCGCAAAGCATACCTCCCACGTGGTACCCTTGTAAACACGGCAGCTTTCAATTGTCATATCCATCAGTCTGTTTCAACGGGAGTAAATTCCTCGAAATCGTCCTCGGCGTCAATGTCGATGTTTATATCGTCAACTGGAGCTGCGGCAGGCTTTGCAGCTGCGGTCTTGGCAGCCTCGGGAGCGGCAGCAGCTGTTTCTTCATCTTCCTTGGACGGCGTTACCGCAAAGGAGAGCTTGTCGGAATTTGCTTTGATCTTTTCCTCGACTTCCTTCATAACATCGGGGTTATCCGCAAGGAACTTCTTGGCATTGTCCCGTCCCTGACCTATCTTGGCGTCGTTATAGCTGAACCATGCGCCGCTTTTCTTTATTATGTCCAGATCTACGGCAATATCCAGCACCTCGCCCGTTCTTGAGATACCCTTTCCGAAGATCATATCAAATTCGCACTCCTTGAAGGGTGGAGCGACCTTGTTCTTAACGACCTTGCACTTGGTACGGGCGCCGAATATCTCGCTGCCGTTTTTCAGCGATTCACCCTTTCTTACCTCAATACGGACGGAGCTGTAAAATTTCAGAGCACGTCCGCCGGGAGTAGTTTCGGGATTTCCGTACATAACGCCTATCTTTTCTCTTACCTGATTGATAAAGATCGCAACGCAGTTTGACTTTGAAATTACGGAGGTGAGCTTTCTCATTGCCTGGGACATAAGACGTGCCAGCAGACCGACATGGTTATCTCCCATTTCGCCGTCTATCTCGGACTTTGTTACCATTGCCGCAACCGAGTCAAGGATAAGACAGTCGATTGCACCCGAACGAACCAGAGCCTCGCAGATCTCCAGAGCCTGTTCGCCGCTGTCGGGCTGAGAAACCAGCAGTTCGTCGATATTTACACCGAGAGCCTTTGCATAAACGGGGTCAAGAGCATGCTCAACGTCGATGAATGCCACATTTCCGCCCAGCTTCTGAGCCTCCGCCGCAACGTGGAGCGCAACGGTGGTCTTACCGGAGCTTTCGGGACCGTAGATCTCAACGATACGTCCTCTGGGAACGCCGCCGATACCGAGAGCCAGGTCAAGTGTCATGGAGCCTGTGGGAATACAGTCCACCTCATAGGTAGGAGCCTGTCCCAGTTTCATAACGGTGCCCTTGCCGTAAGCCTTGTCGATACGGGCAATAGCAAGCTCCAGAGCCTTCTGCTTTTCCTCGGCAGTTTTGGGTATCTCCACAACAGGGACTTTTTTATCGTTTTTCTTCTTCTCAAGTGCCATTTTTATCTATCCTTTCAAGTTAAATCATTCCAATGACAGCACGGCGAATGCCCGCCCTGTCGCAAACAATGTCAATATTGGAAAATCCTGCCTGTGACATTATCTCGGCAACGCTGTCCGCCTGGTCATATCCACATTCAAACGCCATTATGCCGTTATCGGAAAGCAGGTCCTTCCAGAGCAGAGTGATCATTCTGTAAAAGCTAAGCCCGTCCGTGCCGCCCCTGAGTGCCATTTCAGGCTCATAGGTGACTTCCTTTTGCAGCGTTTTCATATCCCTGTCGGTGATATACGGGGGATTTGATACTATGCAGTCCAGCGGGATAAAATCTCCGGGGCTGTCGGGGTCGGAGAAATTCTGGAGTATCCGTCCGTCGCAGACATCGCCCCTGATTATCTTCACATCTGCCTCGTTTATACGGCAGTTTTCCGTAAGATAGGGCATTGCATCTCCCGAAAGCTCCACTGCAAAGACCTCGGATTTCGGCAGCAGCTTTTTCAGGGAAACAGCTATTGCCCCGCTGCCCGCACAAAGGTCGGCAATGCGCTTTGAACAGCGGTTTTTCATACGGCTGTAAACGGCTTCCACCAGAGTTTCCGTGTCGGGACGGGGTATCAGCACGCCCTCCCCAACCATAAAGGGAAACCCACAGAATTCCCATTTCCCGAGAATGTACTGCAAGGGATAGCCGTTCTTCCGCCTGCGTACAGCGTCAAGAAAACGCTCCCTGTCGCCCTCGTCGGGGACGGTGTCGGGACTTATCATTCTCTGTGTCTGCGAAATATGAAGAATATCCTCGCAAAGACATTCCGCTTCAAATGCGGGGGACACATTCTCCAAGCCTTGAAGCTCGCCCTTTGCGAAGCGGTAAAGCTCCTGTACAGTTACCATCTGTCGTCCTCCCTGTTTTCGGGGATAACCTTTTCCATTGCCGCAATTGCGACCTCTATCTGCTTGTCGTTCGGCTCTTTTGTGGTGATGCGCTGAAGCCAAAGACCCGGGGCGGATATGAACCGTGTAAATGCGTTGTCATATCGTCCCGCAATACGGATAATTTCATAGGAGATCGAAGCAATAGGCGCAAGAAGCAGCATCTGCAAGCCGAAACGAAGCAGCATATTCCCCTTTCCGTAAGGCAGGAACATATTCACAAGAATGTTGATAAGCACAACTATCAGCAAAAAGCTTGTGCCGCAGCGGGGGTGAAATCTGGTCTGTTCACGGATATTTTCAACGGTCAGCGGCAGACCTTTTTCGTAGCAGGCAATGGTCTTGTGCTCTGCCCCGTGATAGCGAAAGGTGGTGGCAATATCGGGCATAAAGGAGATAGCCCACATATAGCCTACCAGCAGCAGTATTTTCAGCACGCCCTCGGATGCAGAAATGCCTATCCGTCCGACGCCGAAACCCTCTAACAGGTTACTCAGCAGCATAGGCAGAAATTTGAACAGGCAAACCGCAATAACAACGCCTATGACCGTCGCAGCGATCATTATGACGGGAACAAGCTTGTCCCCCAGCTTTTCGGTGAGCCATTTCTCGAATGCGGTGGGCTCTTCATCGTCGTCATCATCGGTTATCTGCTTTTCGCTTGCCTTCATATTGCATTTTATTCCGTCAACGAAAGCAACACCGAAGTTTATGCACCCTCGGATAAACGGTGCTTTCATATACCAAGGGGCGTTCTTGCCGGTTTTTATCTCCCATGTTTCAATATCCACAGTTCCGTCGGGCAGACGGCAAGCCATAGAAGCAAGCCCGGGACCTCGCATCATAATTCCCTCGGTAAGTGCCTGACCGCCTATGGAGGTCTTGTGCTGTGTTTCGCTGATATTCTTTTTCTTGCTCATTTTTTCGATATTTCTCCTTAGATGAACTTACCCCTCATTTTTTTCAATAGGCAATCTGATAATGACGGTCGTTCCGACGCCCTGTTCGCTGATGATGTCCAGCGTTCCGCCGTGCATTGAGATGATCTCGTCCGCCACCGCAAGCCCTATGCCCGAACCTCGCCTTGTGTGATTTGCCTTGTAGAATTTCGTCTTGATCTTCGGCAGGTCGGCAGGACTGATACCGCAGCCCGTGTCGGAAACGTCTATCTCCACAAAGCCGTCGTCGGTTTCGCCCGCCTGAATGGAAACCAAGCCGCCCTTGTCGGAATATTTTATGGCATTGTCGATAACATTTATGAACACCTGGCGAATCCTGTTCTTATCTCCCGAAATAAACGGCAGCATCTCAGGCTCGTCATAGACAAGCTCAATGTCCTCTTTTCGGGCTTTTTCGGCATAGATAAGCACAGCGTCCCCCAGCTCGGCGAGAACGTCCATTGTCGCCTTGACGAGGGTAAATCTTCCGTTTTGTATACGGGAAAAGTCCAGAAGCTCCTCCACCATCTGCGAAAGACGCTCCGTTTCGCTGCTGATGACCTTCATTCCCTTGGACATTGCGGCGGGGTCGTCGGTCATGCCGTCCAGAGTTTCCGCCCAGCCCTTGATAGCCGTGAGCGGCGTTCTCAGCTCGTGGGAAACGCTGGAAATGAACTCGTTCTTCATGGCCTCGGCAGCCGCCAGCTCCTCCGCCATATGGTTGATAATGTCGCAAAGCTCGCCTATCTCGTCATCGTTCTTTTTGGCGATGCGGACGGAAAAATCACCCTTTGCGAACCGTCTGGCGGTCTGACCTATCTGTCTGACGGGAATTGCGATAGATTTGATAAAGTAAAGTCCCGACAGAAGCATAAACATAATTATGGCAAACGCTGCCAGCCACACTATGATAACGTAGAACGCAACAGTTCTGTTCAGCTCGTCCAACGACGTAACAAGGCGTATCGCACTGAATTCTCCCCAACGGGAGGGCGTTATCGCCGTGACCGCCATTATCCCCTCGCCGCTTTCCGACCTGCCCATGTAGAAGCCCGTGTTTCCCGAAGCGACTGCGTCCTTGTAATCCTGCAAGCCAAGGGTATATTCGGGGACAAAGCCCGAAGATGTGAGCTTTATCTTTCCGTCCGAACCGATAGCCATAAGCTCCGCCTTGTTTCGGTCGGGAAAGCTTTCCACCATGCTCTTGACCTCGGAGGCAAAGCCCGTGGGACTATCCTGATAGGAGCCTTGGAGCATACTGATGAGGGTGTTCATTTTGGCGTTCACATACTGCTTTGCGGAGCCGTAATAATATCCCCTGATAAGCACGGAAAGCAGCACGGCAACGAAAAACACCACCGCCGCACTGACGCCCAGATTGTTCACCAGCCAACGCTTTGTAATACTGACTTTACTCATTTACCTGCCGTCCATTTGTAGCCGAAGCCCCATATGGTCTGGATATAGCGTGGGTTTGACGGCTCGTCCTCTATCTTCATGCGGATACGTCTTACGTTTACATCGACTATCTTATCATCGCCGAAATAATTCTCCCCCCAGATGTGGGTAAGAATAGAAGAACGGTCAAGAGCGGTGTTCTGATTGTTCATGAAATATTCAAGTATCTGATATTCCACCTGAGTAAGCTCAACGGGCACACCGTTTTTTGCCACCGTCCTGCTTTTGAGATTAAGCACAAAGGGACCGGATTCGATAGTCGGCTCCTTTTCCACCTTTGCGACAGTCATACTCACACGGCGGTAGATAGCGTCGATGCGGGCAGTAAGCTCCGACGGTGAGAAGGGCTTGGTTATGTAGTCGTCAGCTCCCAGCATAAGCCCGCTCACCTTGTCCATTTCCTGGGATTTAGCCGACAGCATGATTATGCCGATAGCGGAGCTTTTGCTTCTGAGCGTTTTACATACGGTAAAGCCGTCGATACCGGGCATCATAATGTCCAGCAGGGCAATATCAAAGTTGCCGTTTTCACGCTCAAAGGCTTCCAGAGCCGCCTCGCCGCAGTTTACATCAACCACGTCATAGCCCGCTCTTTTCAGATTGATGACGACGAAATCTCTGATAACGTCCTCGTCCTCGCAAACAAGAATTCTTTTCATAACGTTCCTCCGAATATTCAGATTAGATAGAAATTATTTTTGACCTCTGCCAGCGTGGGCACTAAAGGTTCGTCGATCTCGCTGTTGATTTTTATCATATAGCAAATACCGCTTCGTGATTCGGCGGTAAAATAGCCGTTTTCCAAATATGCGCTTTCGTTCAGGGAGTCCACCGCAGCTATACGCATAAGCTCCACCGTGCTGGCATTCAGGCTTCCGCCGTATCGGCAGAAAACATATTCGCCCGTGTAACTGTCCGCTTTAACGGTCACTACGCCCTCCCAGCGGCTGGGTATCATATAGAAATATCCTGCCGAACGGTTGTAGAAGCCCGACATTTTCGGGACTATCATATAATTCTCGAAGATATTCCAAGTGGTGAGATTCAGGACCTCGCTGCCGCTTGACACAGACTCATAGCCCGGGAAGGGCGAGATCGTTGGTATCTCGGTAATACCGTCCCCATCGGCGTCCGCAGGAGAATAGCCCTTGGGGTGGAGGGTAGCCTTAATGGAGTCCTCACTGAGTGCCACGGGATTTCGCAGACTACCGCCGATACAGTAAACTATCTCGGTGGAAAGTCCCGAGCTGCCCCTTACGCCGTCGATGAACAGCGCAGGACGTCCGCTGGCAGCATATCCCCTGACGATGGAAGCTATCTCCGAAACGCCCTCGTCAAGGTCTATTTCGTCCTGAACGAACAGCATATTATTCTCGTCGGAAGTGATCATTTTGACCTTTGCGGGCTTATTTTCGGCGGGTGCGGTGATTATCTCTATCTCGCTGCGCCCGTCGCCGTCAAGATCCATGACTTCGGCAGCAAAGTAGATGTCGTCGTAGGTGTTTACCAGAACACCGTCCTTGTAGATGTATGCTTTCAGCTGCTTTTCGTTGCGGTTTACCGTGCTGTAACCAACAAGGATATTCAACGCAGACGAACCGCCGATACGGCATATCTTAACGCCCTCCACCTCGGCACCTGCGCCCGAATGGTCATAAGCGGAGAACCAGCCGTTTTCGTTCTTGTCCAGCACGTTGATGCGGACATTTCCGCCCGACGGGCTTTCGTAGATGACCAGCGCTTCATTGGTCGGCTCATCGTCGATATTTGCAACAATAAACGCCGAACGGTAATCCCCCGCTTTGGGGAATTTCAGCTTTATCTCCTTGCCAAGCTCTTTTCTGAGGGCTTCGTATATTTCCGACTGCTCCGCACTGAGCATTGGCGGCGACAGAAGATTTTCGGCAGTACCCGCCACCGAACACCCTGACATCACACACGCCGCCAGAACGCCAAGGATCACCATTTTTTTCTTCATTTATACACCTTTTCAATCATTCAATGTGTACCATTCATTACGCAAACAGTCTGTACTTAATAAGTACGCAAACAGGCGTACTTATTTCAAGTACGCCCTGCAAACAAGCGCCGCAAATGACGCCTATTAAATTGATTTCATGCCGGAACCGCTGTCTGTCAGGTTCTTGCTTACCCAACGTCTGCGACCGAAAGCATTCAGCTTCGGCATTACACGGTATTCGTATTTGCTCCAGAAAACGTGTACCAGAGCGGGGGGGAGGAGTATCAGTCCCAGATCGCTAATGTTGGGAGTAATAATGAATGCTCTTCCGTCAAAGGGGAGCAGATAATACATAGCAAATCTCGGGATAGTTGAAGCAGCGGCAATTATAGCGACTGCATAACCCCAGACGCACATATTGTAACGAGTGAGTTTCTTCTCCAGACCAAGGAAAAATCTGATGGTCAGCAGGAAGAATATCGCCGCAGCCATATCGGTGAACATCTCATAGATCTTGATAGAATAGGACGAAACCGTAACATCTGTCATTGCCATACGGCAGACCTCAAGAGTTTTCCAGATGGGGATAGATGCCAGAAAGAAGCAGTGAGGGTGTGTGATTCCGCTGCCGTTTAAAATTCCCGCAGCAACGGAAATAAGCGTGATGGCAGCAACAAACTGAAACACCATTATGCAAACGCCCACAACGCTCCAATCCTTGTAGGTAACGGCGGAATAGGCATTGATACCAAATTCGCACATAGTAAGTGCGGACATTATAAGTGACATAAGAGCAGCCTTTGGAGAAATCTTCTTCGCAAGCTTCTGCTGCTTCAGACGCATAGGATTAAGCAGGATACATGACTTGATGACCTTATCCTTTGAGCTTCCAAGATGGATAATAACAGCAATTGCGATTATCGCTGCGGCAATGAAAATCGTCGTATAATTCATAAAAATGCTGCCGTTGATGTAATATCCCGTGTTATGGTCCATATCCGCATAAAGCTGATATGTCCTGAGGACGGTAGCAATTACCGCCGCCGCAATAAATACCCAAAAGGAAATACGTCTGTCAACCGAAAGTACACCTGATTTTCCTCTGCTTTTTGCAGCAGATGTTGGATTCTGTTTCATAATACTGCCCCCATAAATGATTAGCGTTCTTCAAGCGGAATGTATACTCTTTCGTGTGCGATTGCCTTGTAAGCGGGACGAATGATACGTCCGCAGGTGAGCATTTCTTCTATCCTGTGAGCCGACCAGCCCGCAATTCTTGAAACTGCGAACAGCGGTGTGCAGAGTTCGGGCGGGATCTTAAGCATTTTGTACACAAGACCGGAATACAGGTCAACGTTTGCGCACATTACCTTGTAATCTCCCTTGACCTCGGCGAACACCTTCGGAGTGAGCCTTTCAACTGCGTCGAGAAGCATAAACTCATCTTCCAGCTCCGTGCCCTTGGCAAGCTCCATAGCGTTTTTCTTCAGGATAACAGCTCTCGGGTCGGAGATAGTGTAGACAGCGTGGCCCATACCGTAGATAAGTCCCGAACCGTCGCCTGCCTCCTTTTTGAACACCTTTCTGATGTAATCTGCGACCTCATTGTCGTTGTCCCAATGCTTGATATTGGTTTTCAGTTCATCCAGCTGACGCATTACCTTGGCATTTGCACCGCCGTGACGATGACCCTTCAGGGAAGAGATAGCGCCCGCATAGGCTGCATAAGCGTCTGTTCCGGAAGATGTCAGGGTGCGGCAGGTAAAGGTGGAGTTGTTTCCGCCGCCGTGTTCAGCGTGGATAATGAGCATAAGGTCGAGAAGCTTAGCCTCCTCGGGGGTGTACTGCCTGTCAAATCTGAGAGTTGAAAGAATGCTCTCTGCAGTAGCCTCGTCGGGGTTTATCTGGTGCATAACAAGGGATTCCTTGTCATAGTATCTTCTCTTTATCTGATAGCCCGCAACCATGGTAGCAGGCAGCCTTGCGATGACCTTAATTGCCCTGAACAGCTCAGCCTCCAGCGACATATCCTCGGGATTATCATCGAAGGAATACATAGCCAGAACGCTTCTTGCCATTTTGTTCATTATATTCGGCGAAGGTGCTTTGAATATCATATCCTCTGCAAAATTTTCGGGAAGCTCCCTGAATTTTGCCAGAAGATCGGTGAAACGCTTAAGCTGCACCTCGTCGGGAAGCTCACCGAAAAGCAGCAGATAAACGACCTCTTCAAAGCCGTATCTTCCCCTTTCAACGGTGTTCTTTACGATGTCCTCAAGATTATAGCCCCGGTAGATAAGCTCGCCCTTGATAGGAGCCTTTTCACCCTCGTTGATAACATAGCCGTGGACATTGCATATATTTGTGATACCTGCCATAACGCCTGTGCCGTCAGCGTTTCGCAGACCTCTTTTGACCTGATATTTTTCGTAGTACTTAGGTGCTATTGTGTTATTTTTTATGACCTCACCGCATAGAATTTTAATGCTTTCTTCGTTGTTTGTGTAGTTCAACAGACTCACCCATTCCAAAATATATTTGGGGAAACAATCTGCGATGCTCCATTGAATCAAACAGATAAAAACCCATTAAAATCATTTTACTACACTTTTCCCCCATTGTCAAGCGTTTTTTCATATTCTGCCGACGATTTCCGATTTTAACAAATGAAAGGACTGATGATATTGAAAGGAACAGCCAAAAACGCCGCCGTTTACGTCATTATGCTTGCAGGGATACCCGCTTTGTCCCTGTTGAATCCCGAAAGATACGCCGCCGAACCGTCCCCGCAGGTGGAAATATGCCGCTCGGACAGGGAATTTTACACCGTATATCTCACCAACGAGGGCAAAACGGTGCCGATTTCCGCACTTGATTATTCCATCGGCTCTGTTCTGGCGCAGATGCCCGCAGATTACTCCGAGGAAGCCCTGAAAGCGCAGGCAGTTGCCGCAAACACATACGCTCTCAGGCTTTGCGAACTGAGCAGCCTTGACGGTGCGGATTTTTCCGACGACCGCACGCTTTATCAGGAATTTTTCACCGAGGACGAAGCGAAAGCCTTTTTCGGGAACGGCTACGAGGAAGCCTATGAAAAGGCATACGCCGCTTGCTCGGCAGTTTCCGGGGAATATCTCGCCTACGAGGGAATCCCCATAGCTGCGGTGTTTCACCCGTCCTCGTGGGAATATACCGAGTCGGCGGAAACGGCGTTCGGCGAGGCTGTCCCCTATCTGGCAAGTGTCCCTAGCATGACGGAAAAATCGCAGATTTCCGAGGAAATAACCCTGACGCTTGCGGAGATCTCGGCTCGTTTTGAAGCAAATTTTAACGAAAAAGCCGAGGGTGTCCCCCTGACCGTCACCGAAAAAAGCCCCGCAGGGACGGTACTGTCCGCAGAGCTTTACGGCAAGCCGATTTCGGGAAATGAGCTTTCGGAGCTTCTCAACCTCCCATCGGCAAGATTTGAATTTTCTATTAACCAAGACGATATAACATTCACCCTGTTGGGTTCGGGACATTTATGTGGAATGTGTCAGCAAGGTGCGCAGAATATGGCACTTGACGGCTGGGACTATCGGGAGATTCTGCTGCATTTTTACAGCGTCCCTTCCTGATTTTCCCTTTTTCTGCCCAGAACCATACAGCTGATGGGGGCGATTTTGTAGCTGCCGTTCACGGTGTAGAGCGGAGTATTTCCCGCACGTTCCCCGTCAATGTAAACGTCATATTCACCGAATGCGAACAGCTCCGCCTCGTAAGGCTCGGGGTTCATAAAGACTATCATTTCCGAAAGCTTGTCGTCGGAGGAAATGCTGAAGCCTATCATTCGGGAGGGCAGTTTGTCGAAAAAGCGTATACTCTGTGCGATCTCCGAGCTTTCGGTCATTCTCAGACCGCTGTGGTTCTTTCTGAACTCAATAAGCCCCTTGTAATAGTCGAAAACCTTGCAGTAGGTGTGCTTTCTCTCCCATTTTATGCTGTTAACGGCATCGGGGGCGTTGTAGCTGTTATGGTCGAATGCGCCGCCCGGGAGAGGCTTTGTTCTCAGAAAATCCTGCCCAGCCTGAATAAAAGGAATTCCCTGTGACAGGAACACGAACGCTGCCGCCAGTTTATCCATCTTAATGCGGTTTTCCTCGTTGTCGGTGGGATTTGTGTAGAAAAGCTTGTCCCAGAGGGTGAGATTGTCGTGGGCTTCGACGTAGTTGACCACCTGAGCGGGAGTGTCCGTCCAGGCGTAGCGTTCGAGAATGGGCAGCTGCGGGTGGCGGGTGCGCCCCGTGATTATCTGCATGGCAGCCTCGGCGTTGTTGGGAGCGCCGTTTACATAGCCCTTCATGCGGTTCTCAAAGACATTTCCCTTGACCGTATCACGGAAATCATCACTAAAAAACGCCACATTTTTCATATGGACAGCGTTGTGCTTCATGGCACGCTTTTCCCATTCAAGAGGAGTGTCGCCGCCCGTCCAGCCCTCGCCGTAGAGGATAACGTTGGGATTTATTTCCTTTAATGTGCGGTGGATAATGTTCATGGTTTCAATGTCGTAAAGTCCCATCAAATCGAAACGGAAGCCGTCGATATGGTATTCCTTCGCCCAGAAAACAAGGCTGTCCACGATAAATTTCCGAACCATCAAACGCTCGGTGGCAAGGTCATTTCCGCAGCCCGAGCCGTTGGAATAGTATTCTCCGAAATTTCGATAATAATATCTCGGAAAAGAAGCCGTAAACGCCGAATCAAGGGTCTGATAGGTGTGATTGTAAACCACGTCCATAACAACGGCAATACCCTCGGTGTGCAGAGCGTGAATAAGCCTTTTAAGCTCAACGATACGTGTCTTTCCGTCGTAAGGGTCGGTGGAATAGGAGCCTTCGGGGAAATTGAAATTCTTCGGGTCGTAGCCCCAGTTGTAAAGAGGAGAATACTGTTCCGATTCATCGACCGTGAGAAAATCGAAAACGGGCAGCAGATGAACGTGAGTAACGCCCAGCTCAACAAGGTGGTCAATGCCTATCTTATCGCCCCAGCGGTTGACCATTCCCCGCTCGGTAAACGCCAGAAATTTGCCCTTGTGGGTAAACATACTCTCCTTATCCGAGGAAAAATCCCTGACGTGAGTTTCGTAGATAACGGCGTCGGTGTAGCGTTCAAGGGGCTTTGCGTGACGTGTCCCCCAGCCAATAGGATTGGTCTTGGCAAAGTTTACCACCTGTCCCCTGTTGCCGTTGACACCGCCCGCCTTGGCGTAAATGTCAATAGTTTCGGTAGTTTCCCCGCCGAAGGTGACGGAATAGGTGTAGAAAACTGCGTCAAGGTCACCCTCGCAGCGCACACGCCATACGCCGTCATCGCCCTTTTCCATCGGGACAACGTCGCTGGGAGTGCGTCCCACGCAGTCGGGATAGACGTTCAGCGACACTGCCTCCGCAAAGGGCGACCAGAGCCTAAACTCCGTAGCTTCGGGGGAATATACTGCTCCCAGCTCGCCGTCAAAATAGTATTTTTCATCTGCTTCCTTTATCACAAAAACACCCCAAGATATATAAATATAGTATATTCGGAAAATTCATTACTTTATCATTTTACTATATTTAAATGTCAATGTAAAGTGTTTCGGATAATTTTGTCATTTTATACAATTTCCACCGACTGTAATCTGTATATGGGAAGATGGCAAATGTCCTGTATTAATTATGTTTTTCGGATATTTCAACAATACCATTGTGGCTTTGTAAAGACATTTTGTCATATTATACAAATCTCCCGTTTTTTCAAAAAAACTATTGACTTTCCAGATACCGTGTGATATAATAATAAAGCACTCTGATTGAGGGCAATACAAAATATATCGCGGGATGGAGCAGCTCGGTAGCTCGTCGGGCTCATAACCCGAAGGTCGTTGGTTCAAATCCAGCTCCCGCAACCAAATTCCCTCGGACAATGCGTTCCGAATCAAAAAGTCAAGCTGTACTGCATCAATGTGTGAGAATCGAACAAAGACACATTAACGCAGAACAGCTTGACAAATCTATTAAAATCCTGTATAATCAAGCACAGGATTAAACAGCATTCACTAAGTCGCTCGAACAGTTGTGTGTTCGTCGATGAATGCTCAAAATGTTCCGCCAAGAGCATTTTGAGCTGTGGGTGCTTTTTGCTTTATCCATAATATCACATAAAGGGACTTTTGTCAAGCATTTTTTTGACAAAAGTCCCCTTTTTTATTTGTTGAAGCTGCTGTTTCCCTGTTCCATCGCTTGCATAAGCTTGTCCATT